>JACIXY010000026.1 GCA_014360195.1 Bacillota bacterium
GGGGCTTCCTCATTCAGCCACCGGCGACGATTTCTCCGGCACTGGCGACGTCACGCTGGGCCGGCTTCTACAGCATCGATAACAACCGAGAAATCGACGTTGATCCGTAGGTCAGCGCCCGACCTGAGTTTTGGCAAGATCTTCGTGCCTAGACGATTCCACACTTCCGGGGGGAGAGTACCGACAAGGCGGACAGTCCTTGTCCCGACACCAGGTCCAGGCGTTCCGGGTTCTGCTTCCTGAGTCGGACCCGGCCCGGGACCTGGTCCAGGAACTGGAGAGGGCCCCGGAAGTGACTCGGGCTTTGGATCGGGAACAGGCTCTGGCTGAACGCTTGCCTTGAGCGCTTGAGCTTTGGCCTTTGTCAACAGGAAGACATGAGGATCGAAGGCTACTTCTTCCCGGTCTACAGGCTCTTGAAACCAGACCCGTTCGTAGGTTCCATCGGGTTTTTCGCCGGAAGCAAGTCCGAAATCACCCCGTGTGACGAACTCGACGATCTTGCTCCGGAGGACTGTGTCTGGATCGAGGAGTCTCGTGAGCGACCCATTCAGGAAGCTCTGTCTCAGACTTGCGAGCGGCCACGCCCCGGATCCTTTCAGCGCTGGTGGCCAGTTGCGTTCGATGTAGCCAGCGCCGACAGATTCGCTGAGCAAACCTTCCGACTTTAGGGCAGAGATGACCCTTCCACAGAGAGTCTCCCCGCTTGAGGAATGACCTGCGCCGAGGTCGATAACCTTAAGCCCATCTGACCCATAGTTATCCGCAACCACAACGAATCGGTAGCTTGCCCAGACTTCATCCTTGCTATCTTCTCCCGCTGTTGCCGCCTTTGAGTGCACGTCAGCTTTCTCCGCCGGATCGAAGTCACTGCCCAATGTACCCTCGATGATCTCCTTCTCCACGCACTTCCAGGCAAGCCATAGCTCAACCTTGTCGCGCAGATCTCGACCAGGCTTCTTGATGCACCACACCAATGCGCCGGGATAGAGCCGCGGAGACTTCCCGCGCTGCTTTGTCCATTCCGCGACCTGTTCTCTGAGAGAGCTACTACCCGTCCACTCATATTCCGGGTCCAATACCACGAGAGTGAGCTTAGGCGCATCGGGTATGTCTGCCGAATCGGAAGGGAAAAACACAATCTGAGCGGTGGCGCCGCGGCGGAACTCGTCTTCCACGAGCTTTCCAAGGGCGGGCCTAACCTCATTCTCCTCATCTAGGGAAGCGCGGCGATCGTTGACTACTTTCTTCAGCGTGGCCTGATAACCGATCTTGAATCCGTCGGAGCCTACCCTCCTAATAAAATATGATTTGTCTTCTAGAGCCAATGCAGCGTTATCGATGGATGTCGTATCCACCTCAGGACTACCCAAGGCGAACCGCAACTCGGGGAGGTGGGCTACTTTTTCCGTTTGGCCGCCCGTGGACTCAAAGAGGATGGTGGTACCAACCCGACGATGAATGTCCCTGAGTGGTCCCTTGGAATCGGCATCCAGAGCCCTTGCATGGGAATGGTCCCCGGCGATGTCCGCGTCGATGGCGGCGACGAGGCGGGATTCTCCCAACTGGCCAAGGACGAGGCTACGGAAGGTAGGAACATCCAGAGGTGCCGAACCTAGAGTAATTAAGGGCTCTTTATGTGCCTTTGTGAAGCCCTCTTTATACGCCCACGAAATCCACTGGGCCAGCATGGCTAAAGTACCGCGAGTCTGCTGATACTGGGGAAGGGCCTGCCATTTCCGCTGAAACACAGAAAGAGTCGCCGGATGGAACGGGTAACAGGCCTCGAAGCGGCTGCGGAGGAATTCCCTGGCCCTGGCTTCGGTCGTAGCAGTATCGACAGCCGTCCATTCTGGCGGGAGCTGCGCCCGCCGATCAAAACACCAGTCCGCAAAGGCTCCGGCAACCTTCTTTCTGACCCTCTCGTCTCCGAGATGCTCGAAAAGTCGGCGCCGGACAACTTCACTGATCTCGCTCTCGTCATTGACGATGAGGTCCTTGGCTACCCGTCGCACGACCTTCGTGATCTTTTCTTGCCACAGGAGGTCCCACTCAGTCATCTCTACTTGGCTGCGGGGCAGACTGATCACTGTGGCGGCCTTCGCGGTGCCCATGGTAGCGACGGTCAGGTTTTGGATGAAGGCATGGAATTGCTCGGCCATCCCCCGATGGCGGTTCAAGAAATTAAGAACCTCATCGAACAAGATAAGTACAGACGAACCCGCTGCTTCAAAAACGCGCGCTATGGCCTCGGTGCCGGGCGGAACTGTCTCAGCTGCTTTGCCTAAAGCCTCTACACCCCTGTCTCCTGCAATCTGGCGTGCAATATCGATCCAGGGAGTCTCGCGACCTTCCTGGGGGTCCCAAGCGTTGCCAACAAACACAGCTACTCGCGCCTTGGGTACCGCAGAGAGCCCCGCTTCCCTAACCAGACCCGGGACCCCGACATACCCGGCAGCCTTTTCTCCGTTGGTGGCAAGGTGATACAAGGCCGTCAGCGTATGGGTCTTACCGCCGCCAAACTGGGTGATCAGTGTGAGGACCGGCGCCGTGTTCTCGATCTGACCTGAAAGCCTTCGTAGCACCATACCAGCATGCTCCCGCAGTGCTCTGGTGAAGTACGTGCGGGCGAAGAATTGCGCTGGGTCTCGGTAGTCGTCCGGAGCGGTACCTGAGACCACCTGCTCCAGGGCAATCGCGAACTCATCCGGGTTAAACGAGCGACCTTCCCGGACTTCCTTTCGCGGTACGACGACTTTATACCAGGGTTCCATGACCCTCCCCCCTCCGGTTACTCAGATACTCAAAAAGCTTGGTCGCAGACTTCTTCAGTCGAATCAGGTTCGCATAGGCTAAGGGCTCAAAATCATTCTTGGAGGAATACACACGGTAACGGATACCGTCCGTCACAATCACGTCTCGGGACACGCCGAGCTTCTCTAAGTACGCTTTGGCCTGCGCCAGGGCTCCTTCGACACCTGCGTCTAGGCGCTTAGCTTCGATTACGAACTGGCAGTTGTCAGGTATTCGTGGTAGAGCACGGAAAACAGCTACATCTACGTACCGCCATTTTACGGCTATCTTCTCCGGCGGCCAGCCCAAGATCCGCAAGAAAGGGACCACGAAATGCGCGATCATCTCGTCTTCGCTGGGAAGCTCACCAAGTACCTGCCGATCTCTCAGCAATGGCACCAGATCATTAGCCTCTGCGATGATACCCTGGAGAGAATGCGGTACGTCTTCTAGATGTGGCTCTTCGCAGGGAAGAGGTGGCAACGGTGCCAGTTGCCAGTCGAGAGGCGGGGAATTGAGGAAACGCTCCGCAAAATCTACGACCTCCTCGCTCCATGTCCGGGAAAAACGTGTCGGATTGGCTCCAAAAACTAGGGTCCTAAAGGTGTATTTCTGCGGCAGCCTATACCACCGTACCCGGCGGGCATGCTGGAGATCCCACCCACATACATCGTCAAATTGCTCAAGGTACATATACTCGCTCGCCACGATGCCCACCGCGCATAGCGTAGAAATGCCTGTACGCAATAGAAATACATCGCCGATCTCGACCTCAGTGGCAAAACGGCCCACTACCCCTTGGAGCGCAAGATCATGGGCGTATCGTTCAGGAGACCAGGGACCTGGATCCCCCGGCCCGATAAGTCCTACGCCATATTTCAGAAAGATATCGGCAAATGATCGGGATGTTGATCCCCCTGCTAATTGCCAAATCGCTCGCGAGGTGACCCCCATCTTTATCACCGCCTCTACCTCGGTAGCGCCAGGAGCATGGCGTCAAGTAGTCGCTTTTCCTCGCTACCCTTTGGATATAGGGCCGAAAGCGCATTTGCCAGCCGTAGAAAATCCGGCCCGCGTTCCTGCTCAGCCTTGAAGAGCGCCCGCAACGCGTTAGTCTGGCCGCCAGCCTGAAGAAGCATGGCCATGTGGACGCGGTCAAGGGTAGTGGTCTTGTTGGCAGTCTCCAAGGTTTCGCTAGTAACGTTGATGTTCATCTTTCGCCGGCTCCTGCCACCTACCATGCTTTTCGGGCTACCACCCTCTTCATGTTGGGGGAAGAGACTCAACTGTCTTGCGCCACTATTAGTTACGCCCTCCAACCATTCTTCAACAGCCTGAGCGCTATCTTTGCCAAAGAGCTGCTTAGCCCGTTCAGCCACCGGGAGCAGTCGCACGACCCCCTTCTTAGTCTCGATGATCTTGCCTTCCCACTTGGGCAGGTCGATCCCGAGAGGCTGGGCAAAACGGCGCACAACGTCGAAGACTAGGGTGTATCCTTTCGGCTTGGCGCGTGTTGCAACCTCTTCCTCATCTCCCTCATCTTCATCATCATCCCCGGGTGACCCTCCGTCGTCGGTTTCCTCGCTACCATTGTTGGCCCACTCGCCGTTCGTGCTCTGAAGCGTCCAGAGAAAGAGCGCGGTAAGGCGTGCATCTTCTTCCAGCGCCCCAGCAGCACCGTTCCGCGCACTAGCCTCAGCCGTCCCTAGGACTTGCTCCAGCGCCGTCCGACCGACTACTTCCCAGACCTTCTGTAGATATTCCGCCAGGGTCACTTCTCGTCCTTCGGCAGTCTCGACGCGGCTGTAGCGGCTGAAGATTTCCAAAGCCGGGCCGATACAGGCGAAAACCAGGTCCGCACCGCGTATGCCTTCGCTTTGCAGGCGCTCCATCCAGTTGCCGACCCGCTTGGGGAGTTCACGCAGCACGTCAGCCCAATCCCCCACGGGCGCATCTTCAGGGCGAGGGCGGCAAATGAGGTGAACGCTGGTGGCAAGGGCGGCGGAGTCGCGGGCCCGGAGACGTGATCCCATTTCGGTCGCGATGGGCCAGGAACCAGTGATAGTCCACCCTCCCTGGATAAGACCTGTAAGTAGTGCCTCCCAGCCTTCTGTAGTCTTATGGGCGAAGATAACAGAACCAACACCATCCTCACGTAGGATGCGGCGTCCCTCGGCAAAGGCCCGGGCCATAGCCTGTTCGTAGAATTCTCGGTCCTTGGGCCTACCGTCCGCTGAGAGCGAGCGTTCATCCTGCACCGCCTCTGCGGTTTTTGGCGTTAACGGATTAGAGGAGTCAAACGGGTCACGCAACAGTGGATGCCCCGGCAAAGTACGCTTCAGCCACACAAAAAAGAAGTCGGAGAGGTCAGCGTAGGGAACCGCGTCGTAATAGGGTGGATCGGTGAACCAAATACTGGCAGACTCCTCGGGCAAGAAAGGTTTTGAGGCATCGCAAAGCTGCGTTTGCCCAGTCTTTGTTGACATGGAACTCTCAATGACCTTGCCTATCCACTCAATTGCTCCTGGATAATTGCCTGGCCCTTCTCCAAATGGCCCGATCTCAGAGAAGTCCCAGGTAATAGGCAATGCTTGCCGGCCGAACGTATGGGCTACGAGCTGCTTCGGAATGTGCCAAACGCATTGTTGACTGAAGTAGTCTGCGAGCCGCGTGACGGAAAGGCCCAGCAGGTGTCCGATTGGTACCATCTCTTCCTTCTGTCTCTGTGCGATGAGCCGTATCAACGTTATTAGCCCTACCTTCTGCCGTGCGGTGAAGAGGTCGCCCCACTGAAGCATACCATACTTTTGCACGCTAAACGCTCGTCCGGCACCCGAGCCGCCTCCAGTAGGTGTGGGTTCATCTGGCACTGGACAGAGTCCTCTCTTACCCCCTCGAGCCCATTCATCGAGAATCGCCTTAAGCCGCTTCTGAGCTTTCCAGACAGCCTCGTAGTCACGATCGGTGGCCAAGCGGTAGTGGCGGCCTTGCCCCCCTGGCTGGAGGGTCACCACGGCCAAAAGGCGCGCCCCAGCGATGCGGTTACCGTTGTCATCGAAAACTACATCTGCTCCTCCACGCTGCGCGGCAAGTTGCACTCGCACCCGGTCAGGCGGCAATACTGCCCCGCAGGCCGGGCAGGTGGCTCTGGCACGTGTTACCGTACCGTTGGGGACATCCTTGTCTAACTCCGGCTCAAAAACTTCAAACTCAATCCGTGGTGGCTCCAACTGACCTCCTGCCTGACGGACGGCAGGCGATATCTCATAGCGGAGGGCTCGCTTACGGTTAGCCTTTTTGCATAGCCAAAACGACCGCACGAGCGGAATCTCTGCACCACAGTTGGGCGATTCGCACCGAACCGTACGCGCCCACAGATAAGCGATGGGTACAGCACCGTCTGGGTCCTTTGGATAAAACTCGGCCAGCTCTGCTTCGGCCCGTTCCCTGATCTCTTTGCCCACACGCCGTAGTTCGTCGGCCAGTTCAGGGCCGTGACGAGGGATATCCTCCAGCATGACTTTGAGAATCAGGCAAGCAACGGGGTTGAGGTCGCTGGCAAAGGCGTCGCAGCCCACCCTCAGCGCCTCTAGCGGGATAGACCCTCCTCCGGCAAAGGGATCAACCACCAGCGGTGGCTCGCCACCGTAAGCCACCTTCACAAGCTCCCGACTAACCTCCAGATAGTTATCGTTCGAAGACAGGTCCCAGTTGGCGAAATCCCCAATGAACCTGAGAAGGGCCTTGCGGAGATCGGCGTCGGTAGGACCAATGCTACCCTGGACGCGTGGCAAAAGCTCTCGCGTCTTCTGTCTGAATTCCACAGGGCACAACGGATCGCAGGGATCTGGCCAAAGCAACCCCAGGAGCATCGCCCGGCACGATGCCAACGGGCGCCGCGCCCACCACAGATGCAGCGTGGACGGATGCCCATGGCGGATCGACTTCTCCCGCACCGCATGTTTTGAAACAACAGCGATGGGGAAGTCGACTTCGGCGAGGCGTTTACATTCCTTTGGGATCACCATCTACGCACCCTTCCCTTGAAGAATGTCCCAAGCAGAAACAAATATGATGCCTTGCTGCGACGCAATTTGCTTCTTACGCCGGAGCAAGTCCCGCAAGTCGATGCGCTCTTCCAACACAGCTATGATATCCGTGCCATCCATGCAGATTAGCCGAGGCCGACCCCCCTCACGGTACCTTTGAAGCGCGTCCTCGCTGAAGCCGTTGATCGCTACGAACAGTCCGAGGGTATTGTCGAGATTGGAAGCAACTGCACCATCCAGGTCGCGTAGTTCCGCAAGCTTCACTGGTGCCTCCTGCCACTTGGCTTCAAGGAGGAAGACGTCGCCATCAAGCACAAACGCGCCATCGATCTGCTCGCCCTGAACCCGGAAAGGTCCACGCGGCTGAAGCTCAAAAACGGAGAATAGATCGTATAGGAGCTGCTCAAGGCTGTAGCCACGTGCTTGCTTGTCTGCGGACGCGTGGAATTGTAGGAAACGCTCCTTTAAGGAGCCGAGTTGCTGGTTGAAGGCCTGCCTGGATCGATTCTTTTCCGCCCGGGCCTCTCGTTGAGCGAGTCGTTCACACTCGGCGCGAAGTTTCTCATCATGCTTTTCCACTAACAGGCCAAGACGCTCCACGGCCACTTCGGCTTCGCGCTTAAGCCTTTGTCCGTCTGTCCACCGCAAGAGATGACCACAGTCCGAGTAATTCAGGGTCGCGGCCAAGATCCGCCGAAGCGGCCCTAAACCATCCTGAGACTCGTTGAGTGTAGTGAGAATCGGGTCAACGATGTGATACTTATATCCCTCCCAATCCTGTGCAGTAATCAGGGACTGCGGGACACCACACTGGGCAAGAATCCTGCGGAGATGGCTCTTGGTCCAGAAGACCTTAACCATGGCATCTTTGAGAGCTGTCATCACATTGTCGGGAAAGAGGCCGCTCATTTTTCTCCCCCATAGCTGGCTAGATTCTCTCGGACTTGCATCTCCCCCGCCAACGCATCCACCTCCAGCCAGTAATGCTGAACCTTCGTCACCTCGTGCCACGGGAACCGCGCGGGGTCCTTGATCGGCTTCTGCAGCTGCGGGACAGTCTTACAGTCAGTGACGATATAGAGCCAGTAGCAGTCACGGCGATCCTCGGCCACACGGCGCTCGTTGGGCGTAAGAAGAATCATCCCTGCAGCCTCACTCAGGCCCTTGACTTCGATGAGGCGTAACTCACCGGAGTCGAGATCGAGGCTGGTGATGTCATATCCCAGATTCTTTTCATGCACGTCGTAGACTTGCCGGCCCTGTGCCCTCTCGTATTCCATGACCACGTGCATGGCGATAGCTTCAGTCTCAGGGTCAGGCTGGAGCCGCTGGACGTCGGGTGCCTTGCGCTCCGGATGAGGCAGCACGAGCACGCTCGCCAGCCGTTCCACTGCCTGCAATGACAACGAACGCTGCTGCTCCAGTTCCTGCTTCCGCCGCTCGCGGCGAGCCAGGAGCTCTGCATGCCGTGCTTCTGCCTGGGCGAGTCGGCCCTCTGCACCGGGGATCTTCTGTTCAACCTCGTCCGCGGCCCGGCCAATATCCTCGTCGGCCCGTTGCAGGAGTTCCGTGAGTGAAAGCTCTACATGTGCTGCAATACGTTTCACTTCCGCAACACGCTCCTGGCGGGTCTCTTCAAGGAACGATGCCAACGCGTGCTCATTGAGCCAGGCCGTAGGTTCGGGCAGCATAGCGAGCGGAGGAAGGTTGCTTGGGGCTTCACCCGGCGTGAAGTTCCCAAGCAGATTCGGTTCCCTCAGGCGTGGCTCCCTATCCTCCGTAACCTCAACCGCAAACAGCCGCTCGTGGACCACCTGCCCGAGGCCATCTACCACCCGCGCCCGGTAGAAATCGATGCGCGCAGGTTTTTCGTGTTGGAGCGAGTAGAAGGTCGCCCCTTTCGCGAATACATCACGGGCCAGCGCGTAGGTATGCCTCCGGATTGCTTCAAAGAGAGGGTGACCAGGCGTGACCCATTCCAGGTTGTTAGCCTCTGCCGTCTCGCGGTCAGTCGAGCAACGTGGATACTTGTCGGCCAGGGAAGGAAGTCTCCAATCAGGGTCTCTCTCGTAACGGCGCAACACGGTAGGGGTTCTTCCCGGCTCGAAAGTGTGCGGAAGAGTGGAGACGGCCTTGAGACTGAATGGCACGTAGCCAGCCGCCTCCCGCATGAACCGGGCGATGGTCTCGGGTACGACCCGCCGCTCCTGAGCCCTGGCACGCCGCTCGACGAGCATCTCCAAATTAAGCTTCTTGGTGGCCAACCCTTCTAGGGCGTTCTCACAGATTGCCCGAAAGTGCCTCTCATCTACGTTCCTGAGTAGCCGCTCTTCGAGGTCAGCATCGCCCAAGCGCCCGGCGTAGTAATCCCGAAGTACCCGTTCTATTTGAGCAACCGGGAGAATCTCACCGACGACGTTGAAGACGGCGTCGTCATCCAAGGCATCGCGGATTTCCTGGAGCTTATCCAATAGTCTTTGCAGCACCCGGCCCTCAATGGTGTTCGAGGCCACGAAGTTGAAAATCAGGCAGTCCTTTCGCTGTCCATACCGGTGGATACGGCCCATACGCTGTTCGAGGCGGTTGGGGTTCCACGGAATATCATAGTTGAAAAGTATGTTGCAGACCTGGAGGTTGATGCCCTCGCCAGCCGCTTCAGTAGCCACAAGGACCTGGATTGCCCCCTCGCGGAACTGCTGTTCCGCGTAAAGGCGCGTGCCCGGTTCGTCTCGGGAGCCTGGCCTCATACCGCCGTGGATGCAGCCCACACGAAAGCCCCAGGAATCAAGCTTCTTCATCAGGTAATCCAAGGTGTCCTTGAACTCGGTGAAAATGAGAAGACGCTTATCAGGGTGATCAAAGAAGCCTTCGTTTTGGAGAAGCTCCTTGAGCTTCGCCAGCTTGGCCTCTGCCTCCGATTCCTCCACGGCCTGAGCTTGACCGGCCAGCCGCCGCAGTTCATCCACCTCTTCCTCCACTTCCTGGGCGTTATTGGCCAGAGTGATGGCTTCCAGCATCTCCTCAAAACGTTCGCGCTCACTCTCCTCCATCTCTTCCAGTTCTTCAGGATCGGGAAGATCGGGAGGCGCTTGGCGGGCCAACTCCTGGGCTCGCTGCAACCCTTGCTCCAGGCGCCTGGCCCGGTTCTCCAAAGATTGGCGTATCGCATAGGCGCTGGAGGCCAGGCGGCGCTGATAGAGAGACATCAGAAATCCGACAGCGCGGGCACGTGGGTCAGCGCCTTGTGCCGCCGCCCTTGCACTCTGTTGTTTGACGAAACGGGTGACATCTCGGTAGAGATCAAACTCCGCGCCGTCGATATGGAACTCAACGGTGTGGGGAATACGTTTGGTGAAGATCTTCCTGGCCACCCACCGGCCATCAAGTTGGCGCTCAGGGAAGTAGACCATGGCCTCTTTGGTGCGTCGCAGATAAAAAGGCGCCCGCCTATGGTCCATCGCTTCCCGAATCGACTTGACATCAGCATAGGCGTCCGCGTCCAGGAGTTGAAGGAAGAAGCTGAAGTTCAACGGGTCACCCTTGTGCGGCGTCGCGGTGAGCAAAAGCAGGTGGTCCGAGGTATCCCGCAGGAGTTCTCCCAGTTTGTAACGCTGGCTCTTGTGGCTCTCATCCGCCGCCGACATACGGTGTGCCTCGTCAACGATGACCAGGTCCCAATGAACCTGGCGCAGGCCAGGTAGAATGTCCTCGCGCTTAGCCAGATCGAGGGAAGTGATGACCCGGCTCTGTTCAAGCCACTGATTCATACCGAACTGGTGGCGAATGTCGTGGCCCTTAAAGACGAGGAACTTCTCATCGAACTTCTCCTTAAGTTCTCGCTGCCACTGGAAGGTGAGGTTGGCCGGGCAAACAATCAGGATTCGCTCGGCAAGGCCCCGTAGTTCCAATTCGCGAATGAGGAGACCAGCCATGATCGTCTTACCCGCCCCGGCATCATCCGCTAGGAGAAATCGGACCCTGGGGAGCTTGAGCAAGTAGTCATAGACCGCCTCAAGTTGATGCGGCAATGGATCTACACGCGAGATGGAAAGGCCGAAGTACGGGTCAAACTCGTACGCGATACCCAGGGAATAGGCTTGAAGCCCAAGCCTCAGGAGCCGTCCGTCGCCATCGTAACTGTAGTCCCTGTCCAAGATCGTAAGGCTCTCAAGCTCACGAGAGGTAAGATTGACTTTGCGGAAACGCTCTGATTGGGTACCGACGAGCCCTATAACCCACGTATCCGGGCCATTAGCGCGCACTGTCTCCACCCGCATCGCTTCGTTAAACAACGGACCAAGGAGAATCTGGCCTTCTCGCAAAGGGCACTTCCCATTCACGGCAACAGTCTCCTTCCCGGATGAGCCGCAGTTCCCGCCTGTGGAGTCTTTTGCAAAGACTTTCACTTGGTCAAGTCGCCGGGCCGCGACTTCGGTGTGCGCTTCCACACCGCCCTGCAAACCCCAATACCATGTAACACTCCAGCCCGGCCCCCTCTTAGCTGGGAGCGGTCGCGAACACAGGTCGTCATGATTCGGGTGTATTCTACCCTTCATTCGACGAGTGGATCCGCCGTTCCTCCCGGTGTGGCTATCCGGCAGCGGGACGTCACACGTTGCGTTGCGTTCAATATGGCGGAAGCACGCGGTTGCGGGCAGGACCAGAACGAGTGAGGCGAAAGTGAGTGAGGCGAACGAGAGCGTCTCTGCAGGACCCGTCCAGATCGCCTAGGGCCAGGGGGGTGGGGTACCCTTATAGGGTGGAGGTGCCATCATTCGTCAGTGTCCCGGAAGCGCCTTAAGGGCCTTATCCCCGGTCTTCGCAAACTTGCATAGATGGGGTAGATGCGTAACTCATTGCCGTGCAGGGGAGGGGATGCTGCCGATCGCCGGTCTCTGACGCTCTGGTGGATGCGAGCAGCGTTAGAGGGGATGCGTGTAGCGATTCTGGCGCCCTGGGTCATCGCCGCCTCCGGGTCGGGCGCGTGTGAGGCCCCTTCTGCAGGCGATGCCACGATGTGGTCGCCTAAACGTGGTCGCCTGGGAGGCTGGTCTCGCCGCGACCAGGTGTCCCGGCTTGGTTGGTCTGCCCGAGACCAACCCCGGCCTGATCCTGGGTCGCCATGCACCACCCCAAGGGCCGCCACGAACCGTAACGCGGTAAGGTGGACGATTTACGACCAGGATTCGCGGACGACCGGTCGCCTGACTGCCAGTTCGGGAGACGTCCTGGCCGCCACGAGATCACTTCCTGCGGCTCGCGCCTGAAGGTGGACCCAGCATGGCCAAGTCACCGGCGAACCCGGTCACTCGCGGAGCAGCCCTGCGCCAAAGTTGGTCTCCTGCCGACCACTGGGCTTGAACACAGCGGAGGGCCAGAGTTGGAGGTGTACCCCTCGCCGAAAGGAAGCACCGGTGACGCAGACTATCGCTGCAAGGTCTGGATACCCATAATGAAACGCTCGCCTGCAGGCTGGCGCCGACAGGCACGCTCTTTGCTCTCTATGCTCCGCCTGCAAGCCAGAATAGCGCCCACACGGCGGGCGCCGCCGCGGCCGCCACCGTGATGGCGGACATCCCCCACATGGCAGGCGACACCGAACTACACAGCAAGTACTCCTCTCAAGCTGAGGATCAATGCCCCTGTGTTCCCACGGCCGCTACGACCGCCTTTGCCCACTCCACGGCCCGTTCAAGCTCACCGTCTTTCAGCGGGCCCTCGGAAGCCTTTACGAAAAACCCCTCAGGCGGAGCTATCAGCGCTCCTCCCTTCTGCACAAGTTTGTCAGCTATGGGTTTGGCGGCATATCCAAACAGGCTCACCATCACTTTCAAAAAGCGTGATCGCACGTCGGCCGTGGAAATTCTAGTATCAAAGGCCGCTACCTCGACGCCCTTTAAGCCGTTCGAAGGAATGCCATTCAGGAAGTCAGTGATCGCCTTTGTCGGTCTAAACGCTCGGGTAGGGGAGCCAACGATCAGCAATTCCAATCCATTCAAGTATTCGGGCTTCACGTCGCCTACGCGGAGCGTCTCGACGTGCCAGTTGCGACCAGTGGTGCCGGCGCCGCCGGTTGCGAGTGCGCCGCCGATTGCCAGAGCTATTCGCTCTGTGTTGCCGAACACCGAATCGTACACTACCAACGTCTTCATCTCGGTGGGCTACCTCCTTTACGGCCTCAGATACCGAGTGCAATCGTCGATACCGAGCGCAATCGTCGCACCACGCCCGACCATCCGCACGCGGCTCCAAGCCGACGTTCGACGTCGCGTGGCCCGTCACCTGCTGGTGGCGCCTCCCGGACGCACGGGAGTTTCTGCGACGCCAACTACTCTGTTGCATGTGGACAGGATGCCAGCTAGGTGAGGGTGCGCCAGTCCCTGTCCATTTTCCAGTGGTTGCCGGGTTGGCAGTGTCGCACTCGGGGACGGCGCCCCAAACGGGGTGCGTTCGCCAAAATCCGGCCCGTCGGGCCAGTAGCCGGATTTTGACACCCCTCGTGCATTAGGTAATAAAGAGGGACAACAGTGTAGCTCAGCACGCTCGAGAACGGCCAGGGCGATCGGCCTGGGCAGCATCCCAGCCGCGCCTCAGCCTCGCGGTTCTGGTCATGACGAAGCCGTTCGGCGGAGACGCGTGACGAAGCTGCCCGCCGGAACTGCCCGTCGGAACTGGCTACTGGCGCCGTCCAGCAGAACCTTGCGGAGCCTTGCGGCAAAGCCATCCGTCGGAGCGGCCCGACGGAAAAGAAAAGCAATCGCAAACCATGCAGGGATCAAAGTGGGTCTCAACGAATTATCCTGTTATCCTGGAAACAACCTCTGGGGTTGCCATCATCCGAGCATGCGAGGCAGGTCAAGGAAAAGTCGGATGCCGCCCTGGGATGGGACCGGACGGGACGGGATGGGATGGGATGGGATGGGATGGGATGGGAGGGGACGGGAGGGGACGGGAAGAGAGGAGAGGGGAGGAGAGGAGAGGAGAGGGAAGGGGGTCGATAGGAGCTCGGTAAGCTCAAGGTCTCAAGACGCGTAGGGCGTCCAGGAGAGTAGGTTAGGAGTAGAAGACAGCAATCTCGGAACGGGGCCGCGATATCAGCCGGCCGCTAAAGCCACATAAGGAGGTAATCCCAAAGATGAAACTCGGAAGGCTTGTGTCCACGACCCTGGGTGCGATGCTGGTTCTGAGTTTGATGCTCGCGTGGGGCGGCACCGCAACGCTGGCGAGCGCCAAAGCGGGTGGCATCCTCAACGATTACTTTGGCGAAGACCCGGGCACCTTCGACGTGCAGGCAGACACCACGCTCGCCGTATACGGTCTCGCCAGGGAGATCTTCAATACCCTCGTCAGGTACAAAGGAGCGACCCTGGAACTCGAGCCGGAGCTTTTGGCCAAGATGCCTGAGATATCCAAGGACGGCCTCGTGTACTCCTTCGAGCTGAAAAAGGGGGTCAAGTTCCACGACGGCAAGACCGAGCTTACTTCCGAGGACGTTAAGTTCACCATCGAACGGATGCTCGGTCCGGTCGGCCTCAGCAAGTGGCTCTTTGACCCCATCAAGGGCGCAAAGGAGTTTATGAACGGAAAGGCCGACTCCGTGTCGGGTATCACCATCGTCGACAAGTATCGCTTCAAGCTCACGCTGGAAAAGCCTTACGCGCCGTTCCTTGCCAACCTCGCGGTGCCCTCGGCTTCAATCTACTCCAAGAAGCTTGTGACCGAAGCAGGCGATAAGTGGGCGCACAACCCGGTCGGCACAGGGCCGTTCAAGCTCAAGAGATACGTCCCCAACACCGAGATCATCCTTGAAAGGAACCCCAACTACTTTGAGGAGGGCCTTCCCTATCTCGACGGCATCAACTACCGGATTATCGGGGACTACACGACCGCGCTCATGGAGTTCGAGGCGGGCAATCTCGATGTCATAGGTGTTCCCTCTGAGGCGGAAGAGCGACAGAGGCTCCTCAGCACCGGTAGGTACCAGCTCCTAAAATCAACGCCTCTTGCCACGTACTACTTCGTGTTCAACATGAGCGACCCGGCGTGGAAAGATGTAAGGCTTCGCAAGGCGCTCGCCATGTGCATCGACAAGCAGGCCATCATCGACTCCATCTGGGGAGGCGACGCGGTGGTGGCCACCAGCTTCGTGACCCCCGGCATTCCGGGAGCGTTCGAGATGGGCAAAGGACCGGCGCTGCCTTATGACCCCGAGAAGGCCAAGAAGCTCGTCCAGGAACTCAAAGCCGAGGGCAAGTCTGTGAAGTGCGAAGCGTGGCAGCGGGGAGGCACGGCTCTTAGCGACACGAACATCGCCATACAAGAGATGGCCAAGCAGGTTGGTATAGAGCTGAACGTGGTCCTCACCGAGAGAGCGGCCTTCGGTGAGGCGAGGTCCAAGGGAAAGGTTCCGGCGAACTACGGGAACTGGTGGGCTGACATTCCAGACCCCGACAACTATCTGTACACTTACTTCCATCCCTCTGAGATGATGTCCACGCAGTATCGGAACGACAAGGTCACCAAACTCCTCGAGGAGGCAAAGGTGGAGACGGATCCCAAGGTCAGAGCCCGAAAGTACCAGGAAGCGGAGACGATCATCATCAGGGACGATTGCGCCATCGTTCCGCTCCTTCATCCCCTTGACCTTCTTCTGGTCCAGAAGAACGTCCACGGGGTGATCATGCATCCCACGGGAGTCAATAGCTACAAGCACACCTGGAAGGACGCCCCTGGGAAGTAAGGGACACGCACCAAGTAAGGGAGACGCGCGGGCCGCGGGGTACGCCCGGAGGTGGGCGTACCCCCGCTTGCGGCACCCGCGGCACTCGCCGCACGCTCGGCACCCGTCGTGCCTGCGGCACCTGCGGCACCCTCCGCACGCCGCGCGCCGGACGCGCCGGACACGCCGGGCAGGCCGGACACGCCGCACGCGCGGGACCCGCGGCGCCCGCGCCACTCCCGCCGCTCGCGCCACTTGTGCTATTCGCGCCATTCGCGTGCTTTGCGACTTTGCGCGTCATTGCGGGGTGAGGGGTTTTGCTGCAGTACGTCACACGGCGGATTCTCATGATGATACCGGTCCTGATCGGGGTAACCCTGGTCACCTTCATCCTGATGAACGTGGTCCCCGGCGATCCCGTCATCGAAATGCTGGGCAAGCGCACGGATCCGGAGACTATCGCGATGGTGAGGAAGGAGCTTGGCCTGGACGCTCCGCTTCACATCCAGTATCTGCGGTTCGTCGCGGGCGCCCTGCGAGGAGACCTTGGCATGTCATACAAGCTTCGGCAGCCGGTGACCGCACTCATCATGAGGACGTTCCCGACCACCGCGAAGCTGGCTCTATCCGCTGCAGCGGTGGCGATAGCCATAGGCCTGACCGTGGGCATCATCTCGGCGGTGAAGCAATACTCCTTTCTCGACCACGCCACCATGGTCGCGACTCTCACCGCGATATCGGCGCCGGTTTTCTGGGTCGCAATGATCGCTCAGCTGGTGTTCGGGTACTACCTCAGGTGGTTTCCGATTTCGGGGTATTACAGCCCATGGCACATGGTTTTGCCGGCAATCGTGTTAGGGACGCGCTTTTCGGCGTCGATAGCTCGTCTTACGCGTACCACGATGTTGGATGTCATCAGGCAGGACTACGTCAGGACCGCCCGGGCCAAGGGACTTGCCGAGAAAATCGTCATTTACTCGCACGCACTGAGGAACGCGATGATACCCATTGTGACCATAATCGGGATGCAGATCTCGGGGCTTCTCACCGGGTCGTTCTTCACTGAAACGGTGTTTGCCATACCCGGTCTTGGAAGCCTGGCCGTGAAAGCCATGCAGCAAAGGGACTTTCCTCTCATGCAGGGGACGGTTCTCTTCGGCGCGGTCGTGCTGTGCGTTGGCATTCTGATCGTGGATATCTCTTACGCCTACCTTGATCCCAGGATCCGCCTGGAGTGACCCTCACGATAAGGAGGCAAGAAGATAGGAGATGCGGCTTCTCACACGCGAAAGCAAGATCCCTGCCGGTAGGACTCTATGGGCGGATTCCTGGCGCAGGCTCAAGCGGAATAAACCTGCTGTGGTAGGCCTTGTTTTCGTCCTGCTGGTCCTGTTTGTTGGCATCTTCGCGGATTTCCTCGCGCCAGCGAGCCCCACAGATCAGGACTTGCGGGCGCGGTTCGCGAGACCCGGCTCACCTTCGAAGATAACGAGGAACGGCACGTACATCCTCGGAGCAGACCAGTTTGGGCGTGATATCCTCTCGAGGATAATCTACGGGGCAAGGGTTTCGCTGACCCTCGCCATAGTGGTCGAGGTAATAACAAGGATCATTGGTATTACCGTGGGGTCCGTTGCCGGGTACTACGGCGGATGGATAGACATGGCCATATCCCGGGTGCTCGAGGTGCTGATGGCCTTTCCCGACCTCCTCTTCTATATCGGGATAAGGTTTGCCCTGGGCTCCAGTCTGCCTGTCCTCATACTGGCATTTTCAGCTTTTGGCTGGGCCGGGACGTCGAGATTCGTCCGCGGGCTCGTGATGCAGCTGAAGGAATCGGAATATGTGGAAGCCGCTCGTGCCCAGGGTTTTTCTGATGCCCGGATCATCGTGCGGCACATCCTTCCCAACTGTCTCGGGCCCCTGATTGTCTCGATTACCCTGAGCATCCCTGGGACCATCATGGGCGAGGCGGGGCTCGCCTTCCTCGGCCTTGGCATTCAGCCGCCCGCCCCAAGCTGGGGGAACATGATATACGACTCCAGGGCCTACTTGCGGGTTGCTCCTTTCTTCGGGATCTGGCCTGGCGTCGCTCTCATAGTGACGGTGCTCGCCTTCAACCTGTTCGGTGATGGTTTGCGGGATGCCCTGGACCCGAGGCTGAAGAGATAGGGGTGACTTTCGGGTGCCAAAGGATCTGGTTCAAGTAAAGAACCTTACGACGAAGTTCTTCACCGACGACGGAGTGGTCACAGCTGCGGACAGGGTGTCGTTTTGCATCGGCGAAGGCGAAACCGTGGGCATGGTAGGGGAGTCCGGCTGCGGCAAGTCGGTGACCTCTCTTTCGATAATGCGACTCATCCAGTCTCCCCCCGGTAAGATAACCTCGGGAGAGATCTGGTTTCAGGGTCAGGACCTCCTGAAGCTGTCCCACGATGAGATGCGGGCCATACGCGGAAACAAGATCTCCATGATATTCCAGGAGCCGATGACTTCGTTGAACCCGGTGTTCACCATAGGGAGGCAGATCTCCGAAGCGATAATCCTCCACCAGAAGGCCTCGCGACGCGAAGCCAGGGAGAAGGCCATTGAGATGTTGCGTCTCGTCGGAATCCCCCTTCCAGAGAAGCGGATCGATGAGTTTCCGCACCAGCTGTCCGGGGGGATGCGCCAGAGGGCGATGATCGCCATGGCGCTTTCGTGCAACCCCAAGCTTCTCATAGCAGACGAGCCCACGACCGCCCTTGACGTCACCATCCAGGCTCAGATTCTCGATCTCATACGGCAGCTCAAAGACGAGGTCGGGATGAGCGTGCTTCTCATCACTCACGACCTTGGCGTCATAGCGGAGATGGCCCAGAGGGTCGTGGTGATGTATGCCGGACAGATCGTGGAGGAAGCTTGCTGTGACGATCTGTTCGCTGACCCGCGACACCCGTACACCGCCGCCTTGCTGAGATCGATACCCAGGCTCGAGGCGGGCAAAGTGCGGCTTCACGTCATCGAGGGGTCTGTTCCGAACCTTCTCGAGCTCCCGTCAGGCTGCAGGTTCCATCCGAGATGCACCGAGGCTCAGGACATCTGCCGGGTCAAGACACCGGCGCTCAGCGTGATCGATGGCCGCAGGGTGAGATGTTTCCGCCGGGATTCGCCCCCTGAGGAGGTGGGTTCTTAAGTGAGCGTGGCGTTGAAAGAGGTGGGTGTGGTCGAGGCCTCGCCGAACCTGGTTGAGGTGGAGGGCCTTGTCAAGTGGTTTCCGGTCCGCGCCGGGGTCTTCCGGAGGGTAGTGGGCTGGATCAAGGCCGTTGACGACGTGAGCTTCACGATACGTCGCGGTGAGACGCTTGGCCTCGTGGGCGAAAGCGGCTGCGGCAAGACTACGACGGCTCGGGCCATATTGCGACTAATAGAGCCCACGAGAGGCCGGGTCTTGTTTGATGGGATAGATCTCATGAAGCTCGATTCGCGGCAACTTGCCCGCATGCGCCCTCAAATGCAGGTGATCTTCCAGGATCCATACGGTTCGCTGAATCCGCGGCACACCGTCATGGAGATAGTGGGGGAGGCTCTTGCCTACCATGGGATTGTGAAGAGGGGGAAGGCGCTTGAGGAGAGGGTTGCGGAGCTGCTGGACATGGTGGGCCTTTCCCCGCAGCACATGCGCAGGTACCCCCACGAGTTCTCCGGCGGGCAGCGCCAGAGGATCGGGATAGCAAGGGCCCTTGCCACATCACCCAAGCTCATTGTGTGCGATGAGCCTGTTTCGGCGCTGGACGTCTCGATTCAGAGTCAGATCCTGAACCTCCTCGAAGACCTCCAGGCCAGGTTCGGGGTCACTTACCTTTTCATCGCCCACGGGCTGCACGTCGTGAAGCACATCTCCAACAGAGTGGGCGTGATGTACCTGGGCAAGCTCATCGAAGTGGCCGACAGCGAAGAGATCTACGCAGAGCCGCTCCACCCTTACACCCAGGCCCTCATATCGGCGATCCCCATACCCGACCCGCGGCGCAAGCGCCAGAGGCTGATCCTCCAGGGGGACGTGCCTAGCCCTCTGAACCCGCCTCCGGGCTGCAGGTTCTGGACGAGGTGCCCCGTGATGACCGACGCCTGCAAGGAGACCCAGCCTGTTCTCAAGGACGTCGGCAGGGGCCATCAGGTGGCTTGCCTGAGGTACTCCTGAGGCCATGGGGCTCTGAGGTCATGAAGAGGCCCTGGGCGCGGAATATGGGCTTGATGTGCCTCTTAGTTAGTCCCTCGCGAGCGATACCAGGGCCCGAAGCGCCAGAACGTAGCCCAGAGGGCCGAGGCCGGAAATCTGACCGCGCGCCACCGGGGCGATCACCGACTGGCGGCGGAACTCCTCGCGGGCGTGGATGTTGGAAAGATGGACTTCGATGGCTGGAAGCCCGCTACCGGCGATGGCGTCGCGGATTGCGATGCTGTAATGGGTGTACGCTGCAGGGTTGATGACCAGGCCGTCACAGCGGTCCGCGGCGTCCCATATGAGGCTCACTATCTCGCCCTCGTGGTTCGTCTGGTGAATCTCCACCGCTACGTCGAGGGCCCGCGCTTCCTGTTCGATGAGAGCGTTGATGCTGTCAAGGGTTTGAGACCCATAGATACCTGGCTCCCGCACGCCCAACCGGTCCAGGTTCGGGCCATGAATTACCATGATAGTAGTGTCCGCCATGTTTTTCCCTCCTGTCTCGTGGGCATCTCGCAAAGGTGCTCATCTCGGTATCACGCTTGCACACATCGCGGTCCTCTAAGCCAGGGTGCGTTAATTCTTGTCCGTTTTCCGGTGGTTGCTGGGTTACCGGTGACTCAAAGAGCAGGTGCAACCACGAGGCCGCGCCGCGGCATTTCGTGTCTGGGAAAGTGGC
This sequence comes from Bacillota bacterium, assembly GCA_014360195.1. Classification (GTDB taxonomy): domain Bacteria; phylum Bacillota; class SHA-98; order UBA4971; family UBA4971; genus UBA6256. The sequence goes on from JACIXY010000026.1 coordinate 20,448, forward strand.
ATTAGTTAGTGGCCAGATCGCCCTGAGGGCCACCGAGGGTGATCCCGCTGGGACCAGCCCGCGCGATCCGGCTAGGCATGACTATCTCCTCCGCCAGTGCTTCCGCGGCCGGACCCTCGCAGATGGAGCATCTTCCTATGGAGAGCGGCAGCACGACCCGAAGCTTGCCCCCACGGGCTTTCTTGTCGAGGGCCATCGCGGCTAGGATAGATTCGCGGAGGGCGCCGCCGTCCGCGAGTGGGACCGACGTCGGCAGCCCGAGCCCCGTGAGCAGGTGGATCACCCGGGCCAAGGCGTCCTCCTGAAAGTAGCCCAGGCGTGCGGACGCGCGACAAGCTGCGGCAAGACCTATCGCCACGGCTTCTCCGTGTGTCCAGCGCCGAAAGCCGCCGGCCCGTTCGATGGCGTGGCCGACCGTGTGGCCGAGGTTGAGGAGGAGGCGGTCCCCTGCGTCGCGCTCGTCCGTGGCCACGATCTTGGCCTTAACCATGACCGCCCCGCGGACGATGTCCTGCCACAAGGCGGGTTCCTGCTGGAGGGTCCGCGCTGCGGCGAACCTGGCGGCGCGCGGACGCCGGAGGCCGGCGGTGCGGCATCCATCCGTCGAACAGGTGTCGGCGCCGCCCGCTACCCGGGCCACGTGCTCCAGGGTTTCGAAGAGACCTGGGTCCCCGATGACGGCGGCCTTGACCACTTCTGCTAGCCCGCTCGTGAGATCGCGCAGTGGCAACGTCCCCAGAGCAGCGATGTCCGCTATAACGGCCGCAGGCTGCCAGAACGTGCCCGCCAGGTTCTTGGCGGCTCGAAGGTTGATAGCGGTCTTCCCGCCTATCGCGCTGTCCACCATTGCCAGGAGCGTGGTTGGGACCTGGACCAGCCTGATGCCGCGCATGTATGTGGCGGCGAAGAATCCGGCCACGTCGCCGACGGTGCCGCCTCCGAGGGCGATCGCCAGCGAGTCGCGGCCCGCGCCGGAGGCTGCGGCGAGGTCGTACAGCTTTGCCAAGGTCGCGAGGCTTTTTGCTCTCTCGCCATCGGGGACCATGGCCCACACGATGGACGGATCGCGGCCGAGCCAGCCGCGAAGGCCTTCTTCGAGCCGCCCGCCAAAGAGCAACCGGAGCAGGGGGGTGGTGACCACGATGATCCTGCCAGGCGGGCGCACGTCGCCGGACCCTGGACGCCCAGGGGTGGCAAGTGCGGCGAGGGCGGCTCGGTACGTGTCCGGACGGGCGAGGAGGCCGTATCCGAGAAGGTACGGGTACGCGGAAGCTCCTGCGACGATCTCGAGCGTGCACGAGTTAGGGCGATCCAGCTGTACGGGTTTTGTCAAGGCGCCCCGCTTGGGGCGCCGTCCCCGAGTGCGACACAGGCAACCCCTCGCTAAAGTCGCGGGCACCTCTGCACCATCACTCAGCTTGCAAGGCATACGCGCTCCAGAGTCCATCTGCCAGGCTATCTCCCGGGCGATCTGGCAGGCGATCTCGTCTGGGCGCTTTCCATCGGTGTCGACCGCGATGTGTGCCTGCCGATACCCATCCTCGCGCGCGCTCATGAGGGACCGCACTTGCTCGAGGTCGGCCTTTCCGGCCAGCACGGGCCTGGCGTTTATGCTGGACGTGCCCTCCGCCCGCAGGCGGGCGACGACGCTCTCAGGGGACGTGCGCAGCCATACGAGAATGCCTGCACGCTTCAGGACGTTGACGTTGCGCTGGTCGATGAGCGCTCCGCCGCCCACGGAGATGACGGTGTTGTTGAGCTGCGAGGCCTGCCTCACAGCGCGGGCTTCCAGGCGTCTGAACCACGTCTCCCCTCGCGTCCGGAAGATCTCGCTGATGGTGGCACCTGCCTCGGCTTCAATGAGGGCGTCAGTATCGAGATGAGCCATCCCGAGCAGCGCGGCAAGGCACCTACCGACGGAGGACTTGCCCGCCCCCATGAATCCTGCAAGTATTATGTTCCTACCCGAAAGGCGCTCGCGTGTCACTTGGACCCTCTCCTGAATAGTCCGGAATTGCCAGTCTGTAGACTTCCTCACTACTGCGGCTCGAAGAGCGGAAGGCAAGTACTGTCACTGTCGTGAGCCCCCGCACCTTCGTGCCACTTCCTCGAGATACGCGCTGAGGCGGGCCGCTAGCTCTCCGACGCTGTCGCCTCCGAACTTCGCCAGGAAGGCGTCGGCCAGCACAAGCGCAACCATGGCCTCGGCCACCACGGCACAGGCCGGGACGGCGCAGGTGTCGGCGCGCTCGTAATGGGCCACGCCTTCACCCCCCGTGCGCAGCTCAACCGAACGCAGTGGCGCTCTCATCGTGTTTATCGGCTTCATCGCCGCGTTCAGCCACAGCGGCATCCCGTTTGTCATGCCACCTTCGAGGCCGCCTCCGTGGTTCGAAAGCCGTCGGATTCCTGACGATGCAGCTACCATCTCGTCCGCGGCGGCGCCGCCCATCAGCTCCGCGAGCCGGAAGCCGTCGCCGATCTCGACGCCCTTGACCCCCGGAATGCTCATGACGGCCTGGGCGAGTTTGCCATCGAGGCGCAGGTCCCACTGGGTATAGGTGCCGAGGCCGGGCGGAAGCCCCCATGCGATGACCTGGAACACGCCCCCAACGCTTTGCCCCACAGACGCTGCCTCGTCGATCCGCCGCATCATCCTCGCGGCCGCCTCGTCGTCCGCGCATCGCACCGGAGACGACTCCACGATTTCTAAGAGTTTCGGGTCCGGCGGGCCCATCAGGAGGGACTCCCGGGGCGGAGCCCACTCTCCCCCGATGCAGAGGACGTGCGAGGCAACGGTGACCCCGAACTCTGCGAGGAGGCGTCTTGCCACGGCCCCAGCCGTCACCCTGGCAGCAGTCTCCCTCGCACTCGCCCGTTCGAGGACGTTCCTTATGTCGTCGTGCCCGAATTTGAGTGCCCCTGCCAGGTCTGCGTGCCCCGGCCTGGGCATCGTGACCGGGCCCCGGCGCGCGGCGCCAACTCCGCCCTGCTCCGGCGGACCCGCAGGCGGGCGGTGTTCCTCGTCTGCTGGTTCAGCCCATGGGCTCATCACGTCCACCCAGTTGGGGTAGTCCAGGTTTGGGATCTCCACCACAATGGGCGAGCCCAGGGTTAGCCCGGCCCTGATGCCCGCCGTGACGCGTGCGCGATCCCGCTCGATTCTCATACGCTGCCCGCGTCCGTAGCCGCCCTGTCGCCGGGCGAGGTCTCGCTCGATGTCCTCGGGCTCAAGACGGAGACCCGCCGGGACGCCGTCCAGCACCACGGTGAGAGCGGGGCCGTGCGACTCACCGCCCGTCATAAACCGGAGCGTGCTCAAGCCGTTCACCCCCTGGCTGGTCCATTGCGGCTGCCGCGGACCAGAGCGCAGCTTCCATCACCTCGGACGGCGCGCTCTTGCCCGTCCACGCCTCGAAAGCCGGCAGCGCCTGGTATAGGAGGATCTCAAGCCCTGACACAGTCCGAAAGCCGAGGGCCTGTCCCTGCCGGAGGAGTCTGGTCATGGCGGGCCTGTAAACCATGTCACAGACGACGCAGTCCCGTGCCGGCGAGAGCCTGTCAACGACTTCATCGGGAATGGGGCTGGCCCCGGGATCGCGCGTCACAGGCGTTGTGTTAACCACGATGCCGGCGCCGTCAACGGCATCCTGAAGGAGGCGCGGGTCGTCGTCCTCGTGAAACCATGGATACGCTCTGGCCCGGAGCTGCCCGGCGCTTGCGGCAAGCGCAACGTCCGCAAGCCGGACGGCCCGGTCGAGGCTGCGGTTGAGGACCACGAGTTCGCTGGCCCCGGCCTGGGCGAGCGCGGCGGCGGCGCCCCTTGCCGCCCCTCCGGCCCCGAACAGTACCACTTTCCGGCCCGCGGGCCTCGCTCCTTTCACCGCAAGGGCTCGGAGAAGGCCCAGGCCGTCGGTGTTCTCGCCGAGGATGGCGCCGTCCCTCTTGACGATGGTGTTCAACGCTCCGGCCGCGCTGGCCCTCGGGGTCAGCGTGTCTACGAAGGCGAGGGCGTCTTCCTTGTGCGGTATCGTGACGTTTGCGCCGACAACAGATGGCGACCTGAGCAGAGCTTGCGCCGCCTCGAGATGGCCCGGCGGGATGTCTACGGGCACATAACGCCAGTCAAGCCCTACGGCCCTAAAACCTGCCTCGTGCATGGCGGGGGAGAGGCTAGACCGCGCAGGCCAGCCCAGAAGAACTACGACCTTCGTACTCATTGCTTCTACTTCGGCCACTTCCCTCAAAAGAACCAGGCCTCCTTGCCCGGGCAGTAAGTGTGGGTCTGGAGCTTGCTCCTACCGTTCCGAACCATAGTAACCAACCTCGGGAGCTCAACATCGTCATGTCTAAGTATGAGGGCATCAGTTTTCTCCCGTTCTCCGAGGTCTTGGGTTGCCGGTGACTCAAAGAGAGAGTGCAACACCGGCAACCCTGCACGGCGCGTGCGCTCTCTGGAACCGGCGATCACGTATGGTGATCTACTGAGAGTCGCGCCTTGTGACCCCACGCTCAGACCTGTGCAGGCTGCCTACAGGCGGCAGGCCGCGTGGCCATGTGGCCTGCAGCGGGCTCCTCCGATGCCACGCTCGGCGCGCTGAGGGCATGGAGGGCGGCGAGGAAGCCAGGGTATGAGACGGAAACCGAGTCCCAACCTTCAACGATCGTTGTCCCGCTGGCGATGAGCCCCGCCACGGCAAGCGCCATCGCCATGCGGTGGTCTCCGCGAGCCGACACCCGCGCTCCGTGGAGGCGCGAAGGGTAGATGCGGAGCGAATCCCCGTCCTCGCTGACGTGCGCTCCCATTTTCGAAAGCTCCTCGACCACGGCGGCGACCCTGTCGGTTTCCTTGACCCTCAGCTCGTCGATGCCGCGGATCGATGATGGAGTGCTCGCTGCGCAGGCCAGGACGGCAAAGATGGGGACCTCGTCGATCATGCGCGGGACCGCGCGAGGCGGGATCTCCACTCCGACAAGGTGGCCGCTGTGCTCGACCCGGATGTCCGCGACAGGCTCAGGCCCGCCGCAGCGCATCGGTTCAACGCTGACGGATGCGCCCATGTCAGCTAGAACCCGGATGAACCCGAGGCGGGTGGGGTTTGCGCAGACTCCCGTCGCGGTGACGCTCGACCCCGGGAGGGCCGCGGCGGCCGCGAGGAGAAATGCCGCGGACGACGGGTCGCCCGGAATGGTTAGCCTGAACGGGCGGGGAGCCTGCCCACCACACACGGAGACTTCTCGGGCGCCGCTGCCGGCGCTGGCCTGCTGCTCCTTGACGGGGACGCCCGCAAACCGCAGGAGCCGCTCGGTGTGGTCGCGCGACTGGGCCGGCTCGACCGCGGTGGTCTCGCCATCCGGGTAAAGGCCTGCGAGTAAGATGCACGATTTCACCTGCGCGCTTGCGACGGGCAGGACGTGCCTCAGCGCGAGCAGGCCTGCGTTCCCGGCACCTCTGACGACGAGCGGCGCCAGGGTGCCTCCTGCGCGTCCGTCCACCCTCGCACCCATGGCCCGAAGGGGTGCTGCCACCCTTTCCATGGGCCGTCGCCTGAGAGACGCGTCGCCGGTCAGGACGAAAAGTCCGTCCTGGCCCGCAAGGATGCCCACGAGAAGTCTCATGGTGGTGGCGGAGTTGCCCGCATCGAGCACATCCGCAGGTTCCTCCAGGCTCCGCAGGCCGCGCCCGGAGACGATGAGGGAGTCGCCGTCCTTGCACATGCTGACCCCTAGCGACCGCAGGCACCTCAGCGTAGACGCGCAGTCCTGGCCGGGAGGGTAATTGTGGACTTGCGAATCGCCAGCGCATATGGCGGCCAGCATGGCAGCGCGATGGGCGATGGACTTGTCGCCGGGCGGCTCGAAAGCGCCCCGTAGGACGATGCCTCCTCCCTCAACACGAAGCGACCGCGGAGATGGCCGGGTGCCGACGTCCGCGGGCAGCCCGTCGCGCGCTCCTGCTCCTGCTCCTGCTCCTGCTCCTGCTCCTGCTACTGCTACTGCTAGTGGGCGCGTTTGCGTCCCTGTTCCCACTCTTGCCACTCCTTCCACTCTCACTTCTCCTCCCGCTCGTGTCGTTGCCCTGGTGCTATCCTGATGCGTGTGGATCTTGTGGCACTGCTGTCGCTTGACTGTTGAGTCGCTTGAGCTGATACAAAATGAACCACGCCGCGCTCAGTGTATCGGGCTTGTCCATGGGCATACGCCTTCTCGTCGGCTGACTTCTCTTGTTTCCGGCGTTTCCATGTTATCCACTCTGTCCACCCTGTGCGCAAAGCGTCTTCGGTCGAGCCAGGCCTGCCGGCTTGCCCGTGCCTGCACGAGGAACTGCCCCACTGCTTCCACCCCTGCCGGGTTCGGGCCCACCTGGGTCGTGGCGATCAGCCGGCGGATCTCGTCGAGTTCACGCTGGAACTCGTCCAGCGCCTCAAGGACCTGACTGGCGTTTGCCAGGAGCATGCCGGCGCCCATCTCCGGGTCACCGGACGCGACGCGCGTCGTATCCCGGAAGCCGCCGGCCGCGAGGTCCCAGATGGACGGGTGGAGTGTGGAGCGCCTCCCTACCACCTGGGCCAGGCACGCTGCCATGATGAGCGGAAGGTGGCTCGTGGCGGCCACCATCGCGTCGTGCTCGTCGGGGTCTGTGATCTGCGGGATGGCTTCCGCTGCCTCGCAAGCCTCCATGACCGCCCTGACGTCGGCATCCTGCGCCCATTCAGCCGGGGTGAGTATGTAGCGGCACCCCTTCAGCAGCCCGGGCGAGGCGTGCTCCACGCCGCTGTGCTCGCTTCCGGCCATGGGGTGGCCGCCCACGAACGGGACCTCCGAGGCAAGGTGCTCGCGCGCTAGCGCAAGGACGTAACCCTTTGCGCTTCCAACATCCGTCACAACCGTCCTGCGGCCGCAGCGGGCGCCCTTAAGGCAACGCCCAAGTTCGGCGAACACGGACGACATTGCGAGGAGCGGGGTCGCCACGACTACGAGGTCCGCCCTGACGGCCTCATCGAGCGACCTTGCGGCGCGGTCTATCGCCCCGAGCGCGACGGCACGGTCCAGGGAGCGTCCGTCGATGTCGAACCCGTCCACGACGTAGCGCCCCGAGGCCCGAAGCGCCATTGCGAGAGAACCGCCCATGAGGCCGAGACCTACCACAAGCACTCTTGTTCCTGCGCTACCTGAGCGGTCCACCGAATCCACTGCAGGAGAATCCACTGAACGTGGCTGCCTTACGGATGCCACCGCTCTCACCGCCCTCGATGTGTGCTCCTTATCCACATCTACCATAGCGCTTCCGTACACCCATGCGGCGTATCGACCCCGCATACGAAATCCCCACGCCGATCATGCGTCCTAAGTGAGGGTGCGCAAGTCCTTGTCCATTTGCCAGTAGTCGTCCATGCCAGCCTGCGGCTGGCGCCATCGAAAGGATTAAAATGGCAACCACCGTCTATTTTCGGGGTAGTTGGCGGGTTGCCGGTGTTGCACTCGGGGACGGTGCCCCAAGCGGGGCGCGCTTCGCCAGAATCCGGCCCGTCGGGCAAGTGGCCGGATTTTGACACCCCTCGCGCAAGCACTGACAACCCCTCCCAAGAGTCGGGAGCACTTCTGCACCCCCACTCAGGGACCCGCGTTACTCCCGCACGCCAATGCTACCCTGCACATTCACTGGCACTCGCGGGCCCATGCGCACGTTTTTGCGGGGATTGTCCTGAATGTTCGTCATCACGTTGATCTCCCCACTCGTGACCGCCTGCGACCTTGCGTCCCGGCGGCGCGGCGATCCTCCGCCCGACCGCCTTCGCCACCGGCTCCAGCCGGCGCATCATGTCCGCAAACGCTTCGGGCCGGAGCGACTGCGGGCCGTCAGAGAGGGCCGAAGCGGGATCGTCGTGCACCTCGACCATGAGCCCGTCCGCGCCGCACGCTACGGCCGCGAGCGCCATCGGGACGACCATGTCTGCGCGCCCCGTTGCGTGGCTCGGGTCCACGATGACCGGAAGGTGGCTCAGCTTCTTCACCACTGCCACAGCCGACAGGTCAAGCGTGTTCCGGGTGGACGTCTCGAATGTCCTGATGCCTCTTTCACACAAGATGACGTTGGTGTTTCCTGCGGACAAGATGTATTCGGCGGCCATCAGCCACTCCTCGACCGAGGACATCATCCCTCTTTTCAGGATCACGGGCTTCGGCTGGCGGCCGACCTCGTGAAGGAGGGCATAGTTGTGCATGTTCCTGGACCCTATCTGAAGAGCGTCCGCATACGCGCCGACGAGCTCAACATCCTGTGGCGACACAACCTCGGTGACGACGGGCAGGCCGGTCAGCTCCCGCGCCTTCGCGAGGATGTGGAGACCCGGCTCGCCAAGCCCCTGGAAGGAGTACGGGGACGTGCGAGGCTTGAACGCCCCGCCCCGGAGCACGGCCGCGCCGGCGCCGGCGACGAGGCGCGCTATGCGCATCATCGACTCCTCGCTCTCAACGGCGCAGGGGCCTGCGATTACAGGGACCTCATCGCCATCGCCGCCGAAGAGAACGCCTCCGAGGGGGACGGGGCTGCGGCTCGGCATAAACTCCCTGCTTGCGAGCTTGAAAGGCTGCAGGATGCGCACCACGCGCTCCACGCCCGGCAGGAACGCGATGGTGTCTGCATCGAGCCGGCGGACGTCGCCGATGAGCCCGACGACCGTGCGCTCCTCGCCCCTGGATACGTGGACCTTGAGGTCCGCGTTTTCGGCTACGCGAATGACGCCGTGGATTTCATCTTCTGTTGCGTTCTGTCTCATAACGACTATCATGTGTCTCTCCTCCCAGAGACCCGAGTTAGAGGATGGCTCACAGGTCATCTGCCTCCGGAGGCGTAAGGTCCGGGCGTAGGACGGCGGCCTCCCCGAGATAGACGTGGACAGGCTGGCGTGGAGCCGCCCTGAGCCCGAACGGCTTCCGGCGATAGCGGTGTCGTCGGCACGTGCCTGCAAATTCTCTTGCCAGGTGATGCTGGCGCGGCGGGCGCGGCGGCCGCGGCGGACGTGAGATAGGGAAGTCCGTCTGTGGCCTGCGGCACAGTATGAGTACCCTTATGCAAGCCGGGAGCGCTCCGTCCACAGGGATCTCAAGCCCACACATCATCGGCACCGAGTTCCAGCCTGCCGCCCTCGCTGCTGCGGCGGGAAATGCGGCGTTGAGGTCTGCGGTTACCGTGAAGAACGCAAACACAACGGACTCCACCCTGAGGCGGTTTTTGCGTAGAATCGTCGTGAGTAGCTTGCTCGTGGCCTCGAACACACCATCCCGGCTGTTCGCGACCGGCGCAATGGCACCCCGTATGGCGAAAATATCGCTGCTCATGATGCGATCCCCCTGTACGACGCAGGACGCAAGCGGCAAGCGGGAGGTGGAATTAGCAGGAAATAGAGCACCGGGAATGCAAACTTTGGAACGAACCCCGGGGAAGCGAGGATGCAAAAAGGCTACCCCGTGAGGGGTAGCCCTCGCATCTATCTAGCTGGGTTCTGGCTTCAACAGCCCCAGTCCGCAGGTGCTGCGGGACGCCTCTGGGCTCTTCGCTGCCGTGCCCAGATAGGATCTGCGCAAGACAGGGGCCCGAAGGTCCTGGTCCTGGAAAGCTGCTGCCCCAGGGCGCGGTATGGCCGCGATGGGTACGACGTGGTCGCGAGGCATGCGCCACTGGTGCCGCGCTACATGCGATGATCTCCCCTACCGTACTACCGTCCTGCTCAAGAGTATGTACTTGTCACAGCGTCGTTGTGATGCGGAGCAGGCACCACGGGCTCTTACGCGCCCGAACCTACCGTCCTGCTTGCCTGCCTGTTACGAGGAAGTATAGCACCTCCCGGACGGTTACGCAAGACCCTTGAGGCACAAAAAGGCTCCTTTGTCCCCATCGCAAGAGTGGTACTCCAGTTAGCACCATCGGCGGCTATCCTGGTAAATACGTAGCCACTCTGCCGCGCGTTCAGCCGGACGCGGGAACCGTTTGGCCGCCCCGTGCGGACAGGTGGCTATCTGCTGACCACTTCCACGCTCGTACCTTGGTCACGTCGCTTGTTGAAAGCACCGGGCGCGAAGGCTATAATGATACCAGGATCTGGTGAGCACCCTTGGTCCATGACAAGAGGGTTCGTTGTGGGCGATGGTCTGCGAGAAATGGAAGTCCTGCAGGGTCTCGTCGATCATCTGAACAGGCTGTACCCCGGGAAGATTCGCCTGGTTCAACTATTCGGCCCCCGGGCGAGAGGAGATGCGAGACCGGACTCAGACTACGATGTCTTGATCGTGGTGGAGGACAGGTCGGCGATAGACAGGACGCGGATCTACGATTACGTAATGGATGTTAACCTCAAATACGGCATCGACTTGTCCCTGAAGATTTACGGCCAAGATGAGTTTGAGCTCTTCAAAAGGACGAGGGTGCCGTTTATCAGGGAAGCTCTGAGGGAGGGCATACGATGTTGAGCAGGGAAAAGATCCTCGACCTGCTGAGGGAGAACTACCCTCGTCTTGCTGATGAATATGGAGTCAAGAGATTGGGCCTCTTTGGATCCTATGCCAGGGGAGAGGCGAGCGACGACAGCGACATAGACATCGCTGTGGAGTTTGAGCGCCCGATAGGGTTCAGGATTGTTGATTTTGCAGAGGATCTCGAAACCCTGTTCGGGAGGAAAGTGGATGTGCTGACTCCAGCTGGCATCCGGGGAATCAGGGTGGCCGGAATCGCTGAGGACATCATAGGGGGCCTTGTATATGTCTAGGCGAGCAGACAGCGAGCTCTTGGGCGACATTCAGGAAGCGGTGCGCAGAATAGCATGCTACGTGGCCGGGATGACATATGACGAGTTTCTGGACGACGTCAAGACCCAGGACGCAGTTGTGCGGAACCTGGAAGTCATCGGCGAGGCGGCGAAGAACCCGTCTCAGGATCTGCGGGAGAAGTATCCCGACGTGCCGTGGAAGGGTATGGCCGGCGTCCGAGACAGGCTAATCCATCACTATTTTGGTGTCAACCTGGACATCGTATGGCAGATCGCTACTCAGGAGCTACCTGAAGTGGGCTTGCAGTTGGGGAGAATCCGATGCAACGAGTGATGGCCCAGGACTTGTGACGGTAACCGCGCGGGCGGAGCGGTAGGTCCAGGGGTGGAAGACCCCTATCTGATAAGACGGCGCATCTAAGACGGCGCATCGCGGGCCTGTCAGACTCGCGATGGCTGCCTACCCGCGCCCACCCACACCTGCACCTGCTCATCCACCGGCCGCCCGCGTGCCCCCGGCGTCATTCCGCCGGTACCGCCCTGTGTGCGACCGCCAGGCCCACGTCGTCCAGGTGCAGGAGCCCGATCTCCAGAAAGACCGCCACCGACAGGTGCTCGCCGCACCTGGCTACACCCACCTTGCCGCCGACATTGAAGCCCGCCGCCCTCGGCATGAGCTGGGCCAGGGCTTCGCGAGCCGCCCCTGTCACAGCTCCTTCGTGAGGATGCGACGGCGCGATCACGCCCTCGCGCTTCGCTGCCACCAGGATGTTCTCCACAGCCTTCGCGATGGACTGCACGAAAGGCCCGCCGATGTCCACTGCAGCGGCTTTCACCCCGGCCTCAGTGAACCCGCGCTTCAGCTCGCGCTCCTGGTCGCGCGACGTGGACATTGCCATCTGCACCGCTGCCCTCGCCGCCGCGGCACTCGGTCTCTCATGATGCGCATCCGATGCCTGCACCCCGCAAGCACCACCTTTCAGGCGCGAGACGCGCCGTCGCAGGACTGCACATGGCGCGCCGCTGTACCTGCCCCGATGTGCGTTGGCTCACTTGACCACATTCTATACCAGTTGCCTGGCGACGTCAAAAGAGCTGATGCCACATCACAGAGCGATTCCTCCAAAGTGCGATGTCCTGGACGGGGCGGCCTCCCATCGCTGGCCCTTGTGGACGGCGCAGCGACGTCCTTCGCACGCGGGCTCTACATCTACACTCTGGTATCGGACTACGGCAAGGCGCTCGCCACGGGCCGGACCGTAATCGCGTGCTGAATGGATGCAGACGAGACAGTCTGCTAAGCCTCCCTTAAAGTGTTAAGAGCGTGATACCACTTGGACGGGGCAGGGGGAGTGTGGTAGAATCGGTCCTGAACGGGGGTGCAAGCGGGCTTTCGCAGCTAAGTGAGGGTGCGTTGATTCTTGTCCGTTTTCCGGTAGTTGCTGGGTTGCCGGTGATTGCAGGAGGGGTGCCAAAATGCGGCCACCGGCCAGGCCGGCCGGATTATGGCGAAGCGCGCCCCGCTTGGGGCGCCGTCTCCGAGTGTAACACCGGCAACCCTTCCCAAAAGTCGGGAGCATTTCTGCACCCTCACTTAGGCTCCGCCCCCGCCCCGTCTCGTGACGCAGGATACAAGACTGTAACGGGATAGGAGTGGATGACCGGATGCTGGCGGCAATGCTGTACGGACCATACCAGTTGCATTTGGAACAGGTGCCGAAGCCAGAGCTGGGGGAGGGAGAAGCCCTCATCCGCATAACCGCATGCGGAATCTGTCCGAGCGACGTCAGGCTCTACACCGGTCAGGCCCGCTTGCCAGCGGGTAAAGTACCGTTTCTTGCAGGACACGAGTGGGCCGGTGAGGTGGTTGATGTTCGCATATCCGGGCCCATTCCGTCCGCAATCCGTCCTGGGTCCCGGGTGGCGGCGTGCTGGCTTTCCTCGTGCGGCGAGTGCGAGTTCTGTCGCCGCGGATATCCAAACTACTGCGTAAGGGACAATCGCGCCCGGGTTACCGGCGGCTTTGCCGAGTACGGCAAGGCGCCTGTAACCAGCCTTTGGGAAATACCAACATCCCTGCCGTACGAAGAAGCTGTCTTTGCGGAACCTCTTGCCTGTTGTGTGAACGGACAGGAGAGAAGCAGCATCACGCCTCGCGACGACGTGCTCGTGATCGGCGCAGGGCCTGTCGGACTGCTCCACGCCCAGTTGGCCCGGGCGCAAGGGGCAAGGGTTATCGTGTGCGACCTTGCAGCTGAGCGGTTGGAGATTGCGCGCGGGCTGGGCATAGAAGAGACGGTTCACATTGGTGATACTGGGTCCGCAGGTTATCGGGTGGCGGCTCAACAGCTACGGGAGATGACAGAAGGAAAAGGTCCTGATAAGGTCATCGTTGCGGCGAACTCGGTCGGTGTAATCGACTGGGCCCTGGATGTTGTTGCTCCTTGTGGAGTCATCAACGTGTTTGCCGGCCTTTATCCCGAAAGCCGTCTTGATGTGGACTTCAACGTAGTGCACTACAAGCAGGTAACGATTACAGGGAGTCATGACTTCAACCACAGGCATTTTGATGCTGCTGTTAACCTTCTCGTGCGGGGTCAGGTCAAGGTCAGGAAGTTGATAAGCCATGTCGTTTCCCTCAGCAAGCTGGAAGAAGGGTTTGTCGCGGTGGCGGAGCGGAGGGGAATGAAAGTCGTCGTAAGCATGAACGGAGGCGAATCGGCGCATCCGGCGTGATCACGGTCCCGTGACCGGGAATTCCTTCCATGCCATGCCATGCCATGCCATGCCATGCCATGACATGACATGCCGTGTCCTTCCATGTCCATCTATGCCCTTCTATGCCCTTCTATGCCCTTCTGACGCTTCTCGTCGCTGGCCTCCAACTAAGGGCGTGAGAGTATCCACGTCTGTCCGCGCTCCACGTTGATCCACATTGATCCACGTTCATCTGCGATCCCAACACGAGGAACCACGATCCCGACATGAGACATCGTGTACTAAAAAATTCCTGTTGCTGTGGGGAAGGATTTCTCTCTATGGCGACGAATATGTATGCGCAGCACACCTGTCCACCCCTGGTGCACATATGTTCTACACGCTATCGTGCAGCGGCCAGAGGTTTCTACGAACGGGCCGGCACGGGTTGGTTTTGAAGTGCTAATCGGCTGTGCCCGGAGGTACAGCGGCAACCGCTGCAGGTAGCGCACGAGCAAGGAGGACGTAACTTTGGTTCCCAAGAGCATGCTGGCGGCGAGGTTGTATGCTCCCGGCGACATTCGTGTCGAGCGGGTCCCGGTACCTCAAATCGGTGAGGGCGAGGTTCTCATAAGGGTAGTGGCGGCAGGGATATGCGGCTCAGACCCGTCCAGAGCTATGGCTACTGGTGCATACTCATATCCCATTACCATCGGGCATGAGTTTGCCGGGGAAGTTGCACTGACAGGTCCAGGCGTAACGAACGTGTCGGAGGGGGACCGGGTTACAGCGATTCCGTTGATTCCGTGCGGGTCGTGCACGTACTGCAGAAGCGGTCAGTACAACCTCTGCGATCACTACGACTACATTGGCTCCAGAACCGACGGAGCGTTCGCCGAATACGTGAAAACCAGGGCGGAGAATGTGCTCAGGCTTCCTGACACTGTGGATTTCGAGACGGCAGCCACCACGGATCCCGCCGCCGTTGCTCTCCATTCCATCAGGAAGGCCCGAGTCTCCGTAGGGGACACCGTCGCAGTGCTGGGAACGGGACCAATCGGCCTCTTCACTGTTCAGTGGGCCAAGATAGCAGGTGCCATCATGGTGGTGGCCGTTGACATCTACGACGAGAAGCTCGAGATTGCAAGGCAACTCGGGGCTGATTTGTGCATCAACGCCAGGAATCAGGACCCTGTTGAAGTTGTGAACCAGGTAACCAGGGGAAAAGGCATCAATCGGGTGATAGAGACGGCAGGCGTTCCCCAGACCCAACGCCAGGGGTGTTTGATCGCTTCTAAGCTGGGATCGGTGGTTTTCTGCGGCATATCCCATGCAGGGCTCGATCTTTCGGAAGTCGCGGTTGACAGGGTGATGCGCCGAGAGATCTCGGTTATCGGGTCGTGGAACTCCGGGGACGTGACTGTGCCGCATGAGGACGACTGGCGGACGACGTTGCACTTCATGGGCGAGGGCAGGGTGGTTGCCAGGCCTTTCATAACACACCGTGAACCCCTGTCCGAGGTACCCAGGGTATTCGACGAGATCTGGAACCATCACGTGGTACACGGGAAGGTGCTGTTCCTGCCCCAACAGGTTTAATGGCTCAAGCCCTTACTGGATGTGCTGGGGGTGCCGGACGTTATGACCCGAGGCCTCTATTATCTGGGAATAGACGCTGGGACTCAAAGCCTGCGAGCGGGGTTATTCGACGATCTGGGTCACACGGTCGCGCTGGTAAGCGAGGAGTACCCTCTTTATCAGGAAAGGCCTGGCTGGGCTGAACAGGACCCCGGCGACTGGTGGCAGGCGACCAGGAGAGCTGTAAGGCGTTGCCTGCAGTCTGCCGGCGTAAGCCCGGACCAGGTCGGCGGTATCTCAGTGGACGGCACTTCGTCAACTGTAGTCTTCGCGGACGCGTACGGCAAGCCTCTCCGGCGCGCGATACTCTGGATGGACTCTCGCAACCCAGGTCAGGCTGCAGCCATCACCGCCACCCGACATCCTCGGCTCAGGTACGTGGGCGGCCAGGAATCGCCTGAGTGGATGATGGCCAAGGCCCTGTGGGTCAAGGAAAACGAGCCTGAGATATGGCGGAAAGCCGCCCGGGTGATGGAACAGACTGACTGGCTGATCTTGAGGCTTACGGGAGAGTATACAGCGTCCCGGTGCAACGCCACGTGCAAATGGCATTACTCGTTGCCGGACGGCGGGTTCGACAAGACGTTGCTTGCTGCGGCCGGGTTACCTGAGCTGCAGGATAGATGGCCGCGGAGGGTGCTCCCCATTGGAGCTCTTGTGGGCGGGGTGACCTCTCAAGCAGCCGAGGAACTCGGTTTGAAACGTGGCATTCCCGTTGCCGAAGGTGGGATAGACGCCCACATCGGCATGATAGGGCTGGATGGCCTTCGGCCCGGCAGGCTGTCCGTGATCCTCGGAACCTCCAATGTTCACCTTACCAATACCGAGCAACCCGTGTACCACCCCGGAATATGGGGCCCATATCCCAGCGCGATGCTGGAAGGGCTCTGGCTCGTCGAGGGCGGGCAGATCTCATCGGGTTCCATAGTGCGGTGGTTTCGCGACGTGTTCATGACAAGCGGGATCGGTCCGGGCGGCGCACTCGCGTCGGATCCATATGAGGTCATGAATCGCGAAGCGGCTGAAGTACCCCCCGGATGCGAAGGGCTGGTGGTGCTTGACCACTGGCAGGGAAACAGAACACCGCTGCGCGATCCACTGTCGCGAGGTGTTATCGTGGGGCTTTCCCTCAAGCACGGGCGTGGGCACGTGATTCGCGCGATCTTTGAGGCGTGCGCGTTTGGAACCAGGCAGGTTCTGGATACGTTCCGCGAGGCCGGCGTCGAGGTGCATGAGTTGAGAGCGTGCGGCGGTGCAACGAAAAGCAGGTTGTGGCTGCAGATATACGCGGACGTATGCAGGGTGCCGGTCGTCCTGACAAGAGTTCGAGAGGCCTCCGTGCTCGGCTCTGCGATCGTCGGAGCTTTTGGTGCGGGTAGATATAGCTCAATTGAGGAAGCAGCAGCATCAATGGTCGAGGTTCACGAGGTGGTCCAACCAGATTCCAGCACAGTAGACGCATACGACTTCTACTACGAGAAGTACCTCCAGACCTATGACGCGAATCGAGACATACTCCATTCGTTGGCTACCAAAGTTCTTTCACAAGCAGGTGTCTGACGCCATGGGGGCCTCTGCTTGCTGACGGCGTCGGAGCCTCAGGTGATGGAGTTTTCTTCAAGGGGGGTGGTGCGGGGGATAGGACAGCGCAAGATGCGTGACGTGACGACCGTCAACTACCTGTCAGCATCGTCAGAACCTATCGACAAGGGGAGGCAGAAAACATGCTAAGAAGACTCACCTTTGGCAAGTATCTGGTAGTTGGAATGGTCCTGGTGGTCGTACTGGCATCGCTCAGCGTGGGTGTGGGTGCGCAGAAACAGTACCGTTACACGATCGGGTTCTCTCAGGTCGTCATGAACTGCCCTTACTATCTG
>JACIXY010000027.1 GCA_014360195.1 Bacillota bacterium
ATCCTGGTCCTTTGAGGACCAGCCATCCACGGGCGTCTGGGAAAGTGGTTACGTAGGGACCAAGTGGCGCGCGGAGTTGATTCCCTGGGGACCATCTCCGCATAGATCCTGGTCACCAGGGGACCAACTCCGGCCTTCTGCCGGCTGGAGCGCCAGGAGGGTGGATCGCCAGTAGCCACATTTCACGCGGGGTTGCTCCCCCAAGGACCACCCGCGCAGGAGATCCTGGGATCCCAGGGACCACCAAGCGACGAACGCAGCCACGCGACCATACGTCGGTCAATGAAGCCTGACGCACAAGGGCTGCCGCGTCATCAACCAGGAGGCTGTCCTGAGTCCTGTACCTGAACATGTACATGGCCAAGCTCGAAGTTGGACCATGTGCCGGCCATACGCGGTCCCCTCAGCCGCCAACCGGTGACACGACGGCATCATCTGTCAACTCCTGGGCTAGTACCGCGTTTTGTGACTTCCGGTAGGTCTTAAGTGAGGCATCCTGCAACCGCGCGCAAGGTGTTATGGAACGGAGTACGAGGGGGCTCCTGACGAATTCTTTCCGGAGGGGAGACAATCTGGAGGTGTGGGCGGTGAATCCGATATGGACCCGAAGGCCAGTCTGGTACGTCGTGTTGGCTCAACACACGCACTGCTGGGCGGCATATCTGACTGCGCAGGTCACCGCCCAAGAAGTGCGTGGGCGAGACCCATCGGGTATGGCGTGACGGGCACGCTGCCCCTGGGAGAACTCGCGGGACGGTCGAGACATCAGGTGCGCAAGGTCCAGGTGGCGTGTGAGGAAGTCTAGACGGGCTGAGCATACGGCGCTGTCAAGCGACTACAGCTCACGATGAAGCGTAAAGGAGTCTATGAGGGGGAGATCGCAAGGAAGAGCCGTCCGACGCGGACTTGCGTATCCTATTCGGGACCTCAAGGATCATCCGGATGAACACCTGAACTTAAAAGTCAGGGCAAGCAGGAAGGTAAACCGAGGCCTGCCGTAGAAAAAGTAGTGTCATATCGGCAGGCCACAGGGAAGGGATCGTCATATGGCCAGCTTACGGCAGGCTACGCGGCGTGCCGCCGCTTTCGGGCGCTTGGGCGCTGAAATGTGCGATCACAAGGGAAAAGAGAACCAGGACAAGCGATAACGAGCCAGGAGCTAAGTGGATCGCCATAAGTAATCGCTGGTTCCAGAGAGAACGCGCGCCGTGCAGGGTTGCCGGTATTGCACTCGGGGACGGCGCCTCAAGCGGCGCGCGCTTCGCCAAAATCCGGCCCGTCGGGCGAGTGGCCGGATTTTGACACCCCTCGTGCAATGACCGGCAACCCCAGACCTCGGAAAACGAGAGAAAACTGATGACCTCATACTTAGCAGCTATGAGCCAGGAGCCAGGAGCCAGGAGCCAGGGACAGGGGACAAGGGACGAGGGACGAGGGACGAGGGATCGAGGGATCGAGGGAGCAAAGGATAGCGAATAAAGGACGGGGATTGGGCTGGCGGCCGCCGGCTAAGTGAGAGTGCGAAAATGCTCCCGACTCTTGGGAAGGGTTGCCGGTGACTCAAAGAGAGAGTGCCTGGGCAAGCAGGCTTGCAAGAAGAGAGGAGGAGGCTATCAGTGGTCGCGGGACACGTGGGGTTCGGAATGGGTTTCTTCGTAATCGCTGCTTTCGGGGTTGTGCTGGTCGCGTCCTTTGCGTTGTCCTCATGCCCAGCGCTCGCTGCGCCGGTGAGCGACACGATCAAGCACTCTCTCGAATCCGATTTCGGCGGCGCGCAGTGTGTGCGCGTGACATGGCAGGAAGACGAACAGTCGTCGCTGGCGACAAGCGGAAGGGCTCACGCAGGCCGGGGCCGAACTGGAGGCTTCGTCCTCGAAAAGGGGCCGGGGGGTTACGCCGCCTCGGGCACTGTGACTTCGAAACCTCTTCCGACGGCATTTCCCTTCAATAACGTTGTCCCCTCCTGGAACATCCTCGCCCCGGATAGAACGGGGGCTATCATCGAGGTGCGCGCAGGCTTTGACGACTCCCGCTGGACCGGCTGGTATGAGATAGCGCGCTGGGGAAGGCTGAAATCCCCTGGCACGCCAGGCCTCAAGAAAGACGAGTCAGGATTCGTCAACGAGGATACGCTCGAGTTGAGTTCAAAGGCCTCTGCGCTTCAGTACCGTGTTACCCTCATTTCCGAAGACCGCAATGCCACGCCTGTGTTGAGGCTCGTGGCACTATGCTACGCGGACACCACCAGCGAGGCGGCGGTGCCCGCCTTCGCGCCGCCGTCCGACCCGTCGCAGGCTCCCTGGGTTCGGGACCTTCCGGTGCCGTTCAGGTCACAGCGGGGCGAAGATCCCTCCATCGCAGGGCGCATATGCTCACCAACGTGCGTCGCGATGGTTCTGGAATACCACGGGGTTTCGGTCCCCACGGCGACCGTGGCCGCGCAGGCTTACGACACCTTCAACTCGATATACGGTAACTGGCCGTTCAACACTGCTGCAGCAGCCCTTTACGGCTTTGAAGCATACGTAACGCGCTTTCCCGGGTTCGAGCCAGTCCAGGACGAAATAGCAGCCGGCCGCCCCGTCATCATTTCTATAAGGTTCGGGCCGGGGCAGCTGAAGGGCGGGCCGCTCAGGAGCACGTCCGGGCACCTCATTCTGGTGCGGGGTTTTACCAAGGATGGAGACGTGATCGTGAACGACCCAGCGGGCCGGACGGAGGCCGAGGGCCACGTGGTCTATAAGAGAGATGAGCTCCTCCGGGCCTGGAGGAACGGGGTCGCCTACATCATTCGGCCTTTGACTCCGTGAGCGCGGTTCGGGCGCCCCAAGGACCGCCGTTCATGCGTCAGTCCGCGTCAGTCCGCGACAGAACGCGGCAGAAGCTAAGGGAGGGTAATGGCCGGATTTTGACACCCCTCGTGCAATCACCGGCAACCCAAGAGCTCGGAAAGCGAGAGAAAAGTAATGATCCGAGAGAAAAGCAATGATCTCATACTTAGCGCACCCTCACTTAGGAGCGGATAGCAGAAACTGATGGGAGCAACAAGTTAGGAGCGGATAGCAGCAGGAGGTAGCGACAATTGACTGGGACAGCTATAAACGTCGGGACCGTGATAGCGGGCACGGTGGTAGGACTTGCGTTACGAAGAAAGATGCCGGACAGGATATCTCACACGGTCGTCCAGGGCATCGGCGTCTTCACGCTCTTCATCGGCATGAGCATGGCCCTGGAGACGAAGAACGTGCTCGTGGTCCTCTTCAGCATGGCCATTGGGTCGGTCATCGGGACCGCCATGGACATCGAGGGGTGGCTGGAGCGGACAGCGTCCAGACTGGAGGCCCGCTTCGCGCGCCGCGAGAGCGGCGGGCTCGCAAGGGGATTCATCGCTGCGAGCCTCCTCTTCTGCGTCGGTCCCATGGCTGTCCTCGGGTCGATCCAGGACGGCCTCACGGGGGACTACCGCATCCTGGTGACAAAGGCGATAATGGACGGGTTTTGCTCCATTGCGTTCGCCGCCACCCTCGGGGCCGGGGTTGCGCTGTCGGCGGCGGCGATCCTTATCTACCAGGGCGGGCTGACGCTTGCGGCCACGGCGATAAAGGGGTTCCTTACCGACGCTGCCGTCCGGGAGATGACGGCGACGGGCGGCCTGCTCATCGTCGGAATCGGCGTCGATATGCTGGGCATCAAAAAGATCCACGTGGCGAACATGCTCCCGGCCATAGCCGTTGCGCTGGTCCTGGCGCGGCTGGCGCTCAAGCTGTGACGGCGAGCAGAGCGTGGGCGCGACGTTCGACGCGAGGGTGATGTAGTATGCCCGAGCAGGCAACGCTAAATGTGGATTCAGGAGGCTGCTCAACTTCCCCAGCAATTGCCAGTTTGGCTGGGCACGGCGAGCGTTCTGGGCAATTCAAGCAGGCTGCGTCGACATAAGCAGGCAAGTCAGTATTGTTTTGGAGGTGGTCGAAGTGATATGGGCGAAAGCTGGCCCAGAGAACACCCTTGAGACTCTCAAGATCGCCATCGGGGCTGCAAGACGCCAGGGCATACGCCGTCTCGTGGTCGCATCGAATTCAGGCGCGACTGTGAGAAAGGCTCTTGAGATCGGCGTGGGGGATCTCTCAGTTGTGTGCGTCACCCATCACGTTGGCTTCAGTGGTCCTGGAGTGGACGAGATGCCGTCGGAGGTAAGGCAAGACCTCACCTCGCGTGGGGTGAAGGTCCTCACGACCACACACGTGCTCGCTGGAGTGGACCGGTCGCTCAGGCTGAAGTTCGGGGGCGTGTACCCGCCCGAGATAATCGCGGCAGCCCTCAGGATGCTGGGCCAGGGGCTCAAGGTGTGCGTGGAGATCTCCATCATGGCCCTGGACGCAGGCCTCGTGCCTTACGGCGAGCGCGTCGTGGCCGTGGGCGGGACAAGCACCGGGGCGGACACTGCGGCGATCATCGTGCCCGAGCATTCCAACAACGTGTTTGGCCTCAAGGTTGAGGAGATCCTCTGCAAGCCCAGAACCTGGTAGGCCTCGGACCCGCGACGCGCGACTTGGGACGCCCGGGGCAGGCTTGGGTGGGCTTTCAGAAGGCCACATCCTTGGGGCGACAGGTTACGCCCGGCGCTTTACCACCAGGATGCAGGTCTTCTTGCGCCACTTGAACAGGGGGCCGATGAGCTTCTCGAACAGGCGATACACCGGGGATCCTCCTTTCGTCACGCGACTCCGTGACTCCGTACCATCATAATATCGCCGTGGCGCTTGAAGTGTGCTGCCGTGGGAGGTAAAATGTTACCGGCGTGACCGGCACGCCATCTGGCGGCACGCTGCGGACGGCCGGGGACAGGCTCGCGCGCCCCGCAGGGCTGCGTGTGTGAGGCGGGCACGGCTGTGTGAAAGCGGATAACGCCAGGTCTCACCTGTCGCACCTCTTTCTCGCCTCCTTATTTGGTATGCTGGTATGGAAGTTATGTGGGAGGGCCGGAGAGTGCCTGAGCTGAGGCTTGACCCTGTGACAGGGCGCTGGGTGCTGGTCGCTACCGAGCGCGCTAGAAGACCGAAGGACTTCGCCCATCAGGACGCCGCGACGGGGAAGGTGCGCCCTGAGCGGAGCGAAACCTGCCCGTTTTGCCCGGGCAACGAGAAGCAAACCCCACCAGAGATTTTCTCGTTCCGGCGCGATGGGACACGCCCGGACGAAGCGGGCTGGTGGGTGAGGGGTGTGCCGAACAAGTACCCGGCCCTCACGTGGGAGCCGACAGTTCAGGCTTCGACGTCCGGCATTTTCAGCGTTAGGCCGGCTACAGGGGCGCACGAGGTGATTATCGAGTCCCCGCTGCACAACGCGAGCCCGGCGACCATGTCGTATGACGAGATGGCGGAGGTCATACGGGCGTACATCCACCGCTATCGCGCTCTCTCCGAGGCCCCGGATATCAGGTATATCCTTATTTTCAGGAACCACGGCAGGGACGCCGGAGCATCGCTGGAACACCCCCATTCCCAGGTCGCAGCGGTGCCCCTGGTGCCGCCCGTCGTCCTCGAGGAGCTTGCCGGTGCCAGACATCACCACGAGTCCACCGGCCGCTGCGTCTTCTGCGACATGGTGCGCCAGGAGCTTGAATCCAACGTTCGGGTTGTCCTGGAGACGCGCGAGTTTGTCGCGCTGGAGCCGTACGCCTCGAAGATGCCCTTCGAGACGTGGGTGCTGCCCAAAACGCACGCGCCTTCCTTCCACGACCTCCACCCGTCGAACTACCGGGAGCTGGCCCAGGTCCTCGTGGACGTGCTGCGCGCTGTCAGCACGGGCCTCCACGATCCGCCGTACAACTACATCCTTCACACCGCCCCGCCCCGCGAACGGTGCGACGGCTTTTACCACTGGCATATCGAGGTCTTTCCGAAGCTCACGGTGGCGGCTGGGTTCGAGTTCGGGATGGGCATGTACATCAATGTGACCACGCCGGAGAGTGCAGCGGAGTTCCTCAGAAACCACGTTCCGAGCGAGCCGTCCGGAAGGAATTCCGGGCTTTAGGGCTAATATACATAACAGGAAGGGAATAGCGGCCGGATGAAGCCGGAGGGAGATGCTCCGCGACCGCTGGCGACCGCAGATGACCGCCGGGACAGCAGGCGCAAAGGCGGCGCGTGAGAGCCGAAGGAGCAAGACGCCTGTTTGCCACGCAGCCGTCCAAACTCTCAGGCAAAAGCACCTTCGCTGACGGCACTCTGGAGAGGCACCTCCGTCGCACCGATGTACGCGGCGTACGTGACGCGCCGATGTACGCCGGGGGTGCCGCCGACGGGGTAACCCGCCTGCCGCAGGTGGCCGGTGGGGGAATCTCTCAGGCGTCAGGACAGAGAAACGGGCAACATGTTTGCCCGTTTTATGTTTTCCAGGGCCTGGCGGGAGGGCAGACGCCCGAGCCGCGGACCGGTGCAGAGCAACGAATTCCAGGAGGTGGGGGAAGTGAGTTCAGAGGGGGTCCAGTTGAAGAGGACGCCGTTCCACGATCTGCACGTGCGCCACGGCGCGAGGATGATCGAGTTCGGCGGCTGGCAGATGCCCGTTTATTACCGGGGAATAATCGAGGAGCACAGGAAGGTCAGGGAGAAGGTTGGGTTGTTCGATCTATCCCACATGGGCGAGATCGAGGTGAGCGGCCCCGGCGCACTGGCGCTTGTCCAGAAGGTCACCACGAACGATGCGTCGCGACTCGAGGTCGGGCAGGTGCAGTACTCCGTCATGTGCTACCCAGACGGCGGTGCCGTGGACGACATCCTCGTCTGCAGGATGGAGGATCGCTACTACCTGGTAGTAAACGCTTCCAACACGGCGAAGGACCTGGACTGGCTGAGATCGCATGCCGCCGGTGACGTCGCGGTCACGGATCTCTCGGAGGAAACCGCGCTCCTCGCGGTCCAAGGGCCTGACTCCGCGGCGGTGCTAGCGGGGCTGACGCCTGTCCCGCTGGACGACCTTTACTACTATCGCTTCACGGAAGGCGAGGTCGCCGGGGTGAAGTGCATCATCTCGCGTACGGGCTACACGGGAGAGGATGGATTCGAGCTGTTCTTCCACCCCCGTCACGCCCAACACATGTGGGATGCCTTGCTGGAAGCGGGGCACAGGTTCGACATCGAGCCCGTCGGCCTCGGGGCACGGGACACGCTCAGGCTCGAGATGGGTTACGCGCTATACGGCCATGAACTCGATCCCGGCACGAACCCGCTGGAAGCCGGGCTCGGATGGGTTGTAGCGATGGATAAGGGCGAGTTCATCGGCAGGGATGCGCTTGCAGCCGCAAAGGAGAGAGGCCTCTCGCGGCGACTCACAGGTTTCAAGCTGCTGGAGCGAGGCGTGCCAAGGGCACACTGCGAGGTATCGAAGGACGGCAGGGTGGTCGGCGAGACCACGAGCGGGTCGCTGTCGCCCTCCCTGGGCGTGGGCATCGGGATGTGCTTCGTGCCGCCCGAGGCGGCGAAGCCCGGAACGCGGTTCGACATCGTGATCCGGGACAAGGGAGTCCCTGCAGAGGCTGTGAGGCCGCCGTTCGTTAAGCCGCGTGTCCGCAGGGCGAAGTGAGCTGGGAGCGAGCTGCAAGTTCGCGGGCAGGCGCCCGGCGACGGGATGTTTCACGTGGAACAAAAATACATTCCTGGGCACGCTTGCCCAGTTAGATGCGCATATGGTCCAGCTTAATCGCGGCTGCAAACGGGTTTCGCTAACGGCCGTTGCAAACGGTTGCCACAAACGAATACTCTAAACAGGGTTCGGAAGCCTTAGCCCGGGTGGGCCGCGTTGCGAGCAAGAGAGCGGGTCAGTCAGCGAGGGAGGCAGGTTGGGAATAGAAAACAGATGAATAACTCGTAATTACAGAAGGAGGATGAAGCGCATGTATCCTCAGGACCTCAAGTACAGCGAGAAGCACGAGTGGGTTCGCGTGGAGGGTGACCTTGCGACCGTGGGTATCACCTCTTTTGCCCAAGAGCAGCTGGGCGCCATCGTGGGAGTGGGCCTTCCGGAGGAAGGGGCCGAGGTGGAGCGGCACGCGCCGCTTGCCGATCTTGACTCCATGAAAACCGCTGACCAGGTGTTTGCCCCTGTGAGCGGCAGGGTCGTCAAGGTGAACCGGGCGCTCGAGGAGCATCCTGAGCTCATCAACGAGGACCCCTACGGAGATGGGTGGGTGGCGGTCATCGAGATGGCCGATCCGAGCGAGCTGGACGGCCTGATGGGCGCTGCGGAGTATCAAGCCTTCGTGGCCGAGGAGGCGAGCAAAGGATGAACTACGTCCCTCACACAGACCGGGACCGTAGTGAAATGCTCGCCCAGATCGGCGTGTCGAGCGTGGAGGAGCTTTTCTCGGACATACCGCGAGAGGTCAGGCTCGATCGGGACCTCCGCCTGCCGGCACCCTTGTCCGAGTATGAGCTTGCCCGGCACATGGCGGCCCTCGCCAGCAAGAACACCACAGCAGACGATCTTGTGTCGTTCCTCGGGGCCGGGTCCTACGACCATTTCGTTCCCAGTGTCGTGCGGCACATCGTCTCGAGATCCGAGTTCTACACCGCCTACACGCCCTACCAGGCTGAGATCAGCCAGGGCATGCTTCAGGCCATATTCGAGTATCAGACGCTCATGTGCGAGCTTACCGCAATGGACGTGAGCAACGCGTCGCTCTACGATGGGGCGACCGCGGTCGCCGAGGCAGCGGCGATGGCGTGCCGCCAGACCCGCCGCCAGCAGGTGGTGGTCTCCGCCGCGGTGCACCCCGAGTACCGCGCCACGCTCAAAACCTACGCCCGAAACCTCGGCATCGAGGTGGCGGAGGTTGGGATGTGCGACGGCGCCACCGACTTCGAGGAGCTTGAGCGCCTCACCTCTGCTGCCACGGCCTGCGTGATCCTGCAGAATCCGAACTTCCTTGGCTCCGTGGAAGCCATGGGCGCGGCCGCCGAGACCGCCCACAGGAACGGGGCGCTTTTCGTGGCATGCGTCGACCCGATCTCTCTCGGCATCCTCGCGCCTCCTGGGGAGTACGGGGCTGACATCGCCGTCGGCGAGGGACAGGCGCTGGGCAGCCCAATGAGCTTCGGCGGACCGTATCTCGGGTTTCTAACATGCCGGCAGGAGCTTATCAGGAACATGCCAGGACGCGTCGCGGGCGAAACCCACGATTCCCAGGGACGGCGGGGCTACATCCTGACGCTTCAGGCCAGGGAGCAGCATATCAGGAGGGAACGGGCCACGTCCAACATCTGCTCCAATGAGGCCCTCTCGGCCCTGGCGGCGGCAGTGTACCTCTCCTGGCTCGGGAAGGACGGGATAAGGGAGGTCGCCGACCTCTGCCTGCAGAAAGCGCACTACGCGTTCGAGCGGATCACCGCGATCCCGGGCTTCCGGCCGGCAAGCTCGGCCCCGTTCTTCAAGGAGTTTGCGGTGCGGATGCCCGTTCCGCCGGAGCAGGCGAGCGCCGTCCTTCTGCGCTCAAACATGCTCGGCGGGCTGGCACTGGGCCGCTTCTACCCGGATCTCGGCGATGCGATGCTCATCGCGGTGACGGAGAAGCGCACGAAAGACGAGATCGACTCACTCTGCCGCGCACTGGAGGGATTGGCATGACCATGCCGCTTATCTTCGAACGAAGCGAGGCCGGCAGGAAAGCATACTCGTTGCCCGAGTGCGACGTCCCCAGGAAGGATGTTGCCGAGCTTCTTCCCGACTGGGCGCTCCGCAAAAGCGCCGCCGCCCTACCGGAGGTAAGCGAGGTTGACCTCGTGCGCCACTATACGAAGCTTTCCCAGCGCAACCACGGGGTTGACGTGGGGTTCTACCCGCTCGGCTCATGCACCATGAAGTATAACCCCAAGGTCAACGAGGACGCCGCTGCGCTCCCGGGGTTCACGAACCTCCACCCTTACCAGCCTGAGGAGCTCGTCCAGGGGGCCCTGGAGCTCATGTACGAGCTCGGGCGCTACCTGTGCGAGATCGGCGGGATGGACGAGGCCACCCTTCAGCCCGCGGCGGGTGCCCACGGGGAGCTTACGGGGCTTATGATCATCAAGGCCTACCACGAGAGCCGGGGGGATGGCGCAAAGCGCACGAAAGTGATAGTCCCTGACTCCGCCCACGGCACGAACCCTGCGAGCGCCGCGTTCTGCGGGTACAAGGTGGTCGAGGTGAAGTCCGATGCGCGCGGCGGCGTGGACCTGGACTCGCTGCGGGCGGCGATGTCCGATGAGGTCGCCGCTCTCATGCTCACGAATCCCAACACCCTTGGGCTCTTCGACGAGAACATCGTGGAGATCGCGGAAATCGTGCATGACGCAGGCGGGCTTCTCTACTATGATGGAGCGAATATGAACGCCATCATGGGCGTCGCGCGCCCGGGCGATATGGGGTTTGACGTGCTCCACTTCAACCTGCACAAGACGTTCTCCACGCCTCACGGCGGCGGGGGGCCGGGGTCAGGCCCGGTGGCGGTGAAGAAGGCGCTCGCTCCTTTCCTGCCTGTTCCGGTCGTCGTGAAGAAGGATGGGAAATTCGTCCTCGACTACGACAGGCCGCACTCCATCGGCAAGGTCAAGGCCTTCTACGGCAATTTCAACGTCATGGTGAAGGCCTACGCGTACATCAGGGCGCTCGGCGCGAAGGGCCTGCGCGAGGCGAGCGAGAACGCGGTCCTGAACGCGAACTACCTCATGAGGAAACTTGCGCCTTACTACCATCTGCCGTATGATCGACACTGCAAGCACGAATTCGTTCTCTCAGCGGCATATCAGCTTGCGGCCGGGGTCCATACCGCAGACATAGCCAAGATGCTCCTGGACTACGGGTTCCACGCGCCAACGGTGTACTTCCCGCTCATCGTGAAGGAGGCCATCATGGTGGAACCTACCGAGACTGAGTCCAAGGACACACTGGATGCGTTCGTAAGCGCCATGATAGAGATCGCGCAGCTTGCGGAGAAGGACCCGGAGGCCCTGCACTCCGCGCCGCACAAGATGGTAGTCGGAAGGCTCGACGACGTCACCGCGGCGCGCAGGCCGGTGCTGCGCTGGAGGCCGCGTGAGCAGGCCAACGCTAAGTGAGGGTGCAGAAATGCTCCCGACTCTTGGGAGGGGTTGCCGGTGTTGCCCTCTATCTTTGAGTCACCGGCAACCCAGCAACTATTGGAAGACGGACAGGAACGCGTGCACCCTCACTTGGATTGCGTGGGAGATGGCGGAAACACGGACAGGAATGTACCACTTAAGAAAAGCAGCGCGGGTCCGGACGCGGCGGGCGGTGCCCGGCATCACGCCCCAGAAGAGGGAGAACACGAGTCAGCCTCGCTTGCGCTTGGGGCGCTCCTCGACAGAGCGTGGGATCTCCGGCGCTCGGCCTTCGGGGGAGCGATCGAGTGGGTGAACCCGGTGCGGACCGCCGTCCTCAGCGTGACGGGGAGTGCGTGCGCGCTCGGGTGCGCCCATTGCGGCGGCCATTACCTCAAGCACATGCTACCCATCGAGAGATGGCGTGAGCTCATTGGCGAGGACCGCGTGTCGAGCTGTCTTGTAAGCGGCGGCTGCGATGGGCGCGGCAGGGTACCCGTGGCAGCGCACATCGACACCATCAGGGAGCTTGCGGCGAAGTGGCGGCTCAACCTTCACCTTGGGCTCGCAGACGAGGTGGACGTCGCCGAACTTGCGCCGCTCCGCCCGGTGGCCTCGTTCGA
Source organism: Bacillota bacterium (assembly GCA_014360195.1). Taxonomy (GTDB): domain Bacteria; phylum Bacillota; class SHA-98; order UBA4971; family UBA4971; genus UBA6256. The sequence goes on from JACIXY010000027.1 coordinate 11,720, forward strand.
CCTCGTGGCAGATGACGCGACGATCCACGAGGTATACGGCCTGGATGCATCGGCCGGGGACTTCCTCTCGACCTACGCCATGCTGCGGCGCCACGTGCGGGTCGTGCCGCATATCTGCATCGGGCTCCGCGGGGGCGAGCCTTCGGGCGAGTTCGAGGCGCTCCGCGCTCTGGCGCGCCTGGGCGCGGAGGCCATCATATTCATCGTCTTCACCCCCACTCCAGGGACGCGGTACGCATCCCGCAGGCCGCCCGATCCCGAGCACGCCGCGCGGGTCATCGCGTATGCCCGGGCCATGTTCCCGACGACCCCGATATATCTCGGATGCATGCGTCCCAAGGGCGCTTACCGCGATGTCCTCGACAAACTCGCGATCCGTGCGGGCGTCAACAGGATAGTGGCCCCGTCCCCCCGGGCGAGAGAGGAAGCGGAGGCGCTCGGGCTTTCCGCAAGGTGGCGAGAGGAGTGCTGCGCGTTTTGACCGAAAAGATTAGGGTGTCAACCGGAAGCGCCGCGGTGCTGGGGCTTCTCAGCGCTCGTCTCGACGATGCGCCGACCACGGCCTACCTTCTAACAGGCGGGCGATGCGCTGCGAGCTGTGCGTTCTGCCCCCAGGCGAGGACGAGCGCTTCGCCGGACGACCTCTTGTCTCGCGTTAGCTGGCCCGAGTTCGAGCTGGAGCGCGTCCTCGAAGCGCTCGCCGTCCGGCGTCCATCCGGCCTGAGGCGCGTGTGCGTCCAGGTCACGCGCACTTCGGGCGCCCGGAACATGCTCCAGCGGCTCATCCCGGCTCTCGACGCCGTCCGGCGTGATGGAGGCCAGCGGTTCCAAATATCCATCTCCCATCACCCGTCCACCGTGGCCGAGGTGGAGGAGGTGCTGGCGCTGGGCGCCGATAGGATCGGGATCGCCCTGGACGCGGCGTGTTCGGAGGTCCACGCGAGGACCAAGCCCGGGTCGTGGGAGGGGACGATGTCTCTGCTCGAGGAGGCCGCGCGCCTCTTCCCGGGCAGGATCAGCACCCACCTCATCGTGGGTCTCGGCGAGACCGAAGAAGACCTTGTGCGGGTGATGCGGCGTCTTGCGGACAGCGGGATCGCAATCGGCCTTTTCGCGTTCACCCCGGTAAGGGGCACGGCGATGGAGCACGTCCCGCAACCTCCGATTGACGCTTACCGGCGCGTGCAGCTGGCCCGGCACATCATTGTGAACAAGCTCGGGAAGCCGGGCGCGATCACCTTCAGCGACGGGCGTATCGCCGGGTTCGGCATGGATCGGGCGAGGCTGCTCGAGATCGCGCGCACCGGCACGCCGTTCGAGACATCAGGCTGTCCTGGCTGCAACAGGCCGTATTACAACGAGCGGCCGGGCGGCACTATGTACAACTACCCCAGGCCTCTCACCCGTACGGAGGTAGAGAGGGCGATCTCGGAGGCACGCCTGTTGGAGGATTGTCTTTTTTGATGGGGGATCGTAGGATGCAGTGGAGGCTCCTTCGCACAGGACACAACGCTGGAGCGTGGAACATGGCTGTGGACGAGGCCGTGATGGTTCACGTGGCGAGGGGCCTTTCCCCGCCCACGTTCAGGCTCTTCGAGTGGGACCCGCCTACCCTGTCCCTCGGCCGCGTGCAGTCCTTCGAAAGAGATGTTAATGTGGAGGCGTGCGAGAGCCTCGGAGTTGATGTGGTGCGCCGGCCCACCGGAGGCAGGGCTGTGCTGCACGATGTCGAAGTCACGTACAGCCTCATCATGAGCGAAAAGGACCCCGCGCTTCCCGCAGGCCTGGGGGAGTCGTTCAGCCTTGCGACGCAGGGGATCATAAAGGGGCTGCGGCTTCTGGGGGTGGAGGCGGAGATCCGCGGTCGCGACGAGGGCGAGAAGCCCGGCCGGGCCGCCGCCGGCGCCGCGGCTGATGCAGGCGGCGGGGCCGTGCGGACGGGGGCGTGTTTCGACTCGCCGTCCTGGTATGAGGTGGTCTCCGGCGGACGGAAACTGGTCGGCAGCGCCCAGGCGCGACTTATGGGCGTGTTCCTCCAGCACGGGTCCATCCTGATCGAGCTTGACGCAGACAAGCTCTGCAGTCTCCTCAGGTTCGATTCGGACGAGGAAAGAGCCGCGGCCGTCCGCCATCTTCGGTCCCACGCCACCTCGATCTCCGAGATCCTGGGGCGTCGGGTAGGCTTCCGGGAGGTCGAGGATGCAGTTATCGCCGGGATGAGGTCCCACATCGCCCCGATAGAGCTGGTGGAGGGAGATCTGTCCAGCGAGGAGCTTGCCCTGGCAAATGTCCTTATTTCCCGGAAATACGGCTCGCCCTCATGGACGGTGCATCGCAGGGCGGAGGCCTAAGTGGGGGTGCAAAAATGGTCCCGACTTTTGGGAGGGGTTGCCGGTGATTGCACGAGGGGTGTCAAAATCCGGCCACTGGCCGGACGGGCCGGATTTTGGCGAAGCGCGCCCCGCTTGGGGCGCCGTCCCCGAGTGCAACACCGGCAGCCCGGCAACTACTGGAAGAGGGGCGAGGACTAATGGACCCTCACTTAGACGGCGGGGCTCAGGGGGCGCGAGCAAGCAGGAGCGATCTCTCGCTCAGATTGGGTCCTGGCCTGCAAAGAAGGCCCTAAGTGTAGTGCGGGGCCCAGGATGGGAGGCCGACGAAATGGCTTCAGACGAGAGCAGAACAGCTGCTGAGAGAAACCGTCTCCGTCGTGACGCCCTGGACATCTTCAAGGAAGCCCTCGTAGCGGTTGACCCGTACGAGGCAGTGAAGGCTCGCCTTCGCCGCGAGGGCAGTATCCTCGCAGTGGGCGGCAGATCTTACGACCTTGCGAGAATTGAGCGCATCTTCGTGGTGGGCGCTGGGAAGGCAAGCGCGCGCATGGCGCTCGCCGTCGAGGATGTCCTGGGGGACCGCGTGACAGCAGGCCTCGTGAACGTCAAGTACGGTCATGCCGAGGCCTTGAGGAAGGTCCGCATCAGGGAGGCGGGGCACCCTGTGCCTGATGGCGCAGGCCTCGAGGGCGCACGCGAGATCCTCGACCTGGCCCGCGCGGCCGGGGAAAACGACCTGGTGGTCTGCCTCATTTCAGGGGGTGGCTCGAGCCTCATGCCTCTTCCTGCCCCCGGCATCGAGCTTTCAGACAAGCAGAGGACAACGCAGGTGCTCCTCGGCTGTGGCGCCACGATCCACGAGATGAACGCGGTCAGGAAACACATCTCCCTGGTGAAAGGGGGCGGCCTGGCCCGGGCTGCGGCTCCCGCGCAGGTAGTGTCCCTCATCTTGTCGGACGTCATCGGGGACGATCTTGATGTCATCGCATCGGGGCCGACGGTGCCGGACACGAGCACGTTTGCCCTGGCTTGCGAGGCCCTTGAACGTCATGGCGTGAGGGACCGGATCCCCGACGCTGTAAGGCGCCGTCTCGAGGCCGGCGTGCGGGGCGAGGTGCCCGAGACGCCGAAGCCAGGAGACCCTCTCTTCAAAAACGTAGCCAATATCATCGTTGCGAGCAACGCTACGGCAGTTGACGCCGCGGCGCGGGCTGCGGAAGGGCTGGGGTATCATCCGCTTGTGCTGTCGTCGTGCATACAGGGGGAAGCAAGGGAGGTCGGGCGCGTGATGGCCGCGATCGCGCGTGAGGTCTCGACGACCGACCGGCCTGTGGCGAAACCCGCCTGTGTGCTCGCCGGTGGCGAAACCACCGTGACGCTCCGGGGGACGGGGCTCGGTGGGCGGAATCAGGAGCTTGCCCTGGCGGCCGCCCTCGACATCGAGGGCCTGCCGGACGTGCTCGTACTGGCTGCGGGCACCGACGGGACCGACGGCCCGACTGACGCGGCGGGCGCCATGGCGTTCGGCGACACCGTGACACGGGCGCGTGAGGTGGGGATGTCTCCCCGCGCCTATCTGGAGAACAATGACTCGTACCACTTTTTCAAGGCTTTGGGGGACCTCGTTGTAACAGGTCCTACGCGCACCAACGTGATGGATCTTCTGCTCATCCTGGCTGGACCCAAGTGAGGGTGCGTTGGTTCTTGTCCTTTTCTAGTAGTCGCTGAGTTACCGGTGTTGCGCTCTCCCTTTGAGTCACCGGCAACTCCTCCCAGGAGTCAGGAGCGTTCTTGCACCCTCACTTGGCTGGGCGCGGCGCGACGGAACTACGAAAACCACGAAAACACCCCGTGGTTGACATTTTCATCGTCTCGATGACGCCAGCTGCAGGCTGGCATGGACGACTACCCCGAGATCATGGCTATCCCCGCTGACGCAAAGTACACCGCGAGGGCCACAAGGAAGCCTCCGCAGACGAGGAGCACGCCCCTGTACACGCGATCGCTAATCAGCTTCCTTCCGGTCACGATGATCAGGGAAACCAGGAGGTACCACGCGAAGTCGGAACAGATGTGGCCCAGGTAGAAAGCGCCCGAGGCCGCGAGCCCGCGCTGAAGGGCGAGTCCCACCGACGTTGCTCCAATAGTGGCCCACCAGAGGGTCCAGTAAGGGTTCGAGATCGTGGCAAACCCGCCGGCCGCAAGGGAGCCCATGCGCGCGCGGGCCGTTGCTGACTCCGGGCCGCTGCGAGGACGAGAGCCACCGTTATCCGGGCTTGGGCGGTGCCCGTCGACAGCCGGTATCGCGGCGCCACCGTGCCACGCGGTCCTGATGATGCCGAAGGCCATCCACGCCAGCATTGCGCTGCCGGCAAGGCCGATGGTGCCAGCGACCGGCCGCCGGGCGAGGATGTCGCCGAGTCCGAAGGCGAACCCCACAACAACAAGGAGCTCAAGGAGAGCGTGGCCGGTCACCGCGAGCACGCCACCTGCAAGCCCCCGCCTGGATGTTTCGCTGATGTTTACTACGAGCAGGCTCCCGGGCATCATTGCCCCGGAGAGTCCAAGAACGAAGGCGCTTGCGAATATAGTCGCGAGGTTCATGCTCTCACCCCGGTTGTGCACGTTGTCGTTCTACATTCACCATCCAGCCGGCGATTCCTTCAGATGTCCTTCAGGTGGTGAAGTAGCACCGTAGCGTCCTGCCGACCAGGACTGGACGATGCCTGCGGGCAGCCCGAGGGTGGCGGGATGCCAAACCGCGCGTCCGGGAACCGTGAGCCTGGCCCATATATCCCCCTTTAACCCACGTGTTACAATCTTTAACACGGGCGTCACACGCGCTTAAACAGGCTATGCCATAATGAGGGTGGCCGAAGGCAGCCGAACGCAACAGGGCTTCCGCCCGCGGGAGAACGGGCGGAGGCTCACAGATAAAGCCGGGCAGGCGACATAATGAAAGCGGCGGGCCACGCCAAGCGCCCTGCAGGTGAGTTCCGAACGGTTCGTACCCGAGCCCGCCGACGCGGATGAAGGTTTCGGGCCCCGAACGGCGGGCGGAAGCTCCTGATGACATACCCCGGCTGCGGTCGGACCACAAGTATTCGAAACCTAGGCAAGGAGGTTAACAGGGCATGAAGTCTGCGCTAAAGAGGGTTGCTCTCATCCTCTCCCTTACGCTGGTCATAGGCCTCGGTGCAGGCCTCGCCCAGGCGAAGCAGCAGATCACGCTTCAGGGCTCCACGACGGTTCTCCCCATCGCCCAGAGGGCTGCAGAGCTGTTCATGGCGAAGAACCCCGAGGTGTCCATCTCCGTGAGGGGCGGCGGTTCCGGCAACGGCATAGCGGCCCTCATCGACAAGGCCGTCCAGATCGCGAACGCGTCTCGATTCATCAAGTTTGACGAGGTCAAGAAGGCTGTCGCAAACGGCGTGTACCCGGTCCCGCATCGGATCGCCCTCGATGGAATTGCTGTGGTTGTGAACCCCAAGAACTCCGTAGACAAGCTCACTATTGCGCAGCTCAAGAAAATCTACACCGGCGAGATCACCAACTGGAAAGAGGTTGGCGGGCCGGACAAGAAGATCGTGGTCATCTCCCGCGACACGAGCTCCGGCACGTATGAGGTGTTCGAGGAACTCGTGCTCCAGGGCGCGAAGGTCGTCGCAAGCGCTCTGCTGCAGGCCTCCAACGGTGCCGTGTCCGACGTGGTGTCCAGGACCCCCGGTGCGGTGGGCTACGTTGGGCTTGGGTACCTGTCAGACAAGCTGAAAGCGGTCAAGATCGGCGCCACAGAGAAGGCCTACATCGAGCCATCCCTGGCAACGGTGCAGGCGGGCCAGTATCCGATAGCGAGAAACCTCTACATGTTCACTAACGGCTGGCCGACCGGCGATGCGGCGAGGTTCATAAACTTCATCCTGAGCGCCGAGGGCCAGAAGATCGTCAGGGAAGAGGGTTTCGTCCCGCTCTATTAGGTCTATGACGATCGGTGGGATGAACAACCGACCGTCAAACCCGCACCTTCAACCCACTGGGCAGGGGCCGGAGACGCTCCTGCCCTCTCCCCGTTGCGCGAGGGGAATGGAAGCGGGAGGGATATGCTTGCGAAGCCGGATACGCGAGAATCTCATACGGGTCGTCCTTACGGTGGTCGCGTTTTCGTCGCTGGTCTTTCTCGTTGGCATCGTGCTCGTGCTCTTCAGAGAAGGCTTGCCCATATTCCAGAAGACCGGCCTTGCCCATTTCATCTTCGGGCGCGACTGGTACCCCACCTATGACCCGCCCTCGTTCGGGACACTCCCGCTCATGGCCGCGTCGTTCCTCGTCACGGTGGGTGCCATGGTTATCGCCATACCCATCGGCGTGGCTTCAGCCATCACCATCTCGCAGATCCTTCCCGGACGCGTCCGCGGGATAGTCAAGCCTGTGGTGGAGCTTCTGGCAGGCGTGCCGTCCGTGGTGTACGGGCTCTTCGGGATGCAGATCTTGGCGCCCCTGGTGATGAACGTGTTCGGGCTTCCCACAGGCCTCACGGCGCTTACAGCTTCCATCATCCTCGGGATCATGGCGCTCCCGACGGTTGTCAGCATCGCGGAGGACGCTCTCTCCGCCGTGCCCGGGACCTACCGGGAGGCTTCGTACGCGCTTGGGGCCACCAGGTGGGAAACCATAAGTCGGGTCCTGGTTCCGGCGGCCTCGTCTGGCATAGTGACGGCGAGCCTGCTCGGCATGGGCCGGGCAATAGGGGAAACCATGACCGTGCTCATGGTGGCCGGCGGGGCGGCGGTGGTGCCTACTTCGTTCCTGCAGCCTGTCCGACCCATGACCGCGACGATCGCTGCAGAGATGGGCGAGGCGCCGGTTGGCGGCAGCCACTATCACGCCCTCTTCGCCATCGCGATCGTGCTTTTCGTAGTGACTCTCGCATTCAACATGGTGGCCGACGGTTTTACCAGACGGTTCCAGAGGAAGGTGGCGGGCGGACGATGAGAGGCGCGGAGGACCGAGCGATAACGGGAGGAAGGATGGTTCCGAGGGGGGCGGGGGCGCCGGGGGCGCCGGTGGGGACGCGGCCCGCTGAGGCCGAGGCAGGGGTCCGCAGGCAGCGGCGGCAACGCCGCCAGACCGGCATGTTCGCGCTCATGATCGCGGCCCTCGTTATCGCGCTGGGCTTTCTGGCACTCCTGGTGGGATTTGTAGCGGCGCGTGGCATTAGCGTCATAAACTGGGAATTCATCACGCAGATGCCACGGAACGCTATGACCGAGGGCGGCATTCTCCCCGCGATCCTGGGGACATTCTATCTGGTCGTCGGCGCCATGGTGATGGCGACGCCGCTCGGTGTCGGGTCGGCCATTTTCCTCACCGAGTATGCCAGGCAGGGTCCGGTGGTGCGGGCCATCAGGATCGGCGTGAACAACCTTGCGGGGGTTCCATCGGTGGTTTTCGGTCTGTTTGGCCTCGCGGTGTTCGTGAAGATGTTCGGGTTCGGGGTGTCCATCCTCTCGGGCGCACTTACCCTGGGGATCGTGGTGTTGCCCACTATCATCAGGGCATCTGAGGAGGCGATTCTGGCGGTCCCGGCGTCATACCGCGAGGCGTCGCTTGCCCTGGGCGCCACGAAGTGGCAGACGGTGCGGTATGCCGTGCTGCCCTCGGCCATGCCCGGCATCCTGACAGGGTGCATCCTCGGGGTCGGAAGGGTGGCCGGCGAGACGGCGCCTATCATGTTCACAGCGGCGACGTTCTTCACTGCACGGCTGCCGGGGTCCATCTTCGAGGAGGTCCAGGCGCTGCCATATCACATCTATGCCCTTGTTACAGAGGGCACACACCCGGAGGCGCAGGTGCCGATCGCCTTCGGGACCGCGCTGGTGCTCCTGGCCCTCGTCCTCGGCGTGGACCTCGCCGCGATAATATTGAGATCGCGGTATGAGAAGACGCGCTGAAGCCGCGGAGGGCCGACCAGGTCACACTCGACGCCGCGATGCCGGAAGGGGAGAAGTGCGGATGACAGAGAAGAAAAAGAAGAAGGTGCTGTTTCTTTGCACAGGCAACTCGTGCCGGAGCCAGATGGCCGAGGGGTTCGTCCGCGCACTGGGCGGCGAAAGCTGGGAGGCGTATAGCGCCGGGCTAGACCCCCAGGGCGTGAATCCCAATGCTATAAAGGTCATGTCGGAGGCCGGGATCGACATATCCGAGCAGAAGTCAAAACTGATAGACCCCGCGGTTCTTGAAAACGTTGATCTCATCGTGACGCTGTGCGGCAGCGCTGATGAGAAATGCCCGGCGGTCCCGGCCCGCGTCAGGCGCGAGCACTGGCCGCTTGAAGACCCGGCCAAGGCCACCGGTTCGCCCGACGAGGTCCTGGAGGTCTTCAGGCGGGTCCGCGACGAGATCCGCCGTCGCGTTGAGGGGCTGGTAGGTCAGAACTGAAGACGGTGCGCCGCGTCGCCCCGTAATGCGCATATTGCAGCAGGATATGGTTACTCTATGGTTAGCATCAAGCCAATCTCAGCGCAGGGGGTGAAAGCAAGTGGGCGACTGGCTGCGCCACATCGTAAGGTTCGTTGTGTCGGCTCTGGTGCTCATGTTCATCGGGCTCATAGTGCCGGGCTTCAGCACCCTGAGCTTCGTCAATGCCCTGATCGCAGCCGCGGTCATAACGGGCCTCGGATACATCATCGAGGCCGCCGTTGGAAGAAGCGTTTCTCCGTTCGGCCGGGGGGTAGTCGGGTTCCTCGTATCAGCCGCGGTCATCTATGTCTCCCAGTTCGTTGTTCCGGCGATGCGCGTGACGGTCCTCGGCGCCTTGATAGCCGCGTTCATCATAGGGCTCGTGGACACGTTCATCCCGACCACCTTGAGATAGTCCTGTTCGGAGCCGCCAGATTGCGTACAAGATTGTGTCTACGGCCGGCAGCTTCGGCGCGAGTTCCCCGCCCGTCTTGGACGGGGATTTTCGCTTGTCCGGCCCTGGCAAGGGGGGCGACCGGCCAGAGCCCCGCTGATCCAGGTAGATCGCCATAAGTGATCGCCGCTTTCAGAGAGCGCACGCGCCGTGCAGGGTTGCCGGTGTTGCACTCTCTCTTTGAGTCACCGGCAACCCGAGACCTCGGAAAACGAGAGAAAACGAATAACCTCATACTTAGGGGCCAGCAAGTGACTGAGGCGCCAACCAGGGAAGCGCGAGCCGAGGCAGCGCCAGCTGGCGCAGCGCCGCGCCACCGATGCGCCGAGCTAGCAATGCCCCGAGCTAAGTGAGGGTGCGTTAGTTCTCGCCCCTCTTCCAGTAGTTGCCGGGTTGCCGGTGTTGCACTCGGGGACGGCGCCCCAAGCGGGGCGCGCTTCGCCAAAATCCGGCCCGTCTGGCTAGTGGCCGGATTTTGACACCCCTCGTGCAATCACCGGCAACCCCTCCCAAAAGTCGGGAGCATTTCTGCACCCTCACTTAGCGAGGCGCGGGTTAGCGGAGCGCCAGCCGACGAAGCGGCCGGTGAGCGAAGCGGCGGGAGGCCGAAGTACCGAGCTGAGCCACTGCATCGCTCAGCAGCTGCGCCGCCGCTCGACCTCCAACGGCGCCCAGGTTCCCCGGTCGCCATCCCCGCTAGGTGTGGGTGCAGGAATGCTCCCGCCTCTCAGGAGGGGCTGTCGGTGACTCATAGAGACAAGTCGCGATGCCAGGTGTCGGGTGGCGGGAGGATATCCCGGCATCGCTGACGAAACATCATGTCAGCAATACGGCAGGGGGGAAAGACGTGAGTGGATTGTTTGATACTGTCGCCGCGGCGTTTTCGGGCGATGTGCCGCTCGACAAACTCATCGACCTGGCGCTTGGCGCCGGGGGAACCATCATCCGTATTGTGATCACGCTCGTCGTGGCTTTTCTTCTCGTAAAGGCCTCGAACGCGCTCGTCGACAAGCTCATAACGCAGCGGACAACGGAGGAGCAGAGGTTCATGGACGAACGCAAGGCGAGAACTCTCCGCTCCCTCCTCAAGAGCCTTCTGCGGTATGCTATATACCTCTTTGCGGGCATATCGATCCTCAGCGAGCTTGGGGTGGACACCACGAGTCTCCTCGCCGGTGCGGGGCTGGCAGGCCTGGCCATAGGCTTCGGCGCGCAGAACCTTGTCCGCGATGTCATCAACGGGTTCTTTATCCTGTTTGAGGACCAGTTCGCCGTAGGGGACTATGTCACGGTCGGTGACGCGGAGGGGATCGTGGAATCCATAGGGCTTCGCACCACTAGCATACGGGCATTCAGTGGAGCGCTTCAAATCGTTCCCAACGGGCAGATATCGAAGGTCGTAAACCACATGGGCAGCGCGATGCGGGTTCTGTTCAGCGTTACCGTGGACTACCGTACTGACATCAACCGGGCAATCGAGGTGCTCGCCCGCGACTTCGAGAAGGCGAAGGTGGAGATCCCCGACATCGTGGACGGCCCCACGGTGCTCGGCGTGAGCGCCCTCGGCGAGTCGGGTGTCGACCTGCTCATCATAGCCAAGGCCAAACCCATGGAGCAGTGGCACGTTGAGCGCGACCTCAAGAAGCGCGTCAAGGAGGTCTTCGACCGGGAAGGCATCGTCATCCCATATCCGCACATGCAAGTGCTTCTGGAGAAAGATGAGAAGCCGTCCGAGACGCGAGGGACCTGAGCAGCACTACTAGCACGAGCACTAGCACGAGCACGAGAACGTCGAAGGTTTAGAGGCGCATCTGCGGGTGTGAAGCCCAGGCCGGGGCGCGTGCGGTGATTGTCGCGCCTCAGGGTTACCCAACCCCAGAGCCAGAAGAGCCAAACGGTCAGAAACCTACCAGGTTGACCCGCGAGGGTGGATGGATTCCAACCACGTGGAACCGCCCGCGCGACAGGATGGTGGCAAATCGACGAGGACAAGCGCGTCAGGTGGCAACCAAACGACCACCCCCTGGCCCTGGGATCTGCTCAGATCGCGACCACCTTATGAGCATGGCCGGGGCAGGTGGCCGCCAAATGACCAGGGCTGACCCTTGTGGGGGAGGGGCGGGTGATGGGCGGAGGAGGCGGAAGCCCTTGAAGTTCTACATAGGAGATGTGGTCCGGCTCAAGAAACAGCATCCGTGCGGCTCCTACGAATGGGAGGTCATGCGCGTGGGGGCGGACTTCCGCATCAAGTGTCTGGGGTGCGGCCGCGTGGTGATGCTCAGCCGACCGAAGTTCGAGAAGAGCGTCAAGCAGATAGTGTCGCAGCCGGGAGGCGAGGGGGGCGAGGTGTGATGGTCCGCATCGGCATTGTGGGGCTCCCCAACGCAGGCAAGTCCACGCTATTCAACGCCCTCACCCGAGGCGCGGCGCAGGTGGCGAGCTACCCCTTCACCACGATCGACCCGAACGTCGGGGTCGTTCCGGTTCCGGACGAAAGGCTCGATGCCATTGCCAGGATCACGAAACCCGAGAAACTTACTGCGACTACCGTGGAGTTCGTCGATATCGCAGGCCTTGTGAAAGGGGCAAGCCGCGGCGAGGGCTTGGGGAACCGCTTCCTCGGGCACATCCGCGAGGTGGATGCCATCTCGCACGTGGTGAGATGCTTTGAGGACCCCGAGGTGCCGCACGTGTCGGGAAGGCTAGACCCTGTGAGCGACGTGGAGACTGTCGAGCTTGAGCTCATCCTGGCCGACCTCGAGACGGTGGAGAAGAGGCGGGAAAAAACGGCAAGGATGCAGAAGGGCGGCAACAAGCAGTACGAGGAGGAGACCGCCCTCATGGACAGGCTCAAGGGCGAGCTTGAGCGGGGCAGGCCCGCAAGGCTCGTCCCCATGTCTTGCGAGGAGAGGGCGAGTGTTGCGGATCTCTTTCTCCTCACGATGAAGCCCGTCATCTACGTCGCCAACATCGGCGAGGATGACCCCCGGGATGGCGCAGGGCGGGTGCGCGCTCTGGCGGAGTGGGCGGCCGCCCGGGCGGACCGCGCGCCGGTGGTCGTAGTCTCGGCGAAGATCGAGTCGGAGCTTCTCAGCCTCGACCGGGACGAGGCCATGGAATACCTCCGCGAGCTGGGGATGGAGTTTTCCGGGCTTGACAGGGTCGTGCTGGCGGCATATCGCGCGCTCGACCTCATAACTTTCTACACCACAAAGGGACAGGAGACGAGGGCGTGGACCCTCCGTCGTGGGAGCACGGCCTACGAAGCCGCGGGGAAGATCCACTCCGACATCCAGCGGGGGTTCATCAGGGCGGAGGTGGTCCGCTACGATGACCTGGCGGCGGCGGGGTCCTTCGCCGAGGCCAGAGAGAAGGGGCTCCTGAGGCTGGAAGGTCGCGACTACGTGGTCCAGGACGGGGACATAATCCTGTTCCGGTTCAGCGAGCCGTCGCGTTAGGCCCTCCGGGATATCACCCGTTCGCATGATTGCCCCATGTGGTTGCCGATGTTATAATAGGGACGGCGGTTGTCCGAAGAGCGCCAGAGCGTCATCCCTGCTCCACGCGAGGCGTGGGGCCATATGTCCAGAGGGAGGTGAAAGAGATGCGGGATTACGAGGCCATGTTCATTATCAAGCCCGACCTGGAGGAAGAAGCCGTCAATGCCACGGTCGCGAAGTTCCAGGACCTCGTGACCGGCGGAGGTGGAACGGTACACAATGTGGACAGGTGGGGCAAGCGACGGCTCGCGTATGAGATCGCAGACTACACGGAGGGTATATACGTGGTTATGGACTTCTCCGCGGAGTCTGGCGTTGCTCGTGAGCTTGAACGGGTCTTTCGCATCACCGACGAGGTTATAAGGCATCTTATTGTGAGAAAGGGCGACTAGCAACGAGCCCGGGCGCTGCCGGGGGCAGGGTGGTGTGCGACGGTGAATAAGGTCCTTCTTGTGGGGAGGCTGGCACAGCAGCCGGAGCTCCGCTACACCCAGAACGGAGTCGCCGTTGCCAGGTTTACGGTGGCGGTGAACCGCCCGTTCACCAACCAGCAGGGAGAGCGAGAAGCAGACTTCATAGACGTCGTGGTGTGGCGTGCCCAAGCAGAGAATTGCGCCAACTATCTCTCCAAGGGCAGGCTGGTCGGTGTGGAGGGGCGGCTACAAATCCGGTCGTACGAAACTGCCGAGGGACAGAAGCGCCGCGTGGCTGAGGTGGTCGCCGACAGGGTAGAGTTTCTCGACCGCAGTAAAGAGGGTGCGCAGGGCGGCCAGGAAATGCCGGGGCAGGGCTTTCCGGATGACGCGGCCGGCTCGGGCGACGACCTCCCGTTCTGACTCGCCGGATGATGAACGCACCGGGTGCGACTCCCGGGCTGAGGTCTCCCTGTCGTGAAGCCTGCTCAAAACGGGTGGGCAAGTCCAGTCCGAAAGGAGCGAAATCCTGGTCAGGGGGAGGCCGGCTCGCAAATCTGGCGCCTGCCAGGTATTGTGAGGTTCTTGAACCAGGAACTGATATGAGACGTGAAAAGGGGCGTAAGTCGAAGAAGCGCGTTTGCAGCTTCTGCGTGGATAAGATAGACGCTGTGGATTACAAAGACGTGGCGCGACTCCGCAGGTTCATCACGGAGAGGGGCAAGATCATCCCGCGCCGTATTTCGGGGAACTGCGCGAGGCACCAGCGCCAGGTCACAACCGCCATCAAGAGAGCCCGCCTTGTGGCGCTCCTGCCGTTCACTGCTGAGCAGTAAGCAGCGGAGTTTTGCGGGGGCGGACGCGTGTTTTGTCCAGCGGGAGGGGGGAAACCCCCTCCCGCTTTTGGGGCAAGTTGTGGCAGCCGCTCTGGCGGCCGGCTTCCCAGTCATGGCAGCAATTGTTTGGGTGCCGCGTGAAGGAGAACCGCGGAAAACTAGAGAATAAGTGAGACGAACGCCGTGGCCTCATCGGGCAGAGGGGGGCAGGAGACCATATGGCTTTTGTGGAAGGCGCCGGAGCCAGGGAGCAGGAGACCATCTCCCGAGCGGACATCGCCCGCAACCTCAAGACCATCGAGTGGCTCAAGACGGAGCTTGTGGTGAATATCGCATCCCTCTTCAAAGGGATGCTGAAAACGAGCGACGAGGCTTGCGCGGATTCTCTTGCAAACATCGTCGTGGGGTGCTACCTTCTTGGTAAGCGCCTCGGCCTCCCTCATTCGGCACTTGACGCTAGAATAAAAGAGAAGATCAAGGCCAACATCGAGCAAAACCACGAGATCGAAACGTGGTATGGCGATTTCTCTGCTTTGAAGAGGTACCTGTCCGAGAGGAAGATGTGAGGGAATGCCCCGTTCTATGGCCACCAGGACCCTGGTGGAAAGCGCTCTTCTCGTTGCAATAGCCACCGTGTTCTGCGTTCTTGACGCTTATGTGCCGGTCTTCGCCTTGGTGTACCCGCTGCCCATTGTGGTGCTGGTGGTGAGGCACGGCGTGAAGGCGGGAGCGTGGGCCACCGTGGTGACCATCGCCGCCACGAGCATGATCGTGGGCCCCCTTCAGGGGCTGACGGTCTTGGCGAAGGTGGGTATAATAGGCATCACGCTTGCCTGGTGTATCAGAAGGCGGTTTGCGCCTCTGCGCACGCTGCTCTTGACCAGCGTCGCGGTGGCGGTTTCAATGGTATTCATATTCGGGCTCGGCGCCTGGCTCGGCGGGTTCAGCCTCGCGGCAATTGAAGAAACGCTTCGGAAAAGCATGAGCTCCGCAACGCAGTTCTATCGGAGCCTTGGAGTGCCGGAGGCGCAGCTTCAGCAGGCACAGACTCAGATGTCGCAGCTCATCGAGACCGCCAAGATCATCCTGCCGGCGTCGCTTGTCATGGCTGTCGTAGGTGTGGCCGGGGTCAATTACCTTCTCGCACGGCTCGTCCTGGGCAAGCTGGGATACAAGATGGAGGAGATACCGCCCTTCGCCAGGTGGAGGGTTTCATGGCCTTTCGGGTGGGGGTACGTCGTCGGCCTGGTCCTCTCCGTGGTCGGCGAGGCTAGAGGGATGCCCCTCGTCTGGAAAGCCGGAGCCAACCTTTTGTCAGTGTTCGGCGCCCTCTTCCTCGTGCAGGGTATGGCGCTGTGCTGGTACTTCATGAACCGATACCATCTGAATGTCGCGGTGAGGGTTCTCCTGGGTGTGTTTGCGTTTCTGAACCCGATCGTCTTGCAGATAGTGTCCTGGGTAGGCTTGTTCGACGCGTGGCTCGACTTTCGCAAGCTTTCTCTGGAAAGCGGGGGGAAGATAACATGAAAGTGATCCTGAAGCAAGATGTCAAAGGGCTTGGGCGCGAGGGCGACACCGTAAAGGTGGCCGACGGCTATGCTCGAAACTACCTTATCCCCCGGGGGCTTGCGATCGAGGCGTCCGAGCGGAACCTCAGGGTCCTTCAGGCGGAAAAGGTCGCCATGGAAAGGAAGGCCGACAAGGAACTTGCGCTCGCCCGAAGGCTTGCGCAAGAGCTTGCGTCGGGCGGCATCACGATCCGCCGGAAGAGTGGCGAAGGAGGTCGCCTATTCGGGTCGGTCACGGCCAGGGATATTGCCGAAGCCATCAGAGAGGTGCTTGGCGTTGAGATCGATAGACGGAAGATCGAGCTCCCCGATCCCATCAAGGCGGTGGGCTCGTATACGATCCCGATAAGGCTCCACGCGCAAGTGACCGCGAGAGTGGTGGTCGATGTGGAGCCGCAGTCGGAAGGGGACCAGGGTGGATGAACGGCATCATAGCAAGGATATTCAAGGGATTCGGCGCACAGCCGGCGGTATCCGGGAGCGCCGAGGACGAACTGCAGAGGCAGGTCTCAGCGCTCATGGGCGTTCTTGCCCACATCTACGGCGCTGACAAGCTGGTGCTGAAGGCGGGGAAGCTGGAAGCGCTGGAGCTTATGAAGTCCGAGGCTTTGCGTGACCGGGTGATCGCCCTCGAGCGGCTGGTGTTCGACGACCCGACCATCGAGGAGATCCCCCCTGGCAAAGACATACGTGACGTGATAAGCGAAGTCGAGGACGAGATTGCGGACATCCTCGCCAGGCGTGAGGTGGAGGGAAGGCTCGAAAAGCGCATCGCCGAGCGAATGCGCAAGAAGCACGAGGAATACGTGCGCGAGGTGAAGATGCAGATCCTCAAGGAGGAGGGCCCGGCCGACAATGCGCACACGCTGAAGAAATACGCGGAGCTTGAGAAGCTTGAGGCGAGAAAGCTCGCGAGGTCGGCCATGGAGCTATTGAGGCCCCGCCGCCTGTGCGAGGTGGTCGGTCAGGAGCGCGCGATCCAGGCTCTTCTCTCCAAGATCGCGTCGCCATTCCCGCAACACGTGATACTGTACGGTCCTCCAGGGGTAGGTAAGACGACCGTGGCACGGCTGGTCCTGGAGGAGGCCAAGAAGCTCAAGTTTACGCCCTTTGCCAGGAATGCGAAGTTCGTCGAGGTGGATGGGGCGACCCTCCGCTGGGACCCGCGCGAGGTCACCAACCCCCTCCTGGGGTCGGTGCATGATCCGATTTACCAGGGGGCAAGGCGGGACCTTGCCGAGACCGGCGTGCCCGAACCGAAACTGGGTCTTGTCACCGAGGCTCACGGCGGCGTGCTCTTCATTGACGAGATAGGAGAGATGGACCCCATCCTTCTGAACAAACTCCTGAAGGTCCTCGAGGACAAGCGGGTGTACTTCGACTCGTCGTACTATGACCCGGCGGACCCCCACGTGCCGAAGTACATCAAGAAGCTCTTCGAGGACGGCGCCCCGGCCGACTTCGTCCTCATCGGCGCGACGACCCGCGATCCCTCGACTATAAACCCGGCCATCAGGTCCAGGACAGCCGAGGTGTACTTCGAGCCGCTGACCTGCGCTCACATCAAGCAGATCGTGGAAGACGCGGCGCGCCGCATGAAGGTCAGGCTTGAACCGGGGGTTTCGGACATAATCAGCGACTACACAATCGAAGGGCGGAAGGCCACGGCCATCCTGGCCGACGCGATGGGCCTTGCAGTGTACCGCTCCGGCGAGAGGCCGCGCAGGCTTACGGTCACGAAGGAGCACGTGCTGGAGGTCATCCGAAGCGCCCGAATGTCTCCGTACGTCCTCGTGAAAGCCCAGGACCGCGCCGAGGTGGGGCATGTTTTCGGCCTCGGGGTGAGCGATTTCGTGGGCACCGTCATCGAGATGGAGGCCATAGCCTTCCCTGCCCGGGAGAGCGGTAAAGGCATGATCAGGTTTAACGACACAGCGGGAAGCATGGCGAAGGATTCGGTGTTCAACGCGGCGTCGGTCTTCAGGAAGGTCACCGGGAGGGATCTTGCGGACTACGACGTCCACGTGAACGTGGTGGGCGGCGGGCTCATAGATGGGCCGTCCGCGGGGAGCGCAATACTGGTTGCCATCCTCAGCGCCGTCACAGGAACGCCCGTGAGACAGGACGTGGCAATCACGGGCGAGATATCCATCCAGGGCAGGGTGAAGGGCGTCGGCGGCGTGTTCGAGAAGATCTACGGTGCGCGGCAAGCCGGCATGAAAAAGGTCATCGTTCCCCTGGAGAACGCAAAAGACGTCCCCCCTGACCTGCGGGGGATTGAAGTGGTGCCGGTCGAGCGAATCGAGGATGTGCTCGCGCACGTTTTCGAGGGCGGCACGTTCAGGAGCTCTGGCTGGTGCGAGAGCGAGAGCAAGCTCGCACAGGATATCGACGCACAGGATATCAACAAGGGATCTGACCCTGTGGCGGTAAGTTCGTAAGTTCGCACCGGCTTATGAGCGCCGAATTTCACGGAGGCACGCCGCAGGTGCGCGGTCTGTGCACGTTGCAGCGGGCCAACGGCATGGTTGTTTGCCCCGGCGGGGACGGGCCGGGACGGGACGGACGGGCCCTGCTCGGCCCCATCTGGGGACGAGCCCGGGGCCATATTGTCGCCCGAATTGTGGCAATAATATTACTTGGGAAGTTTGCGTCGGGGCACCGCCTGCTTCCAGAGCCAAACTGGGGTCCACGAGTCCGCACCAGTGTCCCAGTGGTTTCCCCTTAATTGCTGGAACCAGGTTCACCAGTCGGTTGAGCCGGGCGGCGCCTGGCACCATCGAAGCACGGAAACACTCAGGTTCCGTATACAGGGGGTACGAGGCGCATGGAGGCAGCAGTTGGGCTGGAGCGAGTCCCGCCTCAGAATACCGAGGCGGAGCAGGCAACTATTGGCTCCATGCTTCTTGAGAAAGATGCCATCGTCAAGGCTCTTGACATCGTCAGCGCAGAAGACTTCTACAAGGACGCGCACAGGGTCATTTTCGAAACCATAGTCAGCATGTACGATAAGGGAGAGCCCATCGACCTCGTGACGGTCACCGAGCAACTGCGCAGGCATGGGGCCCTCGAGCGGGTCGGAGGGATACCGTACATAACGACGCTGGCGAGTGTGGTGCCGACTGCGGCAAACGTCGAGTACTACGCCAGAATCGTGAAGGAAAAGTCCCTGTACCGGGCGCTCGTCAAGGCGGGCACGGCTATAGCTTCCCTTGGCTACGAGGGCACGGAAGATGTCGAGCTTGCCCTGGACCAGGCCGAGCAAATGATCTTCTCCTTGTCGCAGCAGCGCGGCAGGCAGGGTGTCGCAGACATAAAGGCTGTCCTGGTTGATACATTTGAGCGCATCGAGAAGCTGTACGAAAGCAAGGGGAGGGTCACAGGGATCCCGACAGGGTTTACGGACCTCGACGCCATGCTCACGGGGCTGCAACCCTCGGATCTCATCATCATAGCGGCGAGGCCGTCCATGGGGAAAACCAGCTTCGCCTTGAACATCGCAGCGCACGCCGCGTTGAACGAGAAGATACCTGTGATCATCTTCAGCCTGGAGATGTCCCGCGAACAACTGGCGATGCGCCTTCTGTCCGCTGAGGCGAAGGTAGACGGGCAGAGGTTGCGCAGGGGGCAACTCGTGGACGAAGACTGGAAGCGACTGTCATACGGCCTGGGCCGGCTCAGTGAGGCGCCCATCTTCATCGACGACAGCCCCTCCCTGACGGCTCTCGACATCAGGGCCAAATCACGGAGACTCAAGGCTGAGCACGGCCTGGGGCTCGTGGTCATAGACTACCTGCAGCTCATCCAGGGGCGCGGCCGTGCCGAGAGCAGACAGCAAGAGATTGCGGAGATCACGCGGTCGCTGAAATCTCTCGCGCGGGAACTGAAGGTGCCGGTGGTTGCCCTCGCCCAGCTTAGCCGGGCGGTGGAGGTGGCAGCGGAGCGGCGACCTCTGCTCAGCCACCTCAAGGAGAGCGGGGAGATCGAAACTTCTGCCGACGTGGTGGCGTTCATCTATCGGGAGGACTACTACAACAAGAACACGCAGAAAAAGAACATCGCCGAGATCATCGTGGCCAAGCAGCGGAACGGCCCGACGGGGTCCGTCGAGCTCATGTGGCACAAGGAGTATACCCGCTTCGAGAACCTCGAACGCTTCCGGAAGGTGCAATAACCCTCTGCCGTCCCATGCGGCTCAGGCCCCCGGGTTCGGCTCGGATCGCAGCGGATCGCGGGGTCTTTCGCGCCGGAGCGGCCCCGGGGTATCTGACGGGCGCCCGATGTGTTGTTGACACGACCCTTCTGCTTTGATATCATACCCGGCGTGCGCGAGGGAAAACCTAACAGAACAGGCAACAGGCCGACGAGGCCCTAAGCCAACGAAGCCTTAAGCGGAGCCTGTGAAGAGCGATCGAGGGAGGTGGGCTTCGTGCCCGCAGTAGCCATCGTGGGAGCCCAATGGGGCGACGAAGGAAAAGGAAAAGTCACCGACCTGCTCGCTGGCCGCGCGCATGTGGTCGCGCGCTACTCGGGAGGTAACAACGCTGGCCACACGGTGCAGATCGGCAATGAGGTCTTCAAGCTGAAGCTCATACCTTCAGGCATTTTCTACCCGGGAAAGGTCAACGTCATCGGCAACGGGGTGGTTGTTGACCCCGCCTGGCTGGTGGAAGAGATGGACTACCTGGAGGGGAAGGGCATCAGCCTCGACGGCCTTCGGATCAGCGAGAAGGCTCATGTCATCATGCCCTACCACATCCTCATCGAGAAACTCGAGGAAGAGGAGAAAGGCGCGGCGCGCATAGGGGCAACGGGCAGAGGCATCGGGCCCACCTATACCGACAAGGTCGCAAGGCTTGGTATAAGGATCGTGGATCTCGTCGACCGCGATGCGCTGTCAGCAAGGCTTGATGTGGTGCTCCCCATTAAGAACAGGGTTATCGAGCGGGTATATGGAGCCAAGGGCTTCGCCAAAGACGAGCTCATGGACTGGGCCGCAAAGCTCGCCGGGCGCATCAGGCCTCATGTTACCGATACTTCAGCGCTGCTGAACGAGGCCATTGACAGCGGCAAGAACGTGCTCTTCGAGGGCGCCCAGGGCACGATGCTCGACGTGGATCACGGCACATACCCGTTTGTGACCTCATCGTCGCCCACCGCCGGTGGCATTGCGCCTGGCACGGGGGTCGGCCCGAGGAAGATCACGAAGGTCATCGGGGTTACGAAGGCGTACACTAGCCGGGTCGGCGCCGGCCCCATGCCCACGGAGCTCAAAGATGAAACAGGCGACAGGATCCGCGAGCGTGGGCAGGAGTACGGCACGGTCACGGGGCGGCCGAGGCGCTGCGGCTGGTTTGACGCTGTCATCGTACGGCACGCTGTGCGCGTGAACGGCCTTGATGGCATCGCCGTTACGCACCTCGACACCCTTTCGGGCTTTCCGACGGTGCGGGTGTGCACGGCGTACAGGCACAGAGGCCAGATTCTGCACGACTTCCCTGCGAACCAGGCCGTGTTTGCTGAGTGCGAGCCTGTCTACGAGGAGCTTCCCGGATGGCCCGAGGGCTCGTGTGCGGTCGAGAAATACGAACACCTCCCGGCGAACGCCAAAGCTTACCTGACCCGCATGACCGAGCTGGTGGGCGCGCCGATCCTGATCGTCTCGACCGGCAGGGAGAGGATGCAGACCCTCGTTCTCGGTGAGGTCTTTTAGCGCGGCGCCGGGCTCGGCTCGGGACCCGTGCGCACTGTCGAGCAAAGGTGAGCCGACGCAAGCCCCGCCCTTGGGGAAGGAGAGGACCCAGACCCTCGTTCTCGGTAAGACATCTCGTTCTCGGTAAGACATTCTGAGGGGTAACGGGTAAAGGAGCGCGGGAATCTGGTCCGCGGCCGGGCCTGCGGACAGGCGGGGCGCCGCAGCCGCTGAGACCAGCCGCGCGGCGCCCGGCGCACGGCACCCTGGCAACCTGAGTCCTCCCCCGGCTTACGGCTGGCCTGCCCGTCGGATCCCAAGAGCTTTCTCCAGGTCTATGGCGTGGTTCTGCTCGACCACGACAATGTTGCGAATCTTCTGCGCCGAGTCGTACAGGCCCACGGCCTCGAGCTGCTGGATGCGTGTGAGATACCGGCCTATGGCCTCGTACTCGGCCTGGAGGTCCTGGGCGATCATCGTCGCGTTCTCGAGCGATGTCGCGCGTTCGGCAACCTGCACGGTGGGAATGCCGCCGAGGTACTGAATCAGGTCGGTCAGTATGACGCTGTGTTCGTGCTCGTCCTGCGCATGCTGCAACTCCTCCTCGATCACAGCCACATACTCCGGCCCGGTGAGCATACTCGCGTGCTGGATGTACTGTATCATGGCGGCGTATTCCCACATGAGGTCGAGGTTGAGTCCAGCAAGGATCTCATCCCGGTCCCGCGGTGGGATCCTGTACGGTGGCTGCAGATATGCGCGGTCCCCGCGTTCCTCATCAGCCATACGAAATCACCTCCTGTCGGGCTTCATTTCGTTGCACCCCTGCCAGTTCACTGTATGCTCCGGTTCCTGGTAAGGTGTCGGCGGGTCAGGCGCGGAATCCGACAGCCGACGGCTGTGGACATGACACCGCTCGGGGCCGCATCGAACAGGGCGTGGCCCCGCATTGGGTAGATTGCGGGTGGGGGTAGTGGCTCGGCGGGGACGGGGGGCTGCGCCTGGGCCGCTGCCTGGCGGGAGGAAAACGGGCAGCTACGGCGAAGATATAGTGCCATCGACGGCCGCAGCCGTGGAGGGAGATAAAGAGAGCTCCGGCGCGGCGCAGGCGATGCATGCCAAAAGCACGCGAAAGCAAGGAGCCCTCATTATGGGGAGCGAAGCGGGGAGCATGATGGCACGCGGTAGGAAACGGAATACCAGTGGGTCGCTCGTAAGGTTCGTGCGAGGGGCGAGGCTTGCAGTTCCGGTGGTCGTGGGATACGTGCCCATCGGCCTTGCCTACGGAGTGATAGCTCGCCACTCCGGGCTTTCGCCGGCCGAGGCGACGCTAATGTCGGTGCTGGTCTTCGCGGGGTCCGCCCAGTTCATTGCGTGTGGCCTGGTATCGTCCGGCGCGACGGCGGTTGGGGTGGTGAGCACGACGCTTCTTGTGAACCTGCGCCACATGCTTTTCAGCATGTCCCTTTTATCCAGGCTGAGGCACCTCTCTCGGCCCGTGCTGGCGGTCCTCTCATTCGGGATAACGGATGAGACGTTCGGAGTTGCGGTGGGCAGGTTCCCGGCAGACGAGCCCGCGGACTGGCGTGAGGTGGCCGGGCTCAACTTCGTATCGTACGCGGCGTGGGTCGCAAGCTCGTTCGTCGGAGCAGCGCTCGGGTCCACGGTGGGGGATGGGGCAAGGCTGGGGATCGACTTCGCGTTACCCGCGATGTTCATCTGCCTCCTGGTGATGCAGGTGAGTAGCCGCGTGGCGCTGCTGGTGGCCGTGGTGGCGGGCGCGCTGGCGGTTGCCGTGGCGGCAACTCCACTCCGCGCATGGGCTACGGTGGTGGCGACGATTGTTGCGGCCTCCGTCGGAGCCGCGTTGGATAGACACCGGGCGGAGCGGCGGGACGGTCATCCTGGGGGACCCGCGGAACGACGGGGGTCCTAGCTGTGGTGACGGGCGGTGGTAAGGCGTGGTAAGGCTAGGTAAGGCGGTGTGTGCGCATTGAGTGTAAGGGCGGCCATAATCGCGATGGTGGTGGGCATGTTTGCTGTAACATATTTGTCGCGTGCGGTGCCGCTTCTGGCCTTATCGCGCAAGCAGATGCCGGCATGGCTCAGGACGTGGCTTTCGTATGTGGCAGTGGCCGTGCTTGCGTCGCTTGCCGCGCCGAGTGTGCTCGTCGCCGACGGCAAGCTGGCGCTCCATAGCGGGAACGTGTACCTCATGGCTTCGGTGCCCACGCTCATCGTGGCGGCGCGGACCAGGAGCTTGCTCCTATCTGTCGTGGTTGGCATGTTATGCGTGATGATCCTGCGGGCTCTGGGCATCGGTGCGGGTGCCGGGTGCTAAGTGAGGGTGCAGAAATGCTCCCGACTTTTGGGAGGGGTTGCCGGTGATTGCACGAGGGGTGTCAAAATCCGGCTGCCTAGCCAGACGGGCCGGATTTTGTCAAGGCGCCCCGCTTGGGGCGCCGTCCC
>JACIXY010000028.1 GCA_014360195.1 Bacillota bacterium
ATCTCAGCGCGCAGCCTGGTTACCAGAGGACCAGCTCCGGCATCCTGGTGGCTTGAGCGTCGGGAGGGTGGGTTTTTGGTAACCAGATTTCGAACAGGGTTGTTCCCCCAGGGACCACCTGCCCACAAATCCTGGTCCTTTGAGGACCAGTCGCCCACGGGCATCTGGGAAGGTGGTTACCTGAGGACCAGGTGGTGCTCGAACTTGGCTCCCTGGGGACCATCTCCGCGTGGGTCCTGGTCACCAGGGGACCAGTTCCAGCCTTCTGCCGGCTGAACCGCGAGGAGGGTGGATCTCTGGTAACCAGATTTCGCACCGGGTTGCTCCCCCAGGGACCACCCGCGCATGAGATCCTGGGAGCCCTGGGACCACCCAGGGACCACCCAGGCGCGAGCGCAGCCACGCGTCGATCACCGATCGTCGATCATCGATCGTCGATCTTCGATCAAGGAGCAAGGATCAGGGTTGGCGCAGAGAGGGCTGCCACGCGATGACCCGCGAGGCAGCCTGGGTCTCGTACATGTATATGACCTACGGCCAAGCTCAGCGTTGAACCATATACGGGCCGCATGCGGTCCACTCGGCCGCCAAGCGCTGGCAAAAGAAACAGCCCGCGCTTGCGGCCTGGCCGCGACCGCGGACTGCACGACATCTACGATCCGCCCATAAGAAAAGCAATCATGATTCCCGAAAAAGACACACCGCGCCAGCATCACCTGGGCTCTACGATGAACTTTATCGCGGTCCTCTCCTCCCCATCGATCTGGATCTCGGCGAAAGCTGGGATGGTCACAAGGTCGATCCCGTTAGGCGCAACAAATCCTCGCGTGATAGCAATTGCCTTGACAGCCTGGTTAACAGCTCCTGCCCCGACCGCCTGAACCTCCGCGGACCCCCTCTCCCTGAGCACCGCGGCAAGGGCGCCTGCCACCGACTTGGGCTTTGATTGCGCTGATACCTTTAGTACCTCCACGCCTTCTACCTCCCATTCCCAGGTTTTGGACCATGCGCTTCTTGCCATATGTATATTCAACGTCCTGCTAGAAGATCCTTCGTTCTGCGTAATTTCTCGCTATTTCGGTATTATTGGTCGAACGCGCGGTCTTTTTGCCTCGTACAGCCGGGGCAGGAAAGGCGGGGCCTCACCCTTTGCCTCCCTGATCACCTCGCTCTTCCATACTAGAAGCCTTCGGTTGATGGCATCCATGGTGGCACGCGCCACGG
This sequence comes from Bacillota bacterium, assembly GCA_014360195.1. Classification (GTDB taxonomy): domain Bacteria; phylum Bacillota; class SHA-98; order UBA4971; family UBA4971; genus UBA6256. The sequence goes on from JACIXY010000028.1 coordinate 1,225, forward strand.
CATCTGTCTCGTAAGTCCGCACGGGAGCAGTGCCTATGAGCTTCTCCTCGCCCTGCATCCCGATGGCGCTCACCGAGACAAGCACCACGTCGTGGTCGAGCATCTTTATGAGCCGCACCTCGCCCGCGGAGAGCATACTCCGTGTTCGGAGAAAGGCCTCCACAGCTGCAATGGTCGCCTGCGCCACCACCTGGTACTGGCCATACTTCGTGGCCGGCCCCACCGCCGTGCCGGTGTATACCCTCCCCTGCAGCCCCAGCTCCACGATGGAGTCAGCCGTGTGCTTGCCGAGGTTGAGATACACACGCTCGATCTTGAGCCTGTGGCCGATGAGCGCCTCCAGCTCCATCTGGGGCATGTCCTTGAACACGCAAACCCCGATGCGCCTGTGGTCTATCTTCAAGCCCCACTTCGCGTAGAGCACGGTCTCGATGTCCCGCACAAGCTCCTGAGGCGAGCGCAGCTCGATGGACGTGCAGTGAACCTCGGTTATCATGCGTTTGCCATCCACGATGATCCGCACGGCGTTGAGGCCCGGGATCTGGGAGAGCACCTCGTTGATGTCCTCGATGTCCACGTCCTCAGGGACTATGTCGTTGTACGGTATTTTGCGCCACTCGGGGCCCAACTCATGCCAGGCCAGCCGGCGGCGCGGTATGCGCCTCTCCCTCGTCTCGTCGCGGGTCTTGGCCACAGACTCCCCCTCCCTCAACGCGTGCGCCCCCAGCCACGGGCAAGACGCCTATTCGGGCGAGCGCGTCGGCCGCCGCGGCCTGTTCGGCCATTTTCTTCGTCTTGCCGCTCCCGAGGCCCACGGGCCCGCCCGAGGATCTCACCACAACCGTGAAGGTCTTGTCGTGGTCCGGGCCCTCCTCGCGCACGACCTCGTACTCGGGAATAGATTTCTCCTTTTTCTGAAAGAACTCCTGCAGGATAGCTTTGTAATTTCGCGCATCACGCCCATCTGTGCTGGCGCCAAGGCCGGGGCCTGGCCGAAGTTCCCGGACAACAAGCCGCTTTGCGGCGTCTAGGCCCTGGTCGAGGAAGACCGCGCCCAGGATGGCCTCGAACGCGTCTGCCAGTACGGACGGCAGGCGCCGACCACCCGCGGCCTCGAGGCTGTAGCCCACTCGCAGGAAGTCGGCGATCCCAAGCCGACCTGCCGCCTCAGCCAGGGCCCTTTCGCTCACCGCTCGCCCAAGCATGGTCGAAAGCTCACCCTCCGGGGCGTCGGGACATGTCACATAGAGGTGCCAGGCCGTCACCAGTTTGAGCACGGCATCGCCCAGAAACTCCAGGCGCTCGTTGCCCGCAAGAGGACCGCCGCCCCCGAACGAGCTGTGAGTCACCGCCTGGACGAGAAGCCCCGGATTCCTGAAACGAACCCCGAGGACCTCCTGCAGCCTCATTATCCCGGCGTCCTCCTCGACGTCTCTGCCGGTCCCTCTCCCGTCTCCTCCGGCAGCCTCAGCGTCGAATTCGTCCGTCACGATGCACCCCTCCCGGCGCAGAGAGGGGAGGCCAGAACAACTCCAGCCTCCCCGTCCCTCGCTTCATGTCGTTATGCACAGATCGCCTGTCCTCTAACTGTGGCTTCACTTGCTATGGCTTCATTTGCGTGCGCTATGCATGAGGTCATTAGTTTTCTCTCGTTTTCCGAAGTCTTGAGTTGCCGGTGATTGCACGAGGGGTGTCAAAATCCGGCTGCCTAGCCAGACCGGCCGGATTTTGGCGAAGCGCGCCCCGCTTGGGGCGCCGTCCCCGAGTGCAACACCGGCAACCCTGCACGGCGCGTGCGCTCTCTAGAACCGGCGATTACTTATGGAGATCAACTTAGTCTCCGGCATGTTCCGGGTTGCCGGTATCCGCCGCGCAACGACGCCTCTCCAATCCGACAATCTTGAGCGCCGAATCCCGCGGAGGCGGACGCGCGCCGCGGACTGACTTCGCCGGAATCCGGCCCCTCAGGCGAGTAGCCGGGCTTGATGCCCCCCGTGCTCACTCAGCCCTCGTATCTCTTCAGGATGACGACTCCGTTATGCCCACCGAACCCGAACGAATTGGACATCGCCACGTCTACCTGGGCCTTGCGCGCGACGTTGGGCACATAGTCGAGATCGCACTCGGGGTCCGGCTCCTCGTAGTTTATCGTCGCGGGAATGACCCCGGTGGAGATGGCGAACACGCACGCCGCCGCCCCCACGCCCCCGGCCGCTCCCAGGAGATGCCCGGTCATGGACTTGGTCGAGCTTATCGCGACCTTACTGGCGTTCGAGCCGAACAATTTCTTTATGGCCAGGGTCTCGCACCTGTCGTTCAGAGGCGTCGAGGTGCCATGGGCGTTGATGTAGTCGACGTCAGCAGGCGAAAGCCCTGCGTCAAGGAGTGCCCTCTGCATCGCAAGGACCGCCCCCTCGCCCTCAGGATCCGGCTCAACGATGTGATGCGCGTCGTCGCTCGCCCCATAGCCCGCGACCTCGGCATAGGGATAAGCCCCGCGCCTTTTGGCATGGTCCAGGCTCTCGAGAACCAGGACGACGCTGCCTTCCCCCATCACGAAACCGTCGCGCCCCTTATCGAACGGCCGGCACGCTCTCTCCGGTTCATCGTTCCTGCGCGACATGGCTCGCAGCGCGCAGAACCCGGCAAACCCCGCAGGCGTGACGGCGGCCTCCGCGCCGCCAGCCAGCATCACATCGGCATCGCCCCTTTGGATGGTGCGGAAAGCCTCACCTATGGCGTGGGTGGCCGCGGCACAGGCGGTCGTCACCGTGAGGTTCGGACCCCTCGCGCCCGTGAAGATGGCCACCTGGCCCGAGGCCATATTCGGGATCATCATTGGGATGAAAAACGGGCTCACCCTTCGCGGCCCCTCAGCCCGCAGCACTCCGACCTGTTCTTCAAAGACCTCCAGGCCCCCGATGCCGCACCCCATCACAACCCCCACACGGTCCCGGTTGGAGGCATCCAGGGTGAGCTCGGCATCAGCCAGGGCCATCCGCGCGGCCGCCACCGCGAACTGCGCGAACCTGGCCAGCCGGTAAGCCTCGCGCTCCGTCATGTAGTCAGTGGCGACGAAGTCGCGCACCTCGCCGGCCATCTGCGTTCTGAAAGGCGACGAGTCGAACCTCGTTACCCTTCCTATACCGTTCCGCGAGGTCCTGAGCCCCTCGAAAAAGGCATCCTTGCCCACCCCGATGGGGGTAACGGCGCCGAGGCCGGTCACCACCACTCGCGCTCTCATTCCCTCACCCCACACAAGACGCCGCCACGCGGCCCTCCCTCAAGCAGGCGCGGGCTGACCGCCCGCGCTCACTCCTCGTCAGCGACCCTCTCAAGAATGAAGTCGACGATATCCTGGACCGTCGTGTCCTCGGCGATCTCCACGTCAAGGGTCCCAAGATCGAACTCGCGGTCGAGCTCATCGCCGATGCTCATCCTTGTAGCGGAGTCGGCGTAGAGATCGTTCATCGTGGCATCCCACGTCACCAGGGACTCATCTACCTTCGCCTCACGGACAATGATCTTCTTGACTTTCTCGAAGATCTCCTCCGCCCTTGGATCCATCTCGCCCATCCTGTTCACCTCCCCTGACCCATGCTTTGAGCGGCACCGAGACCGCCCGCTACATCTACATCGCCAGGCCCCCGTCGACGCAGAGGACCTGGCCGGTTATGTAGCCCGCCTCATCAGACGCCAGGAAGACGCACGCGGCGGCCACTTCATCCGCGGTGCCGAGGCGGCCGAGCGGCACGCCTGCAAGCAACTTCGCCTTCACGTCCTCCTTGAGTGAAGTGGTCATGCCGGCATCGATGAGCCCTGGCGCGATGGCGTTCACCGTGACACCGCGCATCGCAAGCTCGCGGGCTGCGGCCTTCGTGAGGCCGATCACACCCGCCTTGGCTGCCGAGTAGTTGACCTGACCGGCATTGCCCATCACGCCGGCCACTGACGAGATGTTTATTATCCTGCCCTGACGCTGGCGGAACATCCTCCTGCCCACTGCGCGCGTGAAGTTGAACACTCCGGAAAGGTTCACCCGGAGCACGTCCTCCCACTCCGCGTCGCTCATCCGGATGAGGAAGTTGTCCCGCCGTATCCCGGCGTTGTTAACGAGGATGTCCATCCGCGAGAAGCGCTCGTAGATGCGCTCGCAAGCCTCTTCCACAGCCTCGGAGGACGAAACGTCGCACGCAAGGGCCATGGCCTGCCTGCCCATCTCCTCGATCTTGCGGGCCACCCCTTCGGCCGCGGCCAGGTTGTGGCCGGCCACCACCGCCACGTCGGCACCTTCCCGAGCAAGCGCCTCCGCGCATGCCTGCCCTATCCCGCCGGACGCCCCCGTCACAACGGCGACTTTGCCCGCCAGCCTCATATTACAGAACCCCCTTGAGGAATTCAAGCGTGTCTTCCACAGGAGCCGACGCCTCCGCTGCGAAGGTCGCCGCCTCCGGCACAATGCGCCTCACAAGGCCGGTAAGGGTCTTGCCGGGACCTACCTCCACGAACACCCTCGCGCCTGCCTGCCACATGAACCTTACTGACTCCTCCCACAGCACCGGGGAGCATATCTGCCGGGCGAGCATCTCCCTCAACTCGGCGGCGCCAGACGGCGCCCGGCCGGTCACGTTGCACACGACAGGTATACCAGGCGCACCTATCCTGGCCTTATCGAGTTCGGCCTCGAACGCCGAGGCTGCAGGCGCCATCAGCTTCGAATGAAATGGGCCGCTCACCTTCAGGGGGATGACGCGGCGCGCGCCCGCCTCGGTGCACAGTTCACCGGCTTTTTTCACCGCCGCGGTCTCGCCGGAAATCACTATCTGATCGGGCGCGTTGAAGTTTGCAGGCTCGACTTCCCCTGCGCCAGCCTCGCGAGCAGCCTTACAGCACTCCTCGACCGCATCGCGCCCAAGGCCGATGACGGCGGCCATCGTCCCCGCGCCGGGCGGCACGGCCCTCTGCATCAGTTCCCCACGCACGCCCACAAGGCGAATCGCCTCGGCGAACGCAAGAGAACCCGCAGCGACGAGGGCCGAGTACTCCCCCAGGCTGTGCCCGGCGACGATGCCAGGCCGAGCCCCCATCGATCTAAGCACCTCAAAGACCGCCACGCTCACGGCGAGCACTGCAGGCTGGGTGTTCCGCGTGAGCGCAAGAGCCTCGGGTGGTCCTTGAAAGCATAGCTCCGACAGGGGAAACCCCAGGGCCTCGTCTGCCTCATTAAACACGCGCCGAGCCTCGGCATAGCGCGATGCAAGCTCCCGGCCCATGCCCGAGTACTGTGACCCCTGGCCGGGGAAGATAAAGGCTATCTTACTCACGGAACTCATCCTTGCACCAGCGGAGTATGGCAGCCCCCCACGTAAGGCCTGCCCCGAAAGCGACCAGCAGGACGCGGTCGTCGGCTTTCAGCCTCCCTGCCCTCGACGCTTCATCGAGCGCGATTGGGATGGACGCGGCCGAGGTGTTCCCGAACCTCGCCACGTTGGAATACACCTTCTCAGGGGCCCCGAGTCGCTCGGCGGCAAGGTCGAGGAGCCTCTGGTTGGCCTGGTGGGGGATAACGAGGTCAATGTCGTCCTCGGCGAGCCCGGCCTTGTCAAGGACCTCGCGGGTTGCGTCAACCATGGTCCTCACCGCAAACCTGTACACCTGGTTGCCCTGCATGTGGATATAGTGAAGGCCCTGGTCCACAGTGTCATGGGACGCCGGGTGGGCGGACCCTCCGCCCGGAAGCGTGAGCAAATCGCCCCGCGTGCCGTCGGCGCCGAGGATGCAAGCGATGACCCCGTCGCCGTGTTCAAGCGGCCTCACGAGCGCGGCTCCCGCCCCGTCGCCAAAGAGCACGCACGTATTGCGGTCCCTCCAGTTTACGATCCTCGACAGGGTCTCGGCCCCGATGACAAGGACGTTGCTGTACCTCCTCGCCGCTACGAGGCTGTGAGCCAGGGAAAGCGCGTACACGAATCCGGTGCAGCCTGCCCCGATGTCGAACGCCGCCGCCTTGGACGCACCGATTTTACCCTGGACAACGCACGCGCACGACGGGAACGGCATGTCCGGGGTCACAGTAGCGACTATGACAAGATCTACATCCTCGGCCGACACCGCGGCGTCGTCCAGCGCCAGCCTGGCGGCCCGCGCCGCGAGGTCCGAGGTCAGCTCGCCGTCCCGCGCTATCCGTCTTTCTCTAATCCCGGTGCGCTCCACTATCCACTCGTTGCTTGTGTCCACCATCTTCTCGAGGTCGAAATTGTTCAGGATGCCCTCAGGCACTGCGGCGCCCGTCCCCGCGATGCCGGCCCCCCGTAGGGTCCGCACGTTAGGTTCCACCATCGTTTCCTCCTTCGTATCCCCTGGCTGCGGTCATCGCTGCAATGGAATCCACAACGCCCCCGTCGCACGCCGACTTCGCCGCCCGTATGGCGTTCTTGATGGCCCTGGCCCTGGACCGACCGTGTGCTATGACAGTCACGCCGTTGACGCCGAGTAGCAGGGCGCCGCCGTACTCCGAGTAATCCATGCGCCTCGCGAGGGCCTTGAGAGCAGGCCGAGCAAGCAAGGCTCCTATCTTGCACACCAAGCTCTTGCTTATCGAGTCCTTTAGCATGCTCACGATGGCCTCGCCCACCCCCTCAGCCAGCTTGAGCACGATGTTCCCTGTGAACCCGTCGGTCACCACGACGTCGGCTTTCCCGAAGGGGATGTCCTTTCCCTCGATGTTGCCGATGAAACTCGAGTCTAGCTTGCGGAGGAGTTCGTGAGCGGCTATAACGAGTTCCGTGCCCTTTGTCTCCTCTTCGCCGTTGCTGAGGAGCGCGACGGTCGGCTGGGGTATTCCCATGACGCTTTTCGCGTACGCCACTCCCATCTGGGCAAAGGTCAAGATGTGGTGCGGCCTGCACTCGGCGTTGGCGCCCGCATCGATGAGAAGGCAGTACCCCGTGGTCGTGGGGAACACCGTGGCTATGGCTGGTCTATCCACGCCGCGTATACGCTTCTGCCTCATGATGGCGGCGATCATGGCGGCGCCTGTATTGCCAGCCGACACCATTGCAGAGGCCTCGCCCCTCGCCACAAGGTCCGCCGCGACGAGCACCGATGCGTCGCGCGTCCTCCGAAGCGCCTCGACCGGATGGTGCTCGTCCATGGCAATCACCCCGCCTGCATGGACCACCGAGACCGCAAGCCCCTTCGCGCCCCCGAGCGCCGCAAGCCTCTCCTCTATCCTCTCCCTGTCTCCGACGAGCACGATCTCCACGCCAAGCTCCTTCGCTGCCAACAGAGCGCCGGCGACGGTTTCCGCCGGGGCGAAGTCGCCTCCCATGGCATCAAGGGCGACCTTCATGCAGGCTACCTCCCTCAACCCTGACCTCCCCGGGCGAGGAATCCAGGGCAAACACCACAAACTCTCCCCTGAACACGTCCTCGCCCGCAACCTGCGAGACCACGTTCACGTGATACCTTCGGCCGGTCCGCTCTGTCACCCTCGCCGTTGCCACGAGCCTGTCGCCGGCCCTCACAGGCCGCAGGAACCTCACGGTCGCAGCGCCTGTAAGCGCAACCTCCGCGTCAACGAGCGCAACGGCAAGGGAATTGGCCTGCGCGAAGATATGGTGTCCCCTGACGATGCCGGTGCGCCTGAAGGCCATGTCCGCCGTGGGCTCGAGGATTGATACGCCCTCTTGCCCCAGCGACACACGTACGAGATCCCCTATGACCTCTCCGGTCATCACTGAGCGCACCTTTTTCGTAGCCTCCTCAGCCACTCTCCTGGTGCGCTCGCGCGCTTCGGGAATCCCGAGTTCCAGCCTGTCGAGGCGGATGGTTTGGACGCTCACGCCCAGCTTCTTTGCAAGCTCTCGGTCGGTGATAAACGGATCGCTTTCGAGCATTTCTCGAAGATGCCGGTGACGTTCAGGCTTGGATGCTCTTGCACCCAATTTCGCTATCGCTCCCTGAAAGGCGCCGTTGTATGTGCAAGGGCAGTCGGCAGAAAGACAGCGACGGCGCCCATTGGCCTTTCGTTGAGACCACGTATTAGCATCTGCTGCTAATCCAGTATACAACGCCGATGGGGTGTTTGCAAGCCCGAACTGCCAGACTCCGCGTCACGTGGGGACGATGGGCCACCTCACTCGATGGCACTCGATGGGCACATGGTCGGAGGCCTACCAGTCTGACACCCGACGGTGGACGGATTCTAACCACCTAGAGCGGCGGATCCGACAGGATGGTCCCCAAGCGGGGCGCGCTTCGCCAAAATCCGGCCCGTCCGGCTAGGCAGCCGGATTTTGACACCCCTCGCGCAATCGCCGGCAACCCCTTCCAAAAGTAGGGATCATCCCTGCACCCTCGCTGAGAAAAACGGCCACCTCGACGTGAGAGCTCGTCAAGGTGGCCGGAGGGCTGCCGGTGAAGGCCCTTGAGGTGGTGGAAAAACAACCACCGGCCAAAAGCCCAGGCTTTCGCGCGCCTTTTCCGTGCACGAAAACGGGGCGACAGGGGGGAGCCTAAGCTTCCTTCCTCTTTTTCTTCTCCTCTTCGACCTCTATGACCTCGCGCCCCTTGTAATACCCGCACTCAGGACACACCCGGTGCGGCATTTTGACAGCGTGGCACTTCGGGCACCTCGTAAGCGCGGGCGCATCGATCCTCCACGTTGCCCGGCGTTTCCTCGTCCTCGACTTGCCGAATTTACCTTTAGGGTTGGCCATTTCCGCTCCACTCCTGTCACGAAAGGTTAATGTCTGTCACTTAATCTCTGTTGCCTGTCTGCCTGCGAAGATCAAGGTCCGCCAGAGCCGCGAGACGGACGTCGTAAGGCGTCGCAGAGCAGTCACATGGTCCCTCGTTGAGGTTCTTGCCGCACGACGGGCACAGGCCCTTGCACTCGTCGTTGCATACCAGCTTGATGGGGATTGCGAGAGCAAGGCTTTCTCTCACCTCGGGTCCAATGTCGACGACGTCACCGTGGTATTCGCACACATCATCCCACCGGCCCTCACCGCCGGACGAGCGCGCCGGGCGCCCGTCTTCGCGCCCTCTCACGCATTGCTGTTCGAAGTCCGACACGATTTCGAGGTCGAACGGCGCAAGACACCGGTCGCATGTGGCCTTGAGGCGGGCCCTCGCCTTTCCCTGCACGAGCAGAGTGCCGTGGCCGGTATTCGTGACCTTCGCCCGCACCTCGACAGGGTCCGAGAGCTCAAGCTCCCTGCCGGCGGCACCCAGGCTCCCGACGGGCTCGCGTAGCTCCACCTCAATGGTGGCGCCCTTGGTGTCCTTGATGGTTGAAATATCGACCCGCACGGCGAACACGCCCCCGCACAACAAGACAAATTATAAGCCAGGGCATCCCTGGCGTCAAGAAAAACCCGGAAGATGCGGTGGTCACTTGCTCGCGGCTGCCTCCCGCACACACGCCTGGTGTTCGCGGTCCATCTCGCCGGAGCCGTGGAGTCTGCTGCCAGCGAAGTGAATGCAAAAGTGCCCCGGGAAATCGTTGCCCCGCACGGACTCGCCGCCGTGGGGCATCCCGTTCATGGAAGCCGCGATTCGCCTCCCCGCCACCTCCACTACGATGGGACGCCGCTCCCAGCTCCACCTGCCCCCGTAGATCCTCTTCATGATCGCCGTATCCTCGGCGCTGACAGGTTCAGCGTCAGCATGGAAGTGGCCGCCCCGCCGCCTCACCCGAAACGAAAGGCCAGTGCGGACATCGACCACGGTGGCATATGATCTGAAGAGACTCTTTACCTTGTCCCAATGGAGAACCTCAACGGGGCTACGCCCGCCCCTCGACGGAATGTCGCCCGCCCCCGGAATCCGAAGTTCTTGCCCTGCCCTGATCGAGGACGCGTCACGGATGTCGTTCGCCCGCACGATATCCTGGACGCCGACGCCGAACTTCCGGGCTATGGCCCACAGGCTATCACCCGGCGAGACAACGTATGTCTTCGTGCGCCCCTTCCGGAGCTCCGCCTCCAGGCGCTCCCACGTGGACGCGCCCACCACGCCGTCCACCCGGAGCCCATGCTGCCGCTGGAAAGCCTCCACCGCCTGCAGCGTGCGGTCGCCAAACAGGCCATCGCACTCGCCGCTGTAGAACCCGAGGTTCGCAAGGCCCTGCTGCAGCCGGACAACGTCATCCCCTCTCATGCCCTTCTTGAGCGCACGAGAGGAGGCGTCCGCCATCCCAGGGCATGTACACGCAAGAACCGCAGCAACGAGAGCCGCAACCACAAGCACGCGCGTATGTCCGAGCGTAAGCACCCTCAAGACCCTCGCCTCCTGTCGCCTGCGGACCCCGGGCCGCCCCGCGAACTAGGTGAAAGGCTGGGAGGATTTCTGCACCCTTGCTTAGAGTCCTACCGGGTTGTATTATTCTCCAGAAGTGCCATTTCCCCTCCTTGCAATCTCCTCCAGCGCCCGCAAGGCGTCGTCAATGTCGCCCACCGGCATCACCTCAAGATATGTGGCGGCCATCCTGGCGGCGCGCTCGTTCTCGATGGGCACAAGGAAATAGCGGGCGCCTGCGCGCTCAGCGGCAGCCACTTTCTGCTTCACCCCGCCGATGGGTCCCACGGCCTCATCAAGACTGATGGTTCCCGTGCCTGCTATAACCTGGCCGCTCGTGAGATCGCGCGGGTCAAGCTGATCCAGTATCTCGAGGGTAAACATAAGGCCCGCGGATGACCCTTTGATCTCACGGGGGTTGATGCTGATCCTCACAGGCAGGTCGTGGGTGATGCTTGGGCTCACCAGTATCCCCACCGCCGCGCGCGTTCGGTCTTCCGGGTGCGGGACCGTCTGAACCGTGAAATCCTCGACGCGGCCGTCCCGACTCACGGTAAGGTCAACCGGGGTTCCCGGGCTCCGCGCACCTATCCTTTTGACGGCCTCATCAGCGGTCCCGACCGGCTTTCCGTCCACGGCGAGAATTACGTCTCCCTCTTCAAGTAGCCCTCTTGCAGGGCTTTCTTTCAATACCTCCTCGATCCTCACCACGGTTTCCACGTGGACATGATATCCCAGCTTCCGAAGGGCGACCGCTCCCGCGATCACCTCGCTCTCCCTCATCATGCTCTCCATAATCTTGAGGTACTTTCTCATGTCCATGCCGCGAGGGATCTCCTGGCTGCGGGGCACGAGGTCCACCACAGGCGACATGGCGGCCGCGACGGGAGATAGGATACCTGCCGGGTGGCTGGTTACCGCCGTGAGAAGGAACGCTCCTTTCGCGTCCCGGACCCCTCCCTCCACGCTCACCATCCCTGCGAGGCTCTCTGCCGGGCCGGGCGCGACTACCACGTAGTTCCGGGCGAGATAGCCATGAACGGCCCCGGCGACCAGGAGGACCCCGATTAGCGCAATCGCGCCCCGCTTTCGCCTTACCACGCCGACACCTCCTCCAATTTCTCCGCTATGCTCGGGAGAGCCGCCCGCGCAGCTGTCTTGCCCCGCTCGATGATCTCGGCCGCGCGGTCGAGCCTGGTAGGGCCGATGTCTGTGAGATCCGGTGCGATCACTACGTCGGCATCGATTATCCGCTGGCGGAGTATAGCAAGCTCCATAAGCTCGATGGCGGTGGTAATCACCTCGAATACGTTTGTTACCGGCTCCCTCCTACGGCGATCAGGAGCTCCGCCGGCATTGCCACCAGCGGACACCGCGATGACGAAGTCGGCGCCCATCTCCCGCACGCGTCTGGCCGGCACCCGGTCCAGGACCGCCCCGTCCACGAGGAGACGACCGCCGACCCTCACAGGCGCCACGATGCCCGGTACGGCTATGCTCGCCCGGATGGCGAGGGCAACCTCGCCATCCTTTAGGAGGACCTCCTCACCGGTCTCTATGTCTACGGCAGTGGCAGCAAAGGGCAACGAAAGGTCGGCAAATGACCTCCCGCCCGTGAGAATCCGCAGAAACTCAAGGATCCTGTCTCCCGCAATGAGGCCCATTCGGGGAAAGCAGAAGTCCACCAGGTGGTCCCACTTGATGTGCATCGCAAGTCGCTCCATCATCGCGAGATCGCGGCACGCAGCGTAAATCCCGCCAACGAGCGCGCCTGCGCTCGAGCCGACTATTATATCGATGGGCACCCCCTGCTCCTCCAGGACCTGCAACACCCCTATATGGGCGAGGCCCCGGGCCGAGCCGGCCCCGAGGGCAAGGCCTATCCTCGGGCGTGGACCTCCGGTAGACGCCATCCCACCACCCCACAGAATAGCTCTATTGAGCGGGAAAGGCCGATATTCCACGGGTCCTCCCCCGCCTCGGCGCCCAAGCGCCGAGGTGCCGAGGCGCTCCGGCGTTGCGGCGGTAAGTGGCGCTTTAGAATAACACCCCTTCACCCCAAATATACATGTAAGGACAACCGGGGAACAACCCGGAACCAACCCGGAAAACGGCGTCGGGACACCCAGGAATCGTACGGAGGTAGGAGTATCATGAACGGTCGGACCCCCACCACCCGGCGGGCGGCATACCTGATGGCGGCGTGTGCTCTTTTCGTCACCATCGCCATAATCGTATATCCCGACGTGGCGTTTGAGGCCTCGGTGGAAGGCCTGCGAGTCTGGTGGGAAATCGTGTTCCCGGCGCTGCTCCCGTTCTTCATCGCAGCGGAGGTGCTCATGGCCCTGGGGGTCGTCCACTTCCTCGGTGTCCTCCTTGAGCCGCTCATGAGGCCGGTGTTCGACGTGCCAGGGGTCGGCGCGTTCGCGTTCGCCATGGGACTCACAGGGGGTTACCCCATCGGCGCCCGCATAACCGCGAACCTCCGCAAGCAAAACTTGTGCAACCAGATCGAGGGGGAAAGGCTGGTAAGTTTTTCCAATACAGCCGATCCATTGTTCATGGCTGGCGCAGTGGCGGTGGGAATGTTCAGCATGCCATCTCTTGCGCTCACAATCTGCGGGGCTCACTACATCTCCGCGGTGATCGTCGGAGTGCTGCTGCGGCTTCACGGAGGATCACAGTCGCGCCGGGGCCTCGTGCAGGGCCGCAGGGAGAACATATTCGCGCGGGCCCTTGCTGAGTTATCTCGCGCACGACAAGCAGACGGCAGGCCTTTCGGGCAGCTTTTCGGCGACACCGTCAGAGACTCGGTGAACAGCATGCTTCTCATCGGCGGGTTCATAATCATGTTCTCGGTGATAATCAGGGTCCTCACAGTAGCTGGGGTGACACAACTAATGGCCGCTCCAATCTCCTTCGCCCTGAGCCCGCTGGGCCTCGATCCGACGCTGGTGCCCGCCTTCGTGAGTGGATTCTTCGAGATCACCCTGGGATCGGAACTTGCCAGCAAGGCCGCCGCGCCCCTCCTTCACCGGCTCGTGGCCGCAAACGCCATAATCGCCTGGTCGGGGCTATCGGTCTTCGCCCAGGTTACCACAATGTGCAGCGGAACAGACATCCGGATGGCCCCGTACGTCATGACACGGGTGGCTCAGGCCATCATAAGCGGAGCCGTCACCCTGGTCCTGATGAGCCCGGCGGGTCAGGGTCTCGCGCGCATGGTCGTCCCGGCTTTCGTCGCTCGGGTTACCACGGAACGCGTGTCGTTCCTCGCGCGCCTTGGAGCGTCGTCCGCCGCCCTCGCGCGCGTCCTGGCGTTCATGACCGCCGTATCTCTCGCACTCTGGTTCCTGCAGCGGATACGTCTCATCGTGATGCAGGTAAAGGTCAGGAGGAGCCCTAACCCTTCTTCTTCAGTTCCTCGACGCCGCGCCTGACCACTTTGAGCGTCTTCTGGAGGCTCTCTTCCATCTTCAGGAGGGTTTGGGCCGCATACTCGTCGGCACCACTCCTTATCTCGCTTGCCTGAGCCTTCGCCTCCTCAAGGATCCTCGCAGCCTCCTCCTCGGCAGCCTTGACCACTTCCTCCTGGGAAATGAGGGCTCTCAGATGGTCCTTCGCCGAGGCCCTCAGCCTCTCCGCCTCGGCAGCCGCCTCGGCGAGGATGCGGTCTTTCTCCGTGAGGACCGCCTCGGCATGCTTCACCTCGTCGGGCAGGGCGATGCGTATCTGGTCGAGTATCTCCAGGATTTCATACTTGTCGGCCAGCACCCTGTTGAGGAGCGGCACCCTTCGGGCTGTTTCGATGGTTTCCTCGAGTCTGTCCAGAAGGTCCACGATCTTGGTCTTACCCACCACAGCTCCCCCTCGTCACGCCCGGCTCACCTGGCAGGGCGGAACTTCTCAGCGAGGCGGCGCGCCACGTGATCTGGCACGAAGCCCCTCACGCACCCACCAAAGCGCGCAACTTCCTTCACCATGCTTGAACTCAAGAAAGCGTACTCGTTGGCTGTCATCATGAAGACGGTCTCGATACCGCCTCCTATTTTACGGTTGACCGAGGCCATCTGAAACTCGTATTCAAAGTCAGACAGCGCCCGCAGCCCCCGAACGATCACCTGTGCGCCGTGTTGCCGGGCGAAGTCCACGAGAAGCCCGGAGAAGTGCGCGATCTCCACGTTCGGCAGGTGCCCGAGGGCGGTCGCAAGCATCTCGGTGCGCTCGTCAACAGTGAAAAGCGCATCTTTCGCCGGGTTGTTGAGCACCGCCACGACCACCCTGCCGAACACCTTCGACGCGCGCTCCGCGATATCCACGTGACCGTTGGTCACCGGGTCAAAGCTGCCCGGATATACTGCTGTGACTACGTCAATCACCCCCATCGCCAGGCCCATAGAAGGACACCACGGTATCGCCGAATCTCTCCTGCCTTACCAGTGTTACATTCGCGCCGAGGCACGGCATCTCCTGCCTGCGTTCGTGCCGTGCCACTATAATGCCATCCTCTTTGACGATCCCACGGCGGGCTACGAGCTCCAGAGCCACGGGAGCGAGGCCGTGGCCGTACGGAGGATCCAGGAAGACGATATCAAACGGCTCCTCCTTACCTGCAAGCACCCGGACGGCCCACCTCACGTCGGCATGCATCACCCTGGCCAGCCCCGCAAGGGAGGTCTCCTCCAGGTTTCGCCGGATGACTGCCACCATCCTCGCGTCGCACTCGACGAACACGGCGAGCGCCGCACCCCGGCTCAGCGCCTCTATTCCGAGCGCCCCGGTGCCGGCGAAGAGGTCCAGGCACCTCGCGCCGGCGATGCGCGGCGCAAGGATGTCGAACACCGACCTCTTGACCCGGTCGGTTATGGGGCGGGCCCTCATTCCGGGCGCCCCGAAAAGCCGCTTGCCCTTGGCCTTTCCCGCAATCACTCGCATCGCCTATAGTGTCCCCCGAAAAATCCGAAATATGGTGTGAATTACCAGGGAAGAACCTGAATAAAGCGTGGGACGGCGTGCAAACTATGACCGAAAGAAGAGCCGAGGAAAACGGCACCTGGACGGTGCCGGGGTTCCAAAACCCTCCCCCATAAGCTCTTCCTCCGGTTTCTCCTCTCCCACGGGATGACGGTCGCAAGACCGTCGTCTTATTTCTCTTATTCCTTTCGCCTGCTGCCGGCACGAAAAAGCCCGGACGGACCTCCGCCCGGGTCGCGCAAATGCCATAGCGCGACGGCTCACCCCCTAAGTAGGTCGCCATAAGTAATCGCCGGTTCCGGAGAGCGCACGCGCCGTGCAGGGTTGCCGGTGTTGCACTCTCTCTTTGAGTCACCGGCAACCCAAAACCTTGGAAAACCAGAGAAAACTAATGACCTCATACTTAGTGTGAGTTCAGAGACTGCCGCCGCACTCAGTCCACGGGATGGAAGGCGATGGCGATGGTGCCCGGGCCTGCGTGTGAGCCAATCACAGGCCCAACCGTGGTAATGAAGATCTCCTCACACGCAAGATCCCTCTCCACAGCATCCTTAAGAACCGAAGCCTCGTCGGGCGACACGGCGTGAATGACGGCGGCCCGCAGCTTCTTGCCGGCGGGAGCATGCTCTTTTGCCACCGCGACGAGCCTTGCCAGGATCTTCTGTCTCGATCCCCGCACCTTCTCGTACGGTGCCACCTCGCCGTCGTCTATCCAGAGAAGTGGGCGGATCGATAGCAGGGTGCCGAGAAACGCAGTGGCCTTTCCGATCCGCCCGTTCTTCTCGAGATACTCGAGGGTATCGACGGTGAAGAAGACCTTCATCTCACCGATGAGATGCTCGACCCTCGCGACGATGTCGTCGATGCCGGCTCCCGCCCTCGCCATCCTTGCTGCTTCCAGCACCAGAAGACCCGTGGCTGCCGATGCGAGGCGCCCGTCGATGACGCGAACCGGTGCGCCTTTCAGCGTGCCTGCGGCGATGACCGCAGACTGGAACGTGCCTGAGAGCTTGCTCGACAGATGTATGGACACCACACCGTCCGACCTCGATACGAGGTCCTCGTACACGACCTGGAAATCGTGGGGTGACGGCTGGGAGGTCCTCGGAAGGACGTTGCTCGAGGTCAGCTTCGCGTAGAACCCCTCACTCGAGAGATCGACGCCGTCCCGGTAGACTTCGTCCCCGAAATGCACGAGGAGCGGCACCACCGTGATCCCATACTCGCTGTATAGGTGCGGCGGCAGATCGGCCGTGGAGTCCGTCACTATTGCGATCTTCGCCATCGGTCTTCTCCTCCCTCTTGCTGCCTATGAAACACGACCCCGAAGCCAGCACGCATCCCGGGCTCCCCATGTGACCGCCGCCGGTCCTAATGAGAGCCTGAGAGCTCCGGCACGGGTCCGCAACCCCCGCGGGCCGCGCTTGCGCACACCTAGCGCCTTGAGGTGGCGCGGCCAGGAACGTGCAAACCGCAGGTGGCTCCCCGTTCATGGCTCCCAAGGTCCCGACACAGGCCGACCGTCTTGCGCCGCCGCCCAGCCTCCAGGCAAGCGGCTATTCGGCGGACATGATATAATAGTAAAGCGGCTGCCCGCCATAGTGGACCTCCACCTCGCAATGAGGGTAAATGTCGGAAAGCCGCTCTGCAAGCACCTGGGCCTCGCGAGCGCGCACGTCCTGCCCGTAGTATATCGTCAGAAGCGAACTCTCCTCTGTCACCATCTGGCTTGCCAGGCTCATGGCAACCTCGTCACGGTCTTTTCCGGCCGCGCAGATCTCCCCGTCCTTAATTCCGATGATGTCGTTCTGGTCTATCGTGAACCCGTTTACGCTGGAGCTTCGGACGGCATAGGTGACCTCGCCCGTGCTCACATGGCCCAGCGCCTCGTTCATCGCGCGCTCATTCGCTGCAATGTCGGATGCGGCGTTGAAGGCGACCAGCGCCGCAACTCCCTGGGGTATGGTCTTCGTGGGGACCACGGAGATGGTCTTATCCACAAACTCCCTGACTCTGTCCGCGGTGAGGATCACGTTGCTGTTATTGGGAAGGATAATGACGCTTTTCGCGTTCACCTGGCGGGCGGCGTTGGCAAGCTCCTCGATGGACGGGTTCATCGTTTGCCCGCCCTCCACCACAACGTCGGCACCGAGGCTCCTGAGGATCGTTGTCAGCCCCTCGCCGACCGCCACGGCAACAATGCCCACAGGCTTCTCCGCCGCCTCGGGTCGGGGCCTTGCCTCTAGCGACGCGGGTGCGCTAGCCCGGTTCTCCCGGTTCTCGGGCGAAGCGCTGTTGCGCTGTCCGCCCGTCGCCCGCCCCGCGGGGTTCAGTGCCTCGAACTCCTCGTGCTGGTCGGCCATGTTGTTTATCTGGACCTCGTGGAGGTCTCCAAGCCGCAGGCAGTACTCCAGAACACGCCCGGGGTGGTTCGTGTGCACGTGGACCTTGGCAACGTCGCTCGTGCCGACAACAAGCAAGCAATCCCCGACATCCGCGAGGTCCTGCCGGATGCGGTCCAGCGGAAGCGATCTTCCCTTGAGGAGAAACTCGGTGCAGTAACGGAACCTGAGGCTTTCCTTCACCGTCGCCTCGGGCTGCCGCGCAGCCTGCCCGGACCCCGTTCCTCGCGCGACCTGAAGCAGCGGCTCCTGGCGGCCGACCGTCACCTCGCCGCGCAGGGCCTTCACCGCACCTTCCCAGAAGAACACCAGCCCCTGCCCCCCGGCGTCAACCACGCCTGCTTCCTTCAATGTCGGGAGCATCTCCGGGGTTCGTTCGAGGGCCTTTCGCGCGTCCTCAAGCACCTTTTCTGCGAGAGCGAGCAGGTCAAGGCCTGCCCTGGCGCCCTGGGTGGCCGAGCGAGCCGCCTCCCGCGCGACGGTCAGCATTGTCCCCTCAACCGGCTTCATGACCGCCTTGTACGCCATGGCAGCAGCGCTCTGAAGCGCCTGCGCCAGGTCCTGGGCGCGAAGACGTATCTTACCCTCGACCCCTTTCGCAAAACCGCGGAAAAGCTGGGAAAATATCACTCCGGAGTTGCCCCGCGCCCCCATCAGCGAGCCCATGGCGGCGGCATCCGCCACATCCGACAACGTCCCGCCGCCGACTTTCTCAACCTCGCGCACGGCGGAAAGAAGCGTGAGATGCATATTGGTACCGGTATCGCCGTCGGGGACGGGGAATACGTTCAGAGAGTTCACGAGTTCCTTGTTTGCCCCAAGCCATTCGGTGCCGGCTGCGATCGCGCGCGCAAGATCCCCGGCATCGAGCGAATCACGCCTCAACGCGCCAACCTCCTGTTGCCGGTCACGTGCGCTTATCCTGTCGGACATGCGTTACCCTCACACCCTGAACTGTGATGTTTACCCTCGCTACCTTGAGGCCGGTCATGCTCTCCACCACGTAGCGTACCTTGTCCATGACATTGTGGGCGACCTCAGTGATCTTCGTGCCATACTCGACGACAATGTACAGGTCTATCACAACCTCGTCTCCGGCCAGCTTCACCTCGACCCCACGGCTCAGGTTTTCCATCCCCAGGAGCTCCGCTATCCCATCCTGGATGTTCCGTGAGGCCATTCCGACGAGGCCGTAACACTCGGTCGCCGCCATGCCGGCGATAAGCGCAATAACCTCGTCTGAGATGGTGATCTGGCCAAGTTCGGTGCTGACGTCCTTGCCCATGAACCGCCATACCCCCTGCCCGTGCCGCCACGCAGCGAAGCCCAGGTGACAACCAGCCGTTTCTACATTCTCCGCACCAAATGAAATTCCTTTTTGCTATCGTATGCACGTCGACGCCGTGCTTAGAAGGCTTCCCGCCCTCCATGTGCATGTGCCCCTGCGCGGTGCCTCTACGCCTGCGCCGAGACCCGTGGATAGGGCGCCACTCCCGGAAGTCTGCGCCCTGACCCTGACAGCCTCGAGACAATGTGGCTTCCTTGCGCCGCTTGCGCGGCCTGCGTCGCTATGATACAATACACGTCGGGTCTTTGCAAGACAAGGAGGTGCTGGTCGTGTCGTATCGGTGCGAGATCTGCGGCAAGAGCCCGCATGTTGGCAGACAGGTCAGCCACTCGGACATCAAGACTCCCCGCAAGTGGCTGCCGAATATCCGTCGCGTGAGAGCTCTCGTGAATGGTGCTCCGAAGCGCATCTACGTGTGCACCAGGTGTCTTCGTTCAGGAAGGGTGGAGCGAGCCCACTAACCTAGCTCATCGGCGTGTCCGGCCCCAAAGTCGTAACGCCGTCGCAACGCCCGAAGTAGCGCGTTTCTCCCGGGACCCGAAACCGCTCGATGGCCTTCTTTCCATGCCAGGCGGCCCGTCGGGTTCTTCTGTTATGCGCTCCGTTGCTCATATTGTGTGCATCCAAGCTGGCCGCTCGTCAAAGCCGTGCCCATGCCAAGTCTTACGCAGCCTGTTCGCACACCACGCGACTTCTTCTAATACAGGCTCACATGGAACGACTCGCCCGTCCGGGGCCTTCAGGGCTATACCGCCTATAGCAGCGGCTTCACAATCCTTTCCAACTCTTCGCGGCTCGTCATCCCGACGATCCGTGACCTTATTATGCCCGACTTATCCACCACGACAGTGGTCGGTATAGCCTGGACCTTGTAGGTATTGGCCACGTCGCCTGAGAGATCGAGGAGCACCGGGAAGTTCATGCCCGCCTTTTGAGCGAAGTCGCGCACATGACCTTCCGGTTCGCGAAGGTTCACCGCAAGGACCACCACGCCTCTGTCCTTATACCCGTTGTAGAACTCGATGAAATCCGGGACCTCCGCCCTGCACGGGGGACACCAGGTGGCCCAGAAGTTCACAACGACCACGGCCTTTCCGCGGTATTCCTCGAGCGAGATTTCATTATCGTCAAGCGTCCTGAGTATGAAGCTCCGCGCAAGGCCCCCTTCCTCCACCGACGGCGCAGGCCCCACCCCCGTGTGTGCAAGCCGGTTCGTCACCGCATACCCGACGGCGCCGGCGATGAGAAGAAGGGCGATGAGAAGAAGAATCCGTTTCGTGCGCACGTTGCCCCCTCCCTTGAGGTTTTGGTGAGGCTTTGCCTCTATCATAATACCCCATAGGGTATATTGCAAGCGCATTGTGTTTGAGCTAGACGCTGCGCAACTCGCACCATAAACGCGAGAAGCGCACGGGCCTCCCGTGCGCTCCGTATCGCACCGATTGTTCCCGCTCAGGGTTGAGGGATGGCAAGTCCGGGAACTCCGTGGTCGGAGACTTTGATATCAGGATACGTGTCCTTGATTATCTCGGTTATCGTCCTGATGGACTTGATCTTGAGCCTGGCGAGATCTGACAGGGCGGCTTCCGACGCACCCCACGGGGCGTACATGCCCACACTCGTGCCGCTCTCCATCTTGAAGTAGCACGGCGCGGCGACTCTAGCTATCTCCGGCGTCTCGTAGAACCTGTTCATGCCGCCCCAGGTATCGAATATCTGGATGTGGACATCCATGGGGATGTCGACAACTTTCCGCATCGCAGCAAGGGCGGCAAGGGAGCTATCGGCGATGGGGTTGAACGTGCCCGCCCCGAGGTTCTGCAATAGCTTCGCCCCGGCAGCGTTGGCGTGCCCGGCGAAGATGGACACCTTGAACGTGACGTCCTTAGGCAGGTCCCCGTTCTTCTTCATCTCGTTCAGCACCATGAGGACGCCTTCGTCCCAGACCAAGAACCCCCGGAACCCGATCTCCACAGCGCGCATGACATCATACACATAGTGCGCGACCATGTCGCAGCCGCGCAGCCGCATACCACAGATGGCGCCTTCGGGCGTGGCGATTTGCCGCCCGGAGTACCATGTGGGCCTCGGCCCGGGAGTGAGGATGACCTCAATCCTCTCATCGTGGGCGACCCTCGCGAATTCCGCAAGCTCGTCGCGGGTGGCCCACGTCGCGCCCCGGACCACCGATATCGCGCGATGGAACGGAACCCTTTGTTTCTTGGCCTCATCGATACAGGCCCTGAGGACCGCAGTCGTCTCTATGCCCGACACTTCGACCCGCCAGTGCGCCCCGTCGGGGAACCTCTTCGTCGAACTCGGCAACTCCGCAAGGTCCCGGCCTGGAACACCCGCGCGCTCAAGAGCTTCGCGCACGCTCGTCATGTCCAAGTGGCAACACCTCCGTGCAGCTTACGTTCCACCGGCGCTCTCACCTGCGCAACGTCCCGCTGGCTGTCACCGGCTGTCAAGGGACTTCAGAAACTCTGCAAGCTTCTCCGCCTCACCCTCCTTCATCTTGTAGGTGTGCTTCTCCTCGGGGAACTTGAGTTCCCTCACGTCGCGAATGTACTCAGCTATGGCAGCCGTGATGATCTCAGCGAGGTTCGCATATTTCTTCACGAACTTGGGCGTAAACGCCTCCACAAGCCCGAGCATGTCGCCGTTTATGAGGAGCTGGCCGTCGCAGTGTATCCCCGCGCCGATACTAAGGACCGGGATGGTAAGCCTCTTCGTTATCGCCTCGCCCACCTCCGGTGGAATGGCCTCGAGGAGTATGGCGAACGCTCCCGCTTCCTGGATGGCGATGGCGTCGAGGATGAGTTCGCGCGCGGCCTCAGCCGTGCGCCCCTGGGCCTTGAACCCACCGAGCTGGCCCGAGCTTTGGGGGGTCAGGCCGATGTGGCCCATTACCGGAATGCCGGCGTCCACGATGGCTTTTATCTGGTTTATGACCCTTCTCCCGCCCTCCAGCTTAATGGCATCCATCTGGGCTTCTTTCAAGAACCGCCCGGCGTTCTCGACGGCCTTCTCCACCGACGACTGGTACGACATGAAGGGCATATCGCCGATGACAAACGTATTCGGCGCGCCCCTCCGCACAGCACGGCTGTGGATGATCATCTCGTCCATGGTGACAGGAACCGTGCCGGGAAGCCCGTACACGACCATCCCCAGCGAGTCGCCGACGAGAAGCATGTCGATGCCTGCCTTCTCAGCGAACGACGCGATGGGATAGTCGTACGCCGTAAGAAACGTGATCTTTTCCCCTTTTCGCTTCATGTCCAGGAAGTCGAGAACAGTCTTCTTCGCCATCGGAAATCCCCTCCCTTTGCCTGCTAGCTGCCGGGCATTCTTGCCTCACCAGACCAGCTTTATGTCGTCGAGCAAGGTGGTCCACGCCCATCCTGAGCATTCGAACCTCAAGGATTTGAGGAGCGCCGGCCTCGGAACGAGCGTGCTCAGGTTGTAAGACCTGGATGTCCACCTCCCGAGCTCCACGAACTCTGCGAAGCTGTCGACACCGCCATCCGAAGGCAGGTGGAAATAGTAGGCTCTCACGAACGAATGCTCGACACCGTCTCTGTCAAGGTAGGTCAAGATGACCTTCAGGGGGTAGGTCGAGCCCGTCGTGTACTCCTTCAGCGTATAATCGTCAAGCCGCATGTCGAATGACAGGAACACCAGGCCGAACGCGGGCAACTCCGCATCGATCCGCTGCTCGAGCGAGCACGAGCCCATCTCGAACGTGGGCGGCCGCGAGATCTTGAGTACGTGCTTGCGCTCCCCCTCGGCCACGACAGACCACGACGCGGCTCGCGCCCCCCCGGCCTCGTCATGTTTCCAGGTCCAGCCCGTAAGATCGCCTGTGGCAAAACCGCCGTTCGAAGGCACCGCGACGGGCGCGGGGGGACTCTTGGCTGTCGTGAAAGACCACGAGTAGTCTTGCTGCATCTCAGTGCCCTGGGAGTCTCTCGCGCTTCTGCTCACCACCACCTTGTAGGTGGTGGAGTAACGGAGAGGCTTGGCCGGAACTATGACCATGATCGCCCTGTTGTTGAGGAACTGCCAGCTCGACGGATAGACAAGTTGAGGTGCCGGAGAGATCGTGACCGACTGGATGGCTGCGGTCTCGTCCATGGGCTCGCTGAAAACGATGTGGATGGCAGTATCCACCGGAACGTGCTGCATGCCGTCGGACGGATACACCTGCACGACCCTCGGAGGCTCCGGCCGAGGAGCAGCATCTCCGGCGAGCAGGCTCCCGCCGCATGTCAGGGTCAGAAGGAGCATAAGCAGACAAACGGTCGCTGCTGGAAATCTAACGGACCTTAGCATTACGTCGCCTCCTCGTCTCCGACCTGCACGGTACCAGTCACCTTGCAGGCCCGACGCCTTGTGCACCCCAAGCCGGGGGCTTGCCCCCGGCCCTGCTGTGACTCTGTCCGGCTCCCCTGATACAGATGAAATTCGCTATCGCGAGGGGATCTCCTCCTCTACGGGCATGTCCCGAGAGGGAGGTCAGGCGGCAAGACTGCCTGCGGTGGTGGTGAGATGATGATGATCATACCAGGAGGCCCGAATGCATCGCACCCGAAGCTACCATCGACACGATGCAAACTCGGCGCGGCTATCGATGTAAAGGATGCGCACCATGTGATCATCTATGATGGCGACCGTCCCGCGCTTTTCGCGCGTCTTGGGGAGGGCCGGGCTGCCGGGATTGAGGATGATTCCCCCTCCGTTCCCGAAAGGCCTCTCGATCCCAGGTACATGGGTGTGCCCCGTGACGACCAGGTCCAGTCGATAGCGACGCATGAGATCCACCATGTCGTCGCCCGCTGCGAGGTGCCCGTGGTGCACCATGATGTACCTACCCTCGACCACGATAAGCGCGTACGGCGCCTGGATCGGCACCTCCAGCACGAGCTGGTCGATGTCGGCGTCGCAGTTCCCCTTCGCAATGACCAGCCGGCCGTCGTACGCATTGATCGCCTCGGCCAGGTGCCTGGCATCGTGCCCCTCGGGAAGAGGGTTCCTCGGACCGTGGTACAGCACATCCCCGGCGTGAAGCAGGATATCCACGTCACCAAGCACAGCGAGGGCCTGCTCCCACGCCGCAAGGGAGCCGTGCGTGTCGCTTATCACACCAAGCCTCACAAACCGACACCTCCCACACGCAATATGAACCTTCGTGCCACGCGGCGGTCCCTACGCGTCCCGCAAGGCCTCCGCTACAGCGCTTCGGACGAGCGCACCATCATACTTCAGGAGAGCCACCGCCTCCTGCCACGGTACGAAACACGCAGCGCTGATGCCCTCCTCCCGCTGGGGCGTCGGACCCGCGCCCTCGCCCGGGCCCCGGCCCACCGTTGCCCCGGCGTCGCGCCCGAGAAACCAGTAGACGACCTTGTCCACAGGCTCCCCCGTGTGGTCTGAAAGGTACGTGTACTCGCTCGTGCCAGCCGGTCTCAGGATCTCGGCGCGCACGCCGGTCTCCTCCTCCACCTCGCGCAGAGCCGCCGCCTCGGGAGTCTCGCCGGCCTCAACCTTGCCCTTGGGGAGAACCCACTCGCCGAAGCGGTTCTTGATGATGAGCACCTGGTCGCCCCTGAAGACGACGACCCCCGCGCTTACCTCGTGCTTTCGCCTAGCCTCGTTCATTCGGTGCGCTCACATCCCACAGGCGGCCTCGCAGGACTCGCCGCCGCAGCCGGGCGCTTGCGCTCCACGCTGATCACAGCCTTGTGCCCGTTGACGTTCCACTCCCGAGTAAGCTCTCCGCGGACTTCAGCAGCAGCGGGGTCCCCTGCGAACTCTAGCTCCTCCGAGAGGGTCTCCTCCATCACGTAGCCCCGATGGATCTCGCACGCCTCCCGAACAGCCGCGTCAGCCCAGAACACGGTATGGATGCGATCCTCGATGTCGAAATCCGCCTCTTTCCGCATCGTCTGGATCTTATTCACCATCTCGCGCGCAAGCCCTTCCATAACTAGGTCGCGAGTAAGCTCAGTGTTGAGGGCTATTGCGACGTTCCCTTCGCTTTCCACTGCGTAGCCTTCCTTCTCCACAGTCTCCACACTGACCTCATCGCGGGTGACGGTCACCACCGAGCCTCCCGCGGGGACTTCGACCTCACCGTTCCGCTCGATGGCGCCCACCACCTTTTCAGGATCGATTGCGGCAAGAGCTGCGACGATCTCCTTGACCAGCCTGCCGTGCTTGGGCCCGAGAAGGTCGTACCTGGGCTTCACCCTGTGCGAGACGAACTCCCCGATGCCGGTCGCCATACGCACGGCCTTGACGTTCAGCTCATCCTTTATAAGAGGCTCCAGGGCGGCGACAGCCTGTTCGCCCTCGGGGCTGCCGGCGACGACCACCATCTCCGCCAGCGGCTGGCGATTCTTGATGTTCACCTTGTTTCTGGCCGCCCGGCCGAGGGTAACGACTTTTCGGGCGAAGTCCATGTCCCGCTCGAGCTCCGGGTCAACGAGCGCCTCGTTGCACTCCGGGTAGTCGCACAGATGGACGCTCTCGGGAGCGCCTTTCCGCCGCTCGCCCTCGAGGTTCCTGTAGATCTCCTCCGCGATGAACGGCGTGAACGGTGCGAGGAGCTTCGCCACCCCCAGCAGCATCTCGTGGAGGGTGAGATACGCCGCAACTTTGTCCTCGTTCATCTCCGGCCCCCAGTAGCGCCGCCTGGACCTCCGCACGTACCAGTTGCTCAGATCATCGACGAACTCTTCGATGGCCCGGGCTGCGCTGGTGATGTTGTACTCGTCTAGCTCGCTTCGGACTTTCCTCGCCAGGCCGTTGAACCTCGATATTATCCACCTGTCGAGGAGGGCGCGCCGCTCCACAGCGAGTTCGTGCTCTGCCGGGTCGAACCCGTCCACGTTTGCATAGAGCACGTAGAACGAGTACACGTTCCAGAGGGTCGAGAGGAACCTGCGCCGCGACTCGCCCACCGCGTCCATGTAGAACCGCGTGGGGTTCCACGGCGGGTTGACCGTATACAGATACCACCGGAACGCGTCGGCGCCATAGGTGTCGAAGACCTCCCACGTGTCAACCACGTTCCCTTTTCGCTTGCTCATCTTCTGGCCCTCGGCGTCCAGGATGTGGCCGAGCACAAGGACATTCTCGAAGGAGGGCCTGTCGAAGAGCAGCGTCGATATGACGAGCAGCGTGTAGAACCAGCCGCGCGTCTGGTCGATGGCTTCGCATATGAAGTTCGCGGGGAAGGCGTGCTCGAACTCCTCCTTGTTCTCGAAGGGATAGTGCCACTGCGCGAACGGCATTGAGCCCGAGTCAAACCACGCATCGATGACTTCCCGGGTGCGACGCATGGTCCCCCCGCACCCGGGGCAGCGGAGCTCGGCCTGGTCGATGTACGGCCTGTGCAGCTCGAGTCTCTCGGGCAGCTTCGTGGCCATGCTCTTCAGCTCCGCGATGCTCCCGACACAGTGCTGCTTGCCGCAGCGCTCGCATATCCATACCGGAAGCGGCGTACCCCAATATCGCTCGCGGCTTACCGCCCAGTCTATCACATTCTCGAGGAAATTGCCCATCCTGCCGTCCTTGATGTAGTCCGGATGCCAGTTGATGGCCGCGTTGTTCCGGAGGAGAGCCTCTTTTGCAGCGGTGGTTCTGATGAACCACGATGTCCGCGCGTAGTACAGAAGGGGCGTGTCACACCTCCAGCAGAACGGGTAGGTGTGCCTGTACATCTCGCTCCGGTAGAGCTTGCCTTCCTCCTGCAGCGTTCGGATGATGAGGGGATCCGCCTCTTTGACGAACATACCCTTCCACGGGGTCACCGCGTCCACAAACCGGCCTTCCGCGTCGACAAGCTGCACCACAGGTAGGCCGTGCACAGCAGCGGCAGCCATGTCGTCCTCGCCGAAGGCAGGCGCGAGGTGGACTATCCCGGTGCCCTCCTCGAGGGTGACGAAGTCGCCCGTGACCACGTACCACGCCCGCTTGTCGGGGCGCGCGAATGGGAAGAGAGGCTCGTACTCCTTTCCGGCAAGAGCGGCGCCGGGGAATTCCTCGACTATCTTATAGTCCTCCCGGACAGCCGCGCCGAGAAGGCCTTTCGCCAGGATAAGCTCCTCGCCGGTCCGCGCAAGCCTGATCTTCACGTACGTGAAGTCCTTTGAAACCGCCAGGGCCACGTTGGACGGGAGAGTCCATGGAGTGGTGGTCCATACGAGGAAGAATGTGTCATTCTCGCCCTTCACCCGGAACTTCACATACACAGACGGGTCTTCAACCTCCGAGTAACCCTGGGCTACCTCGTGGCTAGAGAGAGCAGTGCCACAGCGAGGGCAGTACGGGACCACCTTGTAACCCTGGTAGAGCAGGCCCTTGTCCCATATCTGGCGCAGCGCCCACCACACCGACTCGATGTACTCGTCGGTATAGGTGATGTAAGCCCTGTCGAGGTCGATCCAGAACCCCACGCGCTCCGTCATGCGCTCCCACTCGCGCTTGTACCGGAACACGCTCTCCTTGCACTTCTCGATGAACTTCTCGACCCCGTAGTCTTCTATCTGCTTTTTTCCGCTTATGCCGAGCTCCTTCTCGATCTCGAGCTCTACCGGGAGACCATGGGTGTCCCAGCCGCCCTTCCTCGGGACGTGGTACCCCGCCATCGTGCGGTACCTGGGTACCAGGTCTTTCATGGCGCGGGTCAGCACGTGCCCGGGGTGTGGCAGAGCGTTCGCCGTCGGCGGGCCCTCGTAGAACACGAACCTCGGGTTGCCCTCGCTCTTCTCCAGCGTTTTCTCGAAGATCTTGCGTTCCGCCCAGAACTTCAGGATCTCCTCCTCCATCCTGGGGAAACTCGTATCTGGATCGACTTTTCTGAACATAGCCACGAACCTCCTCTGACGCACCGCTCAAAGATTCCATCAAAACCCCATCACCAGAAGCCAAAAGCCTCCCGTCCCACGACAAGGGACGGGAGGCAAACCTCCCGCGGTACCACCCGGGTTGGCCGCATTGCTTGCGGCCCTCTCGCAGGCACAGGCCGCCTGAAGGTCTCCCCAGGCGTGCGCATGCCCTGCCTCTATATCGGGAGGCTCCGGCGACGTCTACTCTCAGCCCGCGAAGACCGGGCGATTTCGCGCCGCAACTCAAGGGTGATTTTCGGCAGCCACCGAGCCCCGACTTGCACCAGCCTCGGTTCGCTTTACCCCAGAGGCAGCCTACTCTTCCCTCTCATCGTCTTTGCCCCATATTCTACTTTTCCCGGCATCGCTTCACCGCATTCAGTCTACCATAGCAGCACCACCACGTCAACCGCGGCGCACCGGGCCTTTACGAAGCGGGATCCTTTTGATGAACGGCAGCTTCGGGGTCTCATGGGATATGACCTGCGGTCCCGGCAGAAGGCCCTGGCCGCACTTGCTGCACACCTCCGCCCCTTCAGGGTTCATGGTCCCACAGTTCGGACACTCGATCACCTCGGGCTCACCCCCCCTCGAGTGCGAAAGATGCCGGTCTTCCCCATATATATGCTCCTGAGAGGGCACGGGTACCAGCGCAAGGCCGTGGCAGTCCCGGCCGGCCTTTCCGTGGCGCATAAAGCCTGCCAGGCCTTGCTTGACCAGCTCATCGAGAGGCGGGCAAGCGGTCTTCGCAGGACCAGGATCAGCAAGGCAGGGGTCGGCGCATGCACGTCTTCGCAGCAGCGCCATCAATCTGGCATACTGACACCGCGGTTTTCGTTCAGACGTAGGTGTGCAATTCTACAGGCAACCAAGCTCGAACCCAAGGAAAGTCTGCGTGGGCTGGCAAGGGTGCGGCCGCCGGGCAAACGGCAATGCAGTGGGCTATGATCTCGGTTTTAGCGTTGTGCCTCTGCAGATTGTAGGCGTGAGTTCAGGTGAGGCGGCGGCCTACCACTGCCCAGTGCCACGGTGCCGTCTGCCTCCACCTCACACCGCATAGACCCGACAGACGGAGGAGCGCGTCCAAATCCCCTACCAGAGGATAATCCTCGTCATCATCCCAATAGCAACCGATGACCTGCCTCGCGTCAGCGACCGCTTCTGGAGACGCGAACATCACGTCGAGCAGGCAGACGTAACCCTTGGGCTTCAGCACTCGCATGGCTTCCGCACACGCTGCACCTCGCGCTGCTGGAGGGACTTCGTGGAATGAGAAGCTGGATACGACCACGTCAAACTGTTCGTCGGGATATGGAATGGATTCGAAAGAGCCTTCGGCTAAGGAGAACTCGGGGTGGTTGAGGTGGCACTTAGCCAGCATCTGCCCGGAGACATCGATACCACATACCCGAGCGCCGCGCTGTGCAAATACGGCGCTGAAGGCCCCTGTGCCGATCCCGATATCCAGAAGAAGGGCCCCTGCCTCGACAGGAACCATCGCGGCTGCTTCCTTCAGACTATGCTCGTACCCTTCGAGGGGACCGCAAGGCTGCCGGACGCAATCATCATAAGTAAGAGCCCATTCGTCAAACAGCGAGCGTGTCTCCTCGGGCGATCTCGGCACCACGCATTCCTCCTGTAGACGGCGAACCTCAAACCCGCTCGAGCACTATCTACAGTGCCTGCGGGGCGTATGAATCAGTATCACGTGGCCAGCCTCGACGCGCACCTTACCGACCGGGCCGGTCAGCTCATTGCTCACGCCCAGCGTCTCACCCGTATGAAGTTCCCCGCCCCGAAGCCTGTACTTCAGACCCTCCGTGTATACCCCGCGCGCACTGCCTCCTACCGGGAGAAGCGAGACCCAGTCCCCCGGCTCGCCGGCGATGGTCGCTTCTCCCTGGATGAGCCTGACCGTGGACGTTCCGTCAGTGAGGATGAGGGTTGCGCCGAGGGACGCGGCCTTTATCGTAAGAAGCACGTTCGCCAGGGTGTGATCGAGCCTGTCTCCGATGGCACCGATAGCCGTAATCTCCCGGGCTCCCCGGGCCACAATGTATTCAAGGGCGAGGTCAAGGTCGGTCTTGTCTTTCTCCACGGGATGAGTGACAAACGTGACCCCGGCGTGCCTGAAGCGGGCCACGGTCTCCTCCTGGGCGGAGTCCAGATCGCCGATGATGACGTCGGGCCGGACACCGAGGCGCGCCGCGTGGGCCGACCCGCCGTCGACGCACACCACCATCTCCCAGTCGCCGCCGAGGATCGTATCCCTCGCTGCCGAGTCATCGGCGATCCGCCCTCCGGCTATGATGAGCACGCGCCGGGTGGCGCCGACACCCTGTAGCCTTGCGGCCTCTTGCCTGATAACACGGTTGCCCGTCGTTCCAGCCCTCAATTCGGATGCCCTCTCACCACTCGGGATGGTTCTACCACGATGGTTTTGCCGTGATTGTTCTACCGCGCCAGCTCCACCTGGATCATGGTGATGACCTTCGTGTCCTGACCATTGCCTGCGTAGGTCACGATCTCCGACGAATCCAGTTTCACCAGCCTGCCCGACGCAAGATAGAACGTCCCTGTGCCTATATACGTGTAATCCTTTGAATTCGTCCTGCCCTTTCGGGAGACCTCGTACTTGACCTTGAACGCGTCCTGCGACCCCACTTTCTCGATCCCTTCGAACCTGTAGGTACGCCTCTCCAGCACGAGGTTGCCGCTGGCAGTGGAGTACAGCTCGTCATTCACCGTCCACGTCTCGCCTGGGGCGACGGGTCGGTCGGCCAGGATGATCTGGGCAAGCCACAGGGTCTCCACCTGACGCCCGTCCCACGGCCTCAGGCCTTCAGCCTCAAGGATCCGGCCGGTCTTCTCGACGGTAAGGTAGTAGCGAAAAGGCTCGAGCCTGCGTCCCTCTCTGCCCTCCGGTGTGACGGTGCCGGAGCATATGACGGTCTGGCGCATTCTGCCGTCACCGGTCGTGGTGCTCTCCACCTGGATCTCTTCCCGGTAGAGGTTGGTCGTGCGCTTCGCCCCGGCGTATATGGTCTCACTGATGAGCACCTGGTAGGAGAGGGTTTCGCCCTTCTTGATGTCGTACTGGAGGAGGTACGAGGACGGACCTGCCGCCGCAACGCCCCCTTCAAGGTAGGCAGGCGCACCGCCGCTTGCGAACACCATGAGAGCACAAACCCCCGCTGCCAGTATCACAAGGTAAACTCTGCGACGCCCACCGGCGGTGAGGCGGCACGGCATGCTCCTGTACATCGTGGTATCCCCCTTTGACGGGCGGCAGACTCATGACGGCCGGGCGGGCGTTCAGCGCCCGGGAACCGGCCTTGCAACAGGCCGAAGACAAGACCAAAGCCATGTCTTCCAAGACTCAGATTATACAGTACTTCTCACTGTGTGACGAAACTCCTCTTCCGTCTCCCAGCCAATTCATATCTCGGGATAAGTATCCCAGGCACCGGTCACGCCCGCTCCTGGGCGTAAGTCTGAGTTCAGGAGACCATTCACGTCTCCCACATTGCGTCAACGCAGCCCGGTTTATTCGCGCAAAATCGTCGCCGTGGTCGGCCACACTGGCAGCTCCTGGTAAGATTCAGCAGTCTCGTTCAGAGCCACTGGCAGAGTGGCGCAAACGAATGAACTCACCCTTGCACGCGCGTACAGAAAGAGGCCCGCATCACTCGATGCGGGCTGCCGCGAGACTCGCAAGGTCCGCGACGTGCGTAGTGAGGTTGGGAGCTGAAAGCACACTGAACCAGGCATATAGAACCCAGCGCGCGAGGCCCCGGTCAGAACCTCGCCCGGGCGTGGTAATGGGTGTGCAGAAGCTCGTGCGATTTCTCGCCGAGGGGCTTGCCCAGAAACTCCCTGTAGAGCTCCTGCACAGCCGGGTTGAGGTGCGACTTGCGCAGCGGCATGTGCTTATCCTCTTCGTAGATGGCGGCGATCCTCTTCATCCTTGTCTCGTCGCCCGTGGGTATAGGCTGGCCGCCGCCGCCGATGCACCCGCCCGGACAAGCCATTATCTCAATGAAATGATAGTCGGCATCGCCGTTCTTGATCCGCTCGAGGAGTCGTCTTGCGTTCCCGAGGCCGTGGGCAACGGCGACGCGCACGCGCGTCCCGTCGAGGTCCACCTCCGCCTCCTTGACCCCCTGGAGCCCCCGGACAGGGACGAAGTCGATGTTCTCGAGCTCCCGGTCGAGGACCACCTCGGATACCGTCCGGAGTGCCGCCTCCATCACGCCACCCGTGACCCCGAAGATGGCGGCTGCCCCGGTGGATATGCCCAGCGGCGGGTCATACGCTTCAGGGGCAAGGGACGCGAAGTCGATGCCGGCCTCGCGGATCATCCGGCCGAGTTCCCTGGTGGTAAGCACCGCGTCCACGTCAGGATACCCGCTTGCGGTCATCTCGGGCCTCCTGGCCTCGAACTTCTTCGCGGTGCATGGCATCACCGACACGACGAAGATATCCTTCGGGTCGATCCCGACCTTCTCGGCGTAGTAGGTCTTCGCGATGGCGCCGAACATCTGCTGCGGCGATTTGCACGTCGAGAGGTGCGGCAGCAGATCAGGATAGAAGTGTTCTATGAACTTGATCCACCCCGGGCTACACGAAGTGATAAGCGGCAGCTTGCCGCCGTCGCGCAGCCGTGAAATGAACTCGTGTCCTTCCTCCATTATGGTGAGGTCTGCTGCGAAATCCGTGTCGAACACCATGTCGAACCCGAGCCTGCGCAAGGCTGCCACAAGCTGACCCGTAACCCGGCTGCCAGCGGGAAGCCCGCACTCCTCGCCGATGCTGGCGCGCACGGCCGGCGCAGTCTGGACCACCACGTGCTTCGAGGGATCCGCGAGAGCCCGCCAGACGTCCCCAGTCTCGTCGCGCTCCTTAAGCGCCCCCGTCGGGCAGACCAGTACGCACTGGCCGCAGAGCGAGCACACAGCGCTCATGAGCTCGTCTCCGAACGCGGGCGCGATCATTGTCTCGAAGCCCCTGTTGTTGGGGGCGAGCGCGAACACGGTCTGCACCTTCTGACATACGCTCATGCAGCGCCTGCACAGAATGCACTTGTTCGGGTCCCGTACGATGGAAGGAGTCGAGGTGTCGAGCGTGAACTGGGCCCGCTCGCCCTGGTACTCGATGTCACGTATCCCGAACCTGTCCGCAAGCGCCTGTAGCTCGCAGTTTCCGTTTCGCTCGCACGTGAGGCACTCGAAGGGATGGTTGGATATGATAAGCTCCAGCACCGTTCGGCGGGCCTCGCGCACGGCGGGGGTATTCGTGTGAACGACCATGCCCTCGGCTGCTGGGGTGACGCACGAAGCCTGCAGAGACTTCGCCCCTTCGATCTCCACAACGCACACCCTGCACACCCCAACGGCATTCACGTCTTTCAGGTAACACAGGGTGGGGACGTCGATTCCCGCCGCCCGCGCGGCATCCAGAACGGTCGAGCCCCTGGGGACCTCCACCTTGCGACCGTCAACTGTGAGAGTAATCATGTCCATCCTGGCTCACGCTCCATTCTTCAGTCCTTCACGTCGCACCGCAGGCACCGCGAGGCCTCGTAAAGGGCGGCTGCTTCAGTGAGCCTCGATACGACCTCATCGAAGTTACCCCTTCGTTCGGAGACCGGCAGGTGCTCCGGATGCTGGCGCATCATGTGCTCCTCGTGGATCTCCCCAGCAAGCTCTCTGCCGAGGTCCGGGCTTACCGGGATCTCGCCGGTGCCGCCCAGGAACTTGTCTATTTCCTCGGCGGCGCGCCTGCCGTCGGCAATCGCCTGGATC
>JACIXY010000029.1 GCA_014360195.1 Bacillota bacterium
CACCAGTTTGCTCTGATGTGAGTGTGCGTCTCCTGTACATTCCGTGTCACACATGTCCTGGCCGGTGCTCTGAGTTACGTCCTTATAGTGTCTGATCAGGTATTCCAGTCCGCGCACAATGTCCGACAGGCGTGCAACAGAACGCCAGTGACCCTTGGTCGGGAAGTTCAGAATCCACGGAAGCACCGGCCGGCGGAACAGGTACGCCTCCCAAGAATGTGAAATCCCGCGCGGTCAAACCCCCTCCCCTCGAGTCGCCTAAAGGACGATGAGAGGTTCCCTATTGTGGATGGTAGCAGCCACAGAGGGCATGTGAGCAATGGACGGGCGACGACCGGGACGGCGTCTGACCTGGTAGCATCCTTAGAGGCCTGATGTAACGCTACGAATACGAGCGGTAAACGAGCGCGCTCGTTCGCAGCCTCTTCGCGAAACGAGCGCGCTCGTTTCTCGTTTGTTGCGTTGCTTTGCGTTGCTCTCGCGTAGCGCTGCGTTACGTTTCTCCCGCCTGTCGCGCGAATGCTCCCGCCTGTCGCGCCGCTGCGTTCTCTGCCAACACGCAGCCCATATGTGGCACGGGTCGGCGGGGCCGGAGGGAGCAAGCTCGTGAAGGCGTTACAGAGGGGCCTCGGCGCTCGTTGAACTGTCAGACCTCGACTTTGCGAAAGCCCTGGGCATGGTGGACGCGAACGGGGAACCCAGACACCTTACGGTTACAGGCCTTCTGCTGGCTGGCCGAGAGGAAGCTATCCAGAAACACCTTCCCAACAGCGAAATCGCCTTTCAGGTGCTGAGCGGCATAGACCTGGAGCTCAACGGGTTCTTTCGCCAGCCGCTCTGCAGGAGTTTTTCGGGCTCCCGATCTACGGGGAGGAAGACGGGCGGAAGTCCATGAACCTCGCCAGCCTCGTGTGAAGGCGGCGCTTCATCGTGGCGACAAATCTTGTCAGATATGCCGACACGCACTCTCCTGGTATAGATCTCGTAAACGGCGTGTCCATGCTATTTGCAGCGTTAGCGTGTTTATGCACCGTTCAAGACCGGTACCACTAGGAACAGCGTAAACTCTATGTGTTAACCCACGCCTGTCCTATTGGCGTTAGCAGCTCCACGTCGAGGTGGCATCCGAGGGCGTTGGCGTGCGCGTGATCCATCCGATCGGCAGTCTTACGAGAAACCAGGAGATGTGCCTGTGCCTCCAGCCTACCCGACGCAACGTCAACGACTTTGTCAAGTCGAAACGAGGTTTCCACGTCGATTTCTTCGGGTTGGGTGCCTGGAGTGCATTCCGCGACAACCTTGAGCAACCGTATCTCGTCGAGCTCGACTGCCTTGACAACTCTGGAGTACTGTTCAACTTCGTTGGCATTCACTGGCGCATCAGACATGAGAACAGATTCTCCCATCCCACTATCCCGGGGGAATTCATCTTATGCGGCCACAGGCGCTAGACTGATCCCATTTGCGTAGATCTCGCTTACACTGAATTCATTCGGGACTTCAAAAGACACGGTCATCCGTCTGCTGCATCCTAGGCTGATGGGATCCATAGAACGCAGGATGGACTGCGTCGACTCTATAGGGCTAGTTGTCGGAAGACCGCGGCGAGCTAGAGCCTCCTCTGCAGAATACAGGGTCTGGCGTACCCACGTCATCACGCGTTGCCATATCTGTACCTTGCTGTCGCCGTGACGGTTTCCGTCGGCTTTGATCCGCTCTGACAGAGAAAGAAGGGCTTCCAGGACCTGCACAACGGAGTCCGCTTCACGTGACGTGATGATCCAGTCGTTCACACGCGATCTGAGCTGGTCGATCTTGCGGCGTGCTTCGTTAGCTAGCCAGTCCTCCATCCACCCAGCGTCGGCATCAAGGTCCGGATCGTGCAGCTGCGTCACGAAGTCTAGATAGTCGGAGACCTCTTTGCTGATGGCCTTATAGAACTTCCGAAGAGCAGCGTCCACTGTTTCCCGACTTCTGGCCAAGTCGCTTTCCAGTGACCTATTCTGGTCAGAGATAGGTGGGCCGGAAACGATGAACTTGAACATGTCGGTTCTCCCTCTCCACCGAAAACCTATGTGCCAGGACGCTATTCCTCGCCGTGCCTTCATGCACCGACACCTCATTGCATAGTATGCAGGTGTCAGTGTTACCATGAATTGGCGAGTCTATTATACATGCCATGTAACCTTTTACGCAACCTTCACCAAACAACTTTACTCACTTCGTTCTCTTCCGGAAGGAACAACCCGCCAGACATCGGTCTGCACGGCCTCAGCAGACTGCCTGTCTAAAGAAAACACGCGAAGCAATTGGTACCAACGAAGCCAGGCGCTCGGCAGTCAATCCAGCGGCTCATCCTCCTCGCCCTCCTGGTCCTGGCTTGCCCTCGTGTAGCCGAAGCTGCCGAGCAACTCCTCTGCCTTGCCCTGGCTGACGAGGCCCCGTTCAAGACAGATCCTGACTTTCTCGGGGATATCCGATATCACCTCGTAGCTGCGATCGCGCTCGTAGAGCGGACGCCGACATACTCGTCGCGACCTTCGAGCGCTTCTCGGCGCTCCTCACCTCGCCGGACCTGCGCCTCGGGCGCGTGGTCATCGACGAGGTCCACCTCGTCGCCGACGAAAGCCGCGGCCCGACCCTCGAAACCCTGCTCGTCAGGCTCAAGACGCGGAAGCGGCCCACGTCCATCTGCGCCCTCTCGGCGGTGATCTCGAACCCGCAGGAAAAATCCAAGGAAGGGGGAATCGTATCTATGGGGGAACAGGCACCGAGGCTCTATGCGAATACGTTCTCTATTGAAGCGTCCCTTTTCGATTTCTGCTTTAAGTTTGGGTTGCACGACCAGGCCCAACACGAAAAGGGGGAACACGACGAGATAGCTTGTGTCTTTGTGAGTCCCTCACATGCGAAAGCTATAGCGCGGATCCTCAATAGCGCAATTGATGCTTACGAAGCGCAGTTCGGCAAGCTGGCTTCCGAACAGCATACCAAGCCAGCGGGCAGCGCACAATAGACGGATGGTGAAGGCCATGGGGTCTTGTGTCTTCGCCACCACTGACCCGTTGGGGAGGCAGGTCGTGCTTACGGAAGACACCTTTAAGAAACACATAGCGGTTAACCATCCCGAGATGAGTTCCCGGACCCGTCATCAGGGTTGGTTGTATCGGGCTGGCTGATTCGCGGACTATCTGAGAGCGACGCGTCTGGGGGTCTTCGATATGAGAAACCGCGTCGGAAATGAGATATCGTATGACTACGACAGGAGGTTTGACGTCCTGTACGTGTCTTTCGGGGCACCCAGAGAATCGTACTGCGAGGAACCCGAAGAAGGCTTCTTAATCAGGCATAACCTCATTGATGGCTCCTTTGCAGGGGTCACCGTTATTGAGTTTATGCGGAGGTGTCAAGAGGGTACTCTACCCAAGATCCCCCTTCCAGTCGACATAGACTTTCGGGGAATTGCCAGAAGGCTCCGAGGAACCAGCGAGACGACATGAGAGGCGGCCCTCCAGTACCATCACCCCAAGACAGGAGGAATCTGTCCAATCGGCGCGAATGTCGTCGTAAGTAGACTACAAGCTAAGGACGTGCAATCGTGACGGGCCTCACCTCAAGGCAGGTGCAAAGAGGGCTAAGATTGAACTCTCTCAGCACATCCTCAACGGAAGCGGTCGGGTTTCTTTCGGGCCTCAGGACGCTCCGAAGGACACATGGTTCAACATCTGGCATATGAAACTCAGGAAAGGGAGAAGCGCCCCGACCCCTAGCCAACAGGCTGAGCTGTGACATCATCACAGGTTTCGGCGGTCGGTGGCGCTCTTTGTTCGATTCAACCGTAGCACATTTCCGTGGTTTTGTCAAATGCCATAAGGTTCACTTATCAACCGGAAAGCGGGCCGCATGCAGGGCCCGCCCAGTCGAGGCGCCCTGCGGGAGAAGTGGGAAGGTGGTTACCTGGACTGCCTATGCAGGGCGCGGAGCAAGGAGGCCCCGTAGACTCTGCACTACCATAAAGCCATGCCCGACCGGGGAGTGATATGCTCGGAACACACTCAATCGCGACAGGCCCACTTTTCCGTAAGGTTTCTACCTACTTTCGCTTGACAGGTACCCGTCAAGAACTCGCGCTTGACAACGGGCCGTCAATCTGGTTATCTTAGTGTTGCGAATATACCTCCTGGCGTTCCGATATCCCATATGGGGGTGCCACGGGGATGCCAGGTGAAAATGCGGGAGAGGCCGCCGACCGGCGGTCTTCTCCGCTTTTTGCTGTCAGTGGTCCCGGCGACACCGAGCCATGACTTCTGGAGAGATCTGCTTCTGGACCGGCGCGGTCTACCGGGGAAGGGCCATCCTGTCATACGCGGCCGACCTTGACAGGATTCCCGTGTTCATTCGTGGCGGCTCTGTGATCCCGCTCAACCTGAGCGATAGGTTTGAGCTCGGCCATTCACACGGCAACAGGGTGGACGGGTACGAAAACCTGTGCTTCCTTGTGACAGGCCTTCCCAGCCCGGGCTATGAGTCCGGCGGGGGCGGCGGCGGGCGCTATGAATTCGAGGATGACCTCGGGAACAGGGTCCTCCTCACGGTCGAGGGCGGCAAGATCAATGCCTCGGCATCCGGTCCCGCCCGCGAGATCCACGTGATCGTGCCGCGCGCCGGCTTGATGGACGGCCCGGCGAGACCCGTCAGAATCAACGGCATCAACGGGCGCGAGATGTACCTGCATTCGGTGCCGAGCGCCAGAACGAAACCCAGAACGAAACACTGACAGAGGAGAGTCTACATGGGTGACCTTTTCAAGACAAGCGTAGAGCTGATTCTCGAGAACCAGTCTCCGGAAGGAGCCTACATCGCGTCGCCTTCGTTCCCGACATACCATTACTGCTGGCTGAGGGACGGTAGTTTCATAGCGTACGCGATGGACCTCGCGGGCGAGCACCGGTCCGCAAGACGGTTCTTCCATTGGGTTGACCGGGTGATAAGGAGGCATAGCCAGAAGGTCGAGATGGTCATTCGCAAGATACAGGCCGGCCAGGGGCTTGAGCAGAAAGACTTTCTGCACACCCGATATACCCTCGATGGGAACGAGGAAAACGAGAGCGATTGGGAGAATTTCCAACTCGACGGCTATGGAACATGGCTCTGGGCGCTCGCGACGCATATCGAGATGACCGGCCGGGCTGAAGTCCTCGCGGAATTCGGCGAGAGCATCCGCCAGACGGTGTGGTACATCGAAAACCTTTGGTACTATCCGAACTACGACGTCTGGGAGGAGAACGGGGACAAGGTCCATACGTCCACCCTGGCCTGCCTCTACGGTGGGCTCAGCTCCATCGCCGAGCGCCTGGGAGACTGTTCAGTTGCGGCGCTCGCGAAGAGGATCCGGTCCTACATCCTGACCAATTGCGTTGCGGACGGAACGTTCGTCAAGCATGTCGGGAGTAGAGACGTCGATAGCAGCCTCCTTTGGCTCGCGGTTCCTTTCCGCGTGGTAGACGCGAAAGACGAGACGATGCTCGGGACAGTGAAGCGAATCGAGAGTGAGCTCGCGCACGACGGAGGGCTCCATCGGTACGCGAGGGACACGTACTATGGCGGCGGGGAATGGATTCTACTTACATGCTGGCTCGGGTGGTATTATGCCGAGTTAGGCGACGTCGCGGGAGCCCGGCGGCTGAAGAGATGGGTCGAGCAGACCGCGGACGCAGCAGGGCACCTGCCGGAGCAGGTCTGCACCCACGTAAACGACCCGTCGTTCTATCCCCGCTGGGTGGAAAGATGGGGCGAGGTGGCAAGGCCCCTCCTATGGTCCCACGCGATGTACATCGTGCTCGTAAACGCCCTGATGAAGGCGGGTGCCGGAGAGATGAAAGAGGCGGTGCGTCGGAGTTGAGGATTCGCAAAGGCAGCCGAAAACTGATCAAGGATCTCAACATCTCGCTAGTGATCGACGCCGTGCGCCAGCACGGCCCGATCTCCAGGGCTGACCTGGCCAGGGTCACCAACCTCGGGCGTTCCACTATCACCGGGATAGCCTCGGTGCTCCTGGAAGAGGGGTTTCTCGTGGAGCTCGGAAGCGGCGAGTCCAGGGTCGGGCGACGGCCCATCCTGCTCAAATTCAACGAGAAGGCCCGGCCCGTCATCGCCATCAAGCTCGCGCCAGGCAGGATCGTGGGAGCAGTCACCGACATGGACGCGCATCTCTTGTGCCAGCAAGAGAGGCTGCTTAGTGACTCCGAGACCGCGGACGAGATCGTCGAGGCTCTGGTCCAGATGACACACGCGCTCCTGGCTGAGGCGGAGGTCGATATAGACGATATCCTGGGCATCGGCATGGTCCTTCCCGGCATCGTGGACCCCAAGACCGGTGTGTCGGTGTGGCCGTCCTTCTTCAACTGGATAAACGTCCCGATGAAACACATACTCGAGGACCGGCTGGGTGTTCAGGTCTTCATCGATAACGACGCAAACGCAGCGGCCCTGGCTGAGAAATGGTACGGCGCGGGGCGGGACTACGCGGACCTCGTATGCGTAACCGTAGGGGCCGGTGTCGGCGCGGGCCTCATAGTGGGCGGGAGGCTGTACCGGGGCGGCGCAAGCGGGGCGGGGGAGATCGGTCACATGACCATCGACGAAGAGGGACCGCAGTGCATATGCGGAAACCGCGGCTGTCTCGAAGCGATGGTGTCGGACAAGGCTTTGGTCCGACAGGCGGTCGAGAGGCTGGCGGAGAACCCCGGGTCCATGGTCCTGCAATTGGCCCAGGGTGATGAGTCCAAGATCACCCGCGAGATCATCGTCGAGGCGGCGAAAGCAGGGGACGAGATGGCACAAGCGCTGATCTGGCAAGCAGGCACGCACATCGGCACAGGCCTCGCCAACCTCGTGAACATTCTCAATCCCGAGGCCATCATTGTGGGAGGCGAGGCAGCGGCCCAGGCGGGGGACCTGCTCCTCGAGCCGATAAAGCGGACGGTGAAGAATCGAGCGTTTGCCGTGCTGTCTGAGAAGACGGAGATCCTTCGGGCGAAGTTGCCCGATGGGTGGCTCGTCGGGGCGGCCATACTCGTCCTGCAGGAGTTCTTCGGGCTCCCCATCTACAGGGAGGAAGACGGGCGCAAGTCGATAAACCTCGCCAGCCTCGTGTGAAGGCCGCACTTAGCCCACATTCACGCCCACTCTCGCAGCCGGGGTCAACCTCCTCGCCCGCCTCGTCATCCACGACCTCGACTCCGAAGACGGCGCGGCGATACCCGTGGAGGAGAACCCCGCGGAACTTGCGCGGTTCCAGGAGGACATGTGCCGCTGGGTCGACGGGATCCGGAACGGACACTTCTCCCCTCTGGGTGCGACGTCATGCTGGACATGTGACTACAGGGGCCTGTGCTGACCTGATCCGGTGGCGCGCCCTTTCGTCTCTCCGCACTGGGAAGGACGCCGAAGGCACGGTGGCAAGTTGGCCCACTCCTTCGCCCATTGTTTGGCAGGACGAAAGAAGGAGTTTCGATACAACGGGAGAAATCAAGATAGGATTACGGCATGTCGGCCTGCGAGTCTGCGCGGGCGGAAGTAGGAAGACGGTAGCTCGCACGACCGGCAGCGCCGGGCGCATCCCTATGACCTGAGGATTTTCGACTACGGGAGGATCCATTGTGCGCACTGTCGCGGTGATCATGGCTGGAGGCAAAGGCGAGAGGTTTTGGCCCCGCAGCACTGCTTCAATGCCCAAGCAGTTCTTGCGCTTGTGGGGAGAAGGGACCCTCCTCCAGCAAGCCTTCGAACGGGCGCTGAAGGTCACGAACGATGTAAATGGCGTATACGTGATAACCGGACCTGACTATGGTGAGCTTGTCCTCTCGCAACTCCCGACCCTTCCCCCTGAGAACCTCATAACAGAGCCGGCAAGCCGCGACACGGCCCCTGCGGTGGGATATGCCATGGTCTATGTGGGGCAGCGCATCAGGGACGCTGTTATGGTCATGCTGCCGAGTGACCACGTGGTGCTGGATGAGGAGAGATTTGCTGAAACCCTCCAGCATGCTGTGGAGGTGGCATCTGGAGGAGACTACCTGGTGACTATAGGGATTAGGCCCACACGGCCGGAAGAGGGCTACGGCTATATAGAATACGGGGAGCCGCTTGCGGAAAGAGGCGTCCGAGGCCGGGAAGAGATTGGCGGAAGCAAGAAACAGGGGGCTTTGGTCTATAGAGTCAGGAGGTTTACCGAGAAACCGGGTGTAGATGATGCCCTCAGGTTTCTCAAGGACGGCAAGCACCTCTGGAATGCGGGGATATTCGTATGGAGGCTATCTGCGATAAGGCAGGCGTTTAGGGAGTTTGCTCCTGCCCTGTATGAGGGATTGAGCGAGATCGAGGATTTGCTTCAACGAGGGCACGACGCTGAAGTCCGGGAGAAATTCCTTGCCATGGAGCGCAGGTCTATCGACTACGCCTTACTTGAGAAGGCTAATAACATTCTGGTCGTGCCCGGGGATTTCGGCTGGGACGATGTGGGGACCTGGGCTGCCCTTGAGCGGATCTACGATAAGGATGAGAACGGCAACGTGATAAAGGGCGATGCGATAGCTATCGAGGCGAACGGGAATATCATTGAAAACTCGGTGGGGGACAAGCTCTTCGTTGCCTTGGGCGTGAAAGACCTGGTGATAGTGAACTCGGATGATGTGGTGCTTGTGGCAGATAAGAGGCGGAGCGGGAACCTGAAAAAGGTGACTGAGGTACTGAGGGCCTGGAAAGTGCGGGAAGCATCCGAGAAGCAAAGAGATGAAGGTTTGTCTCGACGCGAAGGGGCAGGGGTGTTTTAGTGAAGATCCTCGTCACTGGCGGAGCGGGGTTTATAGGAAGCAATTTCATAAGATATGCTCTGCGGAACCATCCGGACTGGCATGTCACTAACCTGGATAAGCTGACATATGCGGGGAACCTTGAAAACCTATGGGATATTGAGGGAAGTCCGCGTTACTCGTTCATCAAGGGAGATATTGCTGATCGCGAGTTGGTAGATGCCTTATTCAGGGAAAACCATTTTGATTCCGTGGTTAACTTCGCGGCAGAGTCCCACGTGGACCGGAGCATCCTTGATCCCGCGCCGTTTATTGACGCCAACATAAACCGACGAGGTTTATGGGTCGCGTTAGTCGGCGGACCCGCCGTTTACGGAGGAGAACCCGCCGCGGCCGAACACAGTCCTTATGCCGCAAGCAAGGCGGCGGCCGCGACGCCCTCGCCCGCGTAGAGGCGACCCTTCGTAACCACCACCTCAAGGTGATGTCATGCCCGCCAACCTTCGGGGCCGTGATCAATCTCAATCTCCCTGCCCACCTCGTGGTTGTGAGGGACGTATACCAAATGGAGTTCATCCGGGGCTACCCGAGGCGCGTCGTGCTCTCCACGGGCGAGCTTCTCCACATGCTCGGCCATGCCGGCCACCCACGCCGAGAACCACGGGAGCGCTCCGTCCATCATGAGGGTGTCAGCCGCCTTCACCGCGGCCATAGAGCCGCGCGTAGCAAAGACCATGGTCCCGAGCCCCCCGGTTGCGGCCCGCGCGTTGGGCGCCGCTTCGCGAGTCCCCTCGATGGCGCCCGCCTTCGTGGGAGGATCGACCTCCTGCTACGGGCGGCAGGACCTGACCCGTCCGCGGTTGAAATAGTGGACATTAAGACCGCCGAGAACCGACCGCCGCTCCCGCAGCACCAGAACCAGCTGCGCCTCTACGCCCAGGCGGCCCGGACGCTCGGCTTAAACCCAGTCCGCCTCGTCATCCATGACCTCGACTCCGAGGACGGCGCGGCGATACCCGTGGAAGAGAACCCCGCGGAACTTGCGCGGTTCCAGGAGGACATGTGCCGCTGGGTCCACGGGATCCAGAACGGACGGTTTTCGCCTGTGAGCGGGACGGCGTGCAAAACGTGTGACTACGCGCGCCTGTGCTGATTCGGCCCTGCGGGGCGGCATTTCGGTTTCCTGTGCTGGGGAGTACCTAGAGAGCACTGAACGCTACCGCGTCAGCTTACTGGTTTCTTTAGGAAAACGAAGAGCCTCTTGACCTTGCACTAGCACCTCAATGCTGAATGGCCAAACAGCTGGTTCCGTGTCGGGACATGCACGGGAATGCCGCAGGAGAAGGTGACGTCATACTGGTGGCTCACTTTTGTTACTTCTTGTAGACCCCTGCGGGGCAGATGACACCGCAGGACTGACCTCTTCGCTTTGGTCGGAGTAACCGCCGATCGTGGAGCCCCACTGGGGCTTCGCCCGAGGACGAGTATATCTGCTTTCCCTTCCGGTGGCCGTCCGTCGACCATCTCATCGACTGGGTCGCACGCCGGTTCGGTCTTCATTCGCTTTACTTACCAGGATCTGCTTACCGTTGTTGCAAGTCACGTTGACCTTGTGTGCTGTCCAAACTTGAGGTGGCCGAGCACGACCAAGAGCGTCACAGGAGGCGGACCACAGACTGTGACACCTGCATGCGTGAGACGTGTTTATCTGACGGCATGCGGCTCGGAGAACGGCTGCCAACGAACGGCTGGCAGAGACTTCAAACCCCGGCAGGGGGTGGGCCACCCGGCAGTTGCCGTCCGATATCCTAATCGCTCATAAGGACATTCGCATGGGGGCTGCACGGTTGGCTGTGACCAGACCACGAACCTAAACGGACACCTGAGAGCGAGGGGGTGCACCCATGCCTACAGATTATCCTTCTGTATTCTCAGCTGTAGCAGCTGGGTTTTCAGCTCTCACTGCTGCGCTGGTCTACCGGCGCGAGTGGGGATTGCGACGACCTAATTGCCTTCCGCCGCGTTGCTATTGGGTGGGATACATGGATGATGAGAAGAATGAGCCACGAATGTGTATAGCTCTGCCCGTACACGCTGTGAGCCTCGGTGG
Organism: Bacillota bacterium; assembly: GCA_014360195.1. Taxonomy (GTDB): domain Bacteria; phylum Bacillota; class SHA-98; order UBA4971; family UBA4971; genus UBA6256. The sequence goes on from JACIXY010000029.1 coordinate 10,924, forward strand.
CTTGTCAGGCGTAATCGAAGACATAATGCTGGAGGTTGAAACGCAAGCGTGGGGCAAGTCTTTGTGGTTCCAGCCCGAGTTTCAAACGGACATCGAGAAAGCCACGGGCGCCTTGTGGCGGGAGATGAACGTATTTGTCCCTTTAGCAGTAAAGGGGAAGAACGTATCAACCACAGTTGTAGTCTTCGGACGCAGGAGTTTCAAAGGTGACCCGAAGGCATACTGGTGTGCTGGAGAATACCACGTAGTGGCGGAGGAGACAACCACACACCGTGACCTATTCAGTGTGGATTTCAAGCTTGACGCGGACTTTCCATATGGAGACACTAAACTGTTGACGGTCAGGGCGAATTTCGGCATCGTGTTAAGCCCACGGCGCTGGACCCGCCAGCTTCTTGATAAGAGAGACAAGTGCGGACAGTCCCACGAGTGTGAGATCATGACTCCACGTTAGCGGCGGGTTACGGCGGTTTCGCAATCCTTGATCCATCGGAGACGCAGGTGAACACGCTCGTATCTAAGATAAGCGTGATCGCTTGTTAGGCCATTCATATGGGTCACAGGGTGTGCTGCAAATGTCAATGGAATATACTTGCAGCCTTAGTCTGAAGATGGTATTATATTATTGCCCTGAGGGGAAGCCTCGGGGGACGGGTGTTGCACCACCTGGTCAATGATGACCAGCAGAATGCTGATAACCATCCTTGCCATGGTGCTCGCACCTCCATCGTCATTATACCAATGTTGCACTGGGCGGCCTCGTCCCCGCGCGATAAGTGTGGGAACGAGCGTGGGTGAGTCATGCTCCGGAGGCTGTTCCGACCCCGCCCCTCGAGCCCCCGGATTTGGCTGATTCAAGAGGTTTGTGCCGTGAATCCGCCGACGCGCTCTCGCATGTGGTACCGGCTCCGGTTCGACTGCCCCATCTCCGAGGCCGCTGGCGAGCAGTACGCTTCCGACCCTGAGAAGGTGGCAGCTCACGCATTCTTTCCTTTTCTCTCATACGTGAAGGTCTCTCCACGATACCGGAAAGTAGAGCATAAGGTGAAGCCCAAGGAACGCCCTATTAGGTACGCCTCTCATCTGGATACCGCGATCTACCGACATTATGCGAATTGCCTCTCCGACGCGTACGAGGATCTCCTGGCGCGGGAGGGGCTTCAGGAGTGCGTAGTGGCCTACCGAAGGCTAAACAAGTCAAATGTTGATCTGGCCGTTGAGGTGTTTGGGATAATACGAGCGTATTTGAAGAACAAGGGCTCCTGCTTCGCTCTATGTATTGACATTGAGGACTTCTTCGAATCGCTTGATCATAAGGAGTTGAAAGCACGGTGGCAGGAGTTGTTGGGTGTCACTAGACTACCTGAAGACCACTACAACGTGTTCAAGAGCGTGACCAGGTATGCATACGTTGAGCGTGACAAGTTGTTCAAGCTATTCGCTGAGGCCGACCCGGCTGGTCGCAGGCGGATTTGCAGTGCGCGGGAATTCAGGGAGAAGGTGCGGAAGCGTTCCGGACAGGATGGCAGGTTGGTCGAGGTGAATAGGTCTGGTAAGGGTGTGCCGCAAGGCTCTCCCATCAGCGCTGTGCTCAGCAACTTGTACATGGTTCCCTTTGACAAGGCAGTCAACCGTTTTTGCACTGACAACGGTTGTCACTACCGGAGGTACTCTGACGACATCATACTAGTAGGCCCTGCTGGCCTGGAGGACAGCGCTCTATCCTTGCTGCGTGATCGGTTGCAAGCACAGGGGTTGAGAATGAACGAGAGTAAGACTGAGTTGCGCCATTTCAGGGTCTCGTCGGGTGGGTGTGAGGCCCAGGAAGGACCGCTCCAGTATCTCGGTCTCACATACGATGGCGAGAAGGTCCTGCTGAGGTCGTCTACCCTCTCGCGGTATCATAGGAAACTTCGGAGGTATATCGCAGCGTCTGAGCGCAAAGCTCTGAGTTCACCCAGGGGCACACGCCTGTGCCGACGGCGTACGTTCAGACAGTTCACCATGCGTGGCAGGCGAAACTTCATCGATTATGCGGTACGCGCAGACGAGGCAGTGGAGGGGGCCGGTCTAAGAAGCGGCATCCGGAACCAGGTTCGCCGCCACTGGGTCATTGTGAACCGACTCCTCATGGAAGCGGATAACCGTGTGGCCGCGACGCGTTCTGTAAGGCAAGCAACTAGTTTAGTGGCAGTCACGAGGAATTCCTCGCCCGGCGACGAATGAAAACCCGGTGCTTCCTTTGAGTTTTCCCTCAGGTTTCAAACAGCGTGGGTGAGCAGCTCCTCTTTCGAGCTGGCCGCTCTCACTCCCGAAGGAGCCCGGCCCGCTTTGCTGGGCCTGCAACGTCAAAAGGAAACCCAACACACTCGAAAGGCTGGCACTTCTGCCCACAGAGATGATGCACATCAAGGTTTGGCTCAGTTCCGGCTTGGAGCGCGACCGGCGGTCGCCTCCTACGGACGAGTTCGACAAGGCTACGGGCTACATTCAAGATCTACTCTACAGGAGGTTGCATGGCCCTGTCCCCCGGCGCAGTCGGCTTGTCAGGTGGGCCTGACTGCACAGTGCGGACCGCGTGAAGAGCGAGGACATTGAATGCGGGTTCGAGAGTGTACCTGGATGGGGCGCGCTGCACCAAGACTCTTGCTGGTGTGCCGCGCCACGATGATACGTCGCTTCACATACCCTCTGGCGAAACGCGAGAAGGAATTTCGGCGAGATGAGAGAAATTCAATCCTAACCGGATGTGGCTGCCGTGTGCTGGGTGCAGGGGTCGTTGCTGTGCGGAAGGACGGCCGCCGCAAGGCCAACGGAGAAGGCTGGCGGACCACGAGGCACGGCGAGAGGCGTGAAAGGCAGCGGAAAGGACATGTTGGCTTGAGAAATGGACTCAAGTAACAAAGTTGCAGTTATCGGCGCAGGCAACTGGGGCAAGAACCTGGTCAAGAACTTCCACGCCCTAGGGGCGCTCGGCGCCGTGGTTGAGACAGATGACGGGCTTCGCGAGAGGCTGGCCGAAGAGTACCCTGGTGTCCCGATCTACAGAGACTACGTTGACATCTGGAACAGCGTAATCCCATCAGTTGTCATTGCAACCCCAGCTGCAACTCACTACGAAATCGCAAAGGCAGCGCTTCTGGCCGGGAAGGACGTCTTCGTGGAGAAGCCGATGACGCTCCTCGCGTCCGAGGCCGAAGACCTCGCCCGCCTCGCAGAGCGCGAGAGGCGCGTGCTGATGGTCGGGCACCTCTTGCTCTACCAGCCGGCGATACGGTTCATCAAGGATTACCTCCGCTGCGGAAACCTCGGCGCAGTGCGAAGCCTTCACCAGGAGCGGCTCAACCTCGGGCGTGCCCGCTCCGTGGAGAACGCCCTGTGGAGCCTGGGCGTCCACGACGTAGCCGTCGTCCTGCACCTTGTGGGAGAGAGCCCCACCGCGCTAAGCGCCACCGGGCAGTGCGTTGTCCAGCAGGGGATCGAGGACGATGTGTACCTGCATCTGCGGTTCCCCGGCGGCGTCCAGGCGCACCTCCACACGTCGTGGCTGTGGCCTGAGAAAAGGCGCCGCCTCGTAGTGGTGGGCACGGACGGCATGCTGGTTTACGATGAACTGGCGCAGAACGTCACCTTGCATCGCAAGGGTATCGGGCCTGATCTGAAGAACCGCGACGATGGGACCGAGGTCGTCTTCGAAGGGGCCGACGAGCCTTTGCTGATCGAGTGCAAGCACTTTCTGGAATGCGTGGCCTCCCGCAAGAAGCCTCTCTCGGACGGCTGGAGCGCCGTGGAGGTGGTGCGGGTGATGGAGCAAGCCAGTCGCCAGTTGCATGACAGGCACCCATCGGAGATCGGCCGCCAGCAACCGGGAGCACGACAGGATGGCCGCCAGTCTGCTGTCACGTCATCGACGGGCGGTGACCATGGGGACTACTTCGTCCACGAGTCGGCCTGGGTGGATGACGGCGCGAAGATCGGCAAAGGCACGAAGATCTGGCATTTCTCCCACGTCATGTCGGGCGCCGAGATCGGTGAGCGATGCAGCCTCGGGCAGAACGTGTTCGTGGCGAGAGGTGTCAGGATAGGGAACAACGTCAAGATCCAGAACAACGTGTCCGTCTACGAAGGAGTAATCCTGGAGGACGACGTTTTCTGCGGCCCAAGTATGGTGTTTACTAACGTGAAGACGCCGCGCTCCGCCTTCCCGCGTAACACCAGCGCCGATTACGCGACGACTCTTGTGAAGCGCGGGGCGTCCATCGGGGCCAACGCAACCATCGTATGCGGAGTGACCATAGGTGAGTGGGCATTCGTCGCGGCGGGCGCGGTCGTGACAAAGGACGTGCCGCCGTACGCCCTGGTAGCGGGCGTCCCGGCCAGGATCATCGGGTGGGCGTGCGAGTGTGGCGTGCCGCTCAAGTTCGACGGTGTCACGGCCGTGTGCAGCGAGTGCGGCAGGCAGTATGAGAAGCGGGACGAGCGAAGCGTGGTCTGTGTTGCAGCGGGACGGGCGGGAGGAGCATTTAGAGCTGCTCCGTCGGCGAAGAACAGCGCGACAACCCGCTGAGGGGCGCGACTCACCTAGAGGCGCGACTGTTACGGGAGCGGATGGAACGGAGGCAGAAGGATGCTGGGCAAGACGAATCTGGCGGAGGCCGCACCAGAGAGCAGCGCAAAGATCCCTAGCTTCGACCTGACTCGGCAAAACGCCGCGCTCAAGGACGAGCTGATGCAGGTCATTTCGGGCATCATCGACGGTGGGCACTTCATCCTCGGCGAGAACGTCGCCGAGTTCGAGAAGGAGATGGCCAGGACCTGCGGCGTCCGCTTTGCGGTCGGCGTGGCCAACTGCAGTGACGCCCTGTATCTAGCCCTCCTCGCCTGCGGCATCGGCCCGGGCGACGAGATCATAACCACGCCGTTCACGTTCTTCGCGACGGCGGGAGCCATCGCGCGGACAGGCGCTCGCCCCGTGTTCTGCGACATCGACCCGGCTACGTACAACATGGACGCCCGGGGTATAGAGGGCCTCGTGACCCCACGCACAAAGGCGATACTGCCTGTCCACCTTTACGGGCAGCCTGCCGACATGGACCCGATCGTGGACGTGGCGAAGAGGCACAATCTCTACGTCATAGAAGACGCAGCCCAGGCCATCGGAGCTTCTTACAAAGGAAGGCCGGTAGGCTCGCTTGGCGACGTCGCGTGCATCAGCTTCTTCCCTACGAAGAACCTGGGGGCCTTCGGCGACGCCGGGGTGGTTGTCACCGATAACGCTGACATCGCCGACCGGGTCAGGATGCTGAGAGTCCACGGGTCCAGGAAGAAGTATTACCACGAGGTCCTCGGCTGCAACAGCAGGCTGGACGAGCTTCAGGCTGGCATCCTGAGGCTCAAGCTCCGGTATCTTCCTGACTGGACCGCAAGACGCCGCCAGATTGCGACTCGCTACGTCGAGCTTCTCGCGGGCACGCCTCAGGTGCGGTCTGGACTGCTGAGGCTTCCCGTCGAGCTTCCCGACACGATTCACGTGTACCATCAGTTCACTGTGGCAACGCCGGACCGCAACCGGCTTCAGGAGCACCTCAAGGCAAGAGGGATCGGTTCCACCGTGTATTATCCGTTGCCGCTCCACCTTCAGGCGGTGTTTCGCGACCTGGGGTACAGGGAAGGGGCCTTTCCTGAGGCGGAGCGAGCGTCGAGGGAAGTGCTGTCGCTTCCGATGTTCCCTGAACTTGCTGACGAGGAGATCGAACGGGTGGTCGAAGCGATCCGCGACTTCCACTGAGTTCCGGGTGGACTGATACACGAACGTGCACCGCCACGATGCGAGGGGAAGGGGGTGCCAGGCATGGCAGTACAGGTGAAGGAACAGGTGCCGGGTCACAAGGCAGAGCTGAACGGGACTGCAAGTGCCCTCAAAGCGAAGATCCTGGACAAGACTGCAGTGGTGGCTGTTATTGGCGCGGGTTACGTCGGTCTTCCCCTTGCCGTCGAGAAGACCAAGGTAGGCTTCAACGTCATCGCGATAGATCAGAACGAGAAGCGTGTGGACAAGCTCAACCGGGGCGAGAACTACATCCTCGACGTGAAGAACGAGGAGCTTGCCCGCGCGGTGACAGAGGGGAAGCTCAAGGCAACGAGCGACTTCTCGGTTCTTCCACAGGCGGATGTAATCATAATCTGCGTCCCAACGCCGCTCACCCGCAACCGCGAGCCGGACCTCAGGTACATCGTAAACGTAACCGAGCAGATCGCGAAACACCTGAAGACGGGGCAGCTGGTGTGCCTTGAGAGCACCACCTATCCAGGCACGACTGAAGAGGTTATTCTCCCACGCCTTGAGGCCCGTGGCCTCAAGGTCGGTGAAGACTTCTTCCTAGCGTTCTCGCCCGAGCGAGTGGACCCGGGCAACGCCAGGTACACCACCAGGAACACCAACAAGCTCGTAGGAGGGGTTACCCCTGCGTGCCTGGACGTGGCCTCGACCTTCTACTCGCAGACCATCCTGAAGGTGATCCCTGTCTCCTCTCCGAGCGTGGCGGAGATGGCCAAAGTCTTCGAGAACACTTACCGGGCCGTAAACATTGCTCTCGTGAACGAGATGGCCCTTCTCTGCGACCGCATGGGGCTCGACGTGTGGGAGGTGCTGGACGCCGCGTTCACCAAGCCCTTTGGGATTCAGCCGTTTTACCCAGGACCAGGAGTCGGCGGTCATTGCATCCCGATTGATCCATTCTACCTTGCCTGGAAGGCCAGGGAATACGACTTCTCCACCAGGTTCATAGAACTCGCCGGTGAGGTCAATCTGCGCATGCCGTATTTCGTTGTTGAGAAGGCTGCGAGAATCCTCGGCCTCCAGAAGAAATCGGTGCGGGGCGCGAAAGTATTCATCTTGGGAGTGGCGTACAAGAAGGATCTTCCTGATGAGCGGGAGTCTCCGGCCCTGAAGGTCATACAGCTCCTTTTGAAGGAAGGAGCGCAGGTTAGATACCATGACCCATTCATACCTCAGGTGACATTGCCCAATGGATCACCAGGCTCTGGGTCTTACGAGGGCGGCCCTGCAACCACGCTCAAGAGCGTGCCGCTAGACGATTCCACCTTGGCCCAAGCCGATATCGTCATAATCACTACAGACCACTCGTGTATCGACTATGGACGCGTCGTGAAATGTGCGAAGGCTGTACTTGATACGCGGCATGCGACGCGGACAATAGGGGAAGCAGTGGACGGCAGGGTGTGGAGACTATGAGCAAGCGACTTCTTGCTGTGGGTGCGCATACAGATGACATTGAGCTAGGGTGTGGCGGGACGATTGCCGAGGATGTCCCAAAGTTCGTGGAATTTGAGGTAGCGGCTCCCGGCTCCGTTGTGGTAAAAGGGAGCTGTGCAAGAATGGAGAGAGCCGCCAATGTCAGCATATCACAGCAAGGGCAGTCCTGGAAGAGGCAACGGGAAAGCGGACGCGACGAAAACGCGAATCTCCCGCAAGGTAGCACTGAGTTTGGAGTCGATACGCCAGAGGGCCAAAGATGGCCTACTTGCGCTATGCGTAGAGGTGGGGCTCAACACGCTCGAGATGATGTTCGAGCAGGAGCTGGAGGAGAAGATTGGCAAGAAGGGCAAGCACAACGCCGATCGGTCTAGCTACAGGCACAGCTACGAGCCAAGAAAGGTAGTGCTGGGAGGGCGTAAGGTCCAGGTGTCAAAGCCACGGGACCGAACGGTCGACGGCAAAGAAGTTGTGCTTGAGTCATACGAGGCAGTCAAGAATGACGAGATCCTGACGCGCCACGCCTTCGAGACGATGCTGTATGGTCTATCCACGCGCAACTATGCTTTCGGGCTTGAGGATGTGAATGATGTGAAGCAGACGATCACTATTGGCCGGCTCGTACTGACAGCCGCTCTCCGGCGCACCATACGTTCGACGAATCCCATCGAGTCCGCCATAGAAATGGCAAGGACCACCGCTTGCAGGGTCAAGAAGTGGCGTAACGGAAACCAGGTGTTGAGGTGGACAGTGGCGGTACTTCAGGAAGCAGAGCGAAGGTTCTGACGCGTGGCAGGCTACCGAGAACTACCGCTCCTGCGGATGCGTCTTAAGGGCGAGGTTCTCCACACCACCACGAGCGAGGCAGCAAACGCATGAAAAGTCAAGCGGGGGTGCGCTACGTGGAATTCCACGATGGTCGGGACAACCTCTTCAAGTCTCACAGAGATGGCACGCGGGACTCTCAGGCCGTGAAAGTGGTGAACAGACCCCTCTCCATCGGTGTGGCAGTTGGCGCGTATGATCGAGGAGTCAACGTCCATGAGGTTCTGAAGACTGATGTGTGTAGAGGGGTCCGGGTGCCGCCAAGATGGCGCAATCGGTTCATGCACGAGGGGTGGTATCTGAGTGAGCACCAATATCGAAGCAGTTAACGGGGATCGGCGGAGACCCCTGACCTGCTGGCCAGTTGTCGCCGTGGCGGGCGTCCTGGCGTCGGTGCTTTTCTACCCAAAGCCGCTGTTCGTTGTGGCCGGCAGATATTCCTTTTACGCAGGCTACGTAATCTGGCCGATAGGCTTGCTTGTGTTGCCAAAGGGCCTCACACTCGGGTCTCACCGGGCTGTGCTTTCTCGCATCCTTTGGGTCTTGCGAGTCTACATTGTGGTCGATTTTCTGGTCGTCACTCTCTGGAGATCATCTGTATCTTTGGCCGATCTCTACTCGATGGCCGGGGTCTTGCTACCGACTTTTCTCTATGAAGTCGGCTTTGTCCTTCAAAGGCAAAGGCTTCTGTTCCCCTGCCTCCGTGTTGTTTCTCTGGCCGCGACGGCTTGGTCAATGCCGGCAGCGGTTCGAGCCCTCAGGGCATTCCTAGCTGGCGGGCCATCATCTCTGGTGGCGTCAGTGGGGGAGATTCGAGCATTTACCCCTGGTTGGCCCAACGGAGTCGGGATGCTCATGGCCACTGCATTTCTGATCCAGATCCATCTTCCCAACGGTTCAAGCCCCTCCCGCCTTATCCGATATGTTCCTTTGTTCATTCTCCTGCTGACGTTGTCGCGTACAGCTGTCATCATGCTGGGAATAGGCCTGTTGATAAGGGGGATCCTTCGTAGAGACAGGTTGCGTACGCTTCTGTCGTTGGTCATGGTGTGCCTAGTAGCGGCGTTCGTGTTCCAGGGCAAGGGTGAATCTATCCAAAACTCCTTGTCGCACACGGCTACTGGTCGAATCAGTCGCTGGGCGGCTGCCATGGAGGTGGTCGGCGACAATCCGCTGTTGGGTGTGGGCTTTAGGAGTTTCGATGAAGCAACAGGGTTCTACATGAATAAGTACACTGGCACATGGGTGAGGATCGGCTCAGCCCACAACGACTTCGTGGATCTGGCTATACGAGGTGGGGTGATCTACGTGCTCCTGTTCTTGCTCTTGCTCACTGGTTGGGCCTATTTGACGTACAGGCGAAGACAAGGCCTCGAAGCAAGGGCCGCGCTCGCCGTAGTCTCCGGAATACTTGTCGGCTCCCTATTTCAGAATCCACTCAAGACTCCTTCTCTTTCCTCTGTTTTCTGGCTTTTGCTGGGAGCGACCAGTAGACCGGTGACTCCGATACCGAATGGACGTACTGGCGAGTTGCGACGGGTGTCCCTCCAATCGTCGATGGGAAACCAGAGGTGGTGTTGGTAGGATATGCTGAGGCTGACCGCAGTTGGCGACATCATCATGGGAGACCATCCACTATACTTGGGAATCGGCACCGGTAGCCGGCCGAGGCGGGGTCTTTTCGATAGCGTAGCGGACGTTCTGAGGGCATCTGACATCGCTCTTGGGAATCTGGAGGGTCCGCTCCTGAGGGACAAACCAGTCATCAGATGGGAAGAGAGGATATTCAGAGGCCGGTGCCAAGATGCATCCTTGCTTCGTGAAGCGGGCTTTAATGCGCTAAGCGTCGCGAACAATCACATCATGCATCATGGAATGGAGGGTTGGGTAGACACAACAGCAGCACTTGAACAGGCTAGCATTGTTCCTGTAGGCACACGGAAAGGTTGGCCCACAGTGTCGGTTCGGGGTGAAAGGGTTGCCATGTTGGGCTACTCGATGCGGCCGGAGGAGAAAGTAAACTCCTCGAGCATTCCATATGCGCTTGCCGATCCGAACGAAATCCTTCAGGCTGTTCATGACGCAGCAGAAGAAGCGGATGTCGTGATAGTCAGCCTCCATTGGGGAGAGGAGTATCTGGACTACCCTTTGCCAGAGCAGAGAGATCTCGGTCATGCCTTGTGCTCGGCAGGGGCTACGGTTGTTGTTGGGCATCACCCTCATGTCCTCCAGGGTGTTGAGATGGTTGGGGACTCCTTGGTGGCGTACAGTTTGGGTAATTTCGTGTCTGATATGTGTCAGATGAAAGCTCGTGCTTCTGGCGTGCTGCGTGTCCTTATAGAAGAAGGCAGAGTTCGAGACTGGCAGATCGTGCCGGTAGAGATTAACCAGTCGCGGCCCATTTTGGTCGACCCCGATGACTGTAGCAGGCGTTTGACTCAGCTAAACGATCTGTGCTGTAAGTTGTCAGTAAGCAAGGATATGGCGACAATCCATGCCGACATCAAACAGAGCCTAGATGACTTCAGACGTGAATACGAAGCTTGGTTCAAGCGCAACTTCATCCGATATCCCGTGGGCGCTCTACTGTATATTCTTGGCACCTCGTTCGGCCGCCGGTCAAGAAGATGGATCCGGGGGTTATTCAGGTCATGAACTTACTTGAACTCTATCACGCGAGTCCCATATGGCTTCAGAACGTCATGTGCACCATGGAAGGTTGGCGCATTCTTAGGCAAAGATATGGTGGTTCGTTCCAGTCGTCACTGGACGAGATCCGTGCCTTTGAGCGACTGTCCCATGCTGAGGTGGCAGATCGGCAAGAGAGTATGCTGCGTTCAATGCTCAACTATGCTTACGCTCACGTGCCATTCTACCATCAGACTTGGCCGGAAGTCTTCCCTATAGATGACAAGCAAGACGCGTTTGAAGTGCTCAGAACCCTTCCGCTTCTGGACCGTAGCATGGTGAAGAGCAAGCTTGATGCCTTTGTGTCTGACGAGTATCGGGGTAGGCACCTAGTTCCCTATCCGACAGGAGGTACCTCGGGCTCCCCTCTAGTAATGCGATACACCCCTCAGCAAGTTCAGCGTACTTTCGCATTCTCGGAGGCGCGCATCCGCAACTGGGCTGGAGTGACATTTCGATCGAAGCAAGCGACGTTTCTCGGCAAGAGAGTTGTGCCAGTGGATCAGCGTTCGGGTCCTTTCTGGAGGGTCAACCGTGCAGGAAACCAGACACTATTCTCGATTTTTCATCTGAACGACAAGACCGCGCCCGAATATGTTGCCGCCCTCAACAAGCTGAAGCCGGAGATGATAGTTGGCTACGTCACCCCAGTGTACATGCTCAGCCGCTTCATTGTTGAGTCGGGTGAATCCGTGAAGTTTCGGCCAAGACTCATCTGGACAAGCTCCGAGACACTTGAGGACTACCAGCGAGAGACAATCGAAACGGCATTCGATTGCAGAGTGACCAATGCATACAGCGGGGCCGAGGGGGTTGCACTAATAACTGAGTGTATCCACGGGGGTCTCCACATATCTCCGGATTTTGGAGTCATTGAGATGCTGCCGGTTGAGGGAAGTCCGGGCCTGCGTGAGATCGTCGGTACGACGCTTTTCAACTTCTCCATGCCCCTGGTCCGCTACAGGACAGGAGATCTGGTAGAGCCGGATGCTGGGGGGTGTACATGCGGGCTACCGTTCCCTACTGTGAAAAGGATAATCGGCAGGTTGGACGACACGATTAGGACACCCGCAGGGACACTAGTTAGCTCGGCCCCCCTCAGCCTGGTGTTTCAGGAAGCTGAAGGGATTCACGAGTCTCAACTAGTGCAGACCTCTGACAGTGAAGTGGTTGCAAAGATTGTGCCAAGCGGCTCTCCCGATAGAGTCCCGGTAGAGGAAGTGGTGCGCGGGCTGCAGTCTCGTTTGGGTTCGGACATGCGTGTCAGAGTTGAGATTGTCCAAGAGATCCCTCGTGGGCAGAACGGCAAGTTTCGTTTCATCGTCGGGTTGAGGAGTATACACACAATTCCCAACAGGCGTAGTAGGGCAAGGGGTGCTTCATGACAGTAGCCACTAATAGACTGACGGCAGACATGCCTTTCGATCTGGCTGGCAAGTTCCTTGAATTAGAGAGGGAATTCGGTCTTTTCGACCTCAATATCGATGGAACCCCTGTTTGGTGGTTCATGAGAACGCGGGCCTTCTCGCTGCTTCACCGCAAGCTCTCTGGGATGAATCTGCGTGCAAACGCAGATTCGTTGGGGCTCTTGGGTTCAATTCGAATCGGGCTTCGATCTCTGCCATACGTGCTCAGACGGAAGGAGACGAGAACAGATATCCTGGCGGTCTCCACGGCTTCCGCCAGGCGGCACATCACCGAGGACGGGCTCGCGTTTGATGTATTCTTCGACTTTCTCTCCTACATGCCGGGCGTTGACTACGCAGTGCTTGAGTTTCCTGACCGTGGACCACATAGCGTACGGCCGTATTCTCGGAAGGTACTCTACGGTGATGGCATGTCTCTTGCAGGCAACGTCCACCGTCTTGCTTCGCGGTTCCAGCCACTGGGAAAGGTAGCTTTAGAGATCAGCGAGCGACTAGTCGGCGTGTCTCAGGCACTTGGGATAGCCGTTGACCCTCGAGAAGCCCGGAAGCTTGTGGCAAGAGAGATCGCCTTTTCTGGGACGCTAGTCCGACTAGCTAGGAGACTCCTTGACCATGCCAATCCAAGAGTCCTTATTGTTGAGTCCGCCAGCGACCCCTCGCATATGGCGGTGCAGTTTGCCGCGAAGGAACGTGGCGTCCCGGTGGTAGAGATGCAGCACGGCCTGATCAGTGTGGACAGCCCTGCTTTCTTCTTCGATCTGCCTCGGGGGATTGCGGCTCGCAGGATACCATTCCCTGATGTCATGCTGGTGTTTGGCGAGTATTTCAAGAGGGTCCTGACGCTGAGGCCTTCAGTCTCTTCGGAGCGCGTAATCCCCGTTGGATACCCGTATCTGTGGCTCGAGTATCAACGATGGCAACAGAAACAGTCTGTGTCTGGGGCAAGAGGTGATGCCATCCTTATCACCTCGCAACCGGGGTTGGGAGCATTCTGGTCCGAATTTGCTGTGCAACTATCACGCTTGGTCAAGCAGCCGATCATTATTAAGCCGCATCCAGCAGAAGCAGACAAGGTTCAGACCGTATTTGGTACTGCCATGAAGTGTGGCAGGGTCGAGGTGATCAAGGACAGTCGATCGTTGTACGACCTATTTCCCCTTGCCTGTTACCATCTTTCGGTAAGCTCGACGAGCCATCTTGAGGCCATCGCATTCGGGTTAAAAGACATAATCGTCACTATGCGCGGAATTGAGAAGTACGTTGACTTTCTACGCGATCGTGGGTTGCCGACGGCTAGTACACCCGAAGACGTGGCTGATTTGGTGGCCAGCTATCCTGACATATCATCCATAGTGAGGTTCGTTCGAGAGGAAGTATTCTGCCTGCACAAGAATCCAATCCATGAAGTGGCAGAGGTGCTCCGTTCTTTGGAGACCTAACCGTGTTGAACGCGGTCCAGGACTTATAGTCGACACCTACTCATGGAGAGGGGTTGGTGACATATGAACATGGGTATCGACTGTCTTACCGAGCGCTCAGTGACCTTTGCTGCTCGAAAGATATACATCATTGCCGAAGCAGGAGTGAACCATGACGGAGATCTTGAAAAGGCCATGCGACTGATCGACGTAGCTGCTGACTCTGGAGCAGATGCGGTCAAGTTCCAAGCGTTTCGCGCCTCACAAATGGCTAGTTCCAGTGCTCCCAAAGCTGCGTACCAGCTCGAGCGGACCGATGCAGGGCAGAGTCAGATGGAAATGCTTCAGCAGTATGAGCTTTCGCGGGAAGCCTTCGAAATGCTAGCAGAGCACGCAAGAGCTCGTGGCATCGACTTCATCTGCACACCCTTTGACGACGAGAGCGTAGACCTCGTAGCAGACCTGCATCCGGCGGCCATTAAGGTGTCTTCGGGCGACCTCACAAACCATCCTTTGCTAAGAAGGATTGCTTCGAAAGGATATCCGGTAATCCTCTCTTCCGGCATGTCTACTCTCGGTGAGATCGAGGATGCGCTTCAGGTTGTGCGGGCTGCAAAGCCCCCGCTTGTCATCGTTCTTCACTGCACGTCCAACTATCCGGCGAGTCCCGAGAGCGTCAACCTCCGTGCAATGGATACGATCAGGAGGGCATTCGCCGTTCCGGTGGGATATTCAGACCACACGACGGGTCTGGAGATACCGATTGCTGCTGCCGCGTTGGGTGCGTGCGTGATCGAGAAGCATTTCACGCTGAACAAGAAAGACGCCGGGCCAGACCATGCCATGTCTTTGGAGCCCGACGAATTGCAGGCGCTGGTGCGCTCTGTCAGAGTTGTAGAATTGGCGCTGGGTGATGGAATAAAGCGAGTGGTTGACAGCGAGGTAGACACCAGGGTTGCCGCACGCAAGAGCATCCATCTCTCGGAGAGCGTTCAGGCAGGCGAGGTTCTTAGCCTGGAGAAACTGCGGTTCATGAGGCCAGGCAACGGTATACCTCCGAGCATGACGGACTTCGTCATTGGAAGGCGTGCCCGTTATGCTCTGCCGAAGGGACATCAACTGAGGTTCTCCGACATTGACGAGGCAGCAGAAAGCAGAGAAATCATCAGACAAAAGTAAGAAGGAGGCTCGCACTCATATGGCAAGGCCAGAGGTTCTAGCAATAATCCCAGCCCGAGGCGGTTCAAAGTCGATACCACACAAGAACATCGCACCTTTGAACGGGAAGCCCCTTATTTCATACACAATCCGGGCAGCTCAGCATTCCAGAGCTGTATCTAGGGTCATTGTGTCCACTGACGATAACGACATCGCCTCCGTGTGTATTAACCTCGGTGCCGAGGTACCGTTCGTCCGACCAAAGGAACTGGCACTTGACTCCACTCCCACCATCGACGTTGTGCTTCATGCACTCGACGAGTTGGAGTCGACTGAGGGCTACAGGCCCGATCTCGTGGTCCTGCTTCAAGCTACCTGTCCGCTGCGCAATTCCTGCGACATAGACCAGGCTGTATCGGTCTTTCTTTCGAGCGACTGCGATCTGGTTGTCAGTGTGGCAGAGGTGCAAGAACACCCTTACAACATGTACAAGATGGAAGACGGTATCCTCTGTCCGATAGTTGAGAGGGCCCTAACTGTAACCTCGCGCCACGATTACCCTGTGGTCTACCGTCTGAATGGGGCAGTGTATGTGTCCAGACCACTGACGCTGAGGGAGTCCAGGAGTTTTATCAAAGGGAAGCTTGTCCCTTATGTCATGCCCCGGGAGCGTTCCATCGACATTGATGACCCTATCGACTTGCACTATGCTTCGGCCATGCTCAGCTTGCTGGAGGAGGCCTATCACAGTTGAGGAAAGTCTGCGTTGTAACAGGAACCAGGGCTGAATACGGGATACTGCGGACCGTGCTGAGGGCGATTGAATCGAGTCCTAGCCTAACCTTGCAGCTGTTGGTCACAGGTATGCATCTTTCGCCCCAGTATGGATCCACAGTGGCTGAGATAGTCAGAGACGGGTTCACGATAGACGCTGAAGTTCCCATGCTTCTTTCATCCGACTCGTCTTGGGATCCGGCGCGGAGCGTCGGGTTAGGGATCCTGGGGATGGTTCAGGCCTTTCAGATTCTGAGGCCGGACATGGTACTTGTACTTGGGGATCGTGTTGAAGCTTTCGCAGGAGCTGTCTCTGCTTCGCTGTCCAACTTGGTGTTGTGTCATCTCCATGGGGGCGACAAGTCAAGGGGTGGCCTTGATGAGATGATGCGTCACGCCATCACGAAGATGGCTCACGTCCATCTCGTTGCCAGTGAGGAAAGTGGCCAAAGGGTTTTGAGGATGGGTGAGACCTCGGACAGGGTCTTTGTAGTGGGCGCACCTGGACTGGATGAGATCGTTGCGATGTCATTCATGACCAAGGAGGAAGTAGCTCGTACCCTGGGACTGAACCCGACCGAGCCCATCATCACCATCGTGCAGCACCCGGTGTCAACGGAGCCAGAAGAAGCCAATCGGCAGTACAGAGAGACACTGGAGGCGGTCCGTTCGTTTGGGATCCAATCTGTTGTCGTGTGGCCAAACTCAGATCCGGGGAATCACTCCATGCGAGAGATCCTGACCGAATACGAAGCGAGCGGCTTTCGGATTGTCAAGACGCTTCCGAGACGCGAATACTTGAGTCTGTTGAAGGCTTCCAGTGCTCTTGTGGGGAATTCCAGCAGCGGGATTATCGAAGCGCCGTTCCTCGGAGTGCCCGTGGTTAATGTTGGAACTCGTCAAGAGGGGAGAGAACAGCCTACTGAGATCCTGCAGGCCACCTATGACCGGGCAGATATCGCCGAAAAGATCAGTAGAGCTCTCTACGACCCAAACGTCAAAGAAGCCCTCAAGAGGATTCGCTTTGTCTACGGCGATGGGACAGCAGGCGAGAGGATTGTGCGGGTACTAGCAAGCATTCCTCTTACCAGCAGTTTTAAGCAGAAAACCATTTCTTATTAGCTGGGGGTGAGGCTATGCCCGAGTCCAAACCGATTGTGATATACGGCGCCGGCGGACAAGGAAGAGTCGTACTTGATATCCTTCGGTCCGTCCCTGGCATTGTCACAGTTGGCTTTCTTGACAGCGATGAAAACCTGCACGGCTCAATGGTGGACAACCTGCGGGTGTTGGGGGACATGCGAGTTGTTCCGGGACTCCTGACGGAGTATCCAGGCATTGCGTCTGTAGTCGCCATAGGTGACAACCGTGCGCGAATGGATATCGCCCGACAGCTGTCCGAATTGGGCATGCCTCTAGTGAATGCTATCCACCCGCGAGCCTTCATTTCTCCGTCTGCTCACATTGGCAGGAATGTCACGGTTGCATCGGGTGCAATCATCTGCGCTCACGTGAGGATCGGCGATCATGTCATAGTCAACACGGGTGCCATCATAGAGCACGAGAACAACATAGGTGATGGAGTTCATATAGCTCCGGGAGCAAAACTTGCCGGACGTGTCACGGTGGACAGGGGTGCGTTTGTAGGGATAGGAGCGGTAGTAATTGGCAATCTGAGAATAGGTACCGATGCGGTGGTTGGGGCCGGCGCCGTTGTCCTCCACGACGTTGAGCCGTCGTCAGTTGTGGCCGGGGTACCGGCAAGACCCATACAGCCGAAGGCCAAGGGTGGATAGGGAGATGAACAACCGCAGGGCAGTGAAACCGGCTAAAAGGCATTCATCAACAGAAAGCGGTGTGGCCGCCGTGCCCAGCGCAGGTTTGTCCAACGATCCCCTAGGGGTTGCGGTGCAGTCGCAGCCCAAGCGGCATCGGCATCATGGCCACGGTTGCGCGGCACCCCTTGTATCGGTCGTTGTTCCTTGCAGGAACGAAGAGCGACACATTCGCAAGTGCGTGTCGTCGATCCTGGGGAATGGCTATCCGGGAGACATAGAGGTTCTCGTGGTCGATGGCCTATCGAGCGACAGGACCCGAGATGTCCTTAGCGACATGCGGCGGTATAATCCTGAGATCAGGGTCTTGGACAACCCATCCAGGACGACCCCTCAGGCGTTGAACATCGGTATCCGCGAGGCTAAGGGCGAGATCATCCTGATCATAGGTGCTCACTGTTGGCTGGGAACAGGGTACATCGAGAAGGTGGTCCAGCATCTGTTGTCCCGGGACAACGTTGGATGCGCGGGTGGGAGGACGGTGGCTGTCGCGGAAACGGGCTACCTTCGCAGACTCATTTCCAAGGTGTTGTCGAGTCCCTTTGGTGTTGGCAACTCGCTCTATCGGTTGAGCGACGTCGAACAGTCCGTGCGAGAAGTGGACACCGTCGCCTATGCGGCGTACCCTCGGCGGGTATTCGACGAGGTCGGCCTGTTTGATGAACGTCTCATCCGTGACCAAGACGTGGAACTCAACTCGCGCATCCGGAGAGCGGGGTACAAGATACTCTTTGAGCCGGAGGCCGTCATTTACTACTCGCCGCGTGATTCGCTCACAGCACTCTGGAAGCAGAACTATGGAAACGGGTTGTGGAACATCAAGACATGGCGGATGATCCCCGGCTCTCTTTCGCTGCGGCATTTCGTGCCATTTTTCTTTGTTGCCGGGCTCCTGATCTTGGGGCTAGCGGCACCGTTTCTCCGCGAGGCGCGCCTTCTCCTCGCCGGCACGGTGACGTTGTACGTCCTGGCCGATATGACTGAGTCCATACGCATCGCTTGCCGTGACAGGGATCTGAGCCTTCTAGGGGCGTCGATAGTCTTTCCCGTGCTGCACGTGAGCTACGGGACGGGTTCTGTCGTCAGCTTCCTCTCAGAGCTTATTCGAGCGTTCTCTCGAAAGAAAGCGGAGGCCTAGCCATGCTCACGGAGATCTTTACTTATTTGAAGGGATTTGGGGCAGCGCCGGTGCTTCTACTGTGCTGGGGGATATCGTGGATAGCAGCCTATTGGGGTACCAAAGCCTCCATTGCGTGCGCAACGAGGTTTGGCATTACCGACAAGCCAGGAGAGATCAAGATCCACACAACCGAGATGCCCAGGTTCGGCGGGATTGGTATTGTACTGGGTGTGTTCGTAGTAATAGGGGGGCTGTTCCTGTGGCGCATTGGCCCGTACACAGAGACCCTTGCATTGCTGCTTTGGGGCTTGCCTGTTGTGCTCACCGGTGCCGTGGACGACATCCGGGGCCTCACACCCGTGTCAAAACTTATCGGCCAGTTGGTGGGTTGTCTAGGAGCTTCTGCATTCATCGTCCGTGGGGCCGTCCCTGGACTGGACACCGCAGTGATGCTTATCTGGACCGTTGTGCTCGGGGGATTCTTGTGTTTCCTGACCAACAGTGTCAACCTTCTGGATGGCATGGACGGCTTGGCGGCGGGATCTGTCGGCATCATTAGCACGGCCCATGCATGCGCTGCTCTACTGGGGGCAGGGGGCGGTCTCGATGTCCTTCCTATGGCCATATCAGGAGCTTGCGCAGGCTTCCTGATTTGGAACCTACCCCCCGCAAGGACGTTCATGGGCGATGTAGGGAGCCTGTTCCTGGGATATGCAATAGGGGTCAATTCTTTGCGGCTCATTCTACAAGGTGGTCCGTCGGTCGCCAAGCTTTGTGGTGTAGCGCTGACCCTAGTCGTCCCCATCAGCGATACTTCTCTCGCAGTTGTCCGACGATTGCTGCTTCACAGGAACATGATGACCGGTGACCGAATGCACATCTATGACTGTATGCATAGACGGCTCGGCGGTGATACGAAACGAACACTGTCTGTCATGTGGTCCATCAGTATCCTTGTCGGTCTCGGCGGCGTCGCGGCGACAGTGTCTCCACCGGGCTGGTCCATCGCTCTCGCGCTTATGGGCTATGCTATAATCGCGTTGATTGCGTTGGGGCTAGGAGCACTCGGTCCCAGTTCGAAGGCGAAAGGAAGCGGCGTGGCGGCGTAGAACCGGGGCCTCTCTGACAATCAGGCACAGAGAGACAGTCAGACACACAGAAAGGAAGGATCTCGATGCAGGTGCACCTGTCACGTCCCGACATCACGGACCTTGAGATCCGCACCGTGGAGGACGTCATCCGCTCTCCCATCCTCGCCCTCGGTCCGAAGCTGGCGGAGTTCGAGCAGGCCATCGCTGACTACGTCGGCAGGAAGCACGCGATTGCTGTCAACAGCGGCACGAGCGGCCTGCACCTGCTTGTCCGTGCCTTCGGCATCGGCGAGGGCGACGAGGTCATCACGACCCCGTTCAGCTTCATCGCGTCCAGCAACTGCATCCTCTATGAGCGGGCCAAGCCGGTGTTCGTGGACATCGAGCCAGACACTGCGAACATCGACCCGAACCTCATCGAGGACGCCATCACTCCCCGCACGAAGGCCATCCTCCCGGTGGACGCCTTCGGCCAGCCGGCGAGGCTCGACGTCATCCGCGAGATCGCGGACCGCTACGGGCTTGTGATGATTGAGGACTCCTGCGAGTCCCTGGGGTCCGAATACAAGGGCATCAAGGCCGGGAACGGCGCCTTCTCGCACGGGGCGGTGTTCGCGTTCTATCCCAACAAGCAGATCACTACGGGCGAGGGCGGGATGATCGTTACCGACGACGACCGGATAGCGCGTCTTTGCCGGAGCATGTCCAACCAGGGACGGGGCGAGGCAGGGGTGTGGCTTTCCCACGAGCGGCTGGGCTATAACTACCGCATGGACGAGCTTTCGGCCGCGCTCGGGGTCGCGCAGATGTCGCGGATCGAGGAGATCATCGCGAAGCGCGAGCGGGTCGCGGCGATGTACGCGGAGCGCCTTGCGAGGGTGCCGGGGGTGCGCCTGCCGTATGTGGCGCCCGAGGTGACGCGGATGAGCTGGTTCGTGTACGTGATCCGGGTCGGCGTGGACGAGCCTACCCCCGAGCGCCAGTCCGTCGTGCGCGACCACGTGATGCGGCGCTTCCAGGAGGCGGGGATCGGGTGCCGCCCGTATTTCACCCCCATCCACCTGCAGCCCTTCTACCGCGCCGAGTTTGGGTTCAAGGAGGGGGACTTCCCCGTCACCGAGCTTGCGGGGCGCACGAGCATCGCCATTCCCTTCCACAACCACCTCACCGCCGAGGAGATCGACTACGTCGCCTGCGTCCTCGAGCGGGCGTTGGAGGAGATGTGATGAGCGGAGTCCGCATGCTGGTCGTCGGCAGCTGCACAGGCCGGAAATCCGTTACCTGCGACCGGATGCTCACCATGGACGACTTCCGCAACCCCGGCCGCTTGCGCGCCCGGGAGGCGGAGCTCGCGGCCTGCCGCGTGCCCGCGTGGCGGCTTTACGCCGGTCTTCAGCACACGTCCATGATGAACGGCGTGAACATCATAAGAAAGCGGTTCGACCGCGAGTCCGTGGCGGTCGCCATCGTCTCGGCGGGCTACGGACTTGTGGCCGAGGACCAGCTCCTTGTCCCGTACGAGGCTACCTTCAACGAGATGGGCAGGCGTGAGGCCCTGGCATGGTCGCGGCATCTCGGCATCGCCCGCGACGTAAGGGCGGCCGCGAAGGGCTTCCCGCTGGTCGTGTTCCTTCTGGGCGCCCGTTATCTGGACGCGCTCGAGTCTCCGGTGATCCCCCAGGCAGGCCAGCGTTTCATCTTCCTTGCGGGTTCCGGCAAGGAGGGCGCCGTGGGAGGCCCCGGCGTGACAGTGGTCGGTGCCGGCCGGGAGGAGGCTGCTACTTACGGAAGCCCGGTGATCGCCGCGAAAGGTCGCATGTTCGAGCTCTTCGCGCGGGGGTTCGCGCATGAGGGGGAGGCGTTGTGGGACCGCCTCATCGCGGACGACTCACCCGCGACGTTCATGTGCGCCGTCCACATCGGGAGCAAGTCCCTCGGGAGCGAGTCGATGGGGGCGAGCCCACCCGGAGCGCGTCCAACCGCGTGACGTAAATCGAGGACGAGTTCACCGGAAGCGAGTCCGTCGAGGGCGCGTCCGGCCGCGCGACCGGGTCGAGATCGGGAGGACGGGATCGGGAGGAGGCCTGCGGATGTGGGAATGAGCCGCGCACGTGATCTGGACAGGTTCTACGAAGTCCTCGCGCGCCTCCAGTCGAAGCTGGGAGGCTGCCGTTGCCTGGGCGCTTGCGGAGGACGTGGCGGCGACGGCTGGCGCTGGCCGCTGCAGGGCGTCTACTTCTTCTTTGAGCCCGGGGAGATGCGAGAGGACGGCCGGACGCCCCGGGTGGTGCGCGTGGGCACCCACGCTGTGTCCGAAGGCTCGAAGACGACGCTCTGGCAGCGCCTATCCCGGCACAAGGGACATGAGCGGGGAAAGTATGCTGGTGGAGGCAATCACAGGGGGTCGGTCTTCCGGCTGCATGTAGGGGCCGCGCTCCTCGCCGCCGCGGATTGCGCCGCGGACGACACTGGGGATCGCGCTCGTGTCCGAGCGGTCGTTGGGGATCCGGTCCGCGCCTGGGCCCGGGAGTATGACCGGGACTATCTTAGGGAGGTGCGGGCCACCTGGGGAAAGGGCTCGTCCGCCGACCAGCGCACCCGGGACCTCGAGCACCCTCTCGAGTGCCAGGTGAGCGCCTACATCCGGCGCATGCCGTTCCTCTGGGTAGCGGTCCCTGGGCCCGCGGGGACGTCTAGCCCCAGGAGCATCATCGAGTCAAACGCCGTGGCCCTTCTGAGCAACAGACACAAGCCTCCCATCGACCCTCCGTCACCCAACTGGCTGGGGCTGCACGCCGCGAGAGCCGAAATACGGGAATCCGGCCTCTGGAACGTGAACTACGTCGACCAACCCTACGACCCATCCTTCATCGAGCTGCTTGACCAATTCGTAGCCGCAATGGGGGCCCCGTAGCCGCGATGCATGCCGCGGAGTAGCCGCAATGGACGCCGCGTTGTAGCCGCGACGGACGTCTCGTAGGCGCGATGCGCGCCTGGTAGCCGCGATGGACGCCGAACACCGGCCGGTGACGTCGGCGTTACGGCCGAGCCTTGACGCAGGCTTTGGGCGGAATCAGGAGCGGTATTGCATCTGACCGTGTCATCCGGGTTGGCTTGGGCGGGCCCACCCCCGAGCGCCAGTCCGCGTTACCGAGTCTACAGAGTTTGCCGAGTCCGCCGGGTACATCAGCATCGCCCTCTCCTACCGCGGCCGCCTCAAAGCCCCCCGGCACCGAGGAGATCGACTGTGTCGCCGGCGTCCTGGAGCGCGCGCTGGGGGAGGGGCAAAAGGCGTCTGCGCAGTCCTCGCGACTGCCATGAGGTCGGCGTTTGCTGGAGAAGTTTCCGCGGTTCTCGTCCAGCTTGAGAGAGCCTGATCGCTCTTTGCAGCGCTCTTGTCCGTGCCTCCACTCCAACAGAATCCGATGTGGCAGAACCCTCGAATGTCTGCCGGGCAGCGCATCGGCCGCTGCGTCGCCGTCAGCGCATTTCTTTCGCCAGGTTTTGCGCGCCAGCAAACCGGTCGGCACCTCACACGTGGGCGGGCAAGTATAGTGTCAGCCATTCTCGGCATACGACTATAGATAACTAGACTTGGAACTACGAGGCGCGCACGCCGCCGAGGATGTGGCGAGCGGACACACAGGGTGCGACATGCGGTTGTTCCTGTGTCCCCAGGGTTAGTCATGTATGGCATTGGCAGTCGTGCCGTCACTGTCTTCAAGGAGGAGGCTTCCATGAAACGAGCTGGTGATGTGACTCGCGACGGTTCTCTTGATAAGGAGCAACGGATAGCGTATAATAAGATAACCGCCATTAACCTTATCCTGGAGATCCCAGGTCCACACCCCTGCTGGTCAGATAAGCTGCAAGTGATTCGGTCGTCGGAAAGTGTTTCTCTGCCAAGGCAATGTGCTCAGAGATCAGTGA
>JACIXY010000003.1 GCA_014360195.1 Bacillota bacterium
CTTTAGCAGTGGTTGGCGGGTTGCAGGTGTTGCACTCGGGGACGGCGCCCCAAGCGGGGCGCGCTTCGCCAAAATCCGGCCCGTCTGGCTAGGCAGCCGGATTTTGACACCCGTCGTGCAAGCACCGGCAACCTCTCCGAAAAGTCAGGAGCATTTCTGCACCCCCATCTAGGAGCCCTCCTCCCCCGCCCCTTCGACCTCGCCTTCACAGCCGGGACATCCGGTAGCCCGCCGGCAAACTGGTGTGAACCTGCGAACCTATATCTACTTCAACAGACCTGCCGCTTCTCCTCTTTCGGTCTCTTACACCTGGGCATTCCGCGACCGGGCCCTGGGAGACCCGGACACGCCCTGCAGGAGATAACGGCGGATCATCCCGACATTGGTGAATATCCTTATGCTGAACGCCACCGTTGCCCCGAGGAAGAGGTCCACCCCGAGCTTGTCTCCGACCAGCGTCAGACACGCGGCGAGCGCCATGTTGGTTACGAAGCCGGAGATGAACACGACCCTGTCGAACCTGTCCTCGAGGCCCGCGCGGATGCCCCCGCACACGCTGTCGAGCGCCGCCAGAATCCCGACGGCCATATAGTCGGAGTAAATAGCTGGGAACCTCACCGGTGTAAGTAGTGCGATGATGATTCCCAGAACAAGGCCAAGGACCGGCAGCATTACTTTTGCGCTCCTTCCCTCACCGGCTTTGCATACTGGAAGTACAGGCTTCCCTTGTATGCCGGCACCCGGACGCTGGTCACCCTCGTCACCTTCGCCTCGATTCCCCAGGCCCTGAGCGTGTCGAGGATGCCGTCGCGCATGTGCAGCGCCGCATCAAGCGTGGCAGGCTCGCCGATAGCCACTATCTCATACGGAGGCCCGATTCTCACGTTGTTCACAGATACCACGGGGCCAGCGCACCTTATCTCTGTGGTGGCGATCACCCGCTGGCCGTTGATGGAGATGGCCTCGGCGCCGGCCGCGAAAAGCTCGTTCACGATCTTGAGGATATCCTCGTCATGTACAAGGAAAAGCTCGGGGCTCTCGCCGGGCGCAGCCTGTCGCTTGCTGTCGTCCACTGTTACGACGACGCCGGGCCCCTCAACCTCCACCAGCCCGGCCGCCATCCGCGCCTTCCCAAGCTCAAGCTTCAGAGCTTCGTTTGCCCGCTCGCCTTCTCCCACCACAGCAAGCTGCTTGCGGAGGGCGTTGACTTCCTTCTCCAGAAGACTTCGCTCGGCATCCGACCTGCGCAGCATGTCGCTCAGGTCCTCGAGCCTCCTGGACGGAATCTGGGCGCGCCCGATGTACTGCTGTGTCCGGAACTGAGCCACAAGCAAGACGCCAAGAACCACGCAGACCCCGGCGACGTAAACCTCGAAGTCCCGCACTCTCCTCAAGCTCTCTCCCCCTGGAAAGCACCGATGCATCCCTGCGAGGGACTCTACGTCAATTATACACCTCCCAGAACGCTTGTCACTATCTCCGGCTCTTCACGACCGGCCGTTTTTCGAACCTGACGTCGATGTACGTTGCATGCCTGCCCTCCTCCTCAAGCCTGGCGAGGAGTGCTTCGAGCACCATCGCACGGGACTTGAGCTCTGCAACCGTCCCGCTGCCCAGGATGGCCTGTGTCCCGGATTGCATGTGCAGAGAGAAGCCATGTGATGGGTTGAAGTTGATCTCGGAGACCTGCTGGAGGATGGACTCCGGCAGCGTCGCGACAATCGCAAGCGCCGATGAGATCTCAGGCGCGTCCACAGGGTAGCCGACCTTCACGGACCGCAGCGCAAGGCCGGTCAGGAGCGGAAGCTCCCTGGCCCGGTAACTCTCCTCGAGCCCCATTGCAAGGCCCGCGCCGTCAACCTCGACAAAATACCCTGCGTACGGAAGCACGGCGACGGGGACACGCTCCTGTACCTGGATAACGATGGTGGACGGAAGCCGCCGGGATACCACCACCTTGTCCACCCTTGGAATGGCTTTCACCCGCGAGGCGAGGCGCCGAAGGTCAACGTCGAAAATGTTCTCGTTCTCCGCGAGGCCGCACGCGACCACGACCTCCTCTGTCGAGAGGTTCTTCAGCCCGCGGACATCGACGTGCTCCACCCAGAAGTACGGAGACCTCAGGAAGGTGAACCCTGCGCTTGCCAGAAGGAGCAGAACAAAGGCAAAGGGCATGAGCCTGCGCGCCGCATCACCGTGCCCGACAGGACGGGGCGCGCTCTCTTCCCCGATGAGTGACTCCTCGACCGGCTGCGGTCTTCTGACTCTCCTGTCCATGGACTTGCTCCCGTCATCCCACCTGGCGTTCTGAAGCCGTAACCCTTTCGATGGCGGCACCTAGCTTCACAAGCTTCCCGGGGAGGTCCTCGTAGCCCCTGTCAACATGATGGACACCTGCAATCTCGGTCGTCCCCTCCGAAACCAGCGCCCCGAGGATCAGGGCCGCTCCCCCGCGGAGGTCCGGAGCCTCGACATGGGCCCCCGAGAGCGCCATGACGCCCTGCACTATCGCCACGCGGCCTTCAACCCTGACATTGGCCCCCATCCGTCTGAGTTCCTCCGTGTACCTGAACCTGTTGGGAAAGATCGTCTCCGTCACGATGCTTGTTCCACAAGCCACGCTCATCGCCGCTACGAACTGCGGTTGCATGTCTGTGGGGAAGCCCGGATAGGGCAACGTCCGAATGCTCACCGCGCGAAGGCGTCGCGGGCCCCTCACCACCACGTACGAGTCTCCCTCTACGACCTCCGCCCCTGCTTCACGGAGCTTGGCGATGAGGGCCTGCACATGCTCAACGATGACGTTTTCTATGCGGGCTACCCCTCCTGTCATGGCGCAAGCCACCATGAAGGTCCCGGCCTCGATTCTGTCAGGTATGACCGCGTAGTCGGTCGCCCCCAGGGACTTCACTCCCTCGATCCTGATCGTGTCGGTACCTGCTCCGCGGATCCTCGCGCCGAGCCGATTCAGGAAGTTCTGCTGGTCAACTATCTCGGGCTCACGCGCGGCGTTCCTGATGACCGTAGTCCCCTCGGCCAGGCATGCCGCCATCATGATGTTCTCAGTCGCGCCAACGCTGGGGATATCGAGGAGGATCTCCGCGCCTTTGAGCTTCTCCGCCCGCACCGAAACGTAGCCGCGCTCCTCGGTGATCTTCGCGCCCAGCGCCGCAAAGCCCTTGAGATGCAGGTCGATGGGGCGCGGTCCTATGTTGCAGCCTCCGGGTTGCCTCGCGCGCACGTACCCCAGGCGCGCAAGAAGCGGCCCCATGACCTGTATCGATGCCCGCATCTCCTTCACCAGTTCCTCCGGAGGCTCGCAGCGATCCACCCCTGAAGGGTCGATGCTCATAGTGCTTCCGTCGGGCCGCACATCGACCCGGGCGCCAAGGCCGCGAAGGACCCCTAACATCGTATCAACGTCGGTGATCCGGGGGACGTTTGAAAGCCGACACACACCCCCGGCCAGGAGAGAAGCGGCCATGATTTTCAAGGCAGCGTTTTTCGCGCCTGCGACCTTCACCACCCCAGAAAGCGGTCTTGAGCCGGCGATTACCAGCTTCACAGCAAAAGTCACCTCCGGCCTGTCAGCCTCCGAGGACCCTGATCTCCGGCTCTAGCACCACCCCGAACTTGTCGTACACAGCGTCCCGAACCCTCTCCATCAGCAAGAGGACATCCCGTGCGGTGGCGCCACCGGTGTTGACTATGAAGTTGGCATGAACGGTGGAGACCTCAGCTCCGCCCACGCGCGTACCTTTGAGGCCGGCCGCGTCTATGAACCGCCCGGCTCCGCCCCCCGCAGGGTTCTTGAAGGCGCACCCCGCACTCGGAACAGAAAGCGGCTGTTTTCGCGATCGTTCCTCGAGATGCTCCCGCATGCGTCCGAGGATGGCCCTGGGTTCGTCCTCTCTCAGGAGAAACTGCGTTTCAACCAGAATGAGTGGCTCCTGCAACACCCTCGTGGTCTTTACGCCGGCTTCGAGGTCATCGCGGCCCAGTACCACGCGTTCTCCCCCATAGGTGAGGGCGGTGACGCTGTGTACCATGTCGCACATGCTCCACCCGTACGCAGCGGCATTCATCGCGACCGCGCCTCCCACCGTGCCGGGTATGCCACTGGCGAATTCAAGCCCTGCAAGGCCCCACGACGCTACCTTCCGGCAAAGTGCCGGAAGATGAGTACCGGCGCCGCATCTCACAACGTTTCCACCCTCCCGCGCGACGCCGTTGAGGGTACCGGCGAGCTTGATCACCACGCCCCTTACGCCCTCATCCACGACAAGGAGATTCGTTCCCGCCCCGATGACGTAAAACGGCGCCTGGACATCGGCAAGGGCCTGCAAAAGCACCACCAGGTCTTCCGTGTCCTTTGGCACCACAAGAACATCGGCGGGGCCGCCGATTCGAAACGAGGTGTGACGCCACATGGGCTCATTGGCGTAAACCTCACCACGAATAGTCTCTTTGAGCCGCAAGGCCAGGCTCGTGCCTACCAATCGTCCCTCATCCTTTTCACAAGTTCTCTCGCAACAGAGTCGACGTCTCCGGCACCCATGGTCACCACGAGGTCGCCCGGCCGCACCTCCGAAAGGAGCCACGGTACTATCTCAGGTAGGGTACTTATAAACTCGACCCTGGGGCCGGCGGGACCTTCGTGTGCTCTGATGGCCTCCGCCAGCCTCTCGCCGCTCACACCCGGTATGGGCTCCTCGCCGGTCCCGCGGTGATATATCTCCGTTATGACTACAACATCCGCTGAAGAGAATGACCTCGCGAAGTCATCGAAGAGGAGCTTCGTCCTGGTGAACCGCTGCGGCTGAAAGACGGCAACGAGCCGCCCGCCGTAGCTCTCCTTCAGCGCCACAAGGGTCGCTCTGATCTCCGTGGGGTGGTGAGCGTAGTCGTCCACCACCGTAACGCCCCCAACCTTGCCGACCACCTCCTGGCGCCTCCTCGCACCCCTGAACCCTGCAAGCCCGCGCCGCATGACCTCGAAGGGCACGCCGAGTTCGAGGCCCACCGCAACGGAGGCGAGGGCATTAGCTATATTATGCCGCCCCGGCACCCTGAGTTCCAGGTGGCCGAAGTGCTGCCCGCGGTGCAGGACGCCGAACCGGTGGCCCCGCCCGGCTGGAACCGGGTCAGCGCACGAGAGATCCCCCGAAGATAGCCCGTACAGGACCTTCCTGCACTTCACGTGCTTCTCTACAGCCATGACGCGAGCGTTGTCGGCCGAGAGGACGGCGAGTCCATCCTCAGGAACATGCGACAGAAACTCGAGGAAGGCGTCGTCGATAGCGGTGGAGCTGCCGTAGTGGTCCAGGTGGTCATCGTCGATGTTGGTCACCACCGCGATCCTCGGCCATAGTTTGAGGAACGAGCCGTACGCCTCGTCGGCTTCGGCGACAACGATATCGCTCCGGCCGAATCTCCCACCCCCGGGGACAGCATCCACTTCTTCCCCCAGGATGCACGTGGGATCAAGCCCAGCCTCCAGAAGGATGGTGGCGACCATGGACGACGTGGTGGTCTTACCGTGCGTCCCGGAGATGGCTATGCCCAGCTTTGGGTTCATAAGCTCCCCAAGCACTTCGGCACGACTCTGGGTGGGTATGCCGAGGCGCTCCGCAGCAAGGACCTCTACGTTGTCCCGGGGAACCGCTGCGCTCACCACGATGCGGGAAGCCCCCTCCACAAGAGCCGCCGAGTGCCCGACATGCACGTCCGCGCCGGCCGCGCGAAGCGCCTGCGCCCTGGGAGAGTCTGCCACGTCGCTCCCGCTCACCTGGCATCCCATCTCCAGAAGGACCCTGGCGATGGAACTCATCCCGTGGCCCCCGATCCCCACGAAATGGATTCGGCCCTGTATCTGCATATGGTTTTCTCCTTCCCACACGCGAGGTCCCCGGGGCGCAGGGCAAGACTCAAGGAACACAACGGCGCGCATCATGCGTCAGGCACAAGCTCACACCACGCAGCCATGTGACGTACAAATGGTATGCCGGATCCTGCGCGCCTGCTACTTTGCGCACCCCGGGACACAGGCTTCGGGCTCTCGCTCGCCGGAAAACCCGCGCGAACTTGCGACCCCACGTTTACTTGCGTCCTGCTTGTCCAGGGCATCTCTCCGTGTCACCCCGGTCGCGGTCTTCCCCCCATCGCCCCCGGCTTCATTTTTCACCGAAGAGTCCACTGAAACCCGCCTCTTACCTTGCCGACCGCATCTCCGGCCGCAGGCCGCGGCGTCGTGACGCGAGTCGGACCACCAGGTCCGCCAGGGCATCCGCAGCATCGGGCCTTCCGAGGCTGCGGGAGCTCCGCGACATCCGTTCCAGCCTGGCCCTATCGTCCAGGAGCTCCTCGACAGTATCGCGGAGGACATCCCCCCGGAGCTCACTCTGCAGGATCACCACGGCCGCGCCGGCGGCCTCCAGCGCCCGCGCGTTTCTCTCCTGGTGGCCCTCAGCCGCCCCCGGGAACGGAATCAACACAGCGGGAAGGCCCCTTGCGGTGATCTCCGCGATGGATATCGCGCCGGCGCGGCTCACCACGAGGTCAGCACACGCCATGGCCATGTCCATCTCGTAGAGGTACGGCTCCACGACAAGGCGCGGCAGCCTCTTCCGGTCCACGCCCCTGGCCTCGAGCTCCGCCACAACCCAGGCGTGGTCGCGCCGACCAGTCTGGTGGATCACCTGAAGGTCCCCGCGGCGTGCGAGGAGGTCGGGCAGGGCGGCCACCATGGCCTCGTTTATCGCCCTTGCTCCCTGGCTCCCACCGAACACGAGAAGCGTGGGGCGGCCGGGGTCGAGCCCCATGGCGCGGGCTCCTTCGCGCCTGTCTGCGGTGAGGATCGACTTCCTCACGGGGTTGCCCGTCACGACGACCCTGGACTTTCGCGCAAGGTACCGTGCGGACTCCGGATATGTCACCGCCATGGCACTGGCGACGCGCGAAAGCACGCGCGTGGTAACACCGGGCAAAGCGTTCTGCTCGTGGATAAGCGTGGGAATGCCGAGCATCCATGCTGCCAGGACCACCGGGCCGGACACGTAGCCGCCGGTGCCCACAACCACATCGGGCTTCTCGCGCCGTAGGATCGCCAGCGACTGGATGAAGCCCTTGCACGCCCGGAACGCTGTCAAGAGTGTGTCCGGGGAGAGCCTGCGGCGAAAGCCGGCCACCTCTATGGTGGAGAGGTGGAAGCCCTCCCTCGGGATGACATCCGCCTCAAGCCCCTTCCGGGTGCCGATGAAGACCACCTTCGTCGCCGGGTCTCTTTCAAGGAGCGTGCGGGCGACGGTGACGCCCGGGTAAACGTGTCCGCCGGTGCCTCCCCCGGCAAAAACCACTTTCATGCCGTTCACCTGATTGACGAGTATTTGGAGATGTTGAGCAACACCCCTATAGCAGCAAGCGTCGTCACCAGGGAGGACCCGCCGAAGCTGATAAGCGGGAGGGTTATCCCGGTGATTGGGAATGTCCCCGACACTACCCCGATGTTTATAGCCGCCTGGAACACAATCATCGTCGTTATCCCGACGGCCAGCAGGCTGCCGAATGAGTCCGGCGCCCCGATGGCCACGCGCAGGCCGCGCCAGGCAAAAAGGAAGTACAGCACCACAACCGCCGTCGCGCCCACGAACCCGAGCTCCTCGCCGATTATCGCGAATATGAAGTCGGTATGTTGCATGGGAAGGTACAGGAACTTCTGACGGCTTCTTCCCAGACCCACCCCGAATATGCCTCCTGAGCCAAGGGCAAGCAGCGACTGGATGATGTGAAACCCCGAGCCGAGTGGGTCCTCCCACGGATGCAGGAAGGCGAGGAACCTGCGGACTCTGTACGGCGCTGCCATAGCCACCGCAACGAGGGCAGGAATCCCCATCGCCCCGAGGGCCGCCAGGTGCGAAATGCTCGCCCCCGCAGCAAAAAGCATGAGCATGGTGATCCCCACGATGGCGCCGCCCGTGCCGAAGTCCGGCTCCAGCATGATAAGCCCGAACACCACGCCGAGAACGACAAGGGGTGGAAGCAGCCCCTCCACGAACCGGTGCATTTTCGTAGAACGGTCAGATAGGAAACTCGCCATAAAGAATACCATGACGATCTTGGCGACCTCGGAGGGCTGGAAAGTGAGCGATCCCACTCCCAGCCACCTCCTGGATCCCCGAATCATCACACCCACTCCAGGGATGAGCACAGCCACGAGAAGCACGAGGCTGAAGAGCAGGGCGGGCCATGCGAGCTTCTTCCATACCCGATAGTCAACCTCCATCGTCACGCACATTGCCACAAGGCCGATGGCCGCCCATGCAAGCTGGCGTTTGATAAAGTAGTACGTATCGCGAAAGATCTCATACGCGCTCACCGAGCTTGCGCTGAAGACCATCACCACCCCCAGGCTCAGGAGGGCGAGGGTGATGAGGAAGATCATGACGTCGGGGGCGTGCTTCTCATGGGATTTTCGCCGCACCGGCATGCTTCTCACCCCCATCGCGGGCGCGATGGCTTCTCTGTCTTTGAGTCACCGGCAACCCCTCTTGAAGTCGGGAGCACTTCTGCACCTTCACTTAGAGGCCGGAGGCGCCTCTGGGTCGGTCGCTCCACATCCGCACCGCATTCGGGACCTTTACATTCAAGACCTTTATTCCGTTTGGGATTGCCGCAGCGATACGCGCGCTCGCACTCGCACTTGCACTCAGGGCCGATTACTATAGCCCTGGAAGGCACAACATCCCGAGGACCGAGAAGACAAGGCCCAGTATCCAGAACCTCGTCACCACTTTGGGCTCCTGCCATCCGGATAGCTCGAAGTGGTGGTGAAGGGGGCTCATCCGGAAGATGCGTCTCCCGCCAGTCAGCCGAAAGTACGTCACCTGGATGATGACGGATAGAGCTTCCACCACGAAGACCCCCCCTATCACCACCAGGAGGATCTCGGTCTTCGTGAGTATCGCAAGACATCCCAGCGCCGCCCCCAACGCAAGAGACCCGGTGTCACCCATGATGACCTGTGCGGGGTGGCAGTTGAACCACGCGAACCCGACGCATGCCCCGGCGAGGGCGAATGCGAAGACTGCGATGTCGCCCGCGCCCTTTTGCATCGCGATAATGCCGTAGGTAAGAGCTGCGATGGCCACCGTGCCGGCGGCAAGCCCGTCGAGGCCGTCAGTGAGGTTCACCGCGTTGGACGCGCCGATGACAACGAGGATCGCGAAGACCACGTACCCCAGCCCGAGGTCCACCCGCTGGCTCAGGAAAGGAATACTCACTGTGGTGCCGAATTCGGGCCTCGCGGCTACAAACAGCCCCAGCAGGCCCGCAAGAATGATCTGGGCGACGAGCTTGTATCTTGCCCGCAGCCCCAGAGACCGCCTGGCCACGACGATGATGAAATCGTCGGCAAGGCCGATAGCGCCGAACCCGAGCGTTATGAACAGGGCCCACGCCGGTCCCAGCGCGCGGGGAGCGAAGAGGAGCGTCGCCACGAAGACTCCTATGAGTATCATGATCCCGCCCATGGTCGGCGTACCGGCCTTCGCGAGATGCGTCGCCGGGCCGTTGGACCGAATGGACTGGCCGAACTTCATCCTGCGCAGGATCTTTATGGACACGGGGCCTATCGCGATCACAGTTGCGATGGCGACAAGGGCAGCGTATATCTCACGAGTCACCGGACCCGCCTCCATTACCTCCCACAAGTGCCGACACGATCTCCTCCATCCTCATGGCCCGCGATCCTTTCACGAGAATCACGTCGCCGGGCCTTGCAAGCCTCTCGAGGACATCGACCGCCTCGGCGCTCGTGTCGCACATGATCACATCCCGTGGGCTCCTGCCCAGCCGGAGCGCTTCCTCCCCGGCAAGGCGCGCGAGGTTGCCCACCGTCACCAGCATGTCGCACCTATGCGCCACGGTGGCCCGGCCAAGCTCCCGGTGAGCCTCCGCAGAGATCTCCCCGAGCTCGAGCATGTTGCCGAGAACGGCGATCTTCCTCCTGCCCCCGGCTACCTCGCGAAGAGTGGCGAGGGCCGCCCTCATGGAAGCCGGGTTGGCGTTGTACGTGTCGTCTATCACCGTGAAGCCGCGCGTGGTCTCCACGATCCCTGACCGACCATGGGACGGCTCGAAGCGGGAAAGCCCATCCGCCACGGCAAAGGAATCCACACCCATGACAAGCGCAGATGCGCCCGCCGCAAGGGCGTTATACACGTTGTGGATGCCAGGCACCGGCACATGCACCCGGAAAGACCTCTGGCCGTACGACATGGTAAACCTCGTGCCGTTCTCTCCCAGGCCCTCGATATCGGTTGCCCTCACGTCAGCGTCGCGCTCTATCCCGAAGAACACCACCTTCGCAAGGGTTCTTTCCTTCATCGCCGCGGTGTACTCGCAATCAGCGTTTAGCACGGCTATGCCGTCGGGCCCAAGAGCCTCAACCAGTTCAGCCTTGGCAAGGGCCACGTTCTCGATAGACCCAAGAAGCTCCACATGGCTCGGCCCTACGTTCGTCACGATGCCCACGTCGGGGCGGGCTATCTCGGCAAGATCCCGGATCTGCCCCCTCCCCCTCATCCCAAGTTCCACAACGCATATCTCATGGCGGGGCTCGAGCGAGAGGAGCGTCAGCGGAACCCCGACCTCGTTGTTGAAGTTCTCCTCCGTCCTGGCCGATCTCATCCTCTCCATGAAGATGCTGTGCGCCATATCTTTCGTGGTGGTTTTGCCCGTGCTCCCGGTCACAGCCACCACGGGGATCCCCAGGCGGCACCTGTTGTACCTCGCAAGCCTGTGGAGAGCTTTCAGCGTGTCGTCCACGAGAACGACGGGGACCGATCTTGCAAGGCCGGCCACCTTGTCGGAGGATGACGCCACCACTCCCCTGGCTCCTTTCGCGACGGCCTCGGCCGCGAAATCATGGCCGTCGAAGGTAGGCCCTACCAGCGCAAAGAAGACCTCTCCCCCGACGACCTTGCGGGAGTCGGTGCACACCCCGGTGAACACGGGTGCACCCGCGGCTCGCGATGCCTTGGCCGTGGCCCCCTCCGTGGCCCCCGCCGCCTCGCAGCGCCCGCCCGTGGCGGTTATGATCTCCTCCAGGCTAAACCTCGGCACCTGCCATGCGCTCCCTGAGATAGTCTCTGGCAACCTCGCGGTCGTCGAAGTGAATGGTTCGGTCCCAGAATATCTGGTAGGTCTCGTGCCCTTTTCCCGCGATCACGACCACATCGCCCTCTCTCGCAAGAGACAGCGCTCGCTTGATGGCGTCCGCCCTGCTCACGATGACCTCGTAGCCCTCCCGCGGGCGGCGCACCCTCAGCACCCCGTCCTCGATCTCGCGGCATATGGACTCGGGGTCCTCCGATCGCGGGTTATCCGACGTGATGATCACGTGGTCCGCAAGCGTCGCCGCTATCTCGCCCATCATTGGTCGCTTGGTCCTGTCACGGTCACCGCCGCACCCGAACACAACCGTCATCTGGCCCTTTCCGAGACTCCTCGCGGCCTTGAGGACGTTCTCGAGGCTGTCCGGCGTGTGCGCAAAGTCAACGACCACCGCGAACGGCTGCCCTTCATCTATGGTCTCGAAGCGGCCCGGCACACCTGTAACGCGCTCAACCCCGGCCTTTGCCTCGTCGAGACTGGCCCCGGCGGCAATGCCGCATGCGATGGCCGCGAGGGCATTGTACACGTTGAACACACCGGTCAGTTTGAGCCGAACCTCGGCCCGCCCCGCGGGCGTGCGGGCCACAAACGACGCCGCGTGTGGGAGGAGCTGCACATCCTCGGCCCTGACGTCGGCATCGCTCGTGATGCCGTACGTCACCACGTCGGCGCGGGTCCTCGAGATGATGTGCCCCGCGTGGGGCTGGTCGAGGTTGATTACTGCCGTCCTCGTAAGCCCCTTCGGCGAACGTCCTGCGCCAAGCGACTCAAAGAAGGACGCCTTGGCAGCAAGGTAGTTCTCAAACGTCCCGTGAAAGTCGAGGTGGTCGTGGCCGATGTTGGTGAACACCCCGATGTCGAAATCCACCCCGAGCACGCGGCCCTGCACCACCGCATGGGACGAGACCTCCATCGCCGCAGCGGTCTGGCCCTTCTCCCGCATCTCGCTGAGCATCCGCTGGATGTCGAGGGACTCAGGCGTCGTGTGCTTCGCCTGGACCACCTCGTCCCCGATGACGTGTCCGACCGTCCCGATGATTCCGCACCAGCGGCCGGATGCGTCGAGCACACCCTTCACCAGGTGGGTCGTGGTGGTCTTCCCCTTGGTGCCGGTCACCCCCGCGCACACCATCGAGCGCGACGGGTCGCCGTAAAAAGCCTGCGCCACCCGGGCAAGCGCTTCGCGCGAGTTTGACACCATGACGGATGCCACACCCTCAGGGACCGCCACGTCCCTCTCGACGATGAGCGCCACGGCTCCGCGCCGGACCGCGTCCCCGACGAAATCATGGCCGTCGTGCTTCTCTCCCTTTATGCATACAAAGAGGTACCCGGGCTCGACCGCGCGCGAATCGTAGGCCACGCCCCGCACAAGAGTCTCCATGTTGCCCGTGACCGTCTTGATGCTGACCTGCCCCACCAGATCCCTGAAACGTGGCACTTGCGTCGTTTAACCTCCTGACCGTGGCCGGAATGTCCGGCAGCATAACAAGCTCTGCTAAATGAGGGTTCATTAATCCCTCCCGGTTTTCCAGCGGGTGTCGGGTTGCCGGTGTTGCGCTCTGGGACGGTGCCCCAAAAAGGGCGCGCCTTGCCAAAATCCGGCCCGTCTAGCCAGCGGCCGGGTTTTGACACTCCTCGTGCAAGCACCGGCGCCCCCTCCCAAAGTTGAGAGCATTTTTGCACCCCTACTTTGGCTGTAGGCAACGATGGATACAGATACGTCAGTACCATTATGTCTCCTGCAATTGGCTGTTATGACATATTAAGGCTAAGGCTGCCGGGGGCTGCCTTGTGATTCGGCTGCCGGCGGTTCAAACCTCACAACGACAATCGACCCCCTGGAGACCCGGGTTCCCGGCTTCGGATCTTGCCACGTCGCGCTGCCGGTGCCCTCGGCCTGCAGCCTAAGGCCGACCTCGCTGAGAAGAAGCGCAACGTCTTTCATGGTCTTGCCCGCGAGGTCTGGGACGGTCACGTCTTCGCCCACTTCATTATAGAGTTCGCCCATATCCAAGTAAAGCACGACGGTGGTTCCCCGGGGCACACGCGCCCCCGGCCTCGGCGTCTGGTCGCGGACGGTGTTGCCCGACCCTTTCATCCGCGCCTGGAGCCCAAAATCTGACACAAGTGCCTTCGCAGCGTCCGCAGCCGGTCGCCCCACGACATCGGGTACAGCCACGAGTTCCGGCTGCCCTGCCCCCTCCCCAGACTTCTCGGCTTCAACCGGAGATGCGGGCGGCACCTCCATGTACCTGAGGGCATCGCGCACGATGGCCTGGAACGTTGGTGCCGCAAGCACGCCGCCGTAGCTTATGCCCACATTGGGCTCGTCCCACACCACCAGCACGGATATCCTCGGGTCTTCCACCGGGGCAAAGCCGAGGAACGAGGCCACTCGCTTCTCGCCATACCTGCCCGCCTCCGGCTTCTCAGCCGTCCCCGTCTTGCCTGCAACACGATACCCTGGGATTCTCGCCCTGTAGCCGGAGCCATTGACCACAACGGACTCGAGGATGAGCGAAAGTTCCCTGGCGGTCTCCTTGCTGATGACCTGGCGAAGCGGCTCAGGCCCGAACTCTTTCACCAGGCTTCCGTCGGGTGCCACCACCCTTGACACAAGTCGCGGCCGCATTAGAGTGCCGCCGTTCGCTATGGTGTTGAGAGCAGAAAGAAGCTGCACCGGTGTCACGGACACGCCTTGGCCGAAGGAGATGTTTGCTATCTCCACCAGTCCCACGTTTTTCTCCGGCTGAAGGAGGCCTGCCGCCTCCCCGGGATAGTCGATTCCGAGCGGGCTGCCGAACCCGAATGCCCGGATATACTTGTAGAACCGCTCCGTGCCCAGGCGCATTCCGAGCGTGGCGAACACCACGTTACATGAGTTCTCAGTGGCCTCGGTGAACGTCTGGGTTCCATGGCCGCCGGCGAGCCAGCACCGCACGTACCGGTCCTCGACGCGGATGAAACCCGGGTCGAAGAACGTGTCGGACGGCTTCACAAGGCCCTCCTCCAGGGCAGCCGCAGCGGTCACTATCTTAAACGTTGACCCAGGCTCATACACGTCGGAAACCACGATGTTGCGCCTCGCAGCCTCGGGGTACTCATAGTAGCGATTGGGATTGTATGTTGGCCGGGCCGCCATCGCCAGCACGGCGCCGGTCTTCGGATCCATCGCCAGGATCATCCCGCGTTTCGCCCGGGTCTCCGCCATCCCACGATCGAGCTCACGCTCGACTATATACTGGATGACCTCATCAATAGTAAGGTACAGGTCGTTGCCGTCGACAGGTGGGATGAACCTGCTCACACCCCCGGGGATCTCCTTGCCCGTGGCGTCGCGTTCCGAAACGATCTGGCCGCGCGTGCCCCGCAGATATGAATCGTACTGGACCTCGATGCCTTCCAGGCCCTGGTTGTCAATGCCGGCGATTCCCAGGATATGTGCGGCCAGCCTGTCTTTGGGGTAGAACCTCTGGCCTCGCTCGGTGAAGCCTATGCCGGGGAGGTTGAGCTTTCTTATGGCCGCCGCCTTCTCCGGGTCCACCTTGCGGTCGATCCATACTGTCGCGGCCTTCTGGGTGAGCTTGTTGCGAATGGACACCGGGTCCTGTTCCAGGATACGCGCGAGAGTGTCGGCGGTCCCAGCCGGGTCTTTGACCTCCACCGGCACAGCGTAGATGGAGTCGGCACTGACACTCACTGCAAGCTCGCGCCCGTTTCGGTCGCGTATGGTTCCCCTCCTCGCGTCCACGGGCACAGGGTACAGCCTCTGATCCAGCGCAAGCTTGCGGAAACGGTCACCCTGGACGATCTGGAGCCAGGTGAGGCGCAACATGAGGAGAAAGCTGACAGCCCCCCACATAATAAAAAGCCAGGCTACCCTCTTCTTGATGGTGACGCCCGTGTACACCGACACAGATCCTACCTCGCCTTGCGCTGCCCTGCTTTGCCTTCCCTTTCCTGGCCTCGCCGCCCCGCCATGCTGCGGAGCGGTACAGCGCACCGCACCGAAAGGCGCGAAGCGCGTTCCCCTCCCCTACCTGGCCGCCACGCGCACCCTCGGGTGATCCTGGTCGGGCACGTCGTAGAACCACCGCGCGACAAAGGGGGATACCAGACCTATCAGGACGTTGCCGGCTCGGGTGGCAAAGCCCTTCTCAAGCCGAGACGGTGCGGGCGACCGCCCGCTCGCCGTACCTGCGCTGGCAACCCGGCCGAGTCCGCCCGGCGCAAGCACCACGAACTCTGCGGAGGTGGGGTCCACCATGCCCAGGCGCACCCTGGCGACTTCCTCGATCCTCTCCAGCGACTTGAGGTTCACTATGGCGAGGCTCAACCTGTCATACTCCGTCTGCGTTGCCGCCAGTGTCTCCTCAAGCCTGCTGAGTCTATATCCACAGTTTATGACCCTGGCGCGCAGGGCGAGGTTTCCGAGGAGAAGCCCCGTTGCGACGATGGCCACGAACGCAATCCTGCCGAGGTTCGCCTTGTTTCCGGAAGTGGCCCTCGCCACGGGAACCCTGTCCACCCCGTCGGCCCGTCCCAGTCGGGCGGCGGACCGCCGCCTGGCGGTTGGCCGCCTGAGGCTGCCTCTTTCGCGCCGCACCATGGGCCTGGCTTCAGCCGGTACCATCTCTATTCTCCCTCCAGTTCCCTTAGAACCTCTCCGCCGCGCGCAGCCTGGCGCTGCGTGACCTCGGGTTCGCCTGTACCTCTTCCTCGCACGGGACAAGTGGTCGCGCCGTGATCGTCCGGAGACGCTCTTTACTTTCAGCAAACTTCTTCTTCACCATGCGGTCTTCCAGAGAGTGAAACGCTATCGCCACAACCCTTCCTCCCGGCCGGACAGCCTCCACTGCCTGGTCAAGGCCCCGGGCGAGGCTTCCAAGCTCATCGTTCACCGCGATGCGTAAGGCCTGGAAAGTCCGCCTTGCAGGGTGGGGCCCCGACCTCCTGGCCGCGGCCGGGATCGCCTGTTTAACTACGTCCACGAGCTCTGCCGTGGTTGTAATAGGGCCGCGCTTCCTTCTCTCCACTACGAACCGGGCGATTCGCGAAGCCCACCGCTCCTCGCCGTACTCCCGCAAGATCCTGGCAAGCTCCGCACCCGGCAGGGTGTTGACAAGATCGCGGGCCGAGGGCCCCGCACCCATGTCCATCCGCATGTCAAGGGGGCCATCGCTCATGCATGAAAAGCCGCGCCCTGGGTCGTCGAACTGGTGGCCGGATACTCCGAGGTCGAAAAGGACCCCATCAACCTGTCCTATGCCGAGGTCCGCTAGGATACCGGCAAGATCGGCGAAATTGCCCTGTACCAGCTTGAACGCCCCGGCGAAAGGCGCTAGCCTTCGCCCTGCGAACTCGATTGCCTCCGGGTCCCTGTCTATCCCTACAAGGAACGCGTCTGGCCCGGCGTGCTCGAGTACAGCTGCAGCATGACCTCCGCCGCCCACCGTGCAGTCAAGGTATATTCCTCCGGGCCTGGGCCGAAGCATCCACAGGACTTCGTCCCTCATGACCGGGACGTGGTACACGTGGCACCCGCCCACTTCCCCCGGGCTCTCTGGCGTCATTCTCGAGCGCCACCACCGGAAATGAGCTTCTCGGCTATCTCTTCATAGGATTCCTCCGCCTTGGTGGAGTACTCGAGCCACACCTCCCGGCCCCAGACCTCCACCCGGCTCATGACGCCGATGACGACGACATCTTTCGAGATCCCGGCGTACTCGCGCAGGTACGACGGAATGTTGATGCGCCCCTGTTTATCAAGCTCACACTCGCATGCCCCTGCGAAAAACAGCCTGCTGTAAGCCCTGGCGTCGCGCATGGTGAGAGGAAGCGACGCAAGCTGGGCCTGCTGCTTTTGCCACTCTGACTCGGGGAACAGGAATAGGCACCTGTCGAGCCCCTTGGTGGCATAGAATCGCTGGCCGAGGCCCTCCCGGAACTTCGCCGGGATCGCAAGTCGGCCCTTATCATCCACAGAGTGGTCGTAGGTCCCGATAAACACTGGGGGCGCCGCTTCCACCACTTCTCCCCACTTTTCCCCACATTGGTAACACCTTTCTTCTATATCGCGGCCGGGATTCCTTCTCCTCGAAGCAACTTTTTTCTTGAATCTGCAGGGTTTGCGGCCCCAGAGCGGGGCGAAGAGGGCCAGGATGAGTCCGCGGCCGTCCGATCACCCTGGCTAGCCAGGGGACAGCTTTGTAGCACCCTTTGGCCAAGCTCATACACTATAGTGAACCCGGAACTTACGGGTAGAACACCCAGCGCCTTGGAGGGATGAGGGTGAACGATACAACGGAGTACCATGAGCCCCATATGCGGGTATTAAGGATCGTTCAAGACTGTGAAGCCATATGTGAAGATACAATTGCTGTTATATTGGCGAGACCAGACGTCCAGCCAAGGAGGACACAGCTCCAATTGCTGCGCGACTGTGCGGACATTTGTACCTTAACTGCGAAATACTTTGCACGCAACAGCACTTTCTCAAGGCACATGGCCCATCTCTGTGCGATAGTGTGTGAGGTCTGTAGAAATGAGTGCCTGAGGCACTCCGACCCAGAATCGCAGCACTGCGGCCGTGTTTGCCTGGAGTGTGCAAGGGAGTGCAGGGCTTTTGCGGGCCACCCCGGCTATCCCGGCCCTGGTAGCGGTGATATGTTCGGAGTATACTCCGAACCGGAGAAGAAGGACTAAGTGAGGGTGCGTTACTTCTTGTCCCTTTTCCAGTGGTTGCCGGGTCGCCGGTGTTGCACTCTCTCTTTGAGTCACCGGCAACCCTTCCCCAGAAGTTGGAGGCATTTCCGCACCCTCACTTAGAGGGGGCGGTTGGGAAAGCGGCCCGGGCATGTGCTGCCAGGGCCGCCGGAACCTGAAACCGTGTCCATCCTGCGCCGGGGTGGTCGCCTTCCTTCAAGATATGCAATAACCTACGACGCCACCCGGCATCGAGGGCACTTGATGAAGTCCTCTCGTTCGAGCACCATCAGGATGACCTTCCTGGGGGATTTTCCCGCCTCGAGCTTCCGGGTCATTATCCACTCCTTGCGGAAGCCGCACTTCTCGAAACACTTGACAGCAGGGACGTTCTCCGCCAGCACGCGCAGGTAAATTCGGGTCAGCTTCGTGTTGCTGAAGACGTACTCAAGCAGACAGCTTACGGCATCCTGCCCGTAGCCCCTGCCTCTGTACCGATCGTCGCCAATCCTCACGACAAGCTCGGCCTCACGTTTGCGCCAGCTTATCTCCACGAGGCCGATGTCTCCGATGAGCGAGCCGTCGCGAGCTTCGATGGCGAACATCCTCGCCGTCCGGGAACGCAGGATCCTTTCGTAGTCCTTTCGGTTATCGAGGTGCCGGTCATCGCTTGGTCCGGGCACTGCTGCAACGTAGTAGTCCAAGTCCCATCCACAGACAGTTTCCAGGTCTTTTTCGCCCAGCGGGCGAAGTACTACTTTTATTCCTTCGATCACTTGCGCGACACCTCTATTTCTGTTCTTCACCTCCCCACCTGTCGCAGAAAAAGTTCGACCGTACGAGGGCAATACCTTCATGTAATTATATCCGCTTCTAGCAGCTGCGGCCATGGATGCGCCCGCGATTCGGACGGTATCACGGCGCTCGGGTAGCCCCTTACCTGGGCTGCACTATGAGCTTAATAGCGGTGCGTTCCTCGCCATCGATCTCGACGTCAGCGAAAGCGGGTATCATGACCAGATCCATGCCGCTCGGCGCCACGAAGCCCCGAGCGATCGCAACGGCTTTCACGGCCTGGTTGAGCGCCGCGGCGCCTATGGCCTGCACCTCAGCGAAACCGCGCTCCCTCACTACGCCGGCGAGGGCACCCGCAACTGAGTTCGGGTTCGACTTTGAGGACACCTTGAGAACTTCCATGTATAATTCCTCCTAACATGGTTGGGACTACCTGCTGCCATGTTCATAGTTATATGCTGCTAGCCAGATTCCTGCTAATCGCATGTTCACATTGTGAAAAAAGCTGGGCCGCGCATACGCGCGGCCGGACGATCTTTTAAGGTCATGCGCTCTCCACTGCAAGCACTCTCTCGATGCTCTTAGCCTTCCCCGTCGCCCCGTCAATCGTCACCACAGCCCCGGAGATCTGCGCGCGGCCCGATGCAGTCTCGAACTTCGCAGGTAGTCCGGTAAGAAACCGCCCGATGATGATGTCTTTCCGCACCCCGATCACCGACTCAACCGGACCTGTCATTCCGAGGTCGGTAATAAACGCCGTCCCGCCGGGCAGGACCCTCTCATCGGCCGTCTGAACATGCGTGTGGGTGCCGACCACACACGCGACCCGACCGTCAAGGTACCAGCCCAAAGCGACCTTTTCAGAGGTCGCC
This sequence comes from Bacillota bacterium, assembly GCA_014360195.1. Classification (GTDB taxonomy): domain Bacteria; phylum Bacillota; class SHA-98; order UBA4971; family UBA4971; genus UBA6256. The sequence goes on from JACIXY010000003.1 coordinate 19,548, forward strand.
TCGGCGTGGAAATCCACAACGAACACGTCACACCTTGAGGACAGTTCCTCGAGGATCCTGTCGGCCGTGCGGAACGGGCAGTCGATCGGCGCCATGAAGACCCGGCCCGCAAGGTTGACCACACAGAGACGCAACCCGCTTGCAAGCTGGACCACCGTCGCGCCTCTCCCCGGCGCCCCCGGAGGATAGTTCGCCGGTCGTAGCACCCGCTCGCTGGTGGCCAGTATCTGGTAGAACTCTTTCTTATTCCACACATGGTTGCCCGTGGTGATGACATTCACGCCGCAGCCGAAGATCTCGTCCGCCGTGTCCGCAGTGAGGCCAAAGCCCCCTGCCGCGTTCTCCCCATTGGCGATCACCGCATCGGGTCGCAACTCCTGTACAAGACCAGGGAGCAGAACCCGGCAGGCCCTGCGCCCTGGCTTACCCACGATATCGCCGATGAAGAGAATCCTTAGAATCATGACCTGGTCCGCTCGCTCCGCTTCTCGCTCTGCTTGTTGAAGACGAGCACCCGCCCGTCGTCGCGGAAACCGATGAGCTTTCTGTGCTGTATGGTCTCCTTAAGATCTTCCAGCATATTCTCTATCATTTCGTCCTGGAACACGAGATCTTCGTCGAAAGCCGCTTCATCCGTCACGCCCTCGGTCACAAGCGAGGACCCCAGTTGGCCCCTGGCAAACTCGATTATGAGCGATATCTCCTCCTGGGTCAGAGTGGCGGCGTCTCTGGAGATCTCGACCAGGGACACCCCGTCGTAGTCACGCCGCTCCACCCGCAGCATTGGGGACATGCCGTGGACCAGCGCCGCATACCCCTCGACACTTTCGTGCAAGCCATCGCGGAATGCCTTCCATACATCTTCCGAGATCGGCCTCGACACCATGAACGTGAACTTGAGCACCTTCCCCTGAGGAACGAAGTTCACGGTAGCTATCTCGGGGTATCGTACGAGTATGGAGATGAGAAGGCTCACGCTGTTCGCGGTGCCATCGTCAACTGCGCGAGACTCACCAACACGCCCTGCCACTTTGACCACCCTCCCTCAACACCTACAACAGGATTCTCTACTCGCGCCCAAACTCCTGCTTGAGGCTTTTTCAGAAGGATATGGCAGGGTGGGATGTTCCCGCCTTGCCTCCACCTTTTGGTCTCGCATCACTTCGCGTAATCAACCACGCGCGTCTCGCGGATGACGGTGACCTTGATCTGGCCCGGGTACTCAAGCTCTTCTTCGATCTTCTTCACGATATCCCGCGCAAGCCGGACCGCCGCCAGGTCATCGATCTTTTCGGGCTTCACCATTATTCTGATCTCGCGGCCGGCCTGAATCGCGTAGGCCTTCTCCACACCATCGAAGGAGTCGGCAACCTCCTCCAGTTTCGTCAGGCGCTTGATATAGGCCTCCAGCGTCTCGCGTCTCGCGCCGGGCCGCGCCGCTGAAATCGCGTCCGCCGCCTGGACCAGGACAGCCTCGATCGTCTTCGGCTCCTCGTCCCCGTGGTGCGTCGCGATGGCGTGAATCACCTCCGGCGACTCCCTGTACTTACGTGCCAGGTCAACCCCTATCTGGACATGAGGACCTTCGACCTCATGGTCGACGGCCTTACCGATGTCATGGAGCAGGCCCGCCCGCTTCGCCACCGCGATGTTCGCCCCAAGCTCAGCGGCCATGCCCGCCGCGAGATGCGCAACCTCAAGAGAGTGCTTCAGCACATTCTGGCCGAAGCTGGACCTGAACTTCAGCCTCCCCAGAAGACGTATGAGTTCGGGATGGAGACCGTGCACCCCCGCCTCGATGGCGGCGCTCTCTCCCTCCTCCTTGATGATGGCTTCCACTTCCTTCTGGGCTTTCTCCACCATCTCCTCGATGCGCGCCGGGTGGATCCGCCCGTCGGAGATCAGTTTCTCCAGAGCCACCTTGGCGATCTCCCGCCGCACCGGATCGAAACCGGACAGGATAACAGCCTCAGGAGTATCGTCGATTATCAGGTCGATTCCGGTAAGCGTCTCAAGGGCCCGGATATTCCTGCCCTCACGCCCGATGATTCTGCCCTTCATCTCGTCATTTGGAAGAGAGACCACCGACACGCTGGTCTCGGCCACGTGATCCGCCGCGCACCGCTGGATGGCGGCTGCCACAATCTCTCGGGCGCGCCTGTCCGCCTCCTCTTTCGCCTGTGCTTCGATGTCCCTTATCATGACCGCGGCCTCATGGCGGATCTCGTTCTCGATATCCTTCAGGAGAAGCGCCTTCGCTTCCTCCGACGACAGCCCGGATATCCGCTGGAGCTCGGCCCTTTGCTCCGCGTGCAGCCTTGCGAGTTCCTCCTTCGCCGCCTCAAGCTCCCGCTCTTTTCTGGTTATGGACTCCTCTTTGCGTTCGAGCGCTTCCAGTTTCCTGTCGAGGCTTTCTTCCTTCTGAAGGAGCCGCCTTTCGGTTCTCTGGAGCTCAGCCCGGCGGGTCCGCTCTTCCTGCTCGATCTCGTTGCGGAGCCGGTGCGCCTCCTCCTTGGCTTCCAGCAGGATCTCCCTTTTGGCAGCCTCGGCCTCTTTCTCAGCCTCTTCAACGATCCTCTTCGCGGCAAGCTCCGCCGACTCGATCTTGGCCTCTGCCAGGGTCTTCCTGGCGACGTACCCGAGGGCAGCTCCAACCACGACAGAAATGACGACTGCTACTATGACTGCAATAATATCGGATTCACCTCCCTCTCATAAACAAAGCCGAGCATGAACTCGGCCACTAGATGGAAGACACATTATATGTCATCATAGAGTCTAGTGCCGGAGCGCTGTCTCCGGCCGGAACCGGAATTCACGTTTATTGTACCTTTTCCGCTTTTAGGTGTCAAGGCAATCGCGAAACCACGCAAGCGCGCGAGCGCGGGCAAGGCAACGTCCCCGCAGACGCCGCCAGGGGGCCGAGCTAGCCCAGTACCTTGCGGAGTGCCCTCTCGATGACCTCGGACGAGAACCCGCGCCGGGCGAGAAAGCCGTAGAGCCTCCGTCGCGCAACGCCCTCATTTCCGCCGAGCGACATGCCGAGCCGCTCCAGCCATGTGCGTGCCAGGGCAAGCGCTACTTCGCTTTCCCTCTCACCCTCGAACGCCCGGCGTAACGCCTGCTCTATGATAGACCCTGGCACGCCCCGCCGCGAGAGCTCAGCCCGTATGCGATGAGGGCCAATGCCCCGTCTTTCTGCACCGTTCTCAGCGAATCTTGCCGCCAGCTTCTCATCGTCGAGATATCCCAGAGACATCATCTCCGCCAGGACCTCGCCGACGACATCCTCTGGAAAGCCTTTCCTCCGGAGCTTTGATTCAAGCTCCTTTACGGTCCGATCACTCATCGCGAGGAGCCTGAGAGCATAGCTCCTTGCCTTCTGGTCCAGGTTCGCCGGACCGCCACCTCTCGCGTCACCCTCTCTTACTGTGATCACCCTCTCCTCAATAAATGTTTACTCTCCATCTTCTTGGCATTTTACTTCGACCCGCAAATCGTCCGGTCTCGCCCGCAAAGCACGCAGGCATCCCTGCCATCGCTTCCGGATACATTATCGGCTTTGCCCATCCGTGACATGCCCCCAGGCACCCACCCGCCGCCGGGGCACGGCTGCGGCATCTCGTTCCCAACTAAACGTTCTCGTCTTTGTCGAAAACTCCTTCTGAGTCTCGTCCGTCAGGCGTCACCCTGCGACGCATCCGGCGCGCGGTCGACAGGTACTACAAAACGAGGGAAGGCAATGGGCCTTCCCCCTCTCACAGGCTATGAATATGCTTGCGGAAACACACCGTCAACTTGTCTCGCCCTCAGCCGAGCTTGACGGGCCAGGCGAAGGCAGCTTGAGACCTGCGAGATGCCGGATCTTGTTCTCGATCTCAGCAGCAAGGTCTGGATTATCCCGCAGGAACTCGCGGGCGTTTTCTCTGCCCTGCCCTAGCTTTATGTCGCCGTACGAGTACCAGGTGCCGCTTCGCGTTATTATGTCATTGGCCTCGCCCAGATCGAGTATGCTACCCTCACGGGAGATACCCTGGCCGTAGATGATGTCGAACTCAGCCTCGCGGAAGGGAGGCGCGATCTTGTTCTTGACGACTCTAGCCCTGGTGCGACTGCCGATCATCTGCTGCCCCTGCTTCAGCACCTCGACCCGCTTCACCTCAAGCCGTATGGTCGCATAGAACTTGAGCGCCCGCCCCCCAGGAGTAACCTCCGGGTTTCCGAACATCACCCCGACCTTCTCACGAATCTGGTTGATGAATATGGCGCATGTGCGTGACTTGCCGATGGCGGCCGTAAGCTTGCGAAGCGCCTGCGACATCAGCCTCGCCTGCAGCCCCACGTGGGCATCGCCCATCTCACCTTCGATCTCCGCCCGAGGGGTAAGGGCCGCCACAGAGTCGATGACCACCACATCCACCGCGCCGCTGCGCACCAGCGCCTCCGCTATCTCCAGCGCCTGCTCTCCTGTGTCGGGCTGGGAGATAAGAAGGTTGTCAATATCCACCCCGAGCCTCTTCGCATAGACCGGGTCAAGGGCGTGCTCCGCGTCAATGAACGCAGCGATCCCCCCGGCTTTCTGTGCTTCGGCAATGACGTGCAGGGCCACTGTGGTCTTGCCGGAAGACTCCGGGCCGAATATCTCTATCACTCTCCCCCGAGGCATCCCGCCTATCCCGAGCGCGATATCCAACGACAGAGCACCGGTGGGAATCGCCTCGACGGAGAGGCGGGCGTCGGCCTCACCCAGCCTCATGATTGAGCCCTTTCCGAACTGCTTTTCTATCTGTGACAAGGCCATCTCGAGAGCCTTCTCCTTCTCCATCGCGTTCCTCCTTCTCAGGAATGTGTCTTCTGCCAGAGGCGTGCCCAAACCGTGTTCCCCAGCACCCTGCGTGTCCTGTGCCGGTTTCCTGTACACGGGTCATACAGGTCGACCGAAGCCATCGGAGCGCAAGTGCGCTTGCCCCATTCTCGGGGCAGCCTGAGACGCGCGGCCATCGCAGCGAGCGGTAGCGGGACACGCCGCACATTTGAATTGTACCTTACTCTCTCAACTCCCACAATAGGCGCAGAACACCGTCTGTCGGCGGAAACGGCCCCCTCCCCCTCGGAGGGAGAAAGAACGTCTGTTCGCTTTACGCCTCTCACGCACACGCCGCCGCGCCGGTTCTCTCTGTCCTAAGTGAGAGTGCGTTGGTTCTTGTCCCCTTGCCAGTAGTTGCCCGGTTGACGGTGTTGCGTTCTCTCCTTGAGTCACCGGCAACCTTCCAAGAGTCGGGAGCATTTCTACACCCACACTTAGGAAAGCGAAACGATCGCAACCGGGCTGTATATCGGCCCGCGGCTCGCAAGCTCGCTCGCTACCAGCTGGACCGTGTCAACTCTCATCGTACCCTCCAGGGGCGCACTGGACGAAAGCCGGTCCGCGAGCGCATGCAGGTTGCGGCCCGACCTCACCCGTCCTATAGTGAGGTGCGGCGAGATGCCTTTGCCTTCACTCCTGAAGCCCTCTGCCTTCATCGTCTCCTCCACTATGGAGGCGAGTGTCACGAAGGGCTGCCTACCGACGCTCACCCCGACCCATATCACCCGCGGGTCCTGGATCCGCGGGAAGGCTCCGGCAGCCCCCAGACCCAGCTCGAACGCGTCTACACCTCCCACGCAAGCCTGGAGCCTCTTGGTCAAGGCCTCCAGCCTCGATTCCTCGACGTCACCAAGGAACTTGAGGGTGAAGTGAAGGTTCTCGGGCTCGACCCACTTGACATCCGCTCCGCTCTGGGCAAGGTGCCTCTGAAGGGCTACCACCTGCGGGCGAAGGGCCGGGTCCAGAAAAACGGCGATGAAACATCGAACGGACCTCAAATTGAAACCTCCCAAAGACCGGCTGATGATCTCTTCTACACCGTAGGGCTATTTCCTGCTTTTGCCATGCTGTCCTGAAGGAATTTCCTTCGCCTGGGCGCGACCTGTGTAAGGCAGTCCCACCACCCTCCGCTCGAGGTCGAAGCCCTGCCTTTCGCCGAAGATGCGGATGGTGTCGACAGCCACAAGCTCAACGGAGCTGCGGCCATCCCGTCCGCCGGAGCCGCCCACGGCGAAATGAAGGAGGGCCACGCTCATGGGGACTCCTCCCTCCACCTGAAGCCCCCGCATGCCCGCGCCTCCCGCGGTCCCAGCATCTACGGTTACCGTCCCTTCGCGCACGGCGACAGAGAGGCGGTGGTCGTGGCCGCTGAGCACCACGGCCACTTTGCCCAGGGCACCTTCGGCGGCCCGCAGATCATGCACCGCCAGGACGTCGGGTACCCTGCCTCCACGGTCGTCAGGGGACGCAAGGAGGGCCGCTACGCGGTCTCTCGCCCGGTCCAGCTCCTCCGGGCTCGCCGGGGCCATGTCCGCCCGGAGGGCCCCAGGGTCCCCGAGGGCAGCGATGCGAATGCCCCGGAAATCAACAACGCCGTCGGCCAGGAGGGTCGCGCCACCCTCCGAGGACATCACCCTTGCCACCTCGGGAGAATCGTGGTTGCCCGGGACAAAGAGATAAGGAACACCGAGCGCGCGCACCCTGCGCGCCGCCATCCTCGCCTCCGGGGCGGTGCCGAAGTCGGTCATGTCCCCCGTATCAATGATGAAGTCCGGCTTGAAGCTCTTGACCACCTGGGTCAGGAAGTCGAAGGCCTGAGGGTTATTGTGGATGTCCGATACATGGAGCACCCTCACAAACGGCCTGTCGCTTTCGAGCTGGTGGAACGCTTCGGCCTTGTCGAAGAATGTGCGGATGTTGGTGGCGATGGTCTGCATGCTTCCTGCGACCTCGCCCGCCTTGAGGAGGCTGCCGTCCAACAGACCCAGCATCCACGGGGCTGCCTCGATCGCTCCCTCATAGCGGGGGTTCGCGAGCCTGCGTTCGTCGAACGTGACATACGTAAGCGCAAGCAGCGCCGAGCTTGCCACAAAGCCCACCATGGCCCCTGTGAGCACCCGCCGCAGGCTCCAACCTGACGCGGCTGCGGCTCCGAAGGCTCCCCCCGCGATGGCGAGCAGGGCTATGCGCAGCGCGAAAGCCACCACAAGCCGCCCCGAGTCCCTCTTGAACTGCCGGCTGATGCTGGAGGGGGCTTCGCCCTGGGAGATTGCATCCTGGAGCACGCCCGGGTCGATGTTCTCAAGGGAAGCCTCAAGCTGAAGGGGCGTAAAGTGTGTCCTCGCCTCGACCCGGCCGATGGGGGGGATGGCGAGCCTGCTGTAGCCCGGTATCCCGACCCGCGCCAATATGCGGATATCGAGACCGGCCACATGATAGGATATGGATCCAAAGAGGTTGATGGCTGCATAGACGCACGCGAGCGTCACGAGGACCCACCATACGGGCGCACTCACGGCGCTGCGGCTGCGGGCCCTCATGGGGAGGCCGCTCGGATCATCAGCTCGGTGCGTCGTGCAGGATACACCCCGCACGGCCGGTGGGCGGCCCGTTATGCTTACCATCTTCGCAGGACATGCCTGCGCAGAAGGTCCAGGGCCCTTCTGGCGGCCCTCTCCTTGATCTCGGTCCGCGTACCGAACAGGCTCAGCCTGGCGCACGCAACCCCGCGCCGCCATGCAAGGCCTACGAAAACGAGCCCCACCGGTTTTTTCGCGCTTCCTCCCGATGGCCCGGCGATCCCGGTGGTCGAGATGGCCACATCAGCGCGCCCCCTGGCAAGAACCCCCTTCGCCATGGCTATCGCCACCTCGCGGCTCACCGCGCCGTGCCTTTCCAGGACCTCCGCCGGAACCCCGAGGATCTCACGCTTGGCCTCGTTGCTGTAGCTCGTTACCGCAAGCCCCAGCACAGCGGAGCAACCGGGCACTTGCGTGAGCTTGTGGGCGATGAGCCCCCCGGTAACCGACTCCGCAACGGCGCAGCTAAGCCCCCTCCCCGCAAGCAGCCGCACCACGGCATCCTGGAGTTCGTCGTCATCGGTTCCGTAAACATCGTCGCCAAGCCTCTCGCGGATCTCCGCCTCAACCGGGGCGATCATGGCCTCTGCCTCTTCCGGGGACCCCGCTTTCGCTGTTATCCGGAGCATCACTTCCCCCAGCGACACGAGGGGTGCCACAGTGGGATTGGTCCTGCAGTGGAGAAGGTCACGCACCTCGTCTTCGACCGATGCTTCGCCCCGGCCGCAGATCTTGAGCACTTTCCACAGGATGACGCCGGCAGCGTTCCCCATCCTGCTGCGCAGGTAAGGAAGGACGGTGGACTCCATCATCCCCCGCATCTCTCCAGGAACGCCCGGCATCGAGATGACGGCCTTCCCGCCCTTCTCCGCTATGAATCCGCATGCCGTGCCCCGATCATTGTCGACGGTCGCGGCACCCTCGGGTATCCTCGCCTGGCGCACCGCGCTTTCGCCCGCAGCCTCGTGCCCGGCCCTCGCTAGCAGAGACTCCGCGTGACGCCGGGCCTCCTCGGACACCACTAGCGGCAGCCCCATGGCCCTCGCAACGGCTTCCCTGGTGGGATCGTCCTCAGTGGGTCCGAGGCCTCCCGTGGTGATCACGACGTCCGCTCTGCTGAGAGCGTCCGCAATTGCGGCGACGGCTCTATCCAGGTTGTCTCCTACCGTAACCCTGTGAAAGACGTCAATGCCGATCTCGGCCAGCCTGCGACAGATGTAGGCAGCGTTCGTGTCCACGATCTGCCCCAGGAGCAATTCGGTTCCGATGGAGATCACCTCAGCCCTCACGGCGGTCACCTCGCGAGACAGCGACTTAGGCCAGAGCCTGCGCCCCCAGCCAAAGCCTGCCTTCCAGCCGATCTGAGCATCTCTCTGAACTCGTCGCCATCGATCTTCTCGTTCTCGAGCAGCGCCACGCTGGCCTCCACGAGAGTATCTTTCCTGGATTCGAGGATCCGCCGGACCCTCCGCTCTTGACCTTTCATGATCGAACTCACAGTCTCGTGATAGAGCTGCCTCGGAAGCTCGTCCACGTTCACGACACCGAGCTGCGACATCCCGGAGCCCACGAGGCGCCTTGCGACTTCCAGCGCTTGCTCGAAATCGTTCGCCGCACCGGTGGACCGCGTTCCAAAGCGGATCTCCTCGGCTACCGCGCCACCCAGGAGCACGGCAAGCTGGTCCTCGAGCCAGTCGCGGGTGTAAAGGCACAGGTCCTCCTCCTGGGTTTGCCTGGTGTATCCCAGCGCCTTCCCCCGCGACGTCACGGTGATCGTCGAGACCGACCCGGGACGCAGTACCTCACTTGCGAGCGCGTGACCGACCTCGTGGAACGCGATCCTCTCGAGGTCCGCTCGGCTCGGGCGGCGGTCAAGCCTCTCGCCCATGATGACCTTGTCTATGGCGTCTCTGAACTCCTTCGCCCCTATGGCGCTCTTGCCCTGGCGCATTGCCAGGATGGCTGCCTCGTTGACGAGGTTCTCGAGGTGGGCCCCGGAGAACCCGAACGTATCCCTGGCGATCTCCTCCAGATCGACGTCCTCCGCGAGCGGCTTGCCCTTCGTGTGGATGCGAAGGATATGCAGCCGCCCCTCGCGGTCGGGCAGGTTGACCTGCACTACCCGGTCGAACCTCCCGGGCCGCAGGAGCGCGGGGTCGAGGAGATCCGCCCGGTTCGTGGCGCCTATCACCAGGAGCCTGATATCGTCGTACGGGTTGATTCCGTCCATCTCCACAAGCAACTGGTTGAGCGTCTGGTCGTACTCAAGGTGGCTCGCGTGCTTGCCGCGCTTGCCGCCGAGCACCTCGATCTCGTCTATGAAGATCATTGCGCTGCCGCGCTTCTCGCGGGCGGCGCGCGTCCTCGCCATATTGAAAAGCTGGCGCACTCGCTGGGCGCCCACTCCGGCGTACATCTCGACGAACTCAGACCCGCTCGCAGCCAGGAACACGCTACCGGTGTAGCTGGCAGCAGCCTTCGCGAGCAGGGTCTTGCCCGTGCCGGGGGGCCCTGTAAGCAGGATTCCCCGCAAGGGGCGAATGCCCAGGGCCTTAACCTTGTCGGCGTTGACCACAAACTCCAGCGCCTCCAGGAGCTCTCGCTTTGCGACTTCCTGTCCTCCGATATCGCTGAAAGAGACCCCTGGGACCCCTGGCCCCTGCCGGTCGCCGCCCAGCACATGGAAACGCTTGCCGACCCCCACACCCGAGCCGGTCTGTAGATACCATAGAGCGATCGCGATGCCGAAAAGCAGCAGTACTGGCGTTATGTTATAGCCGGACACGGCGAGGAACGTGGCCACAGCGAGCGACGCCCCCACGCCGATTTCCTTGAGCATCGTTGAATTTCGTCACCCTTTCGCAACGCGAGTGCGACTATTCCTGAGCTTTCTTCACCGCCCGGCGAACACTTTTACCTGCCCGGACCGAAGCTGTGACTGTGCGCCAAAAACTCAGGACCGAGAGTACGGGCGCGTCTACCACAGGGTGGCCCTCACACGCGAGCCCGGCCCCGCGTCACCCCGGGATGTCGAGGGTTCCTGCCTCGGGATTACTTCGTAGAGGTAATGCCCACTCTTATGCAACTGCAGGTACACGTTTCCGGAATCGACGTACACGCCCCACCTGTCGAGGCCGGCTTCCTGAGCTTGGGAGTCTATGGCCTTCGCCATCTCTCGGAAGGTCCCTCGCGCTATCGCCTCTTCCACAGCGAGGCGCATTCGCCTGTATATGGCGGAAAGCTCACGGGTCCGGGCGTCTTCGATAACGAGAGCCGGCGTCCTCCCTGTCGCCCGCGCAAGGCCATCGCAAAGGTCGAGGTAAGTGGCCTGGATGTCGCCGACGTCGCGGAGCCTCACACGCACCTCAAGGCCCGCGGATTCGCCCCCCCGCACGAGCCGCCAGTCCACGACATCCGGGCGCTCCCGGAGAAACGCTTCAAGGGGCCTTTCCACCCGCACGTGATAAGCGGCGATCCGTCCTCCAGTGAGGATGCCGAACGTCACGAGGAACGCAAGTATGATTTTTGTAACATCGAGCCCGAACAGTTTCACCTGCTCGCCCTCCCACGGGTTAAGTGAGGGTGCGCTAGTTCTCGCTCTTCTTCCAGTAGTTGCCGGGTTGCCGGTGTTGCACTCTCTCTTTGAGTCACCCTCTTTGAGTCACCGGCAACCCCTCCCGAGAGTCGGGAGCATTTCTGCACCCTCACTTAGCAGCAATTATAACACAAGACCCCCGCCTTCCGCGAGGGCAAACATCAGGCAAACATGGCAATCAGCTCGCTCCGGCCGGCCTGCCCGGGCCGTCTCCGTACCTGGTCCATACGAGGCGAGGGAGACACAGGCTTCGTTAGCAGGACGGGAGTACCGAGGACGCACTCCTCCTCAGGCGTTCGATGTTCGCGCACGGGTCGCCTCCGCCGAACACGAAGTTCCCCGCGACGAGCACGTTCGCGCCGGCCTTCACCACGAGGGGCGCCGTCGCATCGGATATGCCGCCGTCCACCTCGATGTCGATGCGCCTGTCGGCGTCCTCGATCATCGCCCTGACCTGCCTCACCTTGGCGAGCATCCCGCTGATGAACTCCTGCCCGCCGAACCCGGGGTTCACGGTCATCACGAGAATGAGGTCCACGAGATCAAGGATATGCTCAAGGAAATGTGCCGGGGTGGCAGGACAAATGGCAACACCGGCCTTCGCACCCGCGGCCTTCACGGCCTGGAGTGTCCTGTGCACGTGGGGCGTCGCCTCGGCGTGGACCGTGACTATCGAGGCCCCCGCCTCCGCAAAGCGGCCGACATAGGCATCGGGATTGGCGATCATGAGGTGGACATCGAGGGGAAGACCCGTCGCCGCCCGCAACGAGGCCACCACCGGTGGGCCCACGGTGATGTTCGGGACGAAATGTCCGTCCATTACGTCCACGTGCAGGAGGTCAGCGCACCGCTCCACGCGAGCCACCTCGTCAGCAAGGCGCGCAAAGTCCGCAGAGAGTATGGATGGTGCTATCCTTACCAAAGCTTCCCCTTCCTTTCCGCCTCGATGATCTCTTCGAGGAACTTCACATAATGCTCATAGCGCGAAGAAGACACTTCGCCTGCCTCCACCGCAGCTTTCACGGCGCACCCCGGCTCTTTGTGGTGCAGGCATCCTGTAAACCTGCAGCCGTCGCGCCTTGCCACGAACTCAGGAAAGAAATCGTCAAGATCCTCGCGCCGCAGGCCGGCAAGATCCAGGTCGAGCCTGGAGAACCCTGGCGTGTCTGCGACATACCCGCCGGGCCGCACCTCGAGGAGCACCGAGTAGCGCGTCGTGTGCCTGCCGCGCCCGGTCTTCGCGCTTATCTCGCCGCATCGCAGACGCAGGCCTGGCTCGAGAGCGTTGAGAAGCGCAGACTTGCCGACGCCCGACGGCCCGGAGAAAACGGAGATCTTCCCGATAAGCGCCCTCCGGAGCGGCCGAAGGCCCCAGCCTGCCCTCGCGCTCGTTCGGACCACGACGTAGCCTGCGCGCCTGTAGGGCCTCGCAATCTTCCTAGAGGCGTAGTCGCTCACGAGGTCCATCTTGTTGAAGCATATCACGGCCTCAAGCCCCGCGGACATTACCGCCACGAGCATGCGGTCGAGAAGCTCGAGGTCCGGCTCGGGATCCGCGCAAGCCATCACGATCACCGCCTGGTCCACGTTCGCCACCGGAGGCCTTACGAGGCGCGATTTCCTCGGGAGCACGTCCTCGATAACGCCGCTTCCGGGCCCGGTCACGCTGAAGGAGACCATGTCCCCCACCAGGACTTCCTTGCCTTCTTTTCGAAGCCTGCCCCGGGCCACGCAGTCGAGCATCGTCCCTTGCGAATCCACATAATAATGCCCGGCGTAAGCCCTGGTAACCCGCCCTTCCGGCACTTGCCGCCCTCCCGTTATCCCTTCGGCACCCACTCGTCCTTATACAGGATCCCGGCAATGTACACTCTGATCCTAACCTTCCTGCCCCACGCGTTCACCTGTTTCTCGATGCGCTCGCCGGGCGAGTGCATCCCCACATAGTAATCCCTTTCGCCATAGTAATCGTTGATCTTGATCCTGACCTCCTGCTGGTCCGCACCCGGGGGCACGAGGATCGTAACCAGCGTCGAAATCGGAGTTATGGCATCGAGAATCGAGGATGAGTCGCCCGTTCCGGCGGACACCACCAGGTCCACGGGTGTGCCGCGTTGCACCTCCTGCCCGGGCGGTGGGACCTGCCCGAGGACGACCCCGGGGCTTTCACCCTCGCGGGACTCCTCGGTCACGTTGCCTTTTACGAGGCCGGCCAGCGCCAGCTGAGACTCGGCCTCGGAGATCGTAGCGCCCACAAGGTCCGGCACGGCCACGACGTTCGGCTCAGGCCCTGCCGAAAGCACGATATCAACGGGGACACCTTTCTCCACGCGCCTCCCGGCCTCAGGTGACTGCGATAGCACCCGCCCGCGCTCGATTTCAGAGCTGTACTCTTCGGACTGCACCCCCGCTTTGAGCTCGACGCGCTCCAGCTCGAGGAGAGCCTGTCGGAGGTCCATGCCTCTGAGGTCCGGGACCTCCACCATCTCCTTGCCCATGCTCACCACCAGGGTGACTCTGCTGTTGAGCTTGACCTTCTCGTATGGCGCAGGCCGTTGGGAGATTACGGAATTGGGCGGCGCGGAGTCATCGTAACGCCTGTCAGGCTCGTCCAGACGAAGACCGGCCTCGTCCGCCATGAGCCTCGCCTCATCCAGCGTCTTCCCTGTGAAGTCGGGGACCCGGACCTCCTCCACATACAGCCATTCGGGCAGCTTGATGATGGCCACCGCTGCGAGGGCCAAGAGAGCCACGGCGACAGCCATGATCGTCACGACAGCCCTTCCGAAACCGTGCGAAGCCTTCTCGGGTCTTGCCAGGGTGTCATCCACTCCTTTCGGGCCTGAAATGCGGGGCGTTGCAGGCACCCGGAAAACCTCGGTGGGCGCCTCCGCCGTCCTGCCCTCCTTGCCGCCGGCCCCGACCCCGGCGTCCGCACCGACCTCCACACCGGCCGGGATAGACGCATATCTCTCCAGAGCACGCATCATGTCCCGGGCATGCTGGTAGCGGCGAGAGGGGTCCTTTTCAAGGGCCTTCATCACCACCCGGCCGAGATCCCGCGGCACCCTGGGGTTGAGCTCCGAAGGAGGGATCGCCGTACTCTGCAAGTGCTGAAGGGCGATGCCTATGGGGGTGTCGCCCCTGAACGGCACCCTGCCAGTGAGCATCTCGTAAAGCACGACGCCCAGGGAGTAAATGTCGGACCCGACGCCCGCGGCCTCGCCCCTGGCCTGCTCCGGTGAGAAGTAGTTCACGGTCCCGATGATGGTGCCCGTCTCGGTGAGCGCCGAAGTGCTGGTCGCGCGGGCTATGCCGAAGTCGGTTACCTTGACCCTGCCCTCGGGAGTCACTAAGATGTTGTGGGGCTTTATGTCCCTGTGGACGATGTTGTTCTTATGGGCGTGGTCCAGCGCCGCCAGGATCTGAGAGGCTATCCACGCCGCCCTGTCGGGAGAAAGCGGCCCCTGCTCGCGGATGAGATCCTTCAGGCTTCGGCCGCTCACGTACTCCATGACGATGTAGTAGCGGTCGCCGTCCTGACCCACGTCGTAGATGCTGACGATATTCGGGTGGGAGAGGCTCGCCGCCGCCTGCGCCTCCCTGCGGAACCTCTCCACGAACTCCTCGTCGGACGCGAACTGGGGCCGGAGCACCTTTATGGCAACGATCCGGTTGAGCACAGAGTCGCGGGCCCTGTAAACCTCGGCCATGCCACCCTCGCCCACCTTCGACAGGATCCTGTATCTTCTCCCCAGGACCTCCTCTGTCATGGTCTCACCTCGCCTGTATCACCGCAAGGTGTCCCGAAGCGCCGCGCGCAGGATCTCGCGCGCCACAGGCGCGGCAACCCGCCCGCCCGATCCGCCGTTCTCCACCACGACCGCCACCGCGCAGCGCGGGTCCTCCGCCGGAGCAAACCCCACAAACCACGCGTGGGGCGCGCCGTGGGGGTTCTGGGCGGTGCCTGTCTTGCCTGCGACCCTCACCCCCGGCAACCCCGCCGCCCGCGCGGTCCCGCTCGTGACCGCCTCCACCATCATGTCCTTCACGCGTCGGGCGACCGTCGCAGGGACGGGCACGCGCAGGATCGTGCTGGGCGTCCTGCGAAGCTTGGTCCCGTCGGGGGAGCGCACCTCGCGGACCACGTACGGGCGGCGCATGACCCCGCCGTTCCCGATCGCCCCAATGGCGCACGCCATCTCGAGGGGGCTTGCGACGAGCGTGCCCTGGCCGATGGATATCTGCGCCACGGCCGCCCTGTCGAGGTTGACGCCTCCCGCGCTGATGGCGCCCGCCGCGGTCGGCACGTCAAAGGGCAATGCCACTCCGAAATGAAAGCTCTGAAGACCATTATACAGCTTTTCGCGGCCGACGCGCCACCCGATCTGGGCAAACGCGACGTTGCACGAGCGAGCTATGGCTGCCGCGAGATCCACGTCCCCATGCGCCCGACCGTCGGAACACGACACCTCACGCTCGTCATCAGCGCGGTTGCCGACCCTTATGGCACCTTCGCACCGGAACCTGTCCTCTGGGCTTACCACCCCCGAAGACAGGGCTATCGCGGCGATTATCGGCTTTACCGCCGAGCCGGGCGGGTAGAGCCCGAGGGTTGCCCTGTTGAAAAGCGGGCTTCCGTCGTCCTTCACAAGGCGCTCCCACTCGAACGAGATCCGCCCGGGGGAAAAGCCCGGGTTGCTCACCATCGCGAGGATGGCGCCGGTCTTCGGGTCGAGCGCGACGGCTGCGCCGCGACGCCCTGCCATTGCCCGCTCCGCCGCTCGCTGGACGCCCATATCCACGGTCAGGATGATGTCGTTGCCGCGCGCGGGACCCGCCGCGAAGATGTTCCTCGCGAGGCTGGCGACCGAGCTTTCTCCGCCGAGCCCGAGGAGCTCAGAGTTATAGCTCGCCTCAAGCCCGGCGGTGCCGTACCTTGCGTCTTCATAGCCGGTGAGGTGCACAAGGCCAGGCGGGCCCATGTACACCCTCGGCCCGCCGGGCGCGCTGTCCTTTGCAACGGGTTCTCCACGGGAGAGGTATATCCCTCCACGGACGATGTCGCGCCTCACCGCTGCCACCCTGGGGTTACGCGGATGAGCTGAAAGGTCTGGCGCACGCAGGACGCCCACAAGGAAGAGCCTCGCCGACAGCACGGCGAACGCAACGAGAAACGCGATGGAGATCCGGCGGACGCTATCCTTCAACGCTCACCCTTCCCTCCTCTTTCTCGTGCTCTTCCTGCTCCTCCCGGGCGGCTCGGAGCACAAGCCCGGTCGCGGCGAAGCTTGCGATCATCGAACTACCACCGTAGCTCACAAACGGCAGCGTGACCCCGGTAAGTGGAACAAGCCCCAGGACCCCGCCGATTATCGTGAGCGCTTGCAGCCCGATGAGGGACGTCATGCCCGCGGCGAGGAGCGCCCGAAAATCGTCGGTCGCCCGCGAGGCCCAGAAAAGCCCCCTGTACACCAGCAGCGCGTACGCACCGATCACCGCAAGCCCTCCCACCAGGCCCATCTCCTCGCATATGGCAGCGAAAACGAAGTCGGTCGGCGCGGCCGGGATGACATGGGGCATTCCCCGGCCCGGCCCAAGCCCGATGAGTCCCCCCGCCGCTACGGCAAACATGGACTGCACGGTCTGGTAGCCGGCAGAATCCATGAACCGCCATGGGTTGAGCCATACGATGAATCTGGCCCTCACGTGCGGGAACAGCCAGGAGCACGCCGCGCCGCCTGCCGCCAGGAGGGCCGCCCCTCCCAGCACGTATGACGCCCTGCCTGACGCCACGTATAACATCAGCAGGAAGACGCCGAAAAAGAGCACCGCCGCCCCGAGGTCCCTCTGAAACACCAGGAGGACAAGGGCGAGGCCCCACATCAGGGTGAGTGGTCCTGCATACGAGAGATCCGGCAGAAGAACGCCGAGAAGCCTCTTTGACGATCTCCTCAAGAGCGCCCTCGTATCCTTGAGGTAGCCTGCGTAAAACACCACCATGAGGACCTTAGCGGCCTCCGATGGTTGCACCGCCACAGGCCCAAGGTCGAGCCACGACTTCGCGCCTCCTGCCTCGACGCCGAAGATTATGGTGCTTGCCAGAAGCACGCAGGATGTCGCCGCGGCAATAAACCTGTACCTCTCGAGCACCCGCAGATCTGGAGTGAACGCCACCAGCACCGAGCTCAGCGCGACCCCCATGGCAAGATGCCCGACCTGTCTTGCGGCAAGCCCCGGGTCGAGCCTGAGGACCTCGGCCAGGCCGACTCCCGAGAGAAAAGCCACCAGTGAAAAGATCACCGGGTCACCGACCCGGCGCCCCCTGCCGAACAGGACGTGGCATACAAGAAACACCCCGGAGAAACCCGCGAGCACAAGCCACCCCGGCGAACGCTCCAGTTTCCCGGAGGCAAGCGTTGCCATGAGCATGCCGAGCATGCCCGGGAGAAGCGCTGTGGCGAATAGAGTATCAGGGGAGGATGGTCCCCGCCGGCCCCAGGCCGCGTTGCGTGTGTCGCGTGTCATGGCAGGTCCAGGAACACCGCTACGGCGGTGATGTTGTCGTGGCCGCCTCCGCGCATCGCAAGCTCCACAAGCTGGTCCACCGCAGACTTCGGGTCGGACGCGGAGATCATCACCTTCAGTATCTCGCCATCGTCCACCGCGCCGGAGAGGCCGTCGGTGCAGAGGAGAAACCGGTCGTGTCCCGCCAGCTTGCAGTAGCCCACCTCGATTTCCACATCGGGTTGCGTACCGATGGCGCGGGTGAGGAGGTTCCGCTGTGGGTGAGCCCTCGCCTCAGGCTCCGAGAGCATGCCCATGCGGATGAGCTCCCCGACGATGGAGTGGTCCTCGGTCAGCCTGTATATCTTGTTCTCTCTTACAAGATATGCCCGGCTGTCGCCGACGTGGCCTATGTACGCCCTGTCACCCGCAATGAGCAGCACAGTGAGGGTGGTGCCCATCCCCTCGCAGGAAGGATCATCCACTGACCGCCTATAGATGGCCCGGTTGATCCCCTCCAGGGCTTCCGCCAGGGCGACCCCCGGGTCCCCGTCTTCAGGAGGTTTGAACTCTTTCAGTATGCGGATGGCCATCTGGCTTGCGATCTCGCCCGCTTCGTGGCCACCAAGACCGTCGGCCACGGCGAAGATGCCCTCGCCAACCAGGTAGTCATCCTCGTTCACGGACCTCACGAGACCCACGTCCGTCCGGGCAGAGGCCTGCATAACGCTCACCCCCGAAACCGAAATACGGTGTCGCCAAGCTCCAGCCGGTCTCCTTTCCGGAGGATCCGCTCCCGGCTAAGCCTCCTGCCGTTTACATAAGTGCCGTTGGCACTGCCAAGATCATGCACGAAAAACCCGGAGTCCGCACGGACGATCTCGGCGTGCTTCGCGGATACATACGGGTCGAGGATGACGATATCGCTCTCAGGCGACCGCCCGAGGACCGTGACCGGACCCAGGGAAAACCGCTCTCCGCGCGAGGGAACTCCAGGCCCGGCTTCCACCTCGAGTTCGCCCCGACCCCGACCCCGCCCGCGCGGGAGCCGATCCCGCTCTGTGACAAGCCCCGCCGCCCGGGCCGCCCGGTAGAGAAACAAGCATATCAGGCCCGCGAGGGCGACGCGCGCGAGGAGCCACATGAACGCCACCCGTCACGCCTCCTTGAAGCGGGCCGCGACCTTGCCGAAGCTCACAAGATCCCCGTCGGCAAGGAGCTGTCGCGACACCCTCCTCCCGTTGACGTACGTGCCGTTGGTGCTCCCGAGGTCGGCGACGTAGAACCGCCCCGCCTCCCGCCCGATCTCGGCATGGCGCCGGGACACCCCGGCATCCTCGATGACGATGTCACACGAGCTCGACCGACCCACGATTACCTTCTCGTCTCCGAGCGGGAACACGCGTTCCCTGCCTGGGCCGCACCGGAGCACAAGGTACGGTTGCCTCGGCCGGCCCCGGTCAGGAAGACCGGCAGCGCCACGACCGGAGATGAGTGTCCGCGAGGCGTCCTGCGGACAGCTTTCCGCCGGCGCCCTCGCTTCAGGGAGCTCGTAGCCGTATCCTTCCCCGACCGCGCAAGACCGGCGGGTGGAGGCTGCGTCATCCGCCCCCTCCCCCTCCTCATCCTCGACGAAAAACCCATCGACCTTGATGTCGCCCGGCCTTGCATCTTCGTCGGCAACGAACTCCACATCGACCCGACCGACGAAGGAATACCCCTGCCTGCGGGCGCGTGAAATCACGTGGCCCGCAAGTTCGCGCGACACGGTGCGGGCGAGCGGCCCAAGGTACTCCACATCCCGGGCGTGCAGCTTCACCCTGTAACGATTGGGGACGTACGTGCGAGACACGGAGATCCTCTTCTCGTCCTCCATCTCCCGCAAGAGGTACCGCCCTATCTCGACAGGATGGGTCGCCTCGCGGGCCTTGCGGAAGATGCCCTCAACGATCTCCTCGATTGCCCGTTCGATCCGTGCGAGGAAGCTCATGACAAGGTCCCCCGAAACCCCGCGCCGTGCGCACGCTCACGCCGTTTCGCACCTGTGACATGGCCGCCTGGTTGCTCCCAGTCGCAGTATATCGCTACCGTAGCTCACCTGCAATATCTACGGCGGAGCTGTCCGCACGCCGCGTCGATATCGAGTCCAAGTTCCCTTCTTATAGTTACGGGAATCCGCGCCTGCCTCAGAATGGCGAAAAAGCGCATCACCCTCTCCCGAGACGGACGCTGGTAACCCTTTTCCGCTACAGGGTTCAGCGGGATGAGGTTCACGTGGGCGAGCATGCCTCTGAGCAGCTCCGAAAGCTTGCGGGCTTGGGCCGGGCCATCGTTGACGTCGCGGATGAGCGCGTACTCGAAGGTGACCCGGCGCCCGGTGCGGCCGGCGTAGAACGACGCCGCCTCCATCACCTCGGGGATCGGGTAACGCCTGTTGATCGGCATGATCTCGTCACGCAGCTCGTCTGTGGGAGCGTGCAGGGAGATTGAAAGGGTAACAGGGATCCCTTCCTCGGCGAGCCGACGGATGCCAGGCACGAGGCCGCACGTGGATACCGTCATCCGGCGGAAACTCAAGTTGAGGCCCTCCCTGGCGTTCAGTATGCGGAGCGCCTTCACGGACGCGCCGTAGTTGTCGAGCGGTTCACCCGTCCCCATGAGCACGACCCACCCGACGCGGGCGACGCGGGACTGCTCCTGGGGCGCCTGGGAGAGGTCGAGGTTCATCTTGAGCACCTGGTCCACGATCTCGCCGGGGCTGAGGTTTCGCACGAATCCCCCCGCCCCCGACGCGCAAAACGCGCATGCCATCTTGCAGCCTACCTGCGTCGAAACGCACGCCGACATGCCGTAGGTATACTTCATCCTGACGGCCTCCACCGAGTTGCCGTCGCCGAGGCCGAGGAGATACTTGACCGTGCCTTCCGTGCCGGACCTGCGCGAGAGGACCTCGAGGTTCGTAATGCGCGCGACCTCGGCCAGCTTCCTGCGCAGGGCAACCGGGAGGTTCGTCATCTCATCAAATGACGCGGCGCATTTCTGGTGTACCCACGAGAAGACCTGTGTCCCCCTGTACGAAGGCTCCCCCATGCTTACGAGAAACTCGGACATCTCATCCGGCAGGAAGCCCTTGAGGTCCGGCTTGAGGCCAGGCCTAGAACCAGCCTCTTCGCTTGAAATAGACAAGGAAACCTCCCCCCACGAGCAGCATGACGATCCACACCATGAGATAACCGTATCTCCACTCCAGTTCCGGCATATACCTAAAGTTCATGCCGTACACTCCTGCAATGAAGGTAAGAGGCAGGAAGATCGTCGCAACTATGGTGAGCCTCTGCATCACGAGGTTCGCCCTGTGGGACGATATTGAGAGGTACAGCTCGAACAGGCTGGCCACTGCATCCCTCGCCGAGTCGAGCATGCCATGCACTCTTAGGAGGTGGTCGGAGACATCTCTGAAGTACCACGCCGCCTGTTCCGAGATGAATGCCACGTCGCGCCTGGCCAGGCTTCCGACCACATCTCTCGTGGGCGCGACGCTCTTGCGAGCCCGGAGGATGTTTCTCCTTATGGTAGTCAGCCTCTGGAGAACGTTCCTCGTGCGCCCCAGGAGAAGCCCCTCCTCGATCTCGTCGAGCCGGTCGTCCCATCGGTCAACGAGCGGAAAGAACGAGTCCACTAGCGCGTCCAGGAGGGCGTAGACCAGGAAGTCCGGCCCCATCGCGGGCATGTCCGGGTGTTCCCGGAACCTCTTGACGCACTGATCCACGATGCCCGCACGCTGCGTGTGGACCGTCACCACGAATGTGTGCCCGATGAATATGTCCAGCTCTCCGAGGGAAAGCCTGCCACAAGCCGCGTCATCGGGGGTGCAGGCTACATAGTGAGTCACTACGAACAGATACTCGGAGAACTCGTCTACCTTGGGAAGCTCGCTATACGTACGGCAGTCCTCGATGGATAGCGGATGGAAGCGGAAGACGCGCGAGAGCATCTCGAACTCGTCCTCCGCCGGCGCCTGGAGGTCAACCCATAGCACGCCCTCCCCGCGCCGCGCCGCCTCTTCAATCTCGGACTCGCCCTCTAGAGGCTGCGCCGCCTTGCCCGGGCCCCCGAAGAGAAACGCCCGCACCATGCCGCCTCACCTCACCTCCTCAAGATTCGTTGCAAACGCCCGACCTCCTGCCGAAAGTATCTCCCTCTGGTAACCTGCTGTATGCTGCCCTCCGGAACGCGCTCTCCAATCCTCAGGAGCACGCGCACGCTGGCAAAAGGACGAGGCACAAAGTGGGGGTGCAGAAATGCTCCCGACTTTTGGGAGGGGTTGCCGGTGATTGCATGAGGGGTGTCAAAATCCGGCCACCGGCCTGATGGGCTGGATTTTGGCGAAGCGCGCCCCGCTTGGAGCGCAGTCCCCGAGTGCAACACCGGCAACCCGCCAACTACTGGAAACAGGGCAAGGACTAACGCACCCTCACTAAGTCCTTCTTCGCTTTCCGGTACTTGCCAGGTAGCCGGTACCTGCCAGGTAGGCGGTTCTACCCTCTTTCTCTGAGCCGCCGGGAACCTTTCCCAAAAGTCGGAAGCGATTCTGCACTCATACTAAGCAGGAGATCCGGCACGGGGCGTCGAAACGCAGGAAAGCTCATCACGTTCGGGGGAACAGGGAGGATGCCCATGGCGACTCGCGTGTTTCTCGTCCGGCACGGGGAGACCGAGTGGAACGCGGCCCGGAGGTATCAGGGCCATCACGACGTCCCCCTCTCACCCGCCGGGGAGCGTCAGGCGGAAAGGCTCGCCCTCCGACTTGCGCGGGAGAAGTTCGCCGCCGTGTATACGAGCGACCTCTCGCGGGCGGTCGCGACGGCTCGGGCCATCGCAAGGCCCCACGGCGTCCCTGTAGTGCAGTTGAGAGAGCTGCGGGAGATAGACGTGGGCGAGTGGGAAGGTATGAGCTTCGACGAGCTTCAGAGGACGAGGCCCGCGGAAGTCGCAAGATGGCTTGAGGACACAGTAAACAACCCCATCCCCGGCGGCGAGTCGTACGCCAGCCTGAGGGACAGAGTTGTTCCGAAGGTGATGGAGCTTGTCCGGACTCATCCCGACGCCTCATTCTGCGTCGTGAGCCATGCAGGCCCCGTGAAGATGGTTCTTTGTGATGCGCTCGGGATCACGCTTGAGTTTCGTCACAGGATAGACCTTGCGAACGCATCCCTCTGCGCCGTCGAGTACTCCCCGGGGAGAGCCCCGAGGGTGCTTTTCATGAACGATACCTGCCACCTTCACCTTCTTACTTGACCACGAGGCCAAGTATGGCCACGGCCGCCAGGAGCACCTTGAGGAGGCCATTCTCCTTTCGCAGAGAGTCCACATCCTTTGCGGTTTGCGCTTTGTGGGCGGCAAGGTCCGAAGCAAGGTCTGTGAGCGCCGTCTGGAGCGAGGTGTCCGTGGATATCCTCGCCGCGCGCTCTGTCGAAAGGTTCTCCTCGAGACTCAGCGTTTTCCCGGAGACTACACTAAGGTCCTTTTCCAACTTTGCGTCGCGTGCGCCAAGCTCTGCCACGCGCGCGTCAAGCGTGCTGGCGAGCGCCCCGAGGTCCTTCCGCAGGGCGAGGATGTCGCCTCTGGCCGCCCCGAGGTCAAGCCTGAGCGTCTCGATGCTCTTCCCAAGGTCCCTCTTCGCGGTCACAAGGCCCTCTGTAACCAGCGCAACCTGAGGTTCGAGAGTGCTCAGGCGGAGGATGGCTGCGGAGAGATCTTCGTCAAGCTGCGCGAGTTTGGCATCGTGGGCGTCGAGCCGACTGGCAAGGCCCTTGTCAGACGCATCCATGCGGTCAGCGAGATCCTTGAGAGACGCTTGAGTGTTATCGAACCCCCTGGCGACGTCGTCTGCCAGGCGACCTATGTGCTGCACGTTCTCGTCGATCCTCGCGGAGAGCCTATCCTCAGCCTGCCGAGCCCTCTGATCGGCTGCGGCGATGCTCTTCTCGGTGGACGCGGTGATGTCCGCGATCATCTTCTCCACCTCGGACCTCATTTGCTGCTGTGTGAAGGTGAGACGCGCGAGGTCCTCTCTCATGACAGCCTGGGCGCGAGACTGCTCATCGAGGGATTTCTTGAAGACGCCGAGCTCGTTCGCGACCTGCACAAGCTCCTCACGGAACTCTCCCGAGAGCTTGCGTAGAAGCTCCACGTCCTCGGGGGTGGCGCCCACCTTTCCTGTTTCGATTTCTCTCAGGATTCTCGCTATCACCACGGCAAGCGTGTATCTATCCACCGGCTTTCCGCCCTGGAAAGTGCCGTCGTCATATACCGCAAGATAACCCTTGTCCACAAGAGCCTTCACAGCCTGGTACGCCCAGTGGTCCTTCGGAACGTCCTTGATCTCCGCCGCCATCCCGGCCGAGGGCACGGCCACAAGCGCCACGGACAACAGGACAACGCATAGAGTCCTCGCAGGTAGTCCAAGAAGTGTTCTCGTACTCATTGCACTCCCCCCAGCACGGGCAGGGCCCGCTGCGTTCTATCTTCTTACTGTCGTTTCTACTCTCTCACCGTCACGGAGGCGCCCTCCACCGAGCCGGAAACGGCCGCCCCGCCATCGCCGGCAAGGGACACGTTCTCCAGCGAGATGCGGCAAACCCCCGGGGCTTTCGCACGAAAACTGATGGTCGCGAGGATGCCTGTCACATCCCGCGCCTTTCCGAACCGACCCAGAACGCCCTTCACAACACCCTGCGAGTTATCGATCACCCCCTCCCGCCAGTAAGCCATCCGGGTCTCCTCCACAAAAGCCGTCCCTCTGGACACAAAGACGGCTTCAACCACTGAAGGGTCGAAACGCACATCGAACCGCGCCTCCACGAGACCCGGGAGGTTTCTCCCGACGATATCGACTGTGAAGAACTCGCCCACGCGCCGCGGCAGAGCCGGCGCATCCACAATCACCCTCAAGGGAAGCTCCGGAACACGCACGCGTCCGGTCGCGAACCTCTCGTCCGTGCTGCGCGACTCAACCTTCACCACGTAATCGAAATCCCCCGCTTCGCCGGAGGGCACTATCTGCCACAGGACCCCGCACGTCTCACCAGGCGCCACCGTGCCGGGGAACCTTGATGCCTTCTCGCGCTCGGCAAGCCGGACCCCCTGGCCGAGAGCGAGCATCGTCTTCACGCCGTACGCAGGTGCGCCGCCGACATTCTCAACAAACGCTTTCACCCCGAGCGGATAGGGATCGAACCCGTCGTCCTTCACCCCGAACCCTGACGGCGCCTCCACTCGCACCAGCAGCCTCGGCGGGGCCAGCACCCTGACCGCCCGCCTTACCCGGTTGGGCTCGGCGTTCTCGGCCTCCACCGCCACCGAGTACTCCAGATCCGCCTGGTCGCGCACCTCGGGCGCAACCTCCCAGGCCACCTGCGCCGTTTCGCCAGTATCGAGGTCGCCGAGCACGCGGGTGGCCTGTTCCCCGGGAACGAGCGTAAGCCCCGGCGGCAGTTCGATGGTTACACGGACGCCCAGCGCCACCGTGGGGCCGGAGTTCTCCACGTACGCTATCACAGGGAAGGTGGCCGGCCTGTCCTTGCCGCACGTGACCTCGGCGGGAGATGTTACCCCTATCGACAGCACACCGGGCGCAATACTGATGCCACCCATCCCATAAAGCGTGGTGTATTCCCTCGAGTCTCCCGGAGCCAGAGGTGCCGGATCCCAGTACAGCGCGATCGCGCTGTCAAGCTCGTACTCGCCCGCTCTGGTGAAGTCACGGCCGGGTGAGAAATCGGCGTCCCAGACCCCGTCGGCGAGGCTCCCCCAGTTCGTGAAGAGCACGCGGTCCGGCACGGTGACCTCAGGCCCGGCAAGCGTCCCCTGGCTCGTCACCGATGGGCTGGAGAGGGAATCAAACGCCTGCCAGAAGTGCGGCATCTCGCGGGACCCGAACACAGTGTCAGAAACGATCGCCTTGTCCTTCGCGCGAAACGGCGCCCCGTCGTTTGCCCCGAGCATCGTGTCCAGCATTATGCGAAGCCCCACACTGTGCGGATTCGAGCCATAGTTCGTGGCTATGTACGTGATCTTCGCCGTGTCGAAAAGCCCCGTGGTGGTACTCCTCACGATGGAAAGCACCTGGGAAACCTCGATATCGCCGAACCTCCACGTCGCAACGATGTTGCCGCCGGAGAGCGTCGGCCCGAGCACCTCTACGCCGTAGCTTCCATCCTTGCCTGCGCGGCGCTGGGTCCTCCCGCCGAAAACGTAATCCGCACCGTCCACTCTCACGGTGGTGTACGATGTCCATGGGCATGGACGGCCGTATACGAGGGGCTTGTCGTCATCAGCCGGGTTAAGCGGGTCACCCCCCGTTGAGTCCACGGCGAATCTCGCGGTACCGTCGTCGGTCGCGTTCACGAACACCTTTATGTACTGGTTGCGTATCTCAAGGTTGGGGTTCGTCCCCTCGGCCTGCAGCGCGGCCGGACCCAGCGTGGGGAGGCCCCACGCGCAGGCAATAGCCGCTACCGTAAGCACGAGGAGAAGCGCGCACCGCCTGGTCCGCCTGGTCTTCCAACAGGTCACTTCTTAGCCCTCCCATGTGACTTGGAAACGCACTCGGAAACGCACTCACGTCTCGAGCCCGAGCCCCCGCGCCACCGCAGGCGCCGGGCGAATCCACCGTAAGCCCACACTCAGTCCCCGAGGACCTTGACGCCCCCAAAGGCGAGCTCCACCGACCCCTTTCGGAACGTCACTCGGACCGACAACTCGTACGGCCATCCGATGGCCTGGAAATGCCAGCCCCGGGATACCGCGCGCATGGCCGCCTCGTCAAGGCGCGGGTCTCCGGACCCCGCCGTCACGACGACCTTCGTGGCAGTGCCAAGCGCGTTAACAGCCACAGATAGCGAGACGACGCCCTCTACCCCTTCGTTCTGGGCGTTCTTGGGGTAGACCGGCGGAACGCCCGACAGAACCAGAGCGCGCCCTGTGCCGAACTCCTCCCCCTTGGGCTTCGGCGGCGCGGCAGGAGCAGCGGCCTTATCCGGCCCAGCAGGTTCTGAGGGCTCGGCAGGCCCGGCCGTCGTCTGTCCTGCCCCCTCGCCTGTGGACTCGCCTGCGCCTGTGGCCGCACCGCTCGCCGAGGCCGTCCCTGGCGCGGCAGGCCCCCCTCCTCCCGCCGCACCAACCGGCGGGGCCGGGACGGTCTCTTCGGACTTGCCGGTGAGCACGTTCTCGTTCGTCGTGTCAGCTGTAGCGGTACCTGTCCCTTCCTCCGTGTCCGCACCGGCGGTTTCGGATTCCGCGGAGGCGGGCGTGCTGGTGGGGGGCCTGTTCTCAGCTTGAGCGTCCGCCGCATGTTCGCCTGAAGCGGCCCCGGGCTTGGGAGGTTGCTGCTTCTCCTGCGAATCGATTACCTGCACCTTCTCAGGTGCAGGCGCCTGCTGCTTCGGCTTCGCGGCAGGCTTGGGCGACGGGGCAGATGTGGGTCTCGGCTCGGGTGCCGGCTTCGGTTCAGGTTTGGGTGCCGGCTTCGGTTCAGGTTTGGGTGCCGGCTTGACGGCCACCTGTGTCTCCGGCGCGTCTCCCTGGACGGCCGGCGAAGCCTGCTTCGTTTCCGGCAGGGGTGCGGCGGCCACGTCGCCATCTGGACTCCCTGCCTTGGGCGACTCGAACGCGTGCTCGATCTCGCCGAACTCCACAGGGTAAATCACGACCCTGCCTGGATTCGCCACCGGTACGAGCAGTATCACGGCAGCGTGAACCAGGAGCGAAACCAGGACCGCAAGCCCCATCCTCGACCTTCCGCTGTCACGCTCCATCTACGCCACCGTCCTTTCCCTCCAGGCCGCTTCTGCTCATCCGCTCCCGTTGCTATCTTTCCGCTGGCTTTCTATCCGCAGCAAGCGCAAGTCGGGTTGCTCCCGCAAGCCTTGCAGCATCCATGACCTCAACGAGCCTGGAATACCTCGTAGCGCTATCAGCCCTGATTATCACGATCTGGCTCGGATTCTCCTGCACGCTTTTCTTGATGTCGTATCTCAGCCCTTCCAGAGTAATCCTGCGGTTGTTCAGGTACACGTCGCCTGCCCTGTCTATCACCACGATGATCCCTGCGGACTCCTGCGGGGTCGCCGTTACAGCCCTGGGCAGTTTGATGGCAAGGCCTGCGGGGTTCGTGCGAAACGTGGTGAACAGCATGAAGAACGCGATGAGGAACGTCATCACGTCCACCATCGGAAGGATCTCAACTCGAGGCCTTTTGCGGTTGTTTCTGCGAAAGTTCACCCTCGCTCACCCTTTCCGACAGCAGGTTCACAAGGCTCGACCCAAACTCGCTCATCTCGACGAGCCTCTTATCTATCAGCCCCGTGATGTACACATGGAGGATAAACGCCGGGACGGCGATGATAAGTCCTGCGGCCGTTGTGATGAGAGCCTCGGCTATGCCGGCGGAGAGCGCCCCCGCCTCGAGCACCTGAGGAGTCTGGGCAAGGATCTGGAAGTTCTTGATGAGCCCCAGCACCGTGCCGAGCAGCCCTAGGAGCGGCGCCACCGTCACTATCATGTCCAGGACGGGAAGGTGGCTCTCAAGGAGGAAGGCTTCACGCTCTCCGACAGCCTTAACCTCCGCCTCGAGCTCGGCCCTGGGCCGGTTCGAGTTGGTGAGCGCCGCCGTAGCGAGCGCACCAATCTGCCCCCGCAACTGCTGCACTGCCGCGACGGCCTCAGCCATGCGGTCGCGATCGATAGCCACCGAGATAAGCCGCAAAGCCCGCTCGGGGTCCTGCGAGGTCCTGAGCATGTACAGGATGCGTTCAAACGCTACGGCAAGCGCCAGAACTGAGCAGAGAAGAAGTGGGATCATCACCGGTCCGCCTTTGATGAGAACATCAACCATGTCGTGCTCCTCCAATCAGCTATGGGTCGCATGCTCATCGGAGGGTTTTTCGACATGAGGTTCCATACTTCCTTCCCGTATTCCAGAAACCTTGAGGTTTTTCCACATAGAAGGCTTCTGCCATTTCATGGCACCACAAAACGAGGCCGGGGGCGCGCCGCCTCGCCGCGGCGTATCCTCCCCGGCCGCCTTACTGACGTCTCATACCACTAAAGGTCCCGCTATCCCTGCCGTTCGTAAGGGATACCGTCCGCCGCAGGCGGGACGGCCCTACCGATCACCCCTGCAAGCGCCGCCATGGTCAGGATGTACGGCGCCATGAGCAGGAACTCTCTCGGGATTACCATAATGCCGAGGGTCTGCGAAAGGATCTGCAGCGCGTCGGCGAACCCGAAGAGCAGACAGGCAGCGAGCGACCCGAAGGGAGTCCATTTTCCGAATATCATGGCGGCGAGGGCGATGAACCCCCTACCACCCGTCATGTTCTCCTGGAACTGGCTTAAGAAGCCAACCGACAGCGACGCGCCCCCGAGGCCTGCCAGGACCCCACTTGCAAGAACGCACATGTACCGGATCTTGAAAACGTTTATCCCCACGGTCTCGGCGGCGCGGGGATGCTCCCCGACCGCCCTGATGCGAAGCCCGAGCGCCGTCCTGAAGAGCACGAAGTGGGACACTGCCACAGCAAGAAGCGCGATGTACACAAACGGCGTGTGCTTCCCTATCATCGCCCCCAGGACCGGAACCTTCTCCAGAAGGGGAATGGTCCAGTCAGCCACCTTGGGAACTGGCGGGGACTGGCCCGCGTGCTGGAACACGCTTCGAAGCATGAACCCTGTGAATCCAAGCGCGAAAATGTTTATGGCGACTCCGCTTACGACCTGGTCTGCTCTGTACTTTATGGACACCACGGCGTGTATCGCCGCAACCCCGACCCCGGCCACCATTGCGCCAAACACCCCAAGCCAGGGCATTCCGGTGAAGTGCGAGATGAGCATTGCTATGAAGGCCGCAACGAGCATGATGCCCTCGAGGGCGATGTTCACCACGCCCGACCGCTCCGAGAACACCCCGCCCAGCGAGGCCAGAATGAGGGGCGTCGCCATCCGGAGCGTGGACACCACGAGGGCTATGTAGACGGTGACGTCCGTAAGCCTATGCGCCATGGTCGGCTCCCCCCTCCACGCCGTTCAGAGCCGCCTGCGCGGCTGCCGCTGGCGCCGCCTTCCGCCTGGGCGCGATGAACCGCCTTATGATCTCGTCCGCCGCCACAAACAGGACGATGGTTGCCTGCACGATGCCGATGATCTCCTTAGGTATCCTCGCTATACTCTGCATGAGGATGGCTCCCCTCGCCAGAGTTCCGAAGAGGCAGGCCGCAGCAAGGACGCCGAGCGGGTGGTTCCTGCCGAGCAGTGCCACGGCTATGCCGTCGAACCCGTACCCGGTAAAGCTGAATATGTCGAGGAACTTGTACTGAAGCCCCAGCACCTGGACAGCACCTGCGGCCCCTGCCAGCCCTCCGCTTATGACCATGGCCAGCACGATGTTCCTGCGGACGCTGATGCCGCCGTAGCGCGCCGCCTCCGGGTTCTGGCCCACAGCCCGGATCTCGTACCCCAGCGTGGTCCGGAACAGAACGTAATACACCAGCCACACAGCGGCCACGGCCAAGACGACGCCCAGGTGCAGCCTGGTGGGCGGGAGGAACCTCCAGAGCCTTGCGGCGGGCGCAATCGTGGGCGTCACGGGAAGAGGGCCTGGCGCCTTGAGCGGCCCGATCACGAGGTAATGGCTGAGGTACAGCGCGATGTAGTTCATCATTATCGTATTGATGACCTCGTGCACCCCGAGCCTCGCCTTTAGATAGCCGGGCACGGCACCCCACGCGGCGCCCGCTGCCACGCCGGCCACGAGGGCGAGGGGCATGTGCACGAACGCGGGCAGGCCTGTAAGGGCGAAACCCACCCAGGCGGACGCCACCTGCCCCATGATGAGCTGGCCCTCGGCACCGATGTTAAAGAGCCCACACCTGAACGAAAACGCAACTGCAAGCCCGGTGAAGATCAGCGGGGTGACATTGATAAGGGTCTCCGCCAGGTTTCCGACACCGCCGAAGGCCCCGCGCACGAGAGCGCTGTATGCAGCCACAGGGCTCTTGCCGCCCAGCTTCACCAGGACGGCCCCGAGCACGAGCGCGAGCGCCACCGCCACGACCGGGATGAAAAGCTCCCTCGTCTCTTCACGTTGCAACAAGGTGCGCCGTTCCATGGGCCCCTTCGTGCCCTGCCCCGACTTTGGCATCGCGCTCACCTCCCGCTCTCATCCCCGCCTGCGCTTCCATTTCGGCATCGGCAGCAGGCCCACGGCGACCACCAGCCATCAGGAACCCTATCTCCTGTTCCGTGGCTTCCTCAGCTTTCATGCTGCCCACTATCCGCCCCTCGTAGAGCACCAGGATCCTATCCGAAAGCGACATGATCTCGTCAAGCTCCAGCGACACAAGGAGTATGGCCTTGCCTTCGTCGCGCTGGGACACAAGCCTCCTGTGCACAAACTCTATCGCCCCGACGTCGAGGCCCCTAGTGGGCTGGGACGCGATGAGAAGTCGAGGCCCCAGAGAAAGCTCCCTTGCCACTACCACCTTCTGCTGGTTCCCGCCGGAGAGGGCCCCAACCCGCACGTTCTCGCTCGGGGTACGAACGTCGAACTCCGAAATGAGCTTGCGCGCGTAACCCCGCACCGCCCGGAAATCCAGGTTGATCCCGCGCGCAAACGGCGGTCTGTGGTATCGCTCAAGAATGAGGTTCTCGGCGATAGAGAAGTTGAGGACGAGGCCACGCCGCTGGC
Source organism: Bacillota bacterium (assembly GCA_014360195.1). Lineage (GTDB taxonomy): Bacteria > Bacillota > SHA-98 > UBA4971 > UBA4971 > UBA6256. The sequence continues at coordinate 50,843 of JACIXY010000003.1, forward strand.
GGTCCTCGGGGATATGACCCACGCCCTTCGTGATCACATCGCGGGGAGGCCTGTTCGTAATGTCGATGCCACCCACGGAGATGCGGCCCGAGCTCACCTTGCGGAGGCCCGTCAGCGCCTCCACCAGCTCACTCTGGCCGTTCCCCTCTATGCCTGCGATGCCTACGATCTCACCCGCCCTCACCTCGAAGGAGACGCCCCTCAGGGCAGGCAAGCCCCGTGCGCTCTTCACGTGGATGTCCTCAACCCGGAGGACCACATCCCCGGTCCTGGCTGGCCCCTTTTCCACCGAAAGGACCACGTCGCGGCCCACCATCATCCGCGCGAGGTCCTCGGGCGTCGTCTCGCGTGTGGGAACCGTGCCCACGACCTTGCCCCTTCGAAGGACCGTCACCCGGTCGCTTATGGCCATGACCTCTTTGAGCTTGTGGGTGATGAATATTATGGCCTTTCCCTGGCTTGCGAGGTTGCGCATGATCCCTGCGAGTTCGTCCACCTCTTGCGGCGTGAGGACCGCGGTGGGTTCGTCAAGGATGAGGACCTCCGCGCCGCGGTACAGTGCCTTAAGGATCTCCACTCGTTGCTGCATCCCGACGGATATGTTCTCAACTCTAGCACCTGGGTCGACCGCAAGCCCATACTTTGCCGAAAGATCCTTCACGTCCCGCACCGCGCGGGCCATGTCAAGGACCCCGCCCGCGCCCACAGGCTCCGTGCCGAGCACTATGTTCTCAGCCACGGTAAAGGGCGGTATCAGCATGAAGTGCTGGTGTACCATGCCGAGGCCAAGCCTGATGGCGTCGTTGGGGTCCCGGATGCTCACGGGCTTGCCCCGGACCCGGATCTCGCCCCGGTCAGGCCTGTAAAGCCCGTAAAGGACGTTCATAAGAGTTGTCTTTCCAGCGCCGTTCTCGCCCAGAAGCGCCAGGATCTCCCCCGGGTACACGTCGATGCTGACATTGTCGTTTGCGACAACCCCCGGGAACGTCACGGTGATACCGCGCATCTCAACCACGGGAGCCCTCTCACGCGCTGACAGCGAACATACCCCCTTTTCCAAAGGTGCCAGGGGCCGCCGCTTGCGCGAGCCGGCACCTGGCACCTTCCTGCCGGGCCCCGCTCATTGGGGACCACGTCACACTCCCGTATCTTCGCCGCCCCGCGGCTTACAGAGCAGGCGGCGTGAATGTCTCAAGTTCGACCCTGGTGGCGGGGATGACGAGTTCCCCGGCAACGATCTTCTCCTTGTAGGCGTTGACCTTGTCCAGGACCTCCTGCGGCACGTGCTTCGAGGTCTCGTCGCATGGGCCGACACCGTCTTCCGCGAGGCCGTACACGTAGTGGGTTGCTTCGAAGGTACCGTCCTTCACCTTCGACGTAACATCGTAAACCGCCACGTCGACGCGCTTCATCATGCACGACATGACGTTGTCGGGCGCGAGGTGATGCTGACAGGAGTCCACACCCATGGCCCAGAACCCCTGGCCCTTCTCCTTCGCAGCTTCGATGACGCCTATGCCGCACGCGCCGGACGCGTGGTACACGATGTCTGCACCCTGGCTGAACTGCGCGAGGGCCACCTCCTTGCCCTTGGCCGGGTCGTCGAACTTCCCGGTGTAGCCGATGAGCACCTTTACGTCAGGGTTCACAGTGCGCACTCCGGCCACATAACCTACCTCAAACCTCTCAATGACAGGCACATCCATACCGCCCACAAACCCGACGGTACCCGTCTTCGTCATGCTTGCTGCGATTATCCCGAGGAGGTAGGAGCCCTCCTGTTCCTTGAAGGTGACGGAAGCGACGTTCGGCTGCTCCACCACGCTGTCGATTATACCGAACTTTAACTCAGGATACTGCGGCGCCACGTTGTTCAGGGCATCGGTCATCAGGAAGCCGATGGCCCAGGTTATGTCGTACTCCTGGTCTGCGAGGCTGCGGAGGTTGGGTTCGTAGTCGTCCATTTTCTTGGACTCGACCACGTTTATCTCGGCGCCGAGCTCATTCTTGGCTCTCTCCAGGCCCCGATAAGCCGCGTCGTTGAATGACTGGTCTCCAAGGCCCCCGATGTCGGTCACCATGCCGGCCTTGAATGCCTGCTGGGCCTCCTCGGCCTGCTTCGCCGTGGGAAGCCCGCGAACTGCCACGTAAACCGCAGCAAGCACCACGATCACCGCAACCACCACGATCCAGGTGGTCCTCCTGGACATACTGAAAGCGCCTCCTTTCGCATTCAAGAAGCTACGCGAACGCTAGTCGAAGAGGGAACTGCCCACCGCATCCCTCCCTTCAAGCCGGGATAACGGGACCACGGGAAAACGTCTCCGGGCTGCGCTGGTTATGCCAGCCACGTTCCCAGAAAATATAAATTCTACGCTTCCCCCCGTTCCTCCTTCCCTGCGTCAAAAATCGTTGCCATAGCGCCTCCAGGTACGGAAAGACCCGCCTCAACCTGCCGCCAGGTGAGGCGGGTCGGGCCTGCAACCGGTCCCGGCCTGGTCTTCCGGCACTGTCGCGCGGCCCCAGGACCCTTATGTGGCGAGGCTGCTTCCCTCCGGGTCACGGATAGATGCCTCTCAGCTTCACGGCCTCCGCCACCCTTGAGATCGCAAGCATATAGGCGGCGTTCCTCATGTGGACCTTCCTCTTCTGCGCCATGTCGAGCACCGCTTCGAAGCTGTGATTCATAATCTGTTCCAGCTTCCTGTTGACTTCCTCTTCCGTCCAATAGTAGACCATGAGGTTCTGCACCCACTCGAAGTAGGAAACGGTCACGCCGCCCGCGTTCGCCAGGATGTCGGGGATGACCATGACGCCCTTATCGAAAAGGATGTCATCCGCCTCGGGAGTCGTCGGCCCGTTCGCCGCCTCGGCCACAACCCTGGCCCGCACATGCGGCGCATTGTCGGCCGTTATCTGGTTCTCGAGGGCGGCCGGCACAAGCACGTCGCAGTCGAGTTCAAGCAAGTCCGCGTTGGAGATGAACTCCGTTCCCTCGGCCTCCACCACGGAACCCGTGAGCTTCTTGTGGGCGAGAACCTTTGCCGGGTCAAGACCTTTGTCGCTGTACGCACCGCCCTTGGAGTCGGATACGGCAATGATCTTGCAGCCGTCTGCATGGAGGAGAGATGCAGCTATGGAACCGGCGTTGCCGTAGCCCTGGATGGCAACGCGCAGACGATCCATGGGGATTCCGAGATGCTTTGCAGCCTGCCTTATGGTGAACACGCAGCCCCTTGCAGTGGCTTCATTGCGCCCCAGCGACCCGCCCAGCTCGATGGGCTTGCCGGTCACCACGCCAGGCACGAACTTGCCCTTGTGGATGCTGTAGGTGTCCATGATCCACGCCATGACCTGGGCGTTAGTGTAGACGTCCGGCGCCGGGATATCTGTATACGGCCCTATGATGCTGCTGATCTCGGTCGTAAAGCGCCTGGTGAGCCTCTCAATCTCGCCCTGGGACATCTCTTTGGGGTTGCACACCACGCCGCCTTTTGCACCGCCGAACGGGATGCCGACCACTGCGCACTTCCAGGTCATCCACATTGCGAGCGCTTTGACCTCGTCGAAAGTCACGCCAGGGTGGTACCTAATGCCGCCTTTGCCCGGGCCCCTCGCGGTGTTGTGGATGACCCGGTAGCCCGTTATGACCTTCACCGTGCCGTCGTCCATCTTGACAGGAAACGCCACCTCAAGAGCTGTCTTGGGATGGCGTAATAGTTCACGTATTCCCGGGTCGATATCCAGTTTCTCCGCGACGGCGTCATACTGCTGTAGGGCGATCTCGTAGGCGCTCTTCGGCCTCGTCTCCCCGCTCATTTTGCATTCCTCTCCTCTCTTGCGTGCTGGATGACGTGAGAGATCCTGACAACACCCTGCATCGCAAACTGCGTGCCAACATCACATCGTCGGCCATTTGCGCGGCAATGGCACGGCGCCCGCGTGCACCGCAGCTCTACGCCCATATTCCCATTCTCCCCGGTGAACTCCACGGTCGGACAGCGGTCACATGTGCAACCCTCTGCATGGTCGCAGAGAAAGATTGCACTTTTTTGCACAAACCCGGCCGGCCTCGCTGCCCGGGACCGGCCGTTCATCCGTCTGTCGTCGCAGCCGTGTCAGGATTTCTTACAGCATTCCTGGACCACCTGAAACGCAAACCGCATAGCTTACTTCTACGGGACCCGGGCATCTCCTGCTTCACCGGCACCAGGCGCTAAAGTCTCGCCCACAAGATCGTAGTCGCCCGCGTCAACTATTCTCACACGCCGGAACTCCCCCGGTGCCGGGTGCTCGTTGCCGATGTAAATGAGACCGTCTATCTCCGGCGCCTCCGCCTGGGAGCGACCCACTGTGACAAGATCGCTCTCCTCCGAACGCCCCTCGATGAGCACATCGAACACCTTACCCACCCTGGCCTCGTTCTTCTCGCGGGAGATGGTCTTCTGCACCTCCATGGCCTCGCGCCGCCGTCTCTCCTTCACCCGTGCGGGCACCCGGCCATGCAGCCTCGCCGCCGGCGTGCCCGGCTGCGGGGAGTAGGCGAACACCCCGACCCTGTCGAGGCGGACTTCCTTCAGAAAGTCGAGAAGCCGCCCGAACTTCTCATCGGTTTCCCCCGGAAACCCCACGATGAACGTGCTCCTTATGGTGACGTCGGGCATCGCTTGCCGGAACCTCGCGATGATCTCGCGCGCGTCGTCCGAAGTCCCCCGGCGGTTCATAGCCCGGAGGATGTCGTCATCGGCGTGCTGAAGAGGCAGGTCAACATACTTGCAGATCTTAGGCTCGGAGGCCATGACCTCGATAAGCTCGCCAGTTACCCTCGTCGGGTACATGTATAGGACCCGCACCCACCTCGGGCCATCGACCTTGCAGACCTCCCGAAGCAGCCTTGCGAGGGACGGGTGCCCATAGATGTCCTCTCCGTACCTCGTGGTGTCTTGGGCAATCAGGATGAGTTCCTTCGCCCCGCCACGCGCAAGCTTCCGGACCTCGGCGATGATGGACTCCATGGGTCTCGACCGATAGGGCCCACGAAGGTCCGGGATCACACAGTACGAACACTGGTTGCTGCAGCCCTCTGCGATCTTGACGTAGGCCACATAAGGCGGGGTTGAGAGGATGCGTGGGGCGTTCTCGTCATACAGGTAGCAGGGGGTGCCGACAAGCCTGACCCGCTCGCCCGAAAGGGCCCTCCTGACCACATCGGCGATCAGGGGAAAGTCGCCCGTGCCGACCACGGCGTCAATCTCAGGTATCTCCGCGAGGAGCTCGGACGCGAACCTCTGGGCGAGACACCCCGTAACCACTAGCGCGCGGCACCGCCCCGCTTCCTTGTGTTTCGCGAGGTCAAGTATGGTGTCGACCGCCTCCTGTTGCGCCTCACCTATGAAGGCGCAGGTGTTCACGACAATGACGTCGGCGTCCCCCGGGAACGACGTCATCCGGTAGCCCGCCGCAGTGAGGAGGCCCGCCATCACCTCGGAGTCCACCAGGTTTTTTGCGCATCCCAGGGATACCAGGGCAACAGCTTCGCTCATAACACTCACGGATATATTGCCCGAAGCCCCCCAGGAATAAGAGTGAACTCCATCGATTCGGTCACGAACGCCTCGCCGTCCATATGGAGCGGCACGGGGGCAGACGAGCGGATGGATACGTACCGCCCGCGCAGCATGGTGGCCTTTTCCATCTTAGTGTGAGATCCCGTGAAGACCTTCGGAAGGTTGTATAGCGTCTCCAAGCTCCCCATGGACTCGACAACGCATATGTCGTACAGCCCGTCGTCAGGCTCCGCATAAGGCACGATCTTCATGCCCCCGGCATACGTCCTGCCGATGCCGACCGCCACAAGAAGCGGCCGCACCGTCATCACCTTCTCGTCCACTGTCAAAAGCATCTCGCACGCTTTGTAGTCCGCCAGCGTCTTCAGGACGGCGATAACGTAGAGAGGCGCCCCGCGCACCGGAAGCCACCTCAAGTCATTGCTGGCCACCCTGGCGACGGTGGCGTCGAACCCGACTCCGACGGCGTTGACGAAGTACCTGTCGATGACGCGCCCGAGGTCGCGCTTGCGCATCTTGCCACTTAGAAGGACGCGGCACGCCTGCTCGACATCCTTGGGGATCCCCAGGCTGATGGCCATATCGTTCCCGCTGCCGCACGGGATGACTCCAAGAGCCGCCTCTCGCCCGGCTATGCCGTTGGCGACCTCGTTTGTGGTGCCATCACCTCCCGCCGCCGCGATCACCTCGTACCCTTCGTCTACCGCCCTGCTAGCCGCTGTTATGGCGTCGCCAGGCCCCCGGGTCACGTAGATGTCGTAGTCCGCCTTGCCCTTCTCTAGCGCGCGGCAGATGACCGGAATGGCCCTCGCCGCGCGGCCTCGCCCTGCCATAGGATTCACGATAACCTTAACCCGCAACCCGCCAACCCCCTGCATTCTCCAGACTGCACCCGCCCCGCCCGGTCCTCACCTGCGGCGGGCACTTTGGCCTGTCCACCTGGCGCCGGCTCCGCGCCGCCCGGTGCTCCCCACCACGAAAACTGCGGGTCTACTAATTCTACACGAAGCAAGACATTCCTACCATAAGCGCAAAAAAGCGGCCCGGGCATCTGCCCGTCCGCTCTTTCTCAAGGTGCCCCGCCCGCTGCTTCATGAGCCGAAAACCCCGCCGCGTCAAATACCCTCTAGGTGGGGGTGCAGAAATGCTTCCGACTTTGTGGAGGGTTGCCGGTGACTCAAAGAAAGAGTTAGATGCCAGTGTCAGGATCAAGCGACTCGATGATCTCCTTCACCCGTCCCAGGAACTTCGCGGCGCTTGCCCCGTCAAGCACGCGATGGTCGGCGGAGAGGGTCAGCCTCATCACCATGCCCGGGACCACGGTGCTTCCCTTCACAACGGGCCGCTCCCGGACGGCGCCCACCCCGAGGATCGCAGCCTGTGGCGGGTTGATTATCGCGCACAGCTCGTCCACGCCGAACATGCCGAGGTTGGATATGGTGAAGGTACCACCCGCGACATTCTCCGGCTCGAGGCGGCCCTCCCTGGCGCGGCCCGCAAGCTCCTTTGTCTCCCGGGCAATCTCAAAAAGCGTCTTGCTGTCTGCGTCATGGACGACGGGCACCACGAGGCCCTGTTCTGTCGCGACAGCCACGCCAATATTGATTTCCTGGTAGATGACGACCCCGTCGTCAGCCGCCGACGCGTTGGCGTGGCGATGCTCGGCGAGGGCCCTCGCCACCGCCTTGACGAGGATGTCGTTGATGGAGGGCCGGACGGTCTCACCTGTTTCGCCACAGGAAACATCCCCAAGGATCCTCTCCCTGAATGCAAGGAGCGCCGTCGCGTCCACGTCCATGGATATGTAGAAATGTGGTGCCGTCCGAAAGCTCATGCTGGTTCTCTCGGCAGAGGTCCTTCCGATAGCTGTATACGGGACGCTCGTCCCCGAAGGGGCGGTCCCCAGAGGACCAGCATGAGGCTCTCCTGCGCCACGCTCCCCTGTGGCCCTGGCAATGATATCCGCCGCCGCCCCGAGCATCCTGTCGAGGAAGGCGCGCACGTCTCCCTCCACCACGCGTCCGCCCGGGCCCGTTCCTGGGACCTTCGCGAGGTCCACGTTGTGTTCCCGGGCAAGCTTCTTTGCTGCTGGCGAGGCACGGACGACGTCACCTGCCGCCCCCGGTGCCTCGGGCCGCCCGCAGGGCGGCGTCACTCCTTCGCCGCGAGGACCTCCGATCGCGGACGCCGACGCCCTGTCCGACCCTGCCGCCCCCTGGGGCTGCGCCGGCCCCTGATTCTCCTCTTGTCCATGTTCGGGCTCTTGCCGGGGGCCTTCGCCCCCGCCTGCCTGCCCTGGTGCACCAGCCTCGGCTGTCACCTCGGCACGCGCCACCACCGCCCCAACGGGAACGGTCTCCCCCTCGTTTACGAGGATCTCCGCAATCCTCCCATCCGTCTGAGCTTCAACGGCGAAGGTGATCTTGTCGGTGACGGCCTCGAAGAGCGGGTCTCCTTTCCTGTACGGCTCGCCCTTTGACACGATCCACCTGGCGAGAGTCCCCTCGCTCATCGTGAGGCCCAGTTTCGGCATGACGATATCCTGCAGCATGAGCGATATCCTCCTGTCCCGTCCAGCAGAGCCCGGGTGCCCGGGCCACTCTCCGACCTAAGTGCGGGTTCGTTAGTTCCTCCCACTTTGCCAACATCTGGGGTTTCCCGGTGACTCAAAGAGAGAGTGTAACACCGGCAACCCCTCCCAAGAGTCGGGAACATTTCTGCACTCTCACTCAGTGCATAAGAAGGCCCGGAAGCCACGTCGATAGCACCGGAACGTACGTGATGATAAGGAGTGCCACGATCGCCGCGATCACAAACGGCACCACTGCCCGCGAGATCTCGTCCATGGAGATCCCCGCGATGTTGGCACCCACGTACAGGTTCACAGCGACCGGCGGCGTGACCTGTCCGACCGCCAGGTTCACACACATGAGAATACCGAACCAGATCGGGTCCCACCCGAAGTGCGCCATGATGGGCATGAGGAGCGGCGTGAGTATATAGTAGATGGAGATGGCATCGAGCAGCATCCCGGCGATAAGGAGAACGACGTTGATGATGAGGAGCACAAGATACTGATTGGAGCTTATGGCAATCGCCGCCTGCGATACCTTCTCCACCACCCCGAGCGTCGTCATGGCCCATCCGAAGATCCCCGCGAGCGAGACGACGAGCATGACCACAGCGGACGACACGCACGCCTCAACGAGCAATTCATAGAGGTCCTTCAAGGTAAGCGTGCGGTATATGACGAACCCCACGAAGAGTCCGTATACGACTGCGACCGCCGCTGCCTCAGTCGGCGTGAAGATGCCACCGTATATCCCGCCCAGGATTATGAGGGGCGCGATAAGCCCCCAGAACGCTTCTTTGAACGCACGCCAGACCTCGGCCAGCTTCCCGAAGGCGCCGCCCCGGTAATCGCGGGCAACCGAGATGAGAAACGCCGCGATTATCAGGAACACGCCCACCACGATCCCGGGCACTATCCCTGCGATGAACAGTTTGCCTATGGACGCCCCGGTGATCACACCGTACACGATGAAGGCGATGCTCGGCGGGATGATTATCGCGAGCCCCGCCGACGCCGACATGAGGGCGGCCGCGAAACCTTTATCGTATCCCTCTCTCACCATCCCGGGGATGAGGATCGTCCCCAGCGCCGCCACGGTCGCAGGTCCCGAGCCAGACACAGCACCCCAGAAAAGGGCGGTTATGACCGTGACCACAGCAAGCCCGCCCCTGATGGGACCCACGATCAGGGAGATCAGGCGGATTATCTTATCGGATATCTTCGCCCTCCCCATTATGACCCCGGCCAGGATGAAAAACGGGATGGCGAGGAGGGAGAATTTCGAGATGTTTGCGAAGAACACCGGCGCGAACATTGCGGAGCCGAGCCCACTGAGGTAGACCACGGCCATGCCCGCGATCCCGAGTGCCACCGCTACGGGCACCCTGGCCACCAGAAGGATGAGAAAGAGGCCCAGAAGGACGATTCCTGGATCTATCGCTGCCACGACATCACCCCCGCTATTCCTTCAACTCGTCCGGCGTAGCCGCCCGCGTCCGCCGTCCCGGGCGGCGCAGCCCCACCCCGGGCGACAACCCGCTCACGCCTTCCCGGCGGCCTTCCTCCGCCCGTCGCCTCCCCTGCGGCCGAGTTCCCGTATCTCGGTGAGGCCGGCCTGGACCACCCTGATGATCAGCAGGGCGCTGCCAACCGGCACCGCGAGCCCGAACCACCACATAGGAAGGCCCATCGAGTAGGTCGTCATCTGGGATCGGTACTCAGAAACCACGAGGTTCACCCCGTGTGCGAAGAGCAGCGCGAAAAGCCCGCCGCCACATACCATGGAGATGACAGCGATGACTTTCTGGTATCTCCTCGGCAGGGCGTTCGCAGCCATGGTCATGCTGAGGTGCGCGCCCTTGCGCATGCCTATGGCCGCGCCAAGCATGGTAATCCACACGAAGAGGTTGACCAATAGCTCTTCGGAGAACGCGAACGACATCGTCGTGAGGTATCTCACGATGACGTTTGCAAAGGCAAGGAGCGCCATGAAAAGGAGCATAGCTGCGCACGTGTACTCTTCGAATTTGTCAAGAAACTTGAGCAACGTCCTCCCTCCCCTCTCCATGTCGCGCGGGCGCCCTTCGTGCGGGCGCCCGCGCACGGCGCATGGGGTGCTCGTCACTTTACGCTCGCGACCGCTTCCTCGAAAGCTTTCACGATGTCAAGGCCAACCTTCTCTGCCCACTTGTCATAAACGGGTTTCGTCTTCTCGCGGAAGGCGGCAAGCTGCTCGGGGGTGAGGTCGGTCACGACCATGCCCTTCGACCTCAGGAAGTCGTTGCCCTCCTTGAGGCCCTGCCTGCTTATGCCGACCTGCCACTTCATGGCGTCGGCCGCCGCCCGCCGGAGCTGCTCCTGGATGTCCGCTGGGAAGCTTTGCCACACATTCTTGTTCACAGCGAGCACGAGCGCGTCATATGAGTAGTGCCAGTTCGTGAGGTATTTCTGTACCTCGTAGACCTTTGTGGGGATTATGATCCCGACCACCGGGTTCTCCTGGCCGTCGATGACCCTCTGCTGCAACGAGGTGAAGACCTCACCCCAGTTCATGGCGACAGGGTTCGCGCCGAGTGCCCGCATGATGTCGACGTATATCGGGACGGTCACCCTGATCTTGAGGCCCTTCATGTCATCTGGCGAAGTGATGGGCCTCACGTTGTTGGTGAGTTCGCGGAACCCGTTCTCGCCCCACCCCAGGCCGACCATGTTGTACTTCTCGAGGACCTTGAAGAGCTTGTCGCCGGCGGGCGAGTTCACCGCCGCGTCCACCGCCTCATAGCTCGGAAAGAGGAACGGGAGGGCGAACACGTTGAACTCGCTGATCATCGGCGAGATGTTGATGGTCGAGTTGAGCATGAAGTCGATGGCGCCGCTCTGCACCATCTCTGCCTGTCGCATCTGATCGCCGCCCACCAGAACCGCGTTGGGATACACCTTGATGTTGACCTTTCCGCCGGTATACTCCTTTGCAAGCTCGGCAAACTTCACCGCTCCTCTGCCCCATGCTGTCTCGTTGGCCACGTTGGTGGTAAGCTTATACTCGGCTTTCAGCTTCGCGGCTACGCTCGCCCCCGATGTGATGAGCGCGAACAGGGTCAGCATCACCGCAGCAAGGATTATAACTCTTCTCATCGACGTGCACCCGGCATTCCCGGGCGCATCACCTCCTCGTCTCTGACGGTTTTCGAAGCGATTCTGGGTAGGTGACTTCAGCCGCGTCCGCCATTTTCGATGCTAGACGATCTTCCGCACCGCTTCCACTATCTCTTTCTTCCGAGGCACCACGCGCGCCTCCAGGGGCGGGCTGAACGGGATCGGGACGTCAAGGGTTCCGACCCGGACAACCGGCGCATCAAGGTAATCGAACGCTTCTTCTGCGATCGTTGCGGCGATCTCCGCTCCGGCCCCACCGCGACGGCAGGCCTCGTGGGCCACCACCACCTTCTTCGTTTTCCTCACCGACTGAAGGACCGTATCGATGTCCATCGGGACGAGAGTACGCAGGTCGACCACCTCGACCTCGATCCCGTCCCTGGCGAGATCCTCCGCGCCCTCCAGCGCCCTGTGGACCATGATCGAGTACGTGACGCACGTCACGTCCCTCCCGGGCCTCTTGACATCGGCTTTGCCTATGGGAACAATGTACTCTTCCTCGGGCACGGGGCCTTTCATGGCGAAGAGGGCCTTGTGCTCGAAGTAAAGCACTGGGTTGTCGTCCCTTATCGCGGCCTTCAGAAGCCCCTTTGCATCGTACGGCGTGGACGGGATCACAATCTTGAGACCCGGCACATGCACAAACCACGCCTCCAGGCTCTGCGAGTGCTGGGCTGCCGCGGACTTGATGACCCCGTCAGGCGCCCTCACCACGAGGGGCAACCGGGCCTGTCCACCGAACATGTATTGGATCTTCGCCGCCTGGTTCGCGATCTCATCCATCGCGCATGTGACAAAATCTGCAAAATGCATGTCCGCGACGGGCCTCATCCCCGTGAGCGCAGCCCCAACAGCCGAGCCCACTATTGCGGTTTCGGATATCGGCGTGTCCAGCACCCTCTCATATCCGAACTCATTGGGAAGCCCTTTGAACTGGCCGAATATGCCTCCCTGCCGAGCTATGTCCTCGCCGAGCACGAACACGGTTGGGTCGCGCCTCATCTCCTCGGCCATGGCCTCGAGCGTCGCCTGAGAGAACGTTATCTCCCTCATCTCCCGCATCCCTCCCCTTGTGCGTCTGACACGTACAGGTCCGAAAAGGCGTCGTCAGGGTCGGGGTATGGGCTTTCCTCTGCGAAGCTGACTGCCTCAAGGATCTCCCGGCGCGCCGCGGCTTTGATCGCCTCCATCTCGGCGTCGGCGAGAACCCCTTCAGCCCGCAGCCGGTCCTCGAAGCGCAGGATGGGACATTTCGCTTTCCACCTCTCGACCTCAGAGCGATCGCGGTACTTTTCGGGGTCTCCGACGAAGTGTCCCTTGATACGGTAGGTTTTCGCCTCCAGAAGGGTAGGCCCGCCTCCCCGCCGGGCCCGATCTATCGCCTCGCGGGCAGCCTCGTACACCGCGAGGACGTCGTTCCCGTCAACGGTCACGCCGGGGATGCCGTAGCCCACGGCACGGTCGGCCACGTCCCTCACGGACACGGAGTAAGCTGCGGGAGTCGTCGACGCGTACTGGTTGTGCTCGCAGACGAAGACGCACGGAAGCTGGAACACGCTCGCCATGTTCAGGGCCTCATGGAACGTGCCGCGGTTCGAGGCCCCATCGCCGAAAAAGCACACCGCCACCTGGCCTGAGCGCCTCATCTTCGCGGAAAGCGCCGCGCCGACGGCGATGTTGAACCCTCCTCCCACCACCCCATTCGCGCCGAGCATGCCTACAGAGAAATCGGCGATGTGCATGCTCCCGCCTTTGCCCTTGCAATATCCGGTGCTCTTTCCCAGGATCTCCGCCATCATCCGGCGCGGGCTCGCTCCCTTTGCGATGCAATGCCCATGGCCCCTGTGCGTGCTCACGATGTAATCGGAGCGGTCAAGCGGGGCACACACGCCCGAAGCGACCGCCTCCTCACCAATGTACAGGTGGACGAACCCCGGAATCTTCCCGGCGAGGAAAAGCTCCTCCACCTTTTCCTCGAACGCCCTGATCCTCACCATCGTGGTATAAATATGGACAAGTGTGTCGCGGTCTGGCAACTTGCTCCCTCCTGTCGTCAACTCTCCTCTCGCCGGGCTCGTGGGATCGTGCCGGCTCACGCAACGGTCAGTGCAAGATCTTTGCCAGCCGCTCCCGCGCCGAAAGATGGCGGAAACACCGCACCGCATCTGGGATTGACGCACTAAAGAAGGAGCGAGGTGGAACCTCGCCCCTTCATGCCATGTTCACATTCAGGACAGCGCGCGCCATCTTCCGTGCAGGATCGCCAGGTCTGCGCCTGTCCTGATTCTGCACACTGTCCTGGATCAGGACGCCCCCGCAGTCTCGAGTCCGGTCGCCCCTGTCGAGCCACCCGCAGCAATGCCGAACTTCCTCATCTTGCAGTAAAGGGTATTCCTGCTGATACCGAGGACCTTCGCCGCGCGAGACACGTTCCCACCGGAGGCTGCGAGCGCCGCCGCGATGGCGTGCCGTTCGGCCTCAGCAAGCGACCACACCTCCGCCTCCGCAGCTGAGCTCGGGAGCGCCTGAGGCTGCGCACCCTGACGTACGCCATGTCGCTGTCTCAGGTAACCGGGCAGATGCTCAACATCCACGGTATCGCCCGGAACAACTGCGAGCGCCCTCTCGACGACGTTCTCGAGCTCGCGCACGTTGCCGGGCCAATCATGCCTGATGAGCACATTCATGACCTGCGGGGTTACCTCCACCGACTCCTTGCCCAGTTTCCGCCCGACCTTCTTGAGGAAGTGCCGGACAAGGATGGGAATGTCGCTCTTCCTCTCCCTGAGCGGGGGGACGGTGATGGTGAACACGTTGAGACGGTAGTACAGGTCCTGCCTGAAGTTGCCGTCGGCCACGTCGCGGGCGAGATCCCTGTTGCTCGCGGCTATGACCCTGGCGTCAACCGGCAGCACGACATCCCCGCCCACCCGGGTGATGCGCCGCTCCTGAAGCACGCGCAGGAGCTTGGCCTGCACGTCGAGGGACATCTCGCCTATCTCGTCCAGGAGAAGCGTCCCGCCTGAGGCAAGCTCGAACTTGCCCGGGTGCCCGGACGCCCTCGCCCCGGTGAAGGCCCCTTTCTCGTAGCCGAAAAGCTCGCTCTCGACAAGCTCGCGGGGTATGGCCGCACAGTTGATGGCCACAAACGGGCCGTCTTTCACCGCGCTCGCATTGTGGATGGCCTGCGCGAACATTTCCTTGCCAGTGCCGCTTTCCCCCTGGATGAGCACGTTCGAGGAGGTCTTTGCGGCCATCTCCGCAAGCCGTCTGGCCTCACGCATGGTAGGGGCATCCCCGATGATGTCGTCGAACGTGAAGTTTGCGAAGGCCCCGACCATGTAATGGACGAGCCGACGCACCCTGCGGATCTCCCTGAACACGTCCACGACCCCGGTAAGCTCGCCGCGCTCATCGCGAATGGGGACCGCCGACTTTATGAAGTGAAGAGCACCGCGCTTGCTGTTCACCACGAACTCACGATCGATATATCCTTCGCCCGTCTTGATCACATTCAGCACGACGGGACGGAAGTCCACGATGTCGCTCACATGCTGCCCCACGACGGCCTTATGGTCAACCCCGAGTATCCTGCCGCCCGCCGAGTTCATGTAGGTCACGTACCCCTCAGCATCAACGGTGAGGAGCCCGTCGGAGATGTGCTCAACTATCGCGGCCTGATACTTGGAGGCAAGCGCGAGGTCAGCAAGGGCCTTCTCCACCCCGAGCTGGTTTTCGATGGCCCTCGCCGTGGCAACCACCATTCCCAGCGTGTGACGGTGCGGCTTCGCGCCGAGCCCTGAGACATTGAGAGCGCCTATGACGCCTCCGGCCGGGTCCCGTATGGGCGCTGCGGAGCAGGTCCACGCCCTGTGAACTCGGCAGAAATGCTCTGCCCCGGCCACTTGGGCAGGGCGCCCGCTGGCAAGCGCGATCCCGATGGCAGTGGTGCCGACCAGCTTCTCCGTCCACCTGACGCCAGGCACGAAATTCACGCTCCGGGCCGATTCCAGCACGCCTGGGTCGCCGGTGGCGGAAAGCACATACCCGTCGGCATCCACGAGCACTATCACGTAGCCCGAGCCTGCGACGAGCTCATAGAGGCTGGACATGAGCGGCTCGGCCACCTTCAGGAGCCGCGAGCTTGCAGCCCTTCTCTCCGCAAGCTCCTCGGGCGACAGCACGACGGTGCTCATGCCGCCTTCCGGGTCGACTCCGAGGGCGCGGCAGCGCTCCCAGGAAGCTGCGATCAGGTCACGAGCGCCCGGGGGTTCCGGTCGCACGGGCCCGAACCAGCGCGCGTCCAGGTCCCGTTCCACGCCGGACTCGTCAGGCTTCAGGTTGAGCGCCGACATACTGAAACCCCCTCCGCAATCGCATGTTCGCCACAAGGCACCGCAAGACGCAGGCTCACTTCCGCCCGCCGAGGCCACTTGCCAGCAAAACGATGCCGGCGATGACGAGGGCGACGGGCCACAGCGCGCCGAGATTCAGCCAGGGCCAGAAATTCCGGGCGAGGAAAAGCGCCCCCACGCACACAAGGGCGATACCTATGATCCTTGCGCCGCTGTCATCTCGACGTGCGCGGCCTGTCCCCGTCGGGGCCCCCTCGCCCGGTGGGGGGCTGGCAGGCTGCGCTTCTCCCTTCAGTCTGGCCTCCACCTCTTTCGCCCTGTCTATGACTTCCTGCCGGATACCTTCGGTTTTCTCGAACCTCTCGCTCGACTCCGCGTACGGGTTCGCCGGGATGATTATCCAGGCAATGATGTACGCGAGCACGCCGATGCCGTCGGCGAGCGCAAGAAGTACCCACAGTATCCTCACGATCGTGGGGTCGATGTCGAAGTACTCGGCGATCCCCCCAGCAACGCCCCCGATTACGCACTCACTTTTCGAACGATAGAGCCGTTTCGCCACCGGATTCACTCCTCACAGCGGCTACTTCTTCGTGCCGCAGGACCGAGTGCCTTTCTTCTTGGTGTCCTTCTCAGCCTCTTGCTTTGGCGCCGCCGGCTTCTTGGAGTCGCCGCACCCGCAGGACTCGCACATCCTTCTTCACCCCCTCTCTCTCCTCATGATACCTCGTCACGACGCGGAGTCGGAAGCGCTCTTGCCGCATTGTTCGCTTATACATTCGCAATGTGGCCCCGCGATTCCTTCTGGGACACGGGAAGGTTCGACAGGACCTTGCAGCAAAAGGATATTCGTCGAGGCCCCCTGCTTGGGGCTCCGTTCCCGGAGTGCAACATCGCGAGCCGCTGGAAAGGCGGCAGCGATCTCGGAACACACACTTAGAACGGGCCGCGTTCCATGAAGTCCACAAGTTCTTCGAAAGTCCCCCGGAAGTCAGGGTGGTTCTGCGCCCGGCCTCGATCGAGGAGGAAATCCTCCACGAGGTACGTTTTCATCCCTAGCGTGCCCGCGATGATGTCCTCCTCGACATCGTTGCCCACCATGAAGCACTCCTCGGGCGTGCGACCGATGAGCGCAAGGACCTCCTCATAGTACTCGCGGTTGGGCTTGCAAAAGTGCATGGTCTCGTACGATGTCACAAGCCGGTATGGAAGCCCTTCCAGACCTCCCCACCTCATCCGTTCTTCGATGGCGATGAGGGGGAACACAGGGTTCGTGGCTATGACGACCTCAAGACCCCTGGAGATGAGGCGCTCGATCATCCGCCGGGCGGCAGGATGTGCACGTATGCCCAGTCGATCCTTGATCTGTGGGAAATCGCTCCGGTAGAAATCGTCGAACACCGGCATGAGCACGTCCTCGGGTATCCCTATGGCAGGGAAGAAATCCTCGGCGAACACCTCCCGGTTGGTTTTGCGCGGGTCCAGGTTTCGCACCATGGCATCGGTAGACTTCATGACCTGCCTCACAAGGAGCCCCGGCTCGACCATGTTCGCCAGTTTCGCACCGAGGGTTACCAGGTACTCCTTGACGAATGTATCGAAGTCGTAGTGAACTAAAGTACCGTCGAGGTCGAAGAGTATCGCCCGGATCACATTATCACCCCACGTGATTTCGAAACGCTGCCGCTAGAGTAGGCTGGCACGGGCAGCCATCACCCCTTCCGGCCGGTCACCTAAGTAGACCGCCACAAGCAATCGCCGGTTTCAGAGAGCACACGTGCCGCGCAGGGTTGCCGGTGTTGCACTCGGGGACGGCGCCTCAAGCGGGGCGCGCTTCGCCAAAATCCGGCCCGTCTGGCTAGGCAGCCGGATTCTGACACCCCTCGTGCAATCACCGGCAACCCAAGACTCGGAAAACGGAGAAAACTGATGACCTCATACTTAGACACATTCAGTCCCCCCGTCTCCTGGCACCATGGAAGGATTACGAGGAGCTTCCGTCGAAAGAACCTTAAGATACATCTCCACCCACTCGGGTCCGCGTGAGGACCACCACCGGCAGTAAGCCCCACGGCAAACGGCCGGTAGACAGGGACCGGGTGCAGCGAAAGGAGCGCCTCTCATGGAGTGTAACGTCAAAAGCAACATCGAGACCTGCACGTGCACTTACGAGCCCTGCCACCGCAAGGGGAAGTGCTGCGAGTGCATAGCGTTCCACAGGGCCAGCGGGGAGTTGCCGGGATGCCTTTTCCCGCCTTCTGCCGAGCGGACGTACGATAGAAGCATCAGGCGGTTCATCGCGTGTCACTCTCGCTAGCGCCTGCCCCGCGGCAGAGGCGACAGCCCGCACGGCGAGAAGGGTCGAGGCATGCCCCACTTCTACTCTGAGCCGATAGACGTCATATTCCATTCCCACCCGGGCCCGCCTGCGGCCTTCATCTGGCGCGGCGAAGAGCACCGGATAGCCTCCGTCG
Source organism: Bacillota bacterium (assembly GCA_014360195.1). GTDB lineage: Bacteria > Bacillota > SHA-98 > UBA4971 > UBA4971 > UBA6256. The sequence goes on from JACIXY010000003.1 coordinate 68,967, forward strand.
AGGCCGCGTGGCAGGACCATGGCGTCGGCACCGTGAGCCCGAAGCATGCCAACTGGCGCCTGCGCCGCCACCGCAATTACTACCGCGTTCGGACGGATGACGGGAGGGTCTTCGAATTCTACCTGGACCGGGGCGGCGGCAGGCGCAGGTGGGTGCTTTACCGGGAGCTGTAGGCTCAACTCCGCCCGTCGGGAGGACCTCGCCGCCGGCCAGGTCGGACCACTACCCACGGAGGCTGTCACTGCCCGTCTCACAGCTTCATGGTAGCCGGGGCACCACCTTCAGGCACCCTAACGCCCGGTCAGGCAGGCCGACCGGGGAGGGACTCTCACCCCGCTACCTGCGCTCCACCCGTGCGCCTCGCAACCTCGGCAGAGTATGCTGACGCAAGCGCTCGTGTCACCGGGCCCGGCTTCCCATCTCCCACCGGCCGGCCGTCCACCTTCACGCACGGCACGACCTCCAGCGTGGTGCTGGTTATAAACACCTCGTCAGCTCCGGCCAGGAAACCCGGCGCAAAGAAATCTTCCACTATCAACATACCCTTCTCGCGCGCAAGCCGCAACACAATGGACCTCGTTATGCCTGAAAGGATTCGCGGCCCCTCGGGAGCTGTATGTATCGTGCCGTCCTTCACGACGAACACGTTTGTACTGGCCCCTTCCGTAACATAGGCCCCGTCCCTTATCATGATGGCTTCCAGCGCACCGGCCCGCCTCGCCTTCTCTTTCGCGATGACATTGGGCAGAAGATCCGTGGACTTGATGTCGCACCGCAGCCATCGCTCGTCCGGAACGGTTATGACCGGAACCCCTAGAGCGGTGCGGTCGCGCGGGGCCGGCTTCGCGGGCCGGACCGTGATGACAAGGGTGGGCTTCACCGTCTCCGGAAACGCGTGGTTACGAGGGGCCCATCCCCGGGTGACTTGCATGTAGAGGACCGCTTCAGAGATTCCGCTTCTATGGAGGGCCTCGACCGCAAGCTCCCCGAGCCGGCGCGCATCTTCGGGCAGCGGCAGTTCGATGCCGGCCGCGCTTCTTTCCAGCCTGCCAAGGTGCTCCTCGAGCGCGAACGGCGTGCCGCGGTAACACCTCACGACCTCGTATACGCCATCTCCAAACTGAAACCCGCGGTCTTCGACGGACACGCGCGCCTCCGATAGCCCCATAAACTCCCCGTCCACGTATGCGATTTCCGGCATGTGAGCAACTCGCCCCCTCACTAGCTTCGTCCTAACCGTCTCCTTCTTTCTCCACAACCTGAGAAATCCCTCCATACTCAGACATGAGATTCAGACCCTAAGTGAGGATTTGTTGGCTCCTCCCGGTACACCAATATCTGGTGGGTTGCCGGTATTGCGCTCTCTGTTTGACTTACCGGCGACCACTCCCAAAGTCGGGAGCATTTCTGCATCCGCGATTAGAGCACCGCGGCGCCACGCCCCTTGCCCGCGACACTCATAAAACCGCGCGAACATGAGGAAACTACACGTGTCACGGAAAGCTGAGTGGCGGCGATGAAGGACATACGTGACCTGGAGCGCACAATCGTGAGGCGGGCGACGATAGTCCTTGCCGTGGCGGCGCCCCTCCTGGCAGCAGCCGGGCTTCATCGTGTCGCCTTCGGCGGCCTCGCCGGGACGGCCTTCGGCCTCGCCAGCTTCCACCTCCTGGGCGCCGCCATCACGGCCGCCGTGACGGCGGGGCCCATACACGCGCCGGCGCAGGCGGGCCTCAAGTATCTGGCAAGGTACGCCCTGACAGCACTGGTCCTGTACGCCGCGCTGCGCAGCGATGCCGGATTGTTCCTGGGAACAGTAGCCGGCATGATCATGGTGAAGTTCATCATTCTGCTGACGGGCATCCTGGGGCCACTTTGAGCGGCTGGTCACGGGTCCACCGTCCAGCTCAGTCCGTGAAGGTTGATACTATGAGTGGGTTCCCGAATCGCCGCGAGGGCCACGTACCACGTGCCAGCCCCCGGTCGCCGGCACCAAATGAAGGTGCGCCAGACTGTTGACCTTTCCCACATCATGGCAACGCAACTCGGTTGAGTCGCCCCACAGCCGTCGCCGTGCTCGACCAAACTGGCAGCTGCTGGCGAAGTTCAACAGTCTCGTGCGTTAGTTCTCGTCCCTTCTCCAGTGGTTGCCGGGTTGCCGGTGTTGCACTCGGGGGCGGCGCCCCAGGCGGGGCGCGCTTCGCCAAGAGCCGGCCCATCGGGCCGGCGGCCGGATCTTGGCACCCCTCGTGCAACCACCGGTAACCCCTCCCGAAGGTCGGCAGCACTTCTGCACCCTCACTTAGGGAATTGGGGACGCCCCACAGGAGGCCAGGCACCCGCACCCGAGAAGCGGGGCCAGTAGAGGAGGCAATGACAGCGGATGCCATTTCTCGCGAGGGCATATCGCGTGCTGGGCTACGAGATACCCGAGACCCTCGTCACGACGTGGGCGATCATGGTCGTACTCGTCGTCGCGTCGCGCATCGCGGTGGGGTTGATGCTGTCTCGCCCGCCTGAGCAACCGCCGTCTGGAAAGCGCCTCGTGCCTGAGCTTGTGTACGAGGCTGTCCAGTGGCTCGTGGACGGGACCATGGGCAGGGAGAACAGGGGATTCATACCGTACATAGGTACGCTCGCACTGTTCCTCCTGGTCGCAAACCTCACGGGCCTCATCGGAGTTGCACCGCCCACCGCTGACCTCAACACCACCCTCGCCCTCGCCACGATCACGTTCGTGAACATCCAGTACTACTCCATCCGGCGAAAGGGGATCGTGGCGTACCTCAAAGGATTCTTCGAGCCTGTGGCATTCCTCGCCCCCTTGAACGTCATAAGCGAGATCGCCCTGCCGTTCTCAATGGCATTCCGCCTCTTCGGCAACATGCTCGGGGGGGCCATCATCATGGGTCTCCTGTACTCGGTGCTACCGGTACTCGTGCCTGTTCTCCCCCACATGTACTTCGACATCTTCGCGGGGGTCATCCAGACGTTTATCTTCGTGATGCTCACGATGACTTTCATTGCGAGGGCGATGGACTGACCTGATATGGACGGTATGTTCGGCGCATTCGAAGCGTTCAATGTCCTGACCCACCTGGGCCTTCGGGACATGCAGGAAGTCATCAGGGTTGCAGCGGCCCACCCACGGGCGGGCGTGCTGGCGGCATCGGCCATAAGTGCGGGTATAGCGATGGCTTCCGGTCTCGGGCCAGGCATCGGCCAGGGTTACGCTGCAGGCGAGGCGGCAGACGCCGTCGGGCGGAACCCTGCAAGGCGCCCGGACATCACGATGATAATGCTTCTGGGACAGGCGGTGGCAGAGACATCCGGGATCTTCTCGCTTGTCGTCGCCATGCTTCTCCTCTTCGCAAACCCGCTGGCGACCCAGCCTGGGCCACCGCTCGTGAGGGCCGCCGCCACTCTCGGCGCCGGGCTTGCGATGCTCGCGGGAATAGGCCCTGGCATCGGCCAGGGGTACGCTGCAGGCAAGGGGGCCGAGACCGTAGGGCGGCGCCCCGACCTGCGGATGGAGATAACGCGAACAATGCTCCTGGGTCAGGCGATCTCGCAGACCACAGGGCTGTACGGTCTCGTCATTGCCCTCGTGCTCATGTTCGCACCGCCCATAGCGGGCTGATAGCGGTCGGCGCAAGACCACATACCACGGTCGGCCCGGCGCCCACGCCAATCTGCACAGCGTATGGACATGGACAGGGGGAGCCACCAGGCTCCCCCAAGAACGCAATTCCTCTTGAGCCTCGTTAGCATTGCGCCGCCGGCAAACGTTACCTGCTCCTGGACCGGCGGGAATCGATGGACAGGGCTTCAGCCTTCCTGGCCTTTTCCGGCCTCCCTTGGCAGGATCTGGTTCAGGATGATGCCGATGATGGCCGCAAGGCCGATCCCACCGAACTGGAGGTTCCCCCAGATCTTCACCATAGCGCCGCCGATACCAACTACCAGCATAATGCTGGCGATGAGCAGGTTCCTCGGCTGCTTCATGTCGACCTGGTTCTCGACGACGGTCCTTACGCCGATGGCGGCGATCATTCCGAAGAGCACAATGGAGATGCCGCCGATGACCGGCTCGGGAATGGTCCTTATGGCCGCGCCCAGCTTGCCGATGAACGCAAGCAGAATCGCCATAATCGCGGCAACCCTCATGACCTCGGGCTTCCAGACCCGGGTGAGGGCGAGCACTCCGGTGTTCTCCGAATACGTGGTGTTTGCAGGGCCTCCGAACAAGCCTGCGAGGGAAGTCCCGATGCCGTCGCCGATGAGCGTACGGTGGAGCCCGGGATCCTTGACGAAGTCATCCTCGACAGTAGCCCCGACAGCCAGCACGTCCCCGACGTGCTCTACCATCGTGGCTACTGCCACCGGGGCTATGAGCCCGATGGCCGCCGCATTGAACACGGGCCACGTGAAGTGAGGCATCCCGACCCACGCTGCCTCGACCACGGGCCTCGTGTCCACTATGCCCCATATCAGGCTGACGATGTACCCCACGACTATCCCCGATATGACCGGAAGGAGCCGCAGGAACCCTTTTACGTAAAGGTTCACGAAAGCGACGGTCGCAAGCACAATGAGCGCGATTATCCAGTTCTTGCTGGCGCTTCCGATGGCCACGGGGGCAAGGTTTAGACCGATGACCATTATGATCGGCCCGGTCACAACCGGTGGCAAAAGGGATTCCATGAACTTCGGGCCCACGAAGTATATGATCACCGCGAGGACACAGTACAGTAAACCTGCTACGATGATTCCGCCCTGCGCCGCCGAGTTCCCCATCTCCTTGATCACGAGCGCGACGGGGGCGATGAAGGCAAATGATGAACCAAGGAATACCGGGACCCTTCGTTTCGTCACAAGATGGAACCACAGGGTCCCGATGCCAGCCGTAAAGAGCGCCACGCTCACGTCAAGCCCTGTGAGCAGTGGCACCAGGACCGTCGCGCCGAACATGGTGAACGTGTGCTGGAGACCGAGAACCAGAAGCTGAGAGAAAGGTAGCGGGTCTCCGGGCCTTATGGGCCCCCTGACTTGCGCCTTCACAGTCGGCTGGGTGCTTGCCACGGATCTCTCCTCCCTTCAAATCTGCTGTCCGCTACAGGCCATCTCCGTCCAGGTGGTTGAGTCAACGCCTACTTTTGCCTAAGGGCCCAATAAACGTTCTCCGACGTCATGGGAAGACGCTTCACCCGGACGCCCACCGCGTGGAACAGCGCATTAGCGATGGCAGGCGGCGTCGGCACCATGACGTGCTCCCCAATACCCCTCGCTCCGTACGGTCCGTCTTCCTGCGGAACCTCGACAAAGCCTACCAGCATCTCCGGGATTTCAGCTGCTGTCGCTATTTTGTAGTCAACGTAGGACGGGTTCAGCAGCTTGCCCCTTTCGTCAAACTTCATCTCCTCGAACAGCCCGATGCTTAACCCCTGCACAACACCTCCTTCAACCTGAGATGTGGCCGTCACAGGGTTGATGACGCGCCCTGCGTCGTACACAGCCGCCACTTTCTTGACATCGATCCTCCCAGTTTCGAGGTCCAGTTCGATCTCGACCGCCTGGGCCCCGTAGGTCCAGTTCGCCACGGGTTTAGGACTCTGGCCTGTTTCGGCATCCATTGCCACAATTCCTTCTGGTATGAACTTGCCCCGACCGACGACCGGGCCACCATAGCCGCTGAAATCCGGAAGCGTGGCACCAAGAGCAAGCGTGCCCACGGGGACACGCCTCGACGGGTTACTCTTCACGAACACCTCGCCATCGACCACATCTACGTCCTCAGCGGGGACACCGAAGTATCTGGACGCGTGATCAATAAGCTGCCTTTTGGCATCCCGGGCGGCCTCCATCACGGCGCGGCCGCAGGAGTATGTAATGCGGCTTGCCACCGTTTGCCACTCGTACGCGCCGTGGTCGGTGTCTACAGGGTATATCCTGATGTCCTCGTACCGGACGCCAAGCTCCTCCGCGCAGATCTGCGCGAGCACCGTGAAGGCGCCTTGACCCAGCTCCTGGGCAGATATGTTCAGCACGACGGTTCCGTCGTCGTTGAGCTTCACGATCGCAGTCGAGGCGGCATCGTTGGGCATGGCCGGGGCCTTGGTCATACAGGCGATCCCTTTCGCCCGCACCTTTTTTGTGCCGGGCTCTATCTTCCCCGGGCCTGTCACCTTCGTCCAGCCTATGAGCCTCGCCGTCTCCTCCAGGCACTTGCCGATGCCCACGTTGTGAAGGACCTGGCCGGTGGCATTGGTGGACCCCTCCCGCTGGAGGTTAATCATCCGAAATTCCACGGGGTCCATGCCCAGCCTGTGGGCGATCTGGTCCATGTGCTGCTCGATGGCCCAGTGGTTCTCGCCGTGGCCGAAACCGCGCAAGGGTCCGCCGACAGGCTTGTTCGTATAGACACAGTAAGAGTCGGTCTTCATGTTGGGGATGTCGTACACCCCGGCGGAACTGTAACCGGCGGCCCGCGTCACGTTGACGCCGTACTCAGTGTAGGCGCCGCCGTCCCAGTACATCTCGAACTCCTGCGCGGTGATCCGCCCGTTCCGCTTCACCCCGGTTTTCAGGCGGCACCACATCCCCTGCCGGACGAACGTGTCCCTGAACTCCTCCTCCCGCGTGCAAACCAGCTTCATCGGGTAGCCCCTGGCCTTCATCGCCAGAGGAACCAGGGTGGCCTCCACGTTGAGGCCTGCCTTGCCCCCGAACCCGCCGCCCACGTACGGGCCGATGACGCGTATCTTGTGCATCGGCCATTTGAGGCTCTGGCTGAGTATCTTCCTCATGGCAAAGGGTGACTGGGAGCTTGCCCAGATGGTCAGCTTGCCCTCTCGATCGTAGAGTGCGATCGCGGCATGAGGCTCGAGCGGTGAGTGCTGAATCTGCGGAACGTAGTACGTATCCTCGACGATGAGGTCGGCCTCGGCAAACCCCTTTTCCACGTCGCCCTTTCTGATCTTGAAGTGGTTGCTGATGTTCGTATGGGGCACGGGGAATATCGCCGGGACGTGTTCGTACTCATGAAGGTTCGGATGAACCAGAGGCGACTCGGGCTTTATGGCCTCCAGAACGTCGAGGACGGGCGGCAGCTCCTCGTATTCGACTTCTATCAGCGACAGGGCCTCTTCTGCTATCTCGGGCGAGATGGCGGCCACGCCGGCGACCGGCTCGCCATAGTATCGCACCTTGTCAACGGCGTACGGGGTTCGGTCGACAAGGTACAGGCCCATCCGATAAGGAAAGTCCTTGCCTGTCACGACCGCCTTTACCCCGGGCAGCTTCGCGGCCTTGGATGCGTCCACGCGCACGAGGCGGGCATGAGCATACTTGCTTCGGAGAAGCTTCGCGTATAGCATCCGGTCGAACTTGAGGTCACCCGCGTATCGCGCAGTCCCTGTCACCTTCTCTCGCGCGTCGTTGCGCACAACTCCGGCTCCTATGTAGCTTGTCTTCGCTGCCACTGTCACTCACCTCCCACCTTCGAGGACTCGGCAGCCCGGGCCGCCTCAGCCGCCTGCATGATGGCGTCCACGATACGGGCATAACCTGTGCACCGACAGAGATTGCCGCTTATAGCCTCCACAACCTCCTCACGCGTGGGGCTTGGGTTGCGTACGAGAAGTGCCTTGGCCGACATGATCATGCCCGGTATGCAGTACCCGCACTGCAGCGCCGAGTTCTCGACGAAAGCTTCCTGCACCGGGTCGAGACCGTCAGCGTCGCCCAGGCCTTCAACGGTAAGGACATCCGCGCCGTCAGCCTCTACGGCAAGCATGAGGCACGCGTTGATAGGCTCTCCGTTCACCAGCACCGTGCAGGCGCCGCACTCCCCGCCGCCGCAGCCTTCCTTCGCCCCTATGAGGTCGAGGTCCTCGCGAAGGAAATCCAGTAGCCTCCTGTGAGAGGGCACGCAGGCTTCGACCCATTCACCGTTGACCTTGACGCGTATGTTGTGGATCATGGCCTATCCCCCCTCCTGACCTACCTGGCGCGTGCGGCAAGGCCTGCGAGGGCCTGCTCGATGGCTCTTGCAGTCAGCACTTCGGTCATCTCGAGCCGGTACTCCCTGCTCGCACGGATGTCGCTGATTGGCGCCGCGAGGCGCCTGGCCGCCGCGGCAGCCTCCTTGATAGCCTCTTTGTCCTTCCGGTTACGAAGGATGGCCTCTGCCTCTCTTACCCTTATGGGTGTAGGCGCAACCGCGCCCAGGGCAAGGCGGACCTCGCCGCCTTCAAGCGCCAGCGCCGCCACGCTCACGATCGCAAGGTCAACCGCTCGAGTCCTCCCAAGCTTGAGGTACACTCCGAAGGACCGTTCCTTGAGGATTGGCAGCCTCACCTTGAACACGAACTCGCCCTCGCCGAGCGCCGTGGCCCCGGGGCCCTTGAAGAACTCACCTATAAGGATCTTCCTTCCCCCGGACGGGCCCCACGTCAGGATCTCCGCTTCATAAAGCAACAGGGCGGGAGCAGTGTCAGCAGCGGGCGATGCGTTGCTGATGTTCCCGCCCAGAGAGGCACGGTTGCGGATCTGCACCGAACCTACGGTGTGCGCCGCCTCGGCCAGAAGGCCGTATCTGGAGCGCACCAGCTCGTCCCTTATCAAGCGGTTCAGGGGGGTGGCAGCTCCCACCACAAGGCCCTCGCCGTCGCAGGAGTTGATGGCCTGCATGCCCTCGATCCCCTTCAGGTCTATGACGACCTTGGGACGTAGCTGCCTGTCATGAATACGCACCAGGAGGTCAGTGCCCCCCGCGAGGAACCTGCCCCCGGCACCGGCCCGCAGAGCCAGGTCCACTGCCTCTTCCCTGCTTCGCGCCCGGACGTAGTCGAAAGGCAGCAGCATCGTTCGCCCTCCTTTCTGCGTACTGGTCGCGCGACTTTATGCTCGTTATGTGCCTACTTATGCAAGCACCTGAAGATTTCGCTATTTTTTGGCAGGAATCCTTCGTGATGATCAACAAAACGCTTCTCGCAGAAGTAGATACTCATCACAACCTTGTGATGGTCTATATAGGCTTCCGACTATATGGGCTTCCGACCATCATGCCTCCTTCGTGTCGAACGCTACAATGCGGCAGATGGACGACTCCCCGCCCACGAACCTCCATGGGAAGCAGCCTATGATGAGCCTCCTGTTGAGGACCTTGTCGATGTCCCCGCCCACGTTCTCCGCATGGATTATGTCGTGTGGGAACAGCGCGATGTGCATGACCTGGTAGTCCTCGGGGCGGAAGAAGTCGTCGAGGCCTTTGCCGTATCTCTTCCTGAGATGCTCATCGGCCTCCCTCGCCTGGACCGGCATCCACTCGCGGATCTTCGTGTTCATCGGGTGGTCGGCGGACCCGCAGTCCACGGCGAGCCACTTCAGCTTCATTTTTCTGCACCAGTCGGCGAACTCCCGCCCAGGGCCAGGGTGCTTGACCATGTACCGCACCTCATCGGCCTCGGGCTGGTCCCATGCGTAATGATGGTAGCCTGTGTGGATGACCAGGATATCCCCCTCGCGCACCTCGACGCGCTCGGTGATGTCCCGCGACGTATAGATCCCGTAGTCCTCGGCGATGTCACTGATATCCACCACGACCCCCGGGCCCACGAGGTAGTCAAGGGGCAGGCTCGCTATGTCCTTGCCGTGGGTGCAGAAATGCAGTGGGCCGTCCAGATGAGTCCCCACGTGGTTCGACGTCGTGATGAGCTGCCCGTTTGCGCCGTTGGGGCTCAGTCGCTTGAAGAACTTGATCTGAAGCGGCTCGTAGGTCGGCCAGGGCGGCGTGAGATGGCCAAGCGGCTGTGTCAGGTCGTACATCTGCACCTTATCCCAGAACGACAACATCACAAAACCCCTCCTCACCTGATTAAGTCTAGATGCTGCGGCTCACGCGTACCTCTCGGCAAAGGCCAGAAGCGCTTTCTCGAAGCACTCCCATGGTGGGGTCACAAGCCCAGCGCCAACCTGTCCTATCCCAGGATCCTTGTGGGCAATGCCCGTGTTTATCTGCGGCAGAATCCCCGTCTCCACCACCTTTCTGATGTCGATTCCGGTGGGCGTGCCACGAAAGCCCAGGACCGGTATGCTGAAGAACCTGTTCTCTGAGAGTGTGATGCTGTACATCCTCCTGGAGAACCCCACCGCATCCTCCGGAGTCCCGCCCACGAACTGCACGATGGGGATGGCGGCCGCCATGGCGAACCCGCCCAGCCCCGCCGTTTCGGTTATCGAGGAATCGCCTATATCGGGGTTCGCGTCGTCGCCGCCGAATCCGGGGAAGTAAAGCCCCTTCACCTTCTGTGCCGGCCCGGTGAACCACCGGTCTCCGAGCCCGCTCACCTTGATCCCGAAATCCGTGCCGTTCCTGCTCATGACCGTGACCATAGTGCTTTTCGAGATGCCGTGGGCGGCCTCGAGCATCGCTTTGGCGGCAGGCATCGAGAGGTTGAGGAAGAAGTGGTCGTTGCCGTTGATGAACTCGAGGACGCGACGGATATCGGAAAGGGGGTAGCCAGTATCGATCACGTAGGGCGCTATCGCGCGTATGAAGAGCGAGGTCGCGGCCCTGTTGCGGTTGTGGACCTCGTCCCCCATGTGCAGCGCCTGGGCGATGATGGACTTGAGATCGATCCCTCCGGAAAGCTCGATCCCCTTCGCAAGGACAGGCGCGAGGACATCGGCCATCCATCGCAGCCTCTCGAGGACCTCCGGACTGTACGCCCCATACCGCAGGACCTTCCCGAGACCCTCGTTGAGGGTGCAGTATGACCTGTTCCCGGCGGCCCTGTTCTCAATGATGAACACAGGCATGGACGGCGAGACGACCCCCGCCATCGGGCCGACAGCGGAGTGCTCGTGGCACGGGGAGAACGCAACCTCTCCACCCGCCGCCACCTTTTCTGCCTCCTCGGCCGACCCGGCCCACCCCTCGTACATGATCGCCCCGATTACCGCGCCTCTCAAAGGGCCTGACATCCTCTCCCATGTGATGGGCGGGCCCGCGTGGAGCAACATGCGGTCGCGGAAGCCCGGAACGACGTCGCGCGCCCTCCCGATCCCGACAAGGACCGGCTGCGCGGAGCTATACCTCTCCAGCGCCACGCGGTTGGCCTCGTCGATGTCCTCCCGGCCTTCGAGGGCATCGAGAGCTCGGATGAGTTCCAGCCTGCCCCGGGCCGGTGGCCGCCACTCGACTTCGTACACGTTCGCGCCCTGATCGCGCATGGACCTTGCAAAGACGCTGCTACCGAGATTGACCACTGCCCCTGTGGGAGGCCAATTCTTCACCGTCGCCACCATCACACCCCTCCTTCGCTCCGGAGTGCGAGTCCTGAGATCTCTGCCACGTTTCCGGGGGTGCCGGTGTCGTGCTCCGGCGACGCCACCCCCGACGAGGCATCTTGACACGATTTGGGCACGCGCATCACTGCTTACACTCCAACTTGAGCAGTAAAGCCACAAGCTTCGCGGCGGCCTGGTTGGATGAAAGGACCGTTGCACCTGCGTCCCGCAGCACCTTCTCCTGCCGGGCAAGTCCCTGGGGATCGCCGGAGGTACCCACCAATACCGCGATCTGGACAAGCTTTCGTCTCCCGCGTCTCGCGATCTCCGCCGCCTCGCGAACCGCTTCCGCCATGACGCCCGCCGGGTCGGGGTGGCACCCGTACCCGAGGACCACGTCGAAAAGCAAGATCCCGACGTCAGGGTCGCGCGCCTCGCGGAGGTACCTCGGCACTCGAAGGCCAGGCTCGAGCATGGGATGCGGCCGGCCCCTGGTGAAATAGTCATCCCCCATGTCGATACATGTGTGGGCTTGGCTCGTCTCCGGGTCCTCAAGGAAAAGCTCCGGCCGCCAGGCCACGTTCGAGTATACGTCTATACCCGCTCTCGCGAGGACCGCCATGGTTTCCTCGCACAGAGTGCCCCCGCCGTAAAGACCCCTGAGATACCCAGGACTTGCTGTGCCGGCCCTACAGGCCAGACCTGCTGCAAGCTCGCAAGCCATAGCTTCTATTTGCTCCTGGGGATAGATCTCGCGGCTTCCCCCCTCGCCCGCCAGCGAGCAGGCCTTGACGGCGGCCTCCTCGAGGCTCCCGGCGAACCTGACCTTCCCGGCGCCAACCCCGGACAAGCCTCCTTCCTCCCCCATGAAGCACACGACCGCGGGTTTGCGGCCCTCTTCGAGAGCGACGATCACCCGCCGGCGGACATCGTCGTGGGGCGGCTTGGAGATGACCATTTTCACTTTAGTGCTCTCATCTCTTTCGAGGACGTCGAGGCCCATCAGCGTGGTTATGCCACCGATTTCCCTTCGCAGGTCGCGGCCACCGGTGCCAATGGCATGCGTGATCCCCTCGCCGAGCCGGTCGATGACCGCCAGCACCTGCTGGAGCCCCGTCCCTGAAGCGGCCACGATCCCGATGCGCCCCGGCCGAACCTTGTTCGCGAACCCCAGGCCGAGGCCCCCGATAACCGCTGTGCCGCAGTCGGGGCCCATGACGAGCAGGCCCTCTCTTCGGCCCATTTCTTTGACGGCCAATTCGTCTTCGAGCGACACGTTGTCGCTGAACAGGAACACGTGGAGCCCCCGCCGCAAGGCCGCCTTCGCCTCCCGCGCCGCGTAAGGCCCCGGCACGGAGATGGCAGCAATGCCGCCTTCCCCGATAGGGACCTCCGCCAGCGACGAGTAGGTCGCATGTCCCCTGGCATCCTGTTTCCCGGCGCCGGCCTTCTTCTCCAGTCTGGCGACAACCAGCTTCTCGGCTCCATCCAGGCTCTTTGCGTCGTCCCCCAGCAGCGCAATGATGAGGTCGCCCGGCCCGACCTCCTCTAGCTCCGGACCGCCGAAGCCCATCGCCCGCGCGCTGTCCTTGTTCAGATCGGTCGCCATGCCCACGAGAGCGTCTGTGATCCCGGGAAGCTTCTGAACCTCCTGGGCCAAGCTCATGAGCGCGACCGAGTCATAGTAAGCGTTTTTTCTAATCGTCAGCCGCTTGAACACCAGGCATACCTCCTCTGCCACTCCGCGGCAAGATACAGGCCCACGCCGATGTCGAACCCCGAGGTCGCACCAACCCCGATGAGCCTCCCTGCCGCAAGACCTGTTTCTTGCGGCCCGTCTGCAAGGAGACAGCCGAGGGCATCCTCCACAAACTCATGGCTCCTCCCTGCAAGCGCCTCTTCTATGAAGAACGCGCTCAGCGCGTGGGTGCGGGCGAGCACGCCCCTGACGCCGGCCTCCCAAAGGCCGCCCCCGTCCCGCCTTCCGCCAGCCCTCCTAGCCCTCCCGAAGACGGCCCTCGCGAGGCTCATGCCCACAACCACGTCGTCCCCGCTCGGCGTAAGCCCCGGCCCAAACCCCACCAGAGACGCCAGGGCAGCACCAAGCCGCGTTCCGTCCGCCGCCAGCACTGCTGCCCTCAGAGCGTCCAGCAGTGCTGCAAGACCCGAGTCCGACCCGTCGACGGCCCCGCGAAACGGCGAGGCTGTTGAGGTCTCCAGCAAGGCTCGGCGCAGCACCAGAAGGTTCGCTTCGCTCAGCTGACCTGGGGCCATTGTGCTGAGCCGGCTTTCCCACGTCAGGGCCGAGCTGAAGTCCACGACGACCTCTAGACCGAGCTGAACGCGCGTTCCGTCGCGAGCCTCCGCTTCGAGGCCGGGGACGAGCTCAAAGTCCAGGAACGACTCCTCCGGCGCAAGCGCCAGTGTGGCATAGGTCGCTCCACAGCCACGGGAGAGAGGGAGCAAGGTGAGAAACTCTCGCCCATCCTCATCGCAGAGATTGAGAGCCCTCGCGAAAACGCTGTGGATCCGGTATCGCCGGCTGCCGGAAAGAAGACCACAAAACCGCCGCCCCGCCTTGACCGCGCCAAGGTGTCTTCGCGCGCCTCCGGCAGGGCCCCGGTCTAGTGCCCTGGTCATACTGTGGCTCACCTCTGGCTTCCTCGTTTCAGTTATTCCAAGCCTCGGGGGCGCAAACCTTTGTGAAATGGTCATAAACTTCCGGCGCCGGTTCTATTACATCTCCTCCCTCTCCCGCGCACAGCACCCGCTAAGTGAGGGTGCAGAAGTGCTCCCGACTTTTGGGAGGCGTTGCCAGTGATTGCACGAGGGGTGTCAGAATCCGGCTGCCCAGCCAGACGGGCCGGATTTTGGCGAAGCGCGCCCCGCTTGGGGCGCCGTCCCCGAGTGCAACACCGGCAACCCGGCAACTACTGGAAGAGGGGCGAGAACTAACGCACCCTCACTTACGCACCGATCTCCCCAGAGCCGTATATCCTGAACAGTCGCAGCGCCGTCTGAAGTGTCAGGCGCTGGTCAGGGTGGTAGGGATCAAGGCCTGTGAGCTGTTTGATCTTGTTGAGCCGGTAAAGGACTGTATTGTAGTGAGTGAAAAGGAGCGACGCCGTCCTCTTGGCGTTTCCGTTGGTCTGGAGGTAGGTTTCGAGGGTCTTCAGGAGCTCTCCGCCCCGGGACGCATCGTAGGCGCGCAGCGGGTCCACCACCTCGGCAGCGAACCTCTTCTGCTCGGCGATGTCAGACTGCCCCAGGAGAAGCCGGTATACACCCAGAGCCTCGTAGTGGACGTCGCGTCCCTCGCCGAAGATCGCCCGCCCCAGCTCGAGCGCGGCCCGCGCCTCACGGTAGGTTTTCCTGACGCCTTCGACGCCTTTCCCCGGGCGTCCGATCCCGCACGTAACGGTCCAGCGCTGGATGTTCTTGCGAGCCTTCTTGATGATCCCGTCCATCCACGCCGCGACGTCCTGCCCCTCCACGCCCTCCGGATGAAGGAAGAGGAGTATCCCGCTGGCGTGGCTGGTGAGTATGTGCTTTAGCCTGTTCCTGCGGCAAAAGTCGGCCAGGATGGTGGTGGCCTGAGCCTTGGCGAGCTGGCAGGCCCGTTCGTTTTCTGCTATGTTCTCGATCCTGCTGCTGGGCCGGACATCGAAAATGGCCGCAACATACTCAAGGCTAAGATCCCAGCCGAAGGTCCTGCCCCTCGCTATAAACCTCTCCTGGTCCGGCCGGTCCGTGGAGAACAGCTGGTCCAGGAACTCGGTGCGATACTTCTGCTCCACCTGGACGAGGCCGTGGTGCCGAATAATGTCGAACGAGATGAGCGGACACAGGCGCTCGAGGTTGAGAAGGTCGAGCACGGTGAAGCTGCTCTCGAACTTCACCGCCTTGATGGACCCGAACTGCTCATTTGCGCTCGTCACAGGCACCCGTATGACCTCAGCCCTGTAGCTGTCTCCCTCGACCTGCTCGCGCTGGAACGACAGCACCGTACCCTCTATGCTGTCGGTGAATGTCTCGGTCGCAAGAAGCTCACTGGGTCGGTCCAGAAGGGCGCGGGCGAGGCCGGCCGTCCCCTTGCCCCAGCACTCTCCAGCGAGCGCCCGGCGGAGATTGAGGGAGTCCTCCACAAGCACGACGGCCTTGAGCAGGTCCGCGAGGGCGCTCGCGATCTCCTCAAGGCCGCCGCCTTCCACGATGAGGTCCATGAACTTCCGGTGCACAGCCATGCCCAGTTGCACAAACCTGGCTTGGCGGTTCACGATCTGCGCCAGCACCGCCGAAATAAGTTCCGAGAAGCTCACCTCGAGCGGTAACTCGAGAAGCGGCAACCCGTGCTCGTCCGCGGCGTCCACCATGTGAGCGGGCACGGTGTCTATGTAGCGCTTGGGCTTGAACGCCACTGCCGCGAGGCCCTTGGCTGCAAGCCTGGGAAGGAGCGTCTTCTGGGCTTCCACATCGTCCTTGATGGGGTAACCTGTAGTAAGGAGAAGGTCCCCTTCCCTGATCCATTCCAGGATGTCCGGCACCTCCATAACATTGACGTTGGTTACGACGCGGCCGAGCCCCTGGCGCCCTCCTATCACCTTCGCGCTGGCAAACGCCGGGAGCGTGAGGACCTCCTCCACGGTTATGCCAACCTCGTGCAACATGGCGCAAACACCTCGCAGAGCCTGTTTGTGTTCGGGTGGAGAGAATCCTGCGACGTCGTTCCTTCTGTGCTTGAGTATTTTAAGAACTTCGACACAGAGCGCTGCCTTTCCTCCGACGCGTCCCCAGTATCAGGTAAGTAAGGGTGCGTTAGTCTTTGTCCATCTTCCAGCCGTTGCCAGGTTGCCGGTGTTGCACTTTCTCTTTGGGTCACCGGCAACCCCTCCCAAGAGCCGGGAGCATTTCCGCACCCTCACTTACCAGGCCATGCTCGACCGCAAGGAGGTACGGCCAAACCCACGAGGCTCGTCGCAAGTTGCCATAAAGCACGAGTCGAAACTTTATGAACTATATCCAAAGGACACACCAGGGACGCGAGTAATTAGTGTAATGAGAGTGTCGAAGTGTCGAATCAGGCCACCTCTGGTTGACATTGTTGGAGTCGAGTCGCGTTGCCGTAAGAAGCCAATGACACGAGAAGGAGGATTCCAGGGATGATCGTTGACAAGCTGGAGCAGTCCCTTCGCCCGCCCGAGACAAATATGCCCCCGTATCCGCCCAAGTACATCACGCTTGCGTCCGGCGAGAAGATGGTGGTCCACCAGGCCAGCCGAGAAGATGTCCCGCGACTTCTCGAGGCCGTAAGGCCTCTCGTGACGGTTGAGAAGGACTTCTACGACATCGTGGCCGCCCGCCTTTACGCCGAACTCCTGGCCTATCAGCGCTATCGCGTTAAGGACGAGTACGTTCTGGTAGGCACCATCGACGGCGTCATCGTCGGCATCGTCAATGGTCGGATGGTCGACGACAAGGTCGGGATGTCCTATCATACCGTGGCCATCAAGCGGGGTCTTCGAATCGGAGCCCAGCTCTTCGCTGCCAAAATGGAATACCACATGGACTACCTGGGCCAGCAGGAAGTGCTCATCGTCGCGGAAAGCCCCATCGGGTATCGGCGGTGGATGATCGAGTATGAGCTCGAGAGCAGGCCCAGCACCTGGCACGAGCTTGGCGGCGTTCCAACGCACGTTCTCACGAAGGCCCTCTGGGAAAAGCACAAGCCCATGAAGTGCACGGGCCGTCGCCCTGTGCCTCCCGAGATGCTTGAGGTCGCGAAGAAGCTGATTCTGCCCTCCGAGTATCCTCAGATTCCAGGCTTCAAGCGCTAAGAAAGGTGGGATCGTGGTGAGGAAGGTTGGAATCGCCGGGGTAGGCCACACGAAGTTCGGGCGCTCCGAGGTCTCCCTCGTCGACATGCTTGCCCTCGCCGCCCTGGAGGCGCTCGACGACGCGGGGATCAGGACAGGAAGGAGACACGGCGTGGACCAGGTGTTCGTGGCGTCGATGGGTGCCGGGATCCTTAACCGCCAGAGCAGCGTCGCGTCGGCCCTCGTGGACACCCTCAACCTACAGCCTGCAATGGCCGAGACCGTCGAGAACGGCCCTGCTTCCGGCGCGTCCGCCGTGAAGCTGGGGTACATGGCCATCGCAAGCGGCATGTGTGACGTAGCTCTGGTGGTCGGCGGCGAGCTCATGCGAGTTGTGACCGGCTGGGAGGCCACCGACTTCGTCGCCACAATGCTTCACCCTGACGCAGAGTACGCGTATGGCCTTACGCTCCCTGCTTTCGCGGGCATGTTCACCAGGCTCTACATGGACAAGTACGGCGTGACGGAGAAGGACCTCGCCATGGTCGCGGTGAAAAACCACGAGCACGCCATGCACAACCCGGTGGCCCATATACAGCTCGTTCCAAGCTTCCATGCGATCATCGAGGACGAGGACGCCCCCGTCATCAACCCGTATGTCGCGGAGCCCCTCCGTGTGTATGACGTGTGCCCGGTCTCCGACGGCGCAGCCGCCGTGGTGCTATGCGCCATGGACCTTGCAGACCGGTTCCGGAAGAAGCCCGTCAGGATCGCCGGGATCGGCCAAGCTACCGACACTCACGTGGTGGCGGAGCGCGAGGTTCCTACGGACCTGCTTGCGGTGCGCCTCGCTGCCCAACGCGCATACGCCATGGCTGGCCTCAAGCCCGAAGATATCGACGTGGCAGAGCTGCATGACGCCTTTACAATACTCGAAATAGCCATATCAGAAGAGGCCGGCCTCTTCCCGAAAGGCGAAGGTCATCTCGCGGTTCGGCGCGGCGAGACCCGTGTGGGCGGGAGGATCCCCATCAACACCTCGGGTGGGCTCAAGGCCAAAGGGCATCCGCTGGGAGCAACAGGTGTCTCGCAGATCGTAGAACTCGTGCGCCAGCTCCGTGGGGAAGCAGGCGGCCGGCAGGTCGAGGGCGCAAGGCACGGCCTCGCCGTCAACTTCGGCGGCTTCGGGAACAACGTGGTCGCCACGATTCTGTCGAAGGAGGAGTGAGCAAGCCATGGAGCCAGGCATGTACGCGTACAGGTGCACGGCGTGCGGGAAGCTGTTCCACCCCGCGCGGGCAGTCTGCCGAGAATGTGGCGGTCGCGAGTTCGAGGCCGTTCCCCTTGAGGGCGAGGGCACGCTCCTCACATACACAAGGGTGTACGCCCTGCCCGAGGGCTACATGAAGCCGTGGCTTGGATTCGGCATCGTGGAGTTCCCGAACGGCGTCCGCGTCTCCGGCCAGATGAACACAGAGGACCTCGCTGTTGGGATGAAGGTCAGGGCAACGGTGGGCACGGTCAAAGAGGGCGTTGGCAGAGACTACTACGGTTTCATCTTCGAGAAAGCGGCCCAAGCGTAAACAGGATACCCGCCACCTTGGTGAGCGTTCATAAGTTCGTCCACTTCCACTGCGTCTAGTGGGTTGCCGGTGTCGGACTCTCTCTTTGAGTCACCGGCAACCCGTCCCAAAGTTGGGAGGATCTTTGCACCATCACATAGAGGTACGGCGCCTGGAGGAGAATGTCTTGACGAAACTCGCCCGCAGGTAAGCAGCGGAGTTCCAACGGCCCAATGTACGAACGCCGACACCCCGCCAAGAAATCCCGCGCGCCGAAAACACTTCTCACGCGCGCCACACCATAGGCTAGACGTAGACCGACCGGCCGGGGCCACGTGTGTGCAGGCAACAGCACAAGGCGCCTGCGCGCGCCAGCCCCGGTTCGCTTTTCCCCGGTCGCCGGGCCTCGGCCTACACCTCGAGCAATCACGCGCGATTACAAAGCCCCAAGACTGGACAAAGTATACAAGAGGGAAGGAGGGCTTGGCATGGATTCAGCACTTGCGGCGAGGGCGCTCGTGCTCGCCGCGTCGGCCATCGGCGCGGGGATTGCGATGGTAGCAGGCATCGGGCCAGGAATCGGACAGGGGTTCGCCGCGGGCAAGGGCGCGGAGGCGGTCGGTCGCCAGCCCGAAGCTCAGGGCGAGATCATCAGGACGATGCTCCTCGGCGCCGCCATCGCCGAGACTACAGGGATATATGCGCTTGTCATCGCCCTGATCTTGCTGTTCGCAAACCCGTTCCTCAGGCTGCTCCGCTGACTTTCTCCGGTCGACCTTGGGGGGTTCTCATGCGCCTCGACTACACGTACATCTTCCAGATACTCAACTTCATCGTCTTGTTTCTCCTCCTTCGCCGTTACCTCTTCGGTCCCGTGAAAGCGTACCTGGAACGGCGGGAACAGTATATCCGCGAGCGGATTTCAGCAGCGGAGAACGACAGAGAGCACGCCGCAAGGCTCAAGGAAGAGCTCGAATCCGAGATTTCCCAGGCCCGGGCGAAGGCGAGCGAAATCACGGAGGAAGCCAGGCGCGCGTCCGACCAGATCCGGGCCGATGCCCGCAAGCTGGCCGCCGAGGAAGCCTCGCGCATCGTGGCCCGTGCCCGTGAAGAGCTTGCCCGCGAGAAGGAGCGGGCTTTCCAGGAGATCCGCAAGCAGGTGGTGGACCTCTCGGTCGCCGTCGCATCGCAAGCGATCCGGGACGCACTCGACCCAGAGACGCTGCGTCAGGTTGCGTCCATGGCCGCGCGCGACATCGTCGAGGCGAAACTCGGAGGCAAGGTTTACGGAGGCAAGGTCTCATGACCGCTCTCGATCCTGGCACGCTCGCGAAAGCCCTGCTCTCTATAGCGAGGGAACGCCTTGATCCCCAGACTGTCGCAGACGAGCTGGCAGAGGTCACGAGAATCCTCGCGTCAGTGCCGCTTCTCAAGCGAACTCTAGCTGACCCCGGTATTCGTGCCGAGGAGAGGCGATCCGTTGTCTCGGATGCCCTGGGCAACTTCCTCTCACCCGTCACCCTCGGCCTCCTTGACCTGCTCATAGACGAAAACCAGGTAGACACGGTCAGCGCGGTGGCCGACGTGTACCGGAGGCTCCTCGACGAAGACAGGGGAATAGTGCGCGCACGTGTGACGAGCGCGGTCAAGCTTTCGCCGGTCGACGTAGAAGCGCTCCGGGCGGGCCTTGCCAAGAAGCTCGGCGGCCACGTCGTCATCGAGCAGGAGGTGGATCCAGGGATCCTGGGCGGCCTTATAGTGCAGGTGGGAGATACCGTGTTCGACGGTAGCATCGCCGGCCGCATCCGCAAGCTGCGTGAGGAGCTCGAGACCCCTCCCCCCGCAAGTGGTGAACCATCGCCAGCCCCCGGAACCGGAACAGCCCCCGGAACCGGAACAGCCCCCGGAACCGGAACACCGCCGACGCCGGCAGGGCCATCTGCAGTACCACCGGGAGAGTGACGTGCTTGGAACTTTCGCCTGAGGCTGTGGCATCAGCGATACGGGCCCGCCTCGCCGAGATACGCCCCGGGATCGACGTGTACACCCAGGGAACGGTGATCGAGGTAGGCGACGGGATCGCACGTCTTTCCGGGCTCCGGGGCGCCATGATGGGCGAGCTTGTGGACTTTCCGCACGGGGCGGTGGGGATAATCCTCAACCTCGAGGAAGACACGGTTGGAGTTGCCCTCCTGGGTTCCGACGTGGACGTCAAAGAGGGCGACACGGTGCGCGGCACCGGCCGGGTCATCGAGGTACCCGTCGGGACCGCCGTGGTGGGCAGAGTGGTGAACGCCCTCGGATTGCCTATCGATGGAAAGGGCCCGATCAACGCCCCGACTCGCCGACCCATAGAGCACCCGGCCCCCGGCATCGCCGTGCGCACGCCCGTGTCAGAGCCCCTCCAGACAGGGATCCTCGCCATTGATTCCATGATCCCCATCGGGCGCGGTCAGAGGGAGCTCATCATAGGCGACAGGCAGACCGGGAAGACGGCCATCGCCGTCGATACCATCCTGAACCAGCGGGGCAAGGACATCATCTGCATATACGTGGCGATCGGACAAAAACGCTCCACCATCGCAAAGCTGGTCAAACTCTTCGAGGAGGAGGGGGCTATGGACTACACGACCGTGGTGGCGGCTTCCGCGAGCGAGCTTGCGCCGCTGCAGTACATCGCACCGTACGCCGGCTGCGCCATGGCCGAAGAGTTCATGTACACCGGTCGCCACGCGCTTATTGTATACGACGACCTCTCTAAACACGCCATAGCGTACAGGGCCACGTCCCTTCTTCTCAGGCGACCGCCAGGGCGGGAAGCCTTCCCCGGTGACGTCTTCTATCTCCACTCGCGGCTCCTCGAGCGTTCAGCAAAGCTGGCGCCCGCGCTTGGCGGCGGCTCCATGACAGCCCTCCCAATAGTCGAGACGCTCGCGGGCGACGTGTCGGCCTACATACCAACCAACGTCATCTCCATCACCGACGGCCAGATATACCTCGAAAGCGAGCTTTTCTTCTCAGGGGTGAGGCCCGCGGTCAACGTGGGGCTCTCCGTGTCGCGCGTCGGAGGCGAAGCCCAGTTACCCGCGATGAAGAAGGTCGCCGGAAGGTTGCGCCTCGACCTCGCCCAGTACCGGGAGCTTGCCGAGTTCGCGCAGTTCGGCACGGAGCTTGACCCTGAGACCAGAGCCAGGCTGGAGAAGGGAAAGCGCATCGTGGAGGTACTGAAGCAGCCGCAGTACCAGCCAATGCCCGTGGAGGACCAGGTGATGCTCATATTCGCCGTGGTACGCCGCCACCTCGATGACGTGCCAGTGGAAGCCATTGCGTCTTTCAAGACCGAATTCATCGAGCACATGCACCGGGCGCACCCGGAGATAGCCCAGGCTATCGCCTCAGGGAAGGACTTCGATGACGATCTCGAGGCGCGTCTTACGTCGGCAATAAGGGAGTTCAAGGAAGTATTCACGCCGAAAGGCGTGGAGGGGCCCGTCGAAACCTCCCCCAGGAAAGCTCAAGGCGCCATAGAAAGCCAGGTCATCGAGGGAGCGTGACCAGGCCGCATGGAGGAGCTTCGCGACCTTCGCCGCAGGATACGCAGCGTCCGGAGCACACAGCAGATCACCCGCGCCATGTCTCTCGTGGCTTCCACGCGGCTGCGCCGGATCGAGAGGTTTGTCGAACCCGCTCGCACTTATGCCGAGACCCTCCGGCGCATCGTCCTTGACATCGCCGCGAGAACCCCGCCGTGGGCTCATCCGCTCCTCAAGCCGAAGGAGGCGGTGACCCGGGCATATCTCGTCATAACTTCCGATAGGGGTCTTGCGGGCGGCTACAACGCGGAGATCCTGCGGCGAGCAACTGACCTCCTCGGAGCAGCGAACCTCATACCAGGCCACGTGGTGGTGGTAGCCGGCAGGAAGGGCCGGGACTTCTTCCGGAGGCGGGGCCCACGACCGGTCAGGGAGTACGTCCACCTCCCCGACACTCCTGACGAAGCGCTCGCCCGGCACATCTCCGAGGGCCTGCTCGCGGATTATTTCGAAGGCCGGATAGACTCAGTGCACATGGTATTCGCGAGGTTCGTGTCCCGGGGTTCGTACCAGCCCGACGTCGTGCAATTGCTGCCTGTAGAGGGGGCACAACACGCCGGCTACCAGGACCAGACCCGGATCCCCGTCACCCACAACGAAGGCGACCGGAATGAGGTGATTGGCCGGAACAACGGCACCCGTGACAGGGAAAGGCCGAACGGCCCGCACCTGCCTTTTACGTATGAGCCTTCGCCCGAGTCCGTCCTCGACAGGCTCTTCCCCCACTATCTAGTGTCCGCGGTGTACGCAGCGCTCGTGGAGGCCAAGGCCAGCGAGCTTGCGGCGAGGACCATCGCTATGGACTCGGCCACCGACAACGCGGGGGAGCTTATAGAGAGGCTCACGCTCACCTATAACCGGGCGAGGCAGGCCGAGATCACGCAGGAGATCTCGGAGATCGCCACCGGCGCGGAGAGCCTCCGCTGAGCGCCGCCTCTGAGGCCGCACTGGTTTCCCCGTGCAGTCCGTGACGCGTTGCACGCGTCTTGCGCGACGCGGCGTCAAGGGTTGGTGCGAATCTCTGGAGAGACAGGGGCAACATCTCAAGCGAGGGTTCACTGGTCTGCCCTCGTTCTCGAGGGGGTATCGGCTTGCCGGTGACTCAAAGAGACTGTGCAGCTCCGGCAGCCCGCCAGGTGTTGGCAAACTGTGAGGAGCTAACGAGCTCTAACGTAGCATACACTGGAGAACCCGTGAGAGGGCGAGTGGAGTTCACGGAAAAATCGCAAGGAGACGTGAAAGAATTGGCAGCTATTCCAGAGAGGCAAGTTGAAGGTGAGCAGCAGGGCGCCCGCGAGCACGCCCGGGGGCGCGTCGTGCAAATAATCGGCCCGGTGGTGGACGTCGAGTTCCCCGAGGACGACATCCCCGAGATATACACGGCCCTCACCATCGTGGGACCCCCACGCCGCGCCCCCGAGAGCGGGCCTTACGATGAGAAGCCCGGCGAGCCTGCCCGCGTGACCCTGGAGGTCATGCACCACATAGGCAGAGGGCGTGTCCGTGCCATCGCGATGTCGTCCACCGAAGGGCTCACCCGGGACATGGAGGTCATCAACACAGGCGCCCCAATGAAGGTGCCGGTGGGCCGTGGCACTCTGGGTCGGGCTTTCAACGTCCTCGGTCAGCCGATAGACGGCCTCGGCCTGCCAGAAAACGTCGAGCTCTGGCCGATTCATCGGCCGTCACCCGAACTGACCGAACAGTGGACCGGAAACGAGATCCTCGAGACCGGCATAAAGGTCATCGACCTCCTCGCCCCGTACCCTCGAGGTGGAAAGGTCGGGCTCTTCGGCGGAGCCGGCGTGGGCAAGACAGTGCTCATCATGGAGCTCATCCGTAACGTCGCCGTGGAGCACGGAGGCTTCTCAGTGTTCGCCGGCATCGGGGAGCGCACCCGCGAGGGGAACGATCTCTGGCTGGAAATGAAAGCGTCAGGAGTCCTGGAGAAGACCGCCCTCGTGTTCGGTCAAATGAACGAACCCCCGGGCGCCCGCTTCCGCGTGGGACTCGCAGGGCTTACGATGGCGGAGTACTTCCGGGATGTCGAGGGGCAGGACGTGCTCCTCTTCATAGATAACATATTCCGCTATATCCAGGCCGGAGGGGAGATTTCGGCCCTGCTCGGAAGGATGCCCGCCGCCGTCGGATATCAGCCCACCCTCGCCGTGGAGGTCGGCATGCTCGAGGAGAGGATCACGTCGACAGCCCGGGGCTCCATCACGTCGGTGCAGGCGGTCTTCGTGCCCGCAGACGACATCACGGACCCAGCCCCCGCCACCGCCTTCGCCCACCTGGACGCGACGACCGTGCTCTCCCGGGACATCGCCGAGCTCGGGCTGTACCCGGCCGTCGACCCGCTGGACTCGACCTCCCGCGTGCTGGATCCGCGCGTCGTGGGGGACGAGCATTACGAGGTGGCCCGAGGCGTACAGGCCGTGCTGCAGCGCTACAGGGAACTCAAGGACATCATCGCGATCCTGGGGATAGATGAGCTTTCAGACGAGGACAGGCTCATCGTGAGCCGGGCTCGGAAGGTGCAAAGATTCCTCACCCAGCCGCTTTTCGTGGCCGAAGCGTTCACGGGCGAACCTGGACGATACGTGCCGATTCGCGAGACCGTGGAAGGATTCGGACGGATCATCCGCGGGGAGCTGGACGACCTCCCTGAGCAGGCCTTCTACATGGTAGGAACGCTCGACGAGGCAATCAAACGCGCGAAATCATGAAAGCGCGATCATGCACGCGATCATGGAGGTGAGATGGTGAGCGACTTCGCATTGCGCATTCTCACGCGACAAGAGACGGTCCTGGCAACCCGGGTGACCTCAGTCTTGATTCCAGGCTCCGAAGGGGACTTCCAGGTCCTCGGCAACCACGCACCAATCGTGTCGGCCCTCCGCCCAGGGAGAATCGTCGCGGCCTGCAACGGGGAGCAGAAAGATGTCGAGGTGACCGGGGGCTTCGTCGTCGTCACGCCCGACCACGTCGATGTGCTCGTGGACCTCGCCGACCTCACGCCTGGATGACGCGGTTCCGCCCCTCCCTCTTTCCACGGTAACATGCCATGTCCGCAAGGTATATGAGGTCCTTCTGGGTTCTGGCGTCCGTGGGATACGTGGCAACCCCCACCGTGACGGTGACGCGCCCGCTTGGTATCTGGTCCTCGTTAGGGAACGGGTATGCCTCTATTCTCGCCCTGATCTTCTCAGCCACCTTGAGCGCGTGCGCCTTCTGCGCCTCCAGGAGTATGACCACGAACTCTTCCCCGCCATACCTTGCCACAATGTCGGTCGAACGAACGGACCTCGTGAGGAGCCTCGCCACAGCTTTCAGCGCGGCATCGCCTGCCGGATGCCCCAGCACGTCGTTATACTGCTTGAAATCGTCGATGTCGATCATCAGCAGAGATAGATAGCGTCCGTAGCGCTCGCACCTCGCCAGCTCCTCCGCAAGTCTCTCCTGGAAATGCCTGTGGTTGAAAAGCCCTGTGACCGAGTCTGTGATGGCCAGCCTCTCGGCTATCCGATGTAGCCGCGTCACTTCGGCAAGCTGCCTGTCGAGCTTGGCGTTGACCCGCCTGAGCTCCGCCTCGCTCTTTTCGAGCAACTCGTTCTTCACCTTAAGCTCGCGGTACAGCCTCGCGTTCTCTATGGCGATAGCCGCCTGCGTGCCGATGGTGCACATGATCCGCACGTGGTCTTCCTCGAAACGCTGGGTGTAGCTCTGTACCGACATCACTCCGATGACCCTGTTCTGCACCGAAAGCGGCACTGCGATCACCGATAGCGGCTTATCTCCCAGTGTGATGGCCTCAGCAGGCACGTGCTTCATGTCCCTGGCCGAATCCCTTATGAAGAGGGGCTTGCCCGACTTTATCACCCACTCGGTGAGACCCTTCCCGGTGGGATAGGGCCGTGTGAAACTGGCCACGCGCACGCCATGGTCCACGACCATCTCGAACCTGATCTCGGAAGCCTGTTCGTCAAAGAGGGCCACGAAGAACGATTCGTTGCCGATGATCGCCGCCACCTGCTCGTACATGACCTCGAGCAGCGCCGGAAAGTCAAGCACGGAGGTGGTCGCTACCGCCACTTTGTATATGCTCATCATCTCAGCAGCAAACCGGCGGGCCTCCTCGGTCTGGCGGCGCAGCTCCTCCTCAAGCTGCCTCCTCTGGGTCATGTCGCGCACTACGCCCTGAATCCCCACGGGGGCGCCTTCCTTCCGGATGACGCTCGTGTTGATCTGGCAGTATACGGACTTGCCACCGCATCCCGCTAGCTCCACGTCGAGCATCTGGCAATCACGGGACATGCTGCCCGGCGAGAGGGCCGCGGCGACCTCATCGTGGCTCGTGTCGGCCACCACCTCGAAGATCCTCCGGCCTACTAGCTCGTGAGCACCGCACCCGAGCATCGCCGCAAAGGGCTCGTTTACATACGTGATCGTGCCGTCGAGATCGGCGACGAACATCCCGTCGCTCGCGTTCTCAATGAGCTGCCGGTACTTGGCTTCCGATTCGGAGAGGTCCCTGATGGTGGCCCTCACCTTCCTGCTGAGGGCCCTGTTGGCCGCAACCGTGGCGACGATGACGAAAAGGAGCGCCCCGAGGACCGTCAGAGCCATGAAGTGAGCCATGGACATCTGCTGCTGACTCGCGAAAAGCGGGCCTTCGATCGGCAGAGCAAAAGCCATGCCGAAAGCGGAAGCGGAGCAGCCTGCGACCGCCCCCGGGCAGGGAAATGGACGCACCCATCCTGTGGCTGATCCCGGCATCATCCCCACCTCCTCCGTGGCCCTCGAGGCCCGCAAGATCCTTCGAAAGCCGTGCTACCCCTTACTTTGCGGGCATCTTGCCGGTCTGCCTCAGGTAGTCGAAGAAGGACTCCTGGTCAGCGAACACCTTTGTGCAGTGGAATTTCAGGAACGGGCTAACGCGCTCCTTGAAGATCGCGTAAACCTCCTTGTTGTTCGTAGAGCCGTAGATGATCTCACAGAGCACCCCCGGGGATGTCTTGTCCGTCGGATAGTACACGACCACCATGTCGCTCTGGTCGATCAGCATATAGTCGCGGATGACCGTCTGGTCGGCTATCTCGCCCCTATCTGACGGCGTGATGGCGAACTCCGGACCTATCTCGGAAAGGTTGTAACTCTTCGACTCGTCCTTGCCCACGCCATACGAAAGCTCTGTGTCCTCAACAGCAAGCGGGTCGAAGACCTCAAAGTGCTCCCTCAGCCTGTCCCGAAACTCCCTCACTTCCTGCATCTTCACGGCGTCGTTGTGCATTAGAGTTATCGGGAAGCTCAAGTATATCTTGGGAACCTCAGGCCTGAACATCAGGTTGTAAACGGTGCTCGCAGGCTGACCCACCGCCACAACGTAGTGCGGCTTTCGCTGGTAGGATGCCATCATCTTCGTGACGAAGATCTCCTCGTCCCGCCAGATGAGGATGTCCTTTAGTGACAGCCGTCCCCTCCACACAGGCGATTCATCCAGCCTTTTCGATACGTTGAGGATGCTATCGATAATCGTCACGTAAAGGTCGGGCTTGAGTTCGTTCAGATAATGCACGTCAAACGCGGGCATGAGGTAATTCTTCCAGCGGAAGCAGCCGTGCGTGGAAATGATGCAGTTCTCGACTTTCTCGGCCTTCTTGAGAATCTCCTCAAATACCGCCGCCCGAAGCGACCTCAGCGTAGACGGTGAGAGATCCAGAATCTTCTCTGGACTCGTGGGGCTCTCCAACTCATCCGCTTTCTTGAACATAAGGTCGCCGACGTTGAACAGGTGGACCTTCTTGCCAAGCGCCTCTGAAGTGGCAAGCGCCCCCTTGAGGTACTCGAGCTTTCCTGAGCCGCTGGTGCCTGTGCATATGACCTTCACCCGAACCCCTCCTGACAAGAACGTTCGACACCCGTTGGTAGACTCCTCCTCCACTCCTACCCTGCGAACCGCTCCAGCACCAAAGCCATAAACTTGATGCCTTCCAGGAAATCCGATACGTTGACGTTCTCGTCCGGACCGTGCACACGCGATTCTGGGTTACCGATACCGACGCCCACGGCGGGCGTGCCGAACTGGGCTGCAACCTGGTACATCGGGCCCGTGCCTGCGGAGGTCGGGTACACCGACGGTTCTTTCCCGAACAGTTCCGCACTTGCCTCCCTGATCACCTTCACTATCCGCGAGTTTGGGTCTGTTCTTGCAGGATGTTCCGCGCCAAGCCACGTCACGCGGAAGTCGCCGTAACCCTTCACTTTGAGATAGTCCTCGAACTTCCTCGCTATGTCGTCGGGCCGCTGATCCGGCACCAGGCGCATGTCCAGCTTGGCCATGGCCTTGCTGGGTAAAACGGTCTTCGAGCCAGGCCCCTCATACCCAGCCGAGAGGCCGCATACGTTGCACGTGGGCTCGAAGTAAAGCCGCTTTAAGACGTCCTTGCCGGCGAGGTCCAGCACGAACCGGTCGATGCCGAATAGCTTCGCCAGGCGCTCGGGGCTTGCGGGAAGCTTCTCGATGAGCTCGACGTCCTCCGGGCCAGGCTGGCAGACGTCATCGTAGAACCCCGGGATAAGGATCTCCTCCTTCTCGTTCTTGAGAGAGTTCAGTGCCCAGAGGAGCCTCCACACGGGGCTAGGCACGACGGCGGCAAGGGAAGAATGCAGATCGTAGCTGCCTCCTTCCACCTCTATGTGGGCGTAGCAAAGCCCCTTGCAGCCCAGCGTGAGCTCGAGCCTGCCGTCCTCCTCACGACCTCCCGTCTCCCATATGCACGCGTCGGCACGGAAGGCCTCCGGGTGCTCCTTCGCGTAACGATCAAGGTTGGGACTGCCGATCTCCTCCTCGCCCTCGGCGACGAACTTCACCGTCACAGGAAGCTTTCCTCTAACCTTGAGAAGCGCCTCGGCTGCCTTCACACGCGCCATGAGATCCCCCTTGTTGTCAGCGGCGCCCCGCGCGTACAGCTTCCCACCGTCGATCTCAGCGCCAAACGGGTCGTGCCGCCACCTGTCGAGAGGCTCCGGCGGCTGGACGTCGTAATGGTTGTAGAAGAGGACAGTCTTCTCCTGGTCGCCCGGTATCTCCGCCGTGACAAGCGGCGCGGCCCCCTCTATGCGGAAGACCTGCACTTTCGCCCCCAGGGACGAAAACATTCGCTCGACGATATTGGCGGCATCCTCCACCCCCTTGCCCTGGGCGGAGATGCTGGGCTGCCGCAAGAAGGCTTGCAGCTCCTTGACGAACCTAGGTGCGTGCCGATCCACATAATCGAAGACATCTTTCATCCGAACCTTGAACCCCCTGACATCGAGTGATGCCTGCGCCTCCGCACGCCCCTCGGGGAAACTTCGGCACGGCGGCGAAGCCACCACGCGCCGACCGAAAGCCCCGTGAGAACCGGCGATGACGCACCGATCACCGTCGTCTGAAGCAAGTCAACGTAATACTTGAACGCCCTGTGAAAGTCGGGCAGATGCCGGGTGAACCTTGCGCCGTCACCTGCCACAAACATGGCAACCTGGAGGACAAGGGCGAACACGATCAGGTAAACGCAGGTCAAGCCCGTAAGAAGCGCGTCAAGGGGCCGCCTGCGCGTCTCCCACGCGAGCCACCCCGAGACCGCTACGGCAAGCACCCCGCACAGGGCCGAGTCCGCCATCCTCCAGGTGAAGAACGGCGCAACCTCGCTTTCGCTATTGAACATGCTCATGGAGAACGCGATGCCGCGCACGAGCACGAGGCCATAAAACGCGGCAAAGTAGATGGCCGCTCCAATGACAGGGATTCTCATGTTTCGAGCGCTCCAACCCGCGAGGATCGCAAGCCCCCACGCAAGCCCGCCGAGCACGACAACGGTGGCAGGTATGCTCACGAGCCTCCGCGCGCCGAGAAACCGCTGGCGCGCGCTGGATATCGCCTTCACCATCCGGCTGTCGATCTCCAGGGCAAGCTCGGTTGCCTCGGTATACTTGCCGTCATTGTGAAGGAGGGCAGCGCTGGAGACAGGCTCGACGGTCGGAAGCCTCCTTCCGAGCACGCGGAGGTACCCTTCGGCGAAAGCTCGCCTCGCCGCGGCCTGCCTTATCGCTCTCTCAGAGACCACGTGCGGGGCCGCGTCAATCCCCTCGAAGAGGACCCTGCCCTGCGAGTGCGTGGGAACAGAGGTGCCGAGGAGCGCCGCGCAGGTGGGGGCCACGTCCACATGGCGGGCGGGCATCCATGAAATCTCCGCCCCAGGGTGCTCAGGCGTGACTATCCCCGCCCCGGCCGCCACCAGCGGGACCTGGACGACATCCTCCTCCCAGCCTCCGTGCCCGCCTCGTAGCGTGTGCCCGTGATCAGATGTCACGACTATGGTGTCGCTGGTGAGATCAAGGTTAGCCAGGATCTTCCCAACCCTCGCGTCCACCTCGGCCGATGCGGTCTCATAGGCGGCGCTCGCAGCGCCCGAGGTGTGCCCGGCAGCGTCCACTGACGAGAAGTGCACAACGAGGAACCGGGCGTCGCCCCGCTCGATCTCCCCGAGAGCGGCACGAAGGACCTCATCGTCGGCCTTCTTGCTCGCAGCGACATCCTCCGCCGCAACCGCATCGACGTATGTCGCCCGCGCAACGGATGCGCCGAAAAGAACCTTCCAATCCTCGCTCGCGGCGAGGGCGGTCTTAACCCCGGCGCGTCGCGCCGCATCGAAGAGGCTGTCCACGGGGACCGTGCCCTTGTATCCATTAGTGGTCACCCCCGATATCTCCGGAGGCGCGCCGGTGAGGAGCGTGGTCCATCCGGGATAGGAGAGTGACGGCTGGTTTACTAGAAGCGAAAACGCAGCGCCACGACTTCCGATGTCTTTCAGCACGGGCATCTCATCCACTCCGGTAAATCCGAGCCCGTCAATTATCACGAGAACCAGTCTCCGCGTGACTCGTGCCGTGGCCTCGCCAGGCTCAATCGGGAAAGAATATGGGCTCCGGTAGCTTACCACGTCTTCCAGCCCCGATATGGCAAGGTGCCACGAGATGGCTCCCAGGCTTATCATGACGGCGAAGGCAAGGAGAATCACTGTTTCCCTGCTTCCAAGCCCGCGGCCTCGAAGTCGCCTCGCCGTTCTCCCAACCGCACCCGACATACGATCCCTCTCCTCACAAGAGCGCCAGGCCCCATCGTTTCTTTATTGGGTTTTCGACACACCTGACCTGTTCCCTCCACCCACGTCCGCGGCAAGCTCGCGCCACCTCCTGTCGAGGTCGTCCACGACGCTATCAGGCACAGACACACCTCCAAGCACGGCAGGCTCATCGGGCGCGACGCCGTGGAAGTCACTTCCACCTGTAACGATGAGGCCGTGCCGCCTGGCGACCTCGACCCACCGCCTGGTGAGTTCAGAATCATGAGCCGGGTAGTATGCCTCGATCCCCTCAAGCCCCGCCTCGATGAGACCCTCGAGGAGAGCCTCTCCCGCCGTCCTCCCGGGGTGGGCCAGCACGGGCACACCCCTCGCCGCCCGCACCAGGCGGACAGCTTCCGTCGGGGTCAGCCCGTAATGCTCCACGTACGCGAGACCCTCTTTCCCCAGGTATTTCTCGAAGTCGCCGTAGCGGCGCTCAGGCCTCGCATACCCCAGGTTCACCATGGCGCGAAAGATCTGGCTTCTTCCCACGAAACCCTCCTTCCCAAGGCTTAAAACGTAAGGTAGGGAGATTTTTATTCCAAGCTTACCCAGTTTCTCCAGTATCCTCTTGGCCCTGGCGATCCTTCCCTGCCGCAGCATGTGAAGAGTCCCCAGGAACGTTGGCGACGACGTGTCAATATGGTAGCCGAGGATATGAACCTCGGCTTCCTCCACGTCGGTCGATAGTTCAACGCCGGGTATAACGCGCACCCCCAACTTCACCCCAGCGGGCACCGCCTCCTGCACACCGTCAACGGTATCGTGATCGGTGAGCGCGATGGTCTTGACGTTCCTGTTGAATGCCAGTCGTACAAGCTCCTTTGGACAATAACGTCCGTCTGACGCCGTCGAGTGAACGTGCAGGTCAACCGCCACCTGGAAATCCCCCTCGTATCCTCTGCAGGAACACAGGAGCCGCCCTCCTTGCGATCCCCGTACATGCAATTATTGCCCGCAAGTGTCGGTTTATTTCCCATGCCTGTGGACATACTAGTAGTGCAAAGGTCCTCGTCGGGCCGAGCTAAGACCGCCGTGCGCCTTTTCCTGGGCGCTGCAGGCCCGGAAAGCCTCACGGCGATCGAGCGAAAGGTGGCACTTTGCCTTGCATCTGCAACGCTTGTGCCGCCCGAGCGAAGGTCAGCGTGCGGCCTCCCAAGGATCCGTCCGGGCCGGAAGGCCTTGCCGGGTTCGAAAGAAGTCGCCCCTGGCCGAGCCAAGACTCGCACTGGTCCGAAGGTAGTCTGTGTACGGTTGAAAGATCGTGTATGGTCTGCCCAGGATCTCTGCCGGTCGGTCAAAGGTTGCCTCCGGTTCTGTAATGTACTGCAGCTAGAGGTTGCCCCGGCCGGAAGGTCGTTGCAGCCTCGTTAGGGACTGGACGCAGCCGGCGAGAAGGTCCGTGAGGACCTTTGCCTTTCTCTTGTCCCTTGTGACTTTGAGATGTGCCGCCCCCAGCCCCTGAGAAGGAAATGGGTTGCCGGAAGGCAACCCGTGACTCGTCTTGAAAACCCCGATTCTATGATATGGACTATCTCGCGGCAACCTTGTCCTTGAGAGCCTTGCCGGCCCTGAACACCGGCACCCTGGATGCGGCGATCTTGATGGACGCGCCGGTCCTCGGGTTCCTCCCCGTGCGCGCAGCGCGCTCCCTTACTTCGAAAGTGCCGAATCCGACAAGCTGCACCTTGTCTCCGGAGGCAAGAGCGCTCTCCACAGCCTCGAGCGTCGCGCCGATGACCTTCTCGACATCTTTGCGCCTGGCGCCCGTCTGCTCGGCAACTTTCGCCACGAGCTCCGTCTTATTCAACTCCGTCCCTCCTTCCGCCCTGCGAATGCTCAGGTCATGCGGTTTTGCCTGACCTCCGCCATTTGCTATTCGATTCGATTCGGCATTCTCCTTCTCACTGTGGCGAAAAATGTTGATATGACGCCATGTGCGTCGATGGAAAACCACGCCTTCAATTCTCTGGAAACGATCTTTCCACGACCTGACCCGGCTTGCCCAGCACACCGATGTGGACCCCGTTGTAGGTCACATCTATTCCGCTGGCGTTGCCGACCTTGATCCGGATAGACTCCCTCGCTCGCCAGGTGGCTTGCTCCCCCGCGAGCATCGAGCGCTCGAAGATCACCTTCCCGTCGGCCACCACCCTCACCCAGCAGCGCTCGGTTATGGATACAGAAAGCTCGTGACCTTCGCCGACCGGGGAACCTTCCTGCGTTGCAGGCCCCGCTGGTGATGGAGATGATGTCGTCGGCGCAGGTTGTGAAGTTGTCTTTCTTGCCGCCTGCAGGCCTGCCTCCGGCGGCACCTCTTCTGGACGCGCCTCCGGGAGGGCCTGGCCCTCCGACAAAACCAGGGCATCACCTGTCGCAACGTCCGTAGCACGTTCAACATGCTGAGCGTCCTGCGGACCGGACACCTCAGCCGGCCCTGCAGGCACGTGCCCATGGCGCCATACCGTGACGCCCACGACAACCGCCACCACAGCAACCGTTCCGAGGGCGATCAACAAGTGTCGCGGAATTCTGGCTTTTTTTGACACGTCTCGCCCTTTGTCGGGAGCTGCTTCCCGGGTCTTCTCCGCCTCGATTCTGGCGCGCTCCGCTTTGTACCGCGCCACGACCTCATCCCCGCAAAGGCCCACCGCCTCTGCGTAGTTGCGAAGGAATCCCTTGACGTACACCTCCCCGGGGAGAGCCTCGAAGTCCCCTTGTTCTATCGCCTCCAGGTAGCGACTGCGTATCTTCGTGGCATCCTGCACGTCGGAAATGGTAAGCCCCCTGGCCTCCCGCGCTTTCCTCAGAAGCTCGCCGAGCTCTCGCACGACGCATCCCCCTCCCGGCACGCTCTCGAACTTCTTCAACCTGCACGGTTCCTGCTTTATGAGTCGCGGCATGAATCGCGGGCTTTCGCCCGGATCGCGTCCCACCTTTCAAGGGTCATGAGGACCTTTCGCGGCTTGCTGCCCTCATACGGGCCCACAAGGCCTCTTGACTCCATGGCGTCGATAAGTCTCGCCGCACGCGTGTACCCTATCCTGAACCTCCGTTGAAGCTTCGAGATGGATGCTTCCTCCGTCTCCAGTATGAGCCTGACCGCCTCGTCGAAGAGCGGGTCCTCCTCGCCAAGGCTCTCACCGTCGGTAGCTTCCCTCGTCACGCTTTCGGCGACATACGTGGGCTTCGCCTGCGCTTTCACGAAGTCCACGACCGCCTCGATCTCCGAGTCCGAGACGTACGCACCCTGCACCCTGATGGGCTTGGGCGCTCCAACCGGGAAGAACAGCATGTCTCCCTTCCCGAGAAGCCGCTCCGCGCCGCCCGTGTCCAGGATTACCCTGGAATCCACCTGGGACGGCACGGCGAAGGCGATCCGGGACGGTATATTCATCTTTATGATCCCCGTGACAACATCAGCCGAAGGTCTCTGGGTGGCGAGCACCAGGTGAATCCCGGCCGCCCGGGCCATGAAGGCGAGCTGCGAGACAACATCCTCCACGTCTTTCTGGGCCACCATCATGAGGTCGCCCAGCTCGTCTATGATGACGACTATGTAGGGAAGAGGCTTAGCGTCGGGATCATGCAGCTTGCCGGCCCTGCAAAGAGCGTTGTACCTCTCTATGTTCCTCACACCGTTTGCGCCGAGCAACCTGTAACGGTTGTCCATCTCCTGGGCGACCCACCTCAGATATCCGCCGGCTTCTCTTGTACCGGTGACCACGGGCGCCAGGAGGTGGGGTATCCCGTCGTAAGTGGTGAGCTCCACGCGCTTCGGGTCTATCATGAGGAGCTTGACTTCTTCGGGCGTGGCCTTGAAAAGGATGCTTGCGATAAGGGCGTTGAGGCACACGCTTTTGCCTGAACCGGTGGCCCCCGCAACGAGCAGGTGAAGCATGTTCTCCAGGTCGCCGACCACGGGTTTACCCGCGATGTCCTTGCCCAGGGCTATGGCGAGCTTGCTCTTGTGCCTCTGGAACTCGCTCGATTGCAGCACCTCTCTCAGGTAGACGAAGGAGATCTCCGGGTTCGGGACCTCGATCCCAATGGCGGACTTGCCCGGTATCGGTGCCTCGAGCCGGACGCCTGACGAGGCCAGCGCCAGTGCGATGTCGTCGGTGAGGCTCATGATCTTGCTCACCTTGATGCCAGGAGCGGGCGTAAGCTCGTACCTGGTTACCACCGGACCCCGATCGACCTGCGTGACCTTGCCCTTAACGCCGAAGCTGGCGAGCGTCTCCTCGAGCAACTTCGAGTGATCCGGCGTCTCCGCTTGCTTCCACCTAGCCGGTCGCGCAGGGTACCCGAGGAGGGTTATCGGCGGTAACACGTAGCCTCCGTCGCAGGGGGGTTCTAGCTTCTTACCAGGCACCACCGCGACGCCCCCGGCGGGGCCGCAAGTAGCGGGGGCCGCCTCTTCCTTCGCGCCGGCGCGCGGCCTCTTTGGGCGGGCCGTCCTCGCCTCGCCTGGCACCAGCGCTCCCTGCGCCTCGGCTGCGGACGCAGATGGCAAGCGGCGCTCACCCTCCTCCATGCCGGGCAACTCCGGCTCCTCGAAGAGGGGCAGGAGGATCCGCCGGGCGACGAACGAGGTCGCGCGCAAGAGCACGCGCACAAGCGCTATAAGGCCTCTTGCGCCCAGCTTCGACCCGCGCACCGCGGTCCTGGCGAGACCTGCGACAAGCCTCGGCACGGGCACGTCGGCAGCTAGGCTGACGCCGGTAAGCAGTACGACGGTGCACGATGCCACAGCACCGACCTTCCCGACGGCCCACGAAAGCCATCTCGCGGTCTGCGAGCCTACCATCCCCGCACCAGCGAGACCCAGAAGCGCGGCGGCGATGCACAAAAGCCCGCTCGCACGCGCCGCAATCGCAGCCATCTCCCGTTCGACCGCGATGTTGACTCCGACTGCCACGAGGAGCAGCGGTATGATCGCAGCCCAGTCACCTGCGATCGCCCGCAGTGCGAACGCCACTCTCTCACCTGCAGCCCCCGCGTCGTATCGGGCGCCTGGCAGCTCAGAAAGGAGGCATACGAGGCCAAACACACCGAGACCGGCGAAGAGCGTGCCCAGCACCGCCAGGAGGTGAGCGCGATACCTCCGTGCAGGATGCTTCGAGGAGAGCCCCTTCCTGCCTCTGCTTTCTTTTACATTTTCTTTAAACAGGCGTCTGGAAACTCCAGGCATAGCAGGACCTCCGTGCCGCCTTGGAGACTTCTACGCAGCCGCGCGAATTCCTCCACGGGGTTCGGCTGGCACGCCCGGCGCCCTGCTCCAACGATCCTACTCGTGCGGGGGAACAGCGTTTTGAACGACGGCATCGGCGAGGTTGACCGCGTGGTCCGCCATGCGCTCGAGGTTGTCCACAACCTCGACGTAGATAACCCCGGACGCCGGGGAGCACGTCCCCTGGTTGAGCCGCCTGAGGTGGCTCGTTCGAAGAACGTCCTCGAGCTCGTCGATGTACTTCTCCTTCTCCCACACGTCCTGTGCGAGCGCAGGGTCGTTCTTCTCGAGGGCCTGGACGGCGTCGGAGATGACCTCGTCCACCCGTCTGAAGAGGTCACCAAGCTCGGATTTGGCCTCGTCGGAGAACTCGAGCCCCTGCTCAACCCTGTCGATGGCAAACTCGGATATGTTCACGGCATGGTCGCCGATGCGCTCTATGTCGTTCACCACGTGCAGCATGCCGGCGAGCCTGGTTGACTGGGGTTGGGTGAGCACGCCCTGGGCCATGAGGGTCGAGAGGTACAGGATTATCTCGGATTGGAGGTTGTCCACCACCTCCTCGCGAGCGTTTATGCTCTTGGAGACCGCGCTCGGCTTGCCTGCAAGGAGTGCCTGCCCGGCATCTTTCACCATCTCACGCGCGATGCCGGCCATCCTGACAAGCTCTTTCACCGCAAGCTGCAAGGCGACGGACGGGGTGGACAGCATGCGCCTGTCCAGGTACTTCGGGCCGTGCTCCATAACGATTTCCTGTCCGGGGTACACCGTCGTCGCGATGCGGGCGAGGACGCCCGCCATGGGCAACCATACGAGGGTATTGAGAACGTTGAACGACGTGTGGGCGTTCGCTATGAGACGCTCGATATTGCCCGAAGGCGTGACCACATGGACGAACGTCTTGAAGAATGGAAGCAGCGCAAGAAACAGGATGGTCCCGAACACATTGAAGAGCACGTGAGCGAGGGCCGTCCTGCGTGCGGACAGGCTTGCGCCGATGCTTGCGAGCACAGCTGTGACACACGTCCCAATGTTGTCGCCGAAAAGCACGGGTATCGCAGTGTCGAACCCGACAAGCCCCTGAGACGCAGCGGCCATGAGTAGGCCGATGGTCGCGCTTGAGCTCTGAATGATCACGGTCATGGCAAGCCCAACAAGCACCCCGAGGAGGGGATACTTTCCGAAGTTCGCTATCCATTGCACGAAAGCGGGGTTGTTGCGCAGCGGCTTCATGGTGTCGGCCATGACTGTCATGCCCAGGAACAGGAGGCCGAACCCGAGGATGACCTGGCCCAGGTACTTGTGGATCTTCTTCCGCGAGAAGAAAGCGATGATGAAGCCCAGGCCCACCGCGGGAAGAGCCAGGTCCGAAAGGTCGAACGCGATGAGCTGCGCCGTTATGGTGGTGCCGATGTTGGCCCCCATGATCACTCCAACTGCCTGCTTCAGCGTCATGAGGCCTGCGTTCACGAAGCTGACGAGCATGACCGTGGTCGCACTGGAACTCTGGATAACGGCTGTAACAACAGCCCCCACGATCACTCCCATCCACGTCCTCGCAGTGAGGGCCTCGAGTATTCTTCGCATCCTGTCGCCGGCCGCCTTCTGCAGGCCGTCGCCCATCTGCATCATCCCATAGATAAAGAGCCCAAGACCACCAAGAAGCCCGGATATGAGGGAAATCGTCACTGCTCCACCCCCAGATGGCTTTTACCCGTTCTCTACGCTGTGTCTTGTCTCTGCACCGGCGACCGAGCCCGGGCGGCTCCCTCTCTCAACCACGTCTTGACCATGGCCGCCGGTCCCCCGGAGCGGCCCTGCTTCAGGCCCCGAGGAACGCCCAGGCTATGACCGCTGCGCCGACGATCCACGTGTAAAGCGCGAACACCATGAACCTGCGCCGTCTCAAAGCTGAGAACACGAGGTGGATCGCCACGTACCCCGAAACGATGCTGGCGACTGCACCCGCGAGAAAGGGCGCCGCGAGGTCCTTCGCAAGGCCCGCTCTCACAAGGTCCGGAAGCTCGAGCGCGCTTGCCCCGAGGATCACCGGTATGGATAGAAGAAAAGAGAACCTCGCTGCGTCGTCACGTCGTAGGCCGAACAGGAGACCCGTGCTGATCGTCGCGCCGGAGCGGGAAAACCCCGGGACCACCGCCAGCCCCTGTGCCACGCCGATGCAGAACGCACCAAGAGGTCCCAGGCGGCCCAGGGGGATACGCCCTGTGCTTACCCTGTCGGCAAGCCATAACACGAGGCCGGTCGCGACGAGGAAGATCCCCACAGCGAGCCTCGACGTAAAAAGCCGCTGAACGACCGGTTCGAGCGCAAGCCCCATGATCGCAGTTGGGATGCTTGCGACGATAATGAGGAAAACCATCTTTCGCCAGTCGTCGCGCGAGATGGCCTTACCGAAGCTTGTCCCCCTGGCAACATCCGCTGCAACGCCCACCGCCGCCGAGGCGAGACGCGCCACGTCGCGCCTGAACACCAGGACAACCGCGGCGAGGGTTCCAAGGTGCACCAGGACGTCGAACGATAGCAACGCTTCCTGGGCCTTGAGGATCTCCCGCATGATGACGAGGTGGCCCGAGCTTGACACCGGCAGGAACTCGGTGAGCCCCTGCGCCATCCCCAGGACCACGGCTTTTACGACGTCCATGTGCGCCCCCCTCTCACGATGTCCACGAACCTGCGGGACCACGGCAGCACAACAACGATGGACAGCAGGTTGAAGAGCGTGTGGGCGTTGGCTATACCGTGCCCCGGGTCCTGTGGGGAGATAGCCTCCACGAGCCGAACGAACGCCCTGAACACCGGGAGAACACAGGCCACCCCTACAACGTTGAAGGCGAGGTGCAAAACCGCCGTTTTCCTCGCAGCGCGCGACGCCCCGACACTAGCGATGAGTGGTGTCACGCACGTGCCGATGTTGCCGCCGAGAGCAACGGCCAAAGCGGACCGAAGGTCCATGATCCCCTGTCTTGCAAGGCTGATGAGCACGACCGTCGCCACGCTGGAACTCTGAATGACTCCGGTGAAGGCCGCGCCCGCCATAACCCCCAGCGTCGGCACCTGCCCGAGGACCACCAGGGATTCAACCAGCCACGGCGCGCCTGCAAGCCACGCCGTGGCGGAGGAGGTCACGCCCACGCCCCACAGGATGCACCCGAGGCCAGCCAACGCTACCCCTATGTCGCGATGGAGACGCCGCTTCGCCGCCAGGTACAGCGCAAGCCCGGCACAGACGGCCGGGGCGCCCAGCGACTCCGCTCGAAACGAGACTATCTGCGCCGTCACGCATGTCCCGAGGTTTGCCCCCATTATCACGCCGAAAGCCTGGTAGAGGTCGAGAACCCCGGCGTCTACGAGCCCCACCACCGTTATCGTGACCGCGCTAGAGCTCTGCAGGACCGCGGTTACCACCGTGCCCGTCACGGTCGCCGCCAGGGGTGTGCGGGTGAACCCTCTCAGGGCGCTCTCCGCGCGCCTGCCTGCGGTGCTGCCGAGCCCCGCGCGCAGCAACCGAATGCCCGCAAAAAAAAGGCCTATCCCACCAAGCAGCCGACAGACCGAGGCGACCACGGCGCACATCTCCTCCACGCGCGAAGATCCGCCGCCACAGCGCATCGGTCTCAATATATGCCCTGTCAGCCCGACTTATTATAGCACAGGGCAAACGCGGACGAAAAGCCCCGGCACTGCCCTGGAGTCGCACTGAACGCGCCGGCCTGGAGCCGGATTGTGGGGTACTCTGGAAAAGCAGTGGGGCTTGCTAACCTCGTGGCAAAACGCGGCCGCGGCCAACGAGAGACGGGGTGAGCCGAACGCGGCTCCCGGGCTGCAGGGCGGGATCTAGAAAGTGCTGCGGGTCGGTGCTGATGATCCGCACGATCACGGCCTCGTTCGCGGACACCTGCTCAACGGTCATGGTGATACCATTGATTTCCACATCGGTGAAGGTTCTTTCTCTGTCGATGCCCTCCAGGACCAGCTCGAGCGGAAGGACGGTGTACAGGATCATTGCAGCCGCGCAGCCTCCCTGCCGGCGACCTCGGCGCGGCCGGCTCGCCTTTCCTCAATCATTCTGTTGAGCGCGGCAAGCGCGTCCGAGAGGCCCCCAACCGCGTCCATGAGGCCGAGGTTGACGGCGTCGCTGCCCACGAGGACTGTGCCGACGTCTCGAACGAGCTCTCCTGTTCGGAACATGAGCTCCCGGAACTTCTCCGGGCTGATCCTGGTGTGCTCGGCCACGAATTTGATGACCCGGTCCTGCATTTTCTCCAGGTACTCGTAAGTCTGGGGGACGCCTATGACAAGCCCGGAGAGCCGCAGCGGATGCACCGTCACTGTGGCCGTCGACGCGATGAGGCGGTACTTGCAGCTCACGGCGACCGGCAGGGCAATCGAATGACCACCGCCGAGCACGAGGGACACTGAAGGCTTCGACATGCTCTCGATCATCTCGGCGATGGCGAGCCCTGCTTCCACGTCGCCACCCACGGTGTTCAGGACGACGAGAAGGCCCTCGATAGCTGGGTTCTGCTCAACTGCCACAAGCTGCGGGATAACGTGCTCGTACTTGGTGCTTTTGTTCTGGGGAGGCAGAACGATGTGGCCCTCGATCTGGCCGATTATCGTCATCACGTGAATGTTGCTCTGCGGCGCCGGAGGAGTGCGCATCTCGCCGAGTTGTTTCAGCGATGTCGCAGCGGACTCAGGAGTCTCCGGCGCCCCGCCCGGCGTCCCGGGCGACGGCGTTCTCTCAGGAACCGGGCTGACCTCGCCGCCGAGCTTTGCCAGCGCAGAGCTGGAAATCGAAGGCACGCCGCCGGTGCCGCACCGGTCGCTCATCCCGTTCAACCTCCTGGTACTGGTCACCTGTAGCAGGATCGGCTCGAGCTGCGCCGGTAAGTATTATGCGGCTACCACCCGCAAATCATGCGCCCGAGGGCGGCCACATTCGGTGCGAGAAGGCGAAGGCTAAGTAGATCGCCACAAGTAATCGCCGGTTTCAGAGAGCACACGTGCCGTGCAGGGTTGCCGGTGTTGCACTCGGGGACGGCGCCCCAAGCGGGGCGCGCTTCGCCAAAATCCGGCCCGTCGGGCCAGTGGCCGGATTTTGACACCCCTCGTGCAATCACCGGCAACCCAAGACCTCGGAAAACGGAGAAAACTAATGACCTCATACTTAGAAGCCGCAAGCGGCGTCGAAGCCGGGGGGCTCTGGCGCCGCCGCGAGAGTCGCACAAGGCGCGGAAGGCCGCGCTCAAGCCCTCAGGGGCCTTTTCGCGGCCTTACATGCCGACCGAACGGTTGACCCGCCGCCGCGGTGCGACCAGCGGTACGAGCCGGATGCCTAGATCTCGAGCGCGCTCCACAGCTTGTCCGCAATGGTCCCGAGGAGCTTCATCAGGGCCGCAAGGAGAATCGCAAGGACTCCTGCGACCCCTGCGACGATTCCCCACGCAGGAAACCCGAGCTTGATGAAGAAGCTCACGGCCACGCCTAAGAGACCTACGACGCCCACACCTACCAGCATCCCCGCCACCACGTTGAGGTTGGACTTCACAGCCTTCTGCTGATCCGTCCAGTTCAGCATGGGGCGCCACATGTCGAACAGCACTCCGCACACGCACAGCACAAACGACGACATGATCCCGAGGATGATCCCCGCCACCACACTCAGGACGGGTAACCTGACCAAGTACTCGAGCACAGCAACCCCGGGAATCGCTCCCAGGGCAATCATGATCTCCGCCCCCACCGCTTTACCAAGGGCGACGGTCTTCCCGGTTGCCGGGAAGCTCCTCGGAATCCAGATGTTCCTCCTTCCCTCGCGGGAGAACGCCGTGAAGGGAATGGATGACATCGCCGTCAGGATAAAAAAGTACCCGGCAATGACGAGAGTTCCGATCGCCGCAAGCCCGGGTATCGCGAACAGGGCGTCCCACAGGCGTGCCATTTCAGGAGTGCTCCTCACGAAGAACATCGCCACGAGCATAACCGGGAATATCACAAACCCCGTGAACCCGTTCAGTACGAACACAGGGGTCCGCGTGAAGAGCTTCATCTCCGCAACGGCCAGCGAAACGACGGGCGAGCGTGAGACGTACGTTGCCGCCCGCACCTTTCCCACGCGGCGCGCGCCTCTCGTCGCCCCCGCCTCGAATCCGCTGAGCACGCCCTGGTAAAAGACCCTATCACCGATGGCGAGGAGAGCCACGAACCCGAGCGCGCCAACCGCGAGGAAGATCCCCAGATTCAAGAGGCCCTGCCAGGTGCCGGACAGCGCAAGCGCCTTCGTCGCCCAGATGCTCGGCGGGAACCGCGCCCCAACGATGTCCACGAGGCTGTCGGCGGTCGCAAGCATCTTCGCCAGGAACTCAGCCTCCTCACCGACACCGGGAGCTTTCGTCTGCACGAGGAACTGAAAGACCACGACCACAGCTATGAAAAGGAAGCCTCCTATCATGGCCAGGGTGTCCTTCCGTCTCGACAACCCCACGACCCTCATGAGGAGAATCGCGGGAATGGCGGCGAGCACGAGCGGCACCACCGGCAGCGCCAGGAAGACCAGGACGCTCGAGACAACGTACGGGACGGCGCTTACGCCGGCGCGGACCCCATAGGCCACGAGCACGGGGACGATGAACACCGCGAGGCCCACGTACTCGTTGGCGAGGATCACAGCGAACTTGCTCACGAGCACCTCAGCCGGCCGGAGGGGAAACGGGATCAGGATGCCGAGGTCGTTCGAGAAGTAGAACACCGCTATGACCAGCACGAACCCGAGAATGAGCACGAGGACTTGTGAGAGGAGAATGCCAAGGGTCAGCGTGACAGCTCCCTGCCCTACGGCGGCAGCCGCAGAGTAGTAGTACGACGCCGCTGTGTAAATGCCGATAGCAAGCATGGCTGCGGCACCGCCGATGCCCAGAACTATCAGGACAGGCTCCCACAGGCGCTGGCGCTTCTTGAGATAATAGTACCGCGAGTGCGATATGGCAAAGTTCATGTTGAGCTGGGCGAGGACGAGCGAAAGGACTCGCCTTGTCATGTCAGCTCGCCTCCCCCGCCTCTGTAAGCTCAAGGAATATGTCCTCAAGCGTTTCGTCTGCTTGCTTGCGACGGTTGCGAAGCTCCTCAACAGTGCCGCACGCGACAAGACGCCCTCTGTTGATGATGCCCACCCGGTCGCAGAGCCTCTCCGCCACCTCAAGGATGTGCGTGGAGAAAAACACCGTATGCCCTTTGTCGCAGTGGCTCCTCATCATATCCTTGAAAAGGCGCGACGCCCTGGGGTCCAGGCCCACCATGGGCTCGTCCAGGATGAACACCCGGGGCTCGTGGAGAAGCGCACCGGTGAGAGCCAGCTTCTGCTTCATCCCGTGCGAGTAGCTCTGGATGATATCGCGAGCGGCCGACTCAAGCTCGAACATCTCCAAGAGCTCGGCGACGCGTCGCCTCCTCTCGTCCCGCGGAACGCCGAAGATGTCGGCCACGAGGTTGAGGTACT
This sequence comes from Bacillota bacterium, assembly GCA_014360195.1. Classification (GTDB taxonomy): domain Bacteria; phylum Bacillota; class SHA-98; order UBA4971; family UBA4971; genus UBA6256. Next base: position 113,149 of record JACIXY010000003.1, read on the forward strand.
CGATCCCTGTAAGCCTGTCGTAGAGGTCGGGGTTATCCGGGACATACCCGATGTCGGCCTTGGCGGCCACGGAGTCTCGCGCCACGTCATGGCCGTTCACCAGGATGGTGCCTCTGTCGGCCTTGAGAAGCCCCACCACCATCTTGATGGTGGTGGTCTTTCCCGCCCCGTTCGGGCCGAGAAAGCCGAATATCTCCCCGGCGCGAACTTCGAGGGAAAGATTGTCCACCGCGGGCCTCGTTCCGCCGCGGTAAGTCTTGGACACTCCCTCTAACCTCAGCAAAGCTACCTCGCTCATAGCCGCGCCGACCCTCCTTGAGGAAAGCGGTGGCATTGTCGCGCCCCGGGCCTTCGCCCACCACGGAGCGGAAGGCTCGTCCAAAAGGCTTGTGATCCGAGCGTTCGCCTTCATGGGAGGCGTCGAGGCCTGGCAGGCCTTACACACTGATCGGCCGCTGTCAGCGAGCCGCGCCTATACCTCCATCACGATAGGCAGGACCATGGGCCGCCGACGGATCTTCTCGTAGACGAACTCCGCAAGGGCTTCGCGGACCCTATTCTTGATCGTCCCCCACTCGGTTATCCCCTGCCCCGAGCAGCGGGAGATAACCTCGCGTACCTCGCTCTCGGCCTCCTTCAGGAGCGCTTCGGACTCCTTCACGTACACGAAGCCTCTCGAGACTATGTCAGGCCCTGCTATGACCTCGGCCGTTTGCTTGTCCACCGTGACGACGACGACGAGTATACCATCCTGGGCGAGCACCTTGCGGTCCCGCAGCACCACATTCCCGACGTCGCCGACCCCGAGTCCGTCCACCAGCACCTGCCCCGCATCGACCTTGGCGCCGAGGCGCGCGCCTTCCTTCGTGAACTCCAGGACGTCCCCGATGTCGAGGATGAAGATGTTCTCCGGTGGTATCCCCACCTGCTCAGCGAGGCGTGCGTGCTTTACGAGGTGGCGGTATTCCCCGTGAATGGGCACGAAGTACTTCGGGCGCGTGAGGTTCATCATGAGCTTGAGCTCTTCCTGACTCGCATGGCCCGACGCGTGAACCCCCGAGAACTTCTCGTAGATGACGTCGGCCCCCTGCCTGAAGAGATGGTTTATGGTCCGGCCGATGAGCTTCTCGTTTCCGGGGATCGGAGACGCCGAGATGATCACCGTGTCGCCAGGACGGATCCCCACCTTCTTGTGGGTCGCCATCGCCATGCGCGTGAGGGCGGACATCGGCTCCCCTTGAGTGCCTGTCGTGATGATCGTCAGCCTGTCCGCGGGAACCCTGTCCACCTCGTCCACGGAGACAAGCATCCCCGGAGGTATGACAAGGTACCCGAGGTTCGTGGCTATCTCCACCGTGTTCTCGAGGCTTCGGCCTATGACGGCGATCTTCCTCCCGAACTTCCACGAGGCGTCCACTATCTGCTGGACCCTGTGGATGTTCGACGCAAACGTCGCGACGAGGATCCTTCCCTCGGCCTTGCTGAAAACGTCCTCGAAGGCGCGCCCTACGTCGCGCTCAGACATGGTGTACCCGGGGCGCTCTGCGTTCGTCGAATCTGAAAGAAGAGCCAGGACGCCGCGCGAGCCGAGCTCCGCGAACTTCCGAAAGTCCGGCGCCTCCTCGCCGATGGGCGTCTGGTCGAACTTGAAGTCGGCCGTGTGGACCAAAAGTCCGGCGGGCGTGGTGATGGCGAGCGCCACCACATCGGCGATGCTGTGGTTCACCCGGACGAACTCGACGGTAAACGGCCCCAGCGAGAGCGTTTCCCCGGCCTTTACGCATTGCAGAGGAAAGGCCGGGGAAACGCCGTGCTCCGCGAGCCGTCCCTCCACAAGGCCGAGCGTCAACCTGGTTCCGTATATCCTGGTGCTTACCTGCTTGAGGACGTATGGCAGGGCGCCGATGTGGTCTTCGTGCCCGTGGGTTAGGATGATTCCCCTTATGCGATCCTGATTCGCCACGAGATAGGAGATATCGGGGATGACGAGGTCGATGCCGAGCATCTCCTCCTCCGGGAAGGCCACCCCCGCATCCACCACAAGTATGTCCCCGTTGTACTCGATAGCCGTCATGTTCTTGCCGATCTCGCCTACCCCGCCAAGGGGCACGATCGAAAGCCTGTCGTCTTTGGCCACGCCTCTTGTGTCACCATCTTTACGAACCCGCTCGGGGCCCCCGCACTCGAAGGCAGGGAGCCTCGAGCGGCGTATTCATCCGGATGCAATTGTAACATAACCCCACGGGCGTCTCAAGGTCGGCTCGCCGGCCCGCTGGCCTGCCTGCTGTCTGCCTGCCGGCTGTTGGCTCGCCGTCTGTTGGCTCGCCGGCCCGCCGCGGCCCACCGACCGGGTCACGCCACGAGCCCCAGGCCTGAAAGCGCCTGACGGACGATCGCCGCTTCTCTCTCGCCGGCCTCCACGAGGGGCGGCCGCAGGCCTCCCACGTCGAACCCAGTGAGCCTGAGCGCGAGCTTCACAGGGATCGGGTTTGTTGTCACGAACAGCGCTTTAAAAAGCGGGAAAAGCTCGGCGTTAATCTCCGCGGCCTTCGCCACCTGGCCGGCGACATACGCCTCCACCATATCTTTCAGCCGCCTGCCGACAACATGCGAGGCTACGCTGATGATGCCCTCGCCACCTACCGCAAGGATCGGAAGCGTCAGGCTGTCATCGCCGCTGTAAATCTTAAATGACGGCGGCGTGCGCCGACGGATATCCGTGACCTGGTCAAGGCTGCCGCTGGCCTCCTTTATGGCCACGATGTTCTCCACGCCTGCGAGCTTCTCGACGGTCTCAGGCGTCATGTTTATGCCGGTCCTGCCAGGTATGTTGTAGAGGATGACCGGCAGGCTCGTGGCCGCCGCGATGGCCTTGAAGTGGGTGATGAGCCCGTCCTGGGGCGGCTTGTTGTAATACGGCACGACGGCCATGACCCCGTGAACTCCGACCTTCTCGGCCTCGCGCGTAAGCTCGACGCTGGCCTGCGTTGCATTCCCGCCCGTGCCGGCGACGACCGCAGCCTCCTTGCCAACAGCCTCCACGACCACCCTGAAGAGGTTCACTTTCTCCTCTTTCGTCAGCGTCGGCGACTCGCCGGTCGTTCCTGCCACCACGATCCCGTCGGAGCCCGAGTCAACCAGCTTCCTTGCAAGCTCCGCAGCCTTGTCATAGTCCACCTTGAGGTCGGGCGTAAATGGCGTGACCATCGCGGTAAGCACTCGTCCGAAGCTCCTCATACGAGCATCCCCCCAGTAAAACTGTTGTCCCCGCCGTTCCTGGCGGATGTTACGGGTCTCGCACTCGAGGCTTACACCTCGAGGCCGAACTTCGCGTGCAGCCCTCTCATGGCTTTCTGCATGTCTTCCTTCTTCACCAGGCACGATATGCTGGCGTGGGAGTCTGACGTCTGGTATATCGGCACTTTCGCCTCGGCGAGTGCCTCAACCACCCGGGCCATGACCCCCGGCACACCCCTCATGCCCGCTCCAACTACGGACACCTTGGCACAACCCCGCACCATTCTTATGGTAAGCCCATCGAGGCCAAGCCTTTCCAGGACGGCAACTGCGGTCTCGACCACGTCTTCGCTCACCGTAAAGCAGATAAGCTCCGGAAATACGTTGATGAGGTCCACGCTTATACCCGCGTCGGCGAGCGCCCGGAACACGCTCTTCGCGATGCCCGACTCGTTGACGTCCCTCGACGAGTCAATGCGGATCTGTGCGACGTTTGTGAGATGGGTTACGCCCGTGGCCACCTTGTCGGACCGTATCACCGCCCCGTCAGGGGACGTTCCGGTCCTCGTCACGAGAGTGCCTGGCTCGTCAGAGAAAGTGTTCTTGATCCGTATCGGGATGCCGCCCTCCATTGCTATCTCCACAGCCCTCGGATGGACGACCTTCGCTCCGAGGTGCGCCATCTCAACAACTTCCCTGTAGGTCATAACCCGAAGGGATCTCGCATCAGGGACGATCCTGGGATCCGCGGTCATTATCCCTTCCACGTCGGTGTATATCTCGATGACCTCGGCCCCCAGCGCCACCGCGAGAGCCGCGGCGGTGGTGTCGCTGCCGCCCCTGCCAAGGGTGGTGACGTCTCCCGACCGCGTCACGCCCTGGAATCCTGCGACCACCACCACCCTGTCGTCTTCCAGGTGCTCCAGCACCCGCTCCGGACGAACTTCCAGAATGCTAGTGTTGCCGAAGTTGTCATCGGTGATGATACCAGCCTGGGCGCCTGTGAGCCCCACCGCGGGGCACCCCATTGCCCGGAGCGTCTGAGCCATCACGACGGTCGAGATCACTTCGCCGCACGATAGAACGAGGTCCAGCTCGCGCCGGTCAACCTCGCTGTGCGCTTTCCGGACGAGATCTATAAGCGTATCTGTGGCGTACGGCTCCCCCATCCTTCCCATGGCCGATACGACCACGACAGGCGAATAGCCGCGCGACTTCGCCTCCAGCACCCTGGTCGCCGCACGGGCCCTCTGGGCGGGCGTGGCGACTGAGGTGCCGCCAAACTTCTGCACCAGGATCTTCACGGCCTTCACCTCGCCCGAGTCCTCAAGTTCCGCCTCCGGTCGACGAGCCATACATCCTGGATGCGCTCCATGCTACGTTTCGCGCTGCGTTGTACGGATTCTAGATGAGGCCCTGTCGAAGAGCCTCCTCGGCTATCTCCACGGCGTTCAGCGCCGCTCCTTTTCGAAGCTGGTCACCGACAACCCAGAGGTTCAGGCCGCGCTCGATGGAGTTATCCTCGCGTATGCGCCCGACCTGCACCTCATCCCGCCCCGCCGCGAACAGGGGCATGGGATATAGCATGTTCTCCGGGTCGTCCACGACGCTCACTCCCGGAGCCCGCGCCAGGATCTCGCGGGCCTCCTCTTGGGAAAGCTTTCTTTGCGTTTCGATGTTGAGCGACTCGGAATGGCATCTTTCCACCGGCACGCGCACGGTCGTCGCGGTCACGGCGATGCCCGGCCCCATTATCTTCTCGGTCTCACGTACCATCTTCCACTCTTCTTTCGTATAGCCCATATCCTGAAACACGTCTATCTGCGGGATCAGGTTGAACGCGATCTGGTAGTGCTTCGGGGCTGACGCAAAAGGCAGGGCACCCGGGGTTACAGTCCCGCCCGCAAGATACGCCTGGGTCTCCTCGAAGAGCGCGCTCATCGCCCGCGCGCCCGCGCCTGAAACCGCCTGGTATGTGGACACCACAACTCGCTTCACTGTGGCTGCATCATGGATCGGCTTCAGGACGACAACCATTATGATCGTGGAGCAGTTTGGGTTCGCTATGATACCAGAGTGCTTCGCGATATCGCCCGGGTTCACCTCCGGCACTACCAGAGGCACCTCCGGGTCCATGCGGAATGCGCTGGAATTGTCTATCACGAGGACGCCCGCCCGCGCCGCAGGAGGCGCGTATTCCCTCGACACTGAAGCCCCTGCGGAAAAGAATGCAAGGTCGTGCCCGGCGAGCCTCGCCTCCGAGAGCGCGCGCACCGGGAGGCTCTCGCCCCGGAAGCGCATGGTCTTCCCCTCCGACCTTGCCGAAGCGAACAGGGACAGCGTAGCGCAAGGAAACTCCCTCTCCTCAAGCACCCGCAGGAACTCCTGGCCGACCGCTCCCGTTGCCCCGACTATCGCCACTTTCAGTTTGCGCACCGTTCTCCCCTCTCAACGCACTCCGGTTGCTCGGCGCGCACCGGCGCGCCGCGTGCTCCACCGTGCACGCGGCGTCGTGCGTGCTGCTCCCCTCGGAGTGCTGCACGAGCGTTATCTTAGGTTAGCATATCCCGCGTGCCTCTTCCTGTCAACAAGTAGGGGCTGAATCTGCCTTCCCTCCAGGGCTCCCACGACTGTGTCCACCATGAGGCCCATGTCGCTCACGAGAGAGTTGGGCTTGCTTTCGGGCGCATCCTGGCCGAAAGGGATCATGTAGACGTTCCGGGTATTGAGCAGGATGCCGAGGTTCTTGGCATTTGCGCCGAGAGCGTCGTTTGTGGAGATCCCGAGGATCAGCGGCCGTCCGTTGCGCAGAGTTGACTTCGCTGCCATGAGCACGGGCCCGTCGGTGATGCCCAGCGCGAGCTTGGCGAGGGTGTTCCCCGTGCACGGGGCGATGACCAGGGCATCGAGGACCTTCCCCGGCCCCAGGGGCTCCACCTCCTGGATGGTGCATGCCGGCTCCTTTCCGGTGATCTGCTCGAGCCTGCGCGCGATGTCGGCGGCCCTCCCGAACCGGGTGTTCTGTGTCGCGACCTTCTCCGACAGGATGGGATACACGTCGGCTCCGTCAGCAACGAGCTTCTCGATCTCCGGCAGGACTTCAGGGATTGTACAGAAGGACCCGGTCAACGCGACGCCAACCTTCTTGCCAGCAAGCCGCATGGCTCACACCTCCAGCACGTGTTGCGCACCTTACGGGTCAGCGGAGACGGGCAAGTTCCCTGCGGATCATCTGAGGTAAAGCCTCGGCGAGGATCGCGCCGGCGGTTCTCGGCGCAACCTTTCCGGGTAGACCCAGAGCATGGACGGTCCTTATGCCATAGCGGGCAGCGGCCTGGAAATCGGTGCCCCCGGGCTGGGACGCAAGGTCGATGATGAGCGACCCCGGCTTCATCCCCTTGAGCACTTCCTCGGCGAGCACGATGGCGGGCACTGTATTGAAGACCACATCGGCGTCGGACGTCGCCTGGGCCAGGAATGAGAGGTGCACCGTGGAAGCGCCCATCTCCTCGGCCCTCGCGAGCTGCGCGAGGTTTCTCGCAGCGACGGTGGTCCGCGCGCCTAGGGCCAGCAGAACCCGCGCGAGCGTGATGCCGACCCGGCCGAACCCTACGACGACCGCGCGGCACGAATGGATCGTCACAGGTAGCTCCTCCATGGCGATCTGGAGGGCGCCTTCTGCGGTGGGTATCGAGTTCCTTATGGCGACTTCGTCGTCCTCCGTCACCTCGACAAGGGTGACGCCGTGCCTGGCCGCGAACTCCTTGAGCCTGGGCCTGGCAGCTCCGACGAAAAGCGGAGCCCTGGGCGGGATGATTTCGAGCACTTCCTCGCTCAGGGCGATGGTGACATCCGGGTCAAGCGTCCTCACCTTGCCCCCGACATCGAGGCCCCCCATGCCCACCACCACAGCATCTACGCCGCGAAGAGCCTCGAACACGGACGTCTCTCTCTCCGCGCCGGCAAGCTCGGGGAGGTCAGGATATCCGACCACCTTGACCCTGGCCCCCTCGGCCAGGAACCTCTTTATCACCTCTATCTCTCGCCAGTCTCCCCCGAGTACCGCGATGACAAGCCCACCAAGGCCCCCCTTCATCCACGGTCCCTCCTCTGACCTCAAGTTGCTACGTGTAATATATGAACCTGCACGAGGGCCGGTGCCTGTTCCGCCTGCCAGGGGACCGGAGCACCTGCGGCGGGAAGGTGGCGTTCGGCTTAAGTGAGAATGCAGAGATCCTCTCGACTTTGAGAGGGGCTGCCGGTGGTTGCACGAGAGGTGCCAAAATCCGGCCACTGGCTAAGTAGATCGTCACAAGTTTGCGCTGCTTTCCAGTGCGCAAGTCCTATCCAGGGTTGCCGGTGTTGCACTCCGGGGACGGCGCGCTTGCGGCGCGCCTCGTTCGAATTTGGCGTACGGGCTGGCCAAATTCCAGGCGCCCCGCCCTAGCAAGCACCGGCAACCCCAACACCGCCAGAACAAGTGTCGCAAACTTATGGCGCCATACTTAGACGGGCCGGATTTCGGCGAAGTGTGCCCCGCTTGGGGCCCCGTCCCCGAGTGCAACACCGACAGCCCCCTGCCCACTGGAAAACTGGGAGGAATTAACAACCCCCCGCTCAGGTTTGAATTCAGTAGCCTGCACTAAGTGAGGGTGACTAAGTGAGCGTGCGGGAATGCTCACGACTCCAGGAGGGGTTGCCGGTGACCGAAGGAGAGAGCGCAACACCGGCAACCCACGGGAAGGCAACGATAGCTTGAGGCCAATGGCATGTGTGAACCCGTACTTACAGGTCGAGGAGGTGCTCGAGGCCGAAGACCGCGTGATCCAGGTCCATGACTCTCCGGATGGCTAGCATGACGCCAGGCATGAACGACTCCCTCGATATCGAGTCATGGCGTATCGTGAGCACCTGGCCCGGTCCCCCGAAAAGGACCTCCTGGTGAGCGACCAGGCCCGGCAGCCTCACGCTGTGTATCCGCACGCCCCCAACGCTCTCGCCCCGGGCGAGGGGCTCCTCGCCCCCAGCTGCGGCCTCCGCCCGCGCCCGGTCCACCCTGGCCATGCCCTGCGCGGTCTTGATGGCCGTACCGGAGGGCGCGTCTATCTTCCTGTCATGGTGTAGCTCGATTATCTCGGCGGCGTGGAAATACCTCGAGGCCATCTCGGCAAACTTCATCATGAGTACCGCCCCTATGGCGAAGTTGGGGGCGACCACCGCGCCGATCCCGTTCCTGTGGCACAGCCGGTCGATCTCATCGATGTCCTGCGCGCCGAGGCCGGTCGTGCCCACCACGCACCGAACGCCCATCCCCAGTGCCGTCCTGACGTTCTCCATGACGGCGGCCGGGTGCGTGAAGTCCACCATCACGTCCGGGCGTAGCCGGGTGAGGGACGAGACGAGATCGCGCGTCACCTCGAGAAAACCGTCCGTGCGCTCGGCATCAATGGGCACCCTCCCCTCCCTGACGTCCACCCCGCCGACAAGCTCCATGTCAGGCTCCCTTGACACTGCGGCCAGGACCTGCCTCCCCATCCGTCCCGCGGCACCAGCCACGACCACTCTTATCCGCGACGCCTTCTCCGTCTTCATCTCCATGTCTTTCCCCTCCCCCATTCATGTCCGTTCGCCTCGGCTGGCCACGGCGAAAGGAAAATGAAGAGCCGCCCGGTGCCCGGCCTTGCACGGCTGGACCCGCGACGGCGTCTTCCCAGCGGATGCCGAAGGCCACCCGGGCCTTTACCTCTAAGTGAGGGTGCGTTAGTTCTCGCCGCTCTTCCAGTAGTCGTCGGGTTGCCGGTGTTGAGCTCTCTCCTTCGGTCACCGGCAACCCCTCCCAAAAGTCGGGAGCATTTCTGCACCCTCACTTAGTGGATCTCGATATCAGATGCCCCGAACCTCGCAAGCACGTTCTTCGCGTCGTCCACGGTGTTGTCGTCGGCCTTCACAACCGCGAGGATCTTGCCTTCCTTCACCTTGTTCTCGTAGTACCTTCCCCGCTCCTCGGGAATGCCGAGGTCAACAAGGCCTCCCACGATCCCGCCGGTCACAGCCCCGGTGAGACCTGCAGCTATGGGGCCCGCAGCGACGATGGGGCCGATCCCGGGGATCGCAAGCGCGCCAAGCCCGGCGAGAAGGCCCGTCGCGCCCCCTATGGCGCCGCCGGTGAGGGTCCCACCGGTAATGTCATTTCCCCCTCCCCGCATCGTAAGCCCGCCCTCGCCGCGGTCGCCTCCCTTCATGCGCTCCTCCTTCGCCACGATGGATACCTTGTCATCACCGAAGCCCTTTCGCTTCAGCTCCTCGACCGCCCTTTCCGCCTGATCGCGCGAATCAAACGTGCCTATTACGCTTGCCATTTGCAAAGCCTCCTCCGAAAGACTGGATTTCGGCTTTAGTTTGACATAATGGCAAGCCTTGTATTCACCGCAGTCCATGGCGGCCGCGACCTGCTGCTTGCACTGCTCACGGGAGTCTGATGCATCGTGGCCCTCGAGCTTCTCCTTGATGCGTAGGTACTGGGCGACAAGCCTGTCCAGGTTTTCGCTGATGCGGTATGTCTCCGCCCCGTCAAGCCTTCCGTCGTCCCGGGCTATGGCCGTGTGCAGCTCCGCGCGCAACTCCTCGATGGCACCCCGGAGCGACTGCAGCCTCTCGTGTATCCTGCCGACCATGGTACTCCCTCCGAACGAATGACGATTTCGCCTTCCGCGGGCCGACCGCGGCCGCAACGGGCACCGCCCCGCCGAGCAGCTCCGCTGCCACCTCGCGCACGTCATCTCCGGTCACGCCATCGATCCTTCTGAAAACCTCATCTGGTGTCTCCAGAGGTTCGTGGAAGAGCTCGAGTCGTCCGAGCCTGCTCATGCGGCTATTAGTTGTCTCGAGATTCAACACGAGACTGCTTTTCAGCTGTTCCTTGCCCCTGCTTAGTTCCTCGGCGCTGATTCCACAAGACGCTACCTCGTTAAGCTCCTCACGAATGAGGTCCTCGACGACCTGGACACGGTCCGGGCTTGTAGCCGCATAGAGGATGAAAGCTCCTGCATCGTCGAACGACGCCACGTACGAGTACGTCGAGTACACGAGGCCCCGATCTTCCCTGAGCTTCTGAAACAGCCTGGAGCTCATGCCACCGCCGATGGCGATGTCAAGCAGGTAAAGCGCAAATCTCTTCGGGTGCTTTCTGTTGTACGCTTCGACCCCGAGGCAGAGGTGCACCTGCTCGGTGTTCTTCGGTCGAAACACGCGCGCGCCCGGGGTCCACGACGGCCGCACCTCAGCAACCTGGGCGGAGGATGGCAGGCTAAGGTGCCTCTCCACCGCCTCCACGATGCTTTCGTGGGTCACATGCCCGGCCGCCGCGACAACTACATTGTCGCACGTGTAGTGATTGCCCATGTACCTGACTATGACATCCCTCGTGAGATTGCCGAGTGTCCCCTGCGTTCCGAGCACGGGCAGACCCACCGACCGGCTTCCCCAGGCCGCGCGAGCGATCTCGTCGTGGACCACGTCTTCCGGCGAGTCCTCGTACATCCCGATCTCCTCTGCCACCACGCCCCTCTCCTTCTCCACATCCTCCGGAGCCAGGAGCGGGTGGCACACGAGGTCGCACAGGATGTCCACCGCAAGGTCAACCTGCTTATCCAGCACCTTCGCGTAGAAACAGGTGTGGTCCTTGCCTGTGAAGGCATTCAACTGACCGCCGACGCCGTCCATCTCTTCGGCGATCTGCCTCGCCGTCCGCCGTGTCGTGCCCTTGAAGACCAGGTGCTCGATGAAGTGGGAGACGCCGTTCTCCGCTGGGGCTTCCCATCTCGAGCCCGCGTTCACCCAGATGCCGACGGAGCAGGATCTCACGTGAGGGATCTCTTCGGTGACCACTCTCACGCCACACGGGAGAACCGTTCGCTTGTAAGAGGCTGTGCCACCCGACTTTGACAGATCTCTCCACCTCTCGTCATGAAACGACAGACACTGATAGATTCGCCCACGTCAATATGATTCCTCTTTCATCCTGAGAGAATCTCACCGCGATCTTTCGCGCGCGTGAGGGCTCGTTAGTCCCTCCCGGTGTGCCAACATCTGGTGGGCTGCCGGTGTTGCACTCGGGGACGGCGCCCCAAGTGGGGCGCGCTTCGCCAAAATCCGGCCCGTTAGGCAAGCGGCCATCTTGACACCCCTGGTGCAACCACCGGCAACCCATCCCAAAAGTCGGGAGCGTTTCTGCGCCCCTGCACAGCCGGACGGCGGTCACTGCATGGCAGCTCATGCAGAAACAGGCTCCGCTAGAGGAAGTTACATAAAGGATCGTGGGCTTCGCAGTAGAATTGGGCATTACACACCGTGTGCGTCCGCGTCGGCCGGACGCTTCCGCCAAGGAGGAGAAGCCCGACTTGGACCCAAAGATCGCAGCAGCTGTCTTGACCCTCCTTCTACTCGTCTTCTCAGCACAAAACCAGACCCCCTCCCCAGGTTCCGTCGAGCCGCCTGCGAACGCGCACGGTGCGTCGCTGCCGAACGGGGCCGTAGCCGAGCCTGCACCCGGGAAGGACGCCGCAAGCCAGGGCACCCAGGCCACAACCAGGCGCGCACAGCCTGAACTCGGGGCCGGGGCGAAGGCGAGGCCGGTGCCCGAACTCGAACCGGGCACCAGCACGACGGTCACGGAGCGCGCGAGAGTGCGCAAGGGGCCTGGCACATCGTATGCAACCCTCACAAAGGTGAGCCCTCCCACAAAGTTTGTTACCCTCACCCGTCACAACGACTGGTACCAGGTCCGACTGCAGGACGGACGGGTTGGCTGGATTGCGGGGTTTCTCATCCTGGACCCGGCCGAAGAACGCGGACGCAGCGTGGATCCCGCGCCAGTTCTGACGGCGCCTGGGGGGTCGGAGCACAGGCCGCGCGGCACTCGCTGGGTGTTGGGGTACTACACCGAGGACTACCCGGGCGACCCGACATCATATGGCTCTCTCTTGAGGAGCAAAGGAGTCCTCGACTCCATGGCTGCTTTCCTGCACCCTGTAGACGCCAGTGGCCGCGTCTCAGGAACAGCGAGCAAGCGCGCAGTTGAGGCCGCAAAGTCCGCAGGAATTCAGGCACTGGCGCTCGTGCATAACCTGACCACTTCAGGGTTCGACGCGAAGCGGGCCCACGCCCTGCTCCAGAACACCAACTCCCGGACGAGGGCCATAGCGGACATCCTGGACATCCTGGAGCGAGGCGGGTACGATGGCGTGAACATCGATCTCGAGAACGTGTACCCGTCGGACCGCGACAGACTCACGGCGCTCATGGAGGAGCTTGCCACAAAGCTCAGGCCCCGGGGATACCTTGTAACCATATCGGTGCCCGCGAAAACTGCGGATCACGCCGGGGCCGAGTGGGTCGGAGCGTTCGACTACTACGCGCTTGGCCGAGTGTGCGACCACGTAATGCTAATGACCTATGACGAGCACGCATGGACCAGCGGCCCCGGGCCGATCGCGTCTTACAATTGGGTGGAAAGGGTCGTACGATACGCCATAACTCAGATGCCACGGAGCAAGATCCTGCTGGGCATCCCGGCCTACGGCTACGATTGGAACCTTCACACGGGCCGCGTCACGGCTCTTTCGTACACGCAGGTCATGAACCGCGCAAAAAGCCTCGGCATCGACCCATCGTGGGACCCGACGGCGAGATCGCCTTACTTCAAATATGTGGACGCACGCGGCGCGCGGCATGAGGTATGGTTCGAGTCTTCCCACAGCATAAAGCCCAAGCTTGATCTCGTCACCAGGTACGACCTGGGAGGGGTGGCCATATGGAGGCTGGGATACGAGGATGACGCCTATTGGCAGGTCATCCGCGAAAAGCTGAGGTGAGGGGATGAAGCAGCTTGGGCTCGTGCAAGCGTTGAAGCAAACCCAGATCCCGGCGTGGCCCAAAACACGGGACGACGCTGGATGCTGGACGTGGACCTTGGCGTGACCACACGGCTTTTGATACGGCTGCTTACTGCATGCCTAGAAGCTCGGATATGGTGGCAAACTGGTAACCGTTCTTGCGTGCTGCCTCAACGATGGCCGGAAGCGCTTTGTTCGTGACCTCCGCGGGGTGCATCAGGATGATCGCTCCGGGGGTCATCTTGCGTACTACCCGGTCGATCACCTTCTGCGGGTCGCTGGCCTTCCAATCTATCGTGTCGACGGTCCACATGACCGTGGTGTAGCCAAGGGACGCAGCAGCCGACGTCACCGTCTGGTTGCACTCGCCGTACGGTGGAGCAAAGAGCTTGCTGGGCTTTGCTCCGAGCCTTCCAAGCAGGTCCTCGTTCCGCATGATGAGGTCGCGGATCTCGGCCTCGGGCATCCTGGCCACGTGGACGTGCTTCGCCCCGTGGTTTCCGATGTCGTGCCCTTCGTCCGCGAGAAGCTTCACGAACTCCGGACGCTTTTCCGCCCACTCGCCGTCAAGGAAGAACGTGGCCTTCACATTGTGAGCGCGGAGGGTCTCGAGCATGGCAGGGAGATGCTCCTCACCCCACGCCACGTTCACCGCAAGGGCCATGACCTTCTGGTCGGTCTCTACCCTGTAGACCGGGTTGAACAGCCTCCGCGTTATGGTCGGCATTACGGTCACCCTGGCAAGCTCGACCGCCTCGCCCGGCTTCGCCTGCATCACCCGGGCTATGGTGAGGTCCACGTCAACATCGATCCCCGGCTCCTCCGCTATGATCTCTCCGGTCTCCTTGAAGAACATGGCGTCTTTCGGGGAGACCCGTTCCCGCTCTGCCATGGCCTCGACGATACGTCGTACCTCCTGAGACAACAGCCCTGCCACCTGCCTGCCTTCGAGAGTCACGCCGGGACGGACCCCATGGAAGACGCGTCTTACCTCGTCGAGGGACGAGACAAAGACCGCAGTGAACACCATTACAAGAAGGGCGAACGCCGCAAGCAGTATGCCCTCCCTGCTTATCACGATGGCGGTCAAGCGCGCCTCGCGCTTTGGCATCAACCTGTCCTTACGCATCGATCGGAGACCTCCTCTCATGCCGCCCCGCATCTCCCGGTGGCTCTATCGGGCGCTGCTCCCCTGTGTGAGGGTGTATGTAGTACCTTCCCTCCAGCAGGAGGCTGGAAAGAGGAACGATGGCGTAGCCCTGCTTCTTCAGCTCAGCTATGATGAGGGGCAGGGCTTCCACCGTGTGGGCGCCCGTCACGTGGAACCTCACGATGGCCCCTTTGTGAATCTTTCCAAGAATCCTGGCCTTCATGTCAGCCGCAGGCGCGCCCCGCCAGTCAAGCGAGTCTATGCTCCACACCACCGTCTCATAGCCGAGGTCCCTGGCGGTCTCGATGACCTTGTTGCTATACTCGCCGTACGGAGGACGGAACACCTTCGGCGCCCGTCCCGTCACCTCTTCGATAGTCTTGTGAGCCTTCTCCAGCTCCCGCTTGAGCTCGGATGCGAGAAGCGAGTTCGGGTGCGGTACAGAATAAGTGTAGTTCCCGAGGTCATGGCCACAAGAAACGATGTGCCGCGCCGCCAGCGGGTGGTCCGTGACCCACTTCCCCGAGAGAAAGAACGCCGCCCTGACATCGTGCTCCTTCAGTACTCCGAGGATCTCCGTGGTCCGATCCCTGCCGAACCCGCCCTCGAACGTGAAGGCAACCTTATTGTCCGCCGTTGCAACGAAGTACACGGGCACGAGCCTGCCCGATACCGTGGCTATGACCGCCCTTGCCGCGCCGACGAGAGCAAGCTCGGCGGTGTGCACGAGGGCGAGCAGCACGACGGCTGCAATGACCAGGCGGTGCCAGTTTCGCCCTATGATAACGAGCATGGACCGCCCTCCCCGTGGACCGCATTCCGGTTATATGTATGCGGGCCCGGCACTCGGCATGCCTCGGGTTACCGGGGCGGGTTTGGTCGATCCTCCACCCCGGCGCAGGGTGACGACGGGGCGCCGCAGGACAGGACGTGCACAAGTTCATCGCCGCTCCCGGCAAGAAGCGACGACGGGGGCGGGTCTGCCGCCCCCGCACGTGCTGTTGCGGCCATCAGTTGTGGTTACGTCGGCAGGCGACCGCTTACCTCGCGAAGTAGTGGTTGCCGATGACGGTGGTGATAGGGCGAGAGTAGATCCATGGGGACGTGACTCGGGCGGGATTATAGAAGTAGAGGGCGCCGTATGTGGGATCCCATCCGGACAGTGCGTCCTGGGCCGCCCGATAGGACTCCGGGTCCGGCGGCAGGTTGATCTGCCCGTCCATGACCGACGTGAACGCCCACGGCTCGTAGATCACCCCTGCTATCGTCTTGGGGAACAGCGGGCTTTTCACCCTGTTCATGACGACCGCACCCACGGCAACCTTGCCCAGGTACGGCTCGCCTCTTGCCTCACCCGCTATGAGGTGGGCAAGAAGCTGGTAGTCGGATGACGCTGCGCTCGCGACATCGCCCGACGGCACGGGAAGATGCGCCGACGAGACGAGGAGCACGGCCAGAAGTCCAAGTGCCACAAGTCTGGTCTTGCCGTGTCTCATGGCGTTACCTCCTTACCTGGTACTTTGTCGTAGCGCGCGAAGGCGCGCCGAGCGGGGCCGAACGACCCCGTTTATACGAACTCGTGAGCGGATCATAGCATACACGTGCAGGAAAGGACAACCGGAAGATCATGTTAAAGCAGATCCTGGGCTAACCGAGCCAGGCGCGCACGGTCGAGGCGACCTCCGCGGTGGTGCCTGTGAAGCACGTGACGCCGGCCGGGAGCGACGAGAGGAAGACCCTGCCGTACGGCTTCTCCACAAGCCTTCTATCGAGGACGACCACGACGCCCCTGTCTTCGCGGGACCTTATGAGCCTTCCGAATCCCTGGCGGAACCTCACCACCGCGCTGGGGAGGGCATACGAGTAGAACCCGCTGGCACCAGCCTTTTCCGCAGCCTCCACCTTCGCTTCGACCAGCGGGCTCGTGGGCACATGGAACGGCAGCTTGACCAGGATCACGCATGAGAGCGCTTCGCCCGGCACGTCAACGCCTTGCCAGAAGCTGTCGGCCCCAAGGAGGACGCCAGGCTTCTCACGAAAGCGCGCTAGCATGAGATGGCGGGGCATGTCGCCCTGCCTGAGCACAGGAATCCCTGCCGCCTCAAGGCCGTCGCGAAGCGCCTCGTGGGTGCGATGGAGCATGTCCATGGACGTGAAGAGAACGAACGCGCGTCCCTTCGATGCCAGCACGACGTCCATGATGGCCCGCGCGGCCGTGTCTACGAACCCCGGGTCCTGAGGCTGTGGAAGGTCGCAAGGCACAGCAAGCAGCGCCTGCCTTGAGAAATCGAAAGGCGAGTCAAAAATGAGCTCTATGGGTGGCTCGTCGAGGCCCGTAAGGCCGACCTCTTTTCTAAAGAACCCGAACTCGCCGCGCACGGTCATAGTGGCCGACGTGAACACGGCCGACTCCACCTGCGAGAACAAGCGCTCGGCAAGAATCGGCCCGACATCAAGGGGTGTCGCCACAAGCCCGACGTCATGTGGGGCTACCTCCGCCCAGTACACATACGCCTCGTCCGCCCGGCACATCACGAAATCAAGGGCCGTCGCCTCCGATGAGATCCTTGCCGCCACGCCCTGGAGATCGGCCATCGCGCCCTGGAGGTCCTCATCGGCGTCGTCGCCGAGGTCCGCAAAGCTGTCGAGGATGGAGCCAAGGTCGCGGGCAACCTCACCCGCCCTGATGATCACCCGCTCCGCGCCTGGTGTGACCTCCTCCTGCCACACCGGGCTTGTGGTAAGCTGCCCCTTCAGCCTCACGGCCCGCTGTCCGCTGCGCTCACGTTCGCCTTGGCGTTCGCGCTCCCGTTCACGTTCGCGTTGGCATTCGCGTTCATGCTGCTCGCCGTTGGAGCTCCCCTGCCCCATCGCCCGCACGAGCGAGTCGAAGAACCACTCGACGCTGTCTCGCAAACGTTTCACGCCTTCGGCAGCCGTATCCACCAGCCGCGCAATAGCGGCAACATCGCCTTCGGGCGCTCCTCCCGCACCCCGAAAGAGCCTCAGCCGGAGCGACGGAAGCAGCCCGCCCTCGCCACGCCGCTCCCGCTCGGTCCGGACGAGGTCCTGGCAGGCCCTGCGCATCTGGCCAAGGCTCGCGCGGCGGCCGAGTCTCTCCGCCGCGACCTCCGGGGCGTTGTGCGCCTCATCAAAGATGACATAACGGTAGTCCGGAAGCACCCGGGCGCCGGGCGCCCCGGGGAACGCCGTCCTGAGTGCGAGGTCGGAGAAGAGCAGGTGATGGTTGGTGACCAAGATGTCCGCCTCCTCCATCTCCGCCCTTGCCTTGGCAAAGTAGCAGAGCGACAGGTACGGACACTTGGCGCGCAGGCACGACATGGAGTCTGAGGCGATCCGATCCCAGAGCGCAGCGGGCACTACAGTTCGGAAGTCAGACCTCGAGCCCGTGGCGACCTTCGGTAGCTCTGCGAGGAGGGCTGCCAGTACCTCCCGCAGGGACGGATCGGCCGACGTATCATCCGCCTCGTTCGCGACATATGCTAGCTTGCGTCGGCATATATAGTTCGCCCGTCCTTTGACAAGCGTGAAGCTAAATCGCACACCGAGAGCCCGCGAGAGGTCGGGGAGATCCTTGTGGATGAGCTGCTCCTGGAGGTTTATCGTGTTTGTGGATACCACCACCTTCTCATTCCTTTCGCGTGCCCATAGCACGGCCGGAACCAGGTATGCCATGGACTTGCCGGTGCCCGTACCGCTTTCGATGACCGCGTGGCGGGACGTGGAAAAAGCCCTCCACACCGCAAGGGCCATTTCAACCTGGGACTGCCTGACCTCGTAGCCGTCGAACGCCCGCGCAAGCGGCCCGTCGGGCGCGAAGACGGCCGCGACGTCGTCCCTGCCAGATCGCGCCATTTACCAGGTCACCGCCTCAGCTGAGATACGACGGAGTGCGGCGAGGTTGCGCGCGTCGTCGTCAAGAGTCCTATGGGGCGTCTCGAGGATGAACGGAAGATGCGCAAGCCTGCTGCAGCCGAGGATGGCACGAAAGCCGGCCTCGCCGATGCGGCCCTCGCCGATGTTAGCGTGGCGGTCAAGGTGCGACCCCAGGTCTCCCACCGAATCGTTCGCATGTACGAGCGCGAGGCTGTCCGCGCCCACGGTGGCCTCAACCTCATCAAGGACCCGTGATATGCCCTCCATGGTCCGGACCTCGTAGCCCGCGGCAAAGACGTGGCAAGTGTCAAGGCATATGCCGAGCGGCACCCCGCGCGCCCGGTCCATTATATCCCTCTGTTCCTCGAAGGTTTTCCCGATCTCCGTGCCTGCTCCCGACACCATCTCCAGGAGAAGGCGCGGCCCGTCTCCTGCCTCGTTCGCGGCCGGGGGTCTGTGGCACGCTATCTCGCACGCATCTACGATTGCCGCAGCGATCCTCGCTATGCCGGCCTCTTCCCCCGAGCCAAGGTGGCTGCCGGGGTGGAAAACGAGCATCTCGGCGCCGACCGCCTTCGCGAGCATGATGTCGTGGGCAAGCGCATCGCGTGACGCCTCATACGTTTCCTTCCTGGGAGACGCGAGGTTGAGGAGGTACGGCGCGTGGATGACCAGGGGACCGATGCCCGCAGCCGCAAGGCCCTCTCTGAAAAGCCGGGCTTCCTCCTCATTGACCGACCCTGCACGAAGGCTCCGCGGGCTTCGCGAGAACATCTGGATCGTGTCGCACCCGAGGGCGCGCGCGGCATCGAGAGCACTCATAAGCCCCCCGGCCCTGTTCACGTGGGCGCCGAACTTCATAGCACACCACCCCAGTGGCAGGTATTCGCTGCTCGGAAGGGATTTCCTGCAACCGGGCAACTTGCACGGTTTCGGGCGGAACGAACCTGCCGTGCCCCGGGTCTCGGGCTACCTGCGTCCGAGGGCGTCGAGGAAACGAAGGAGCGGGTTTCGCTCGATGGCGGCCGTGATGGAATGGTGCTCAGCGTAGACGTGGACAAGACCCAGGACGAGGAGCGCCACCACCCTGACGGCAAGCGGGGTGGCGAGCACCAGCCAGTAGCCGAGGGCCGCTCCCAGGGGATTGCTCCCGGCGTCCCCGAGCATGCTGCGCTCCGCGAGGTCGTCCCGTATCCCCGCGAGCGTGGCCCCGGCAAGGCCCACCGGGACGAGCGCGGGAGCGGGTAGACCGGTCGTTAGCACGAGCGCTGCGACGCCCGCCATGTATGCCTTGGCCGCACGGCCGGGCCGGAGGTCGAGGAGGTTCGAGAAATTCGCAGCGAGCGCCACGACCGCGGAATTCATGGCAAGGACGGGTACGGACAAAGCCGGCGCGGCCATGCGAACGGCGAGCGCCGCAAAGGTCAGGACGACGACGGCCTTGAGGATGCCCGTCGTGAGGATCCCTTTTTTGAAAAGCGCCGCCGCGTGACCGGCTATGCCCCGAGAATCGCCAGACCCAAAGAGATCATCCACGGCGCCAGCGAACATGGCGGCGTTCACGACGAGAAGACATGGGGCGGAGAGGGCCGCGCCGCTGGCGCCGCCGAACCTCATAACGGCGCTGGATGCAAGCGTCGCTGAGATAACGAGGGGGATCCCCATTGACGCCGGAACGAGCCGCCCTGCGTAGTTGGGCCGGAGGTGGCCCGAGCGCTTCATCATGTCACGCGCGAGCGGGATGATGGCAAGGCCGAGCACACACGCGAGGACGAAACAGGCCACCAATGCCTCGCCTCACCTCCCTGCCCCGGTCCTCGGGAATTGTATGACGCGGCAGGCGAGAGCCCGTGCCACCCAGTACAGTTGCCGCCCTCTGTGAACGAACCCGGCGAAATCCCGGGCCGTCGCCCTGTGCGACATCTCGCAGTCAACCTCGACGATACGGTATCCGCGCCTTGCCGCGTCGATGGTGAGCGCGACCTCGACGCCGAACCCGCCCGCAAACGGCACAAGTCCGAGAACAACCTCGCGCCTCGCCGCCCGTTGCCCTGAAAGTGGGGCAGACAGCCAGAGCCCACACAGGCACCTTATGCCGAGCCTGGCCACGGCTTTAACGATGCCAAATCCACCCACACCGGTTCCCCGGGGCCCCCGCGGGAACCTGGCGATGGCCACGTCCGCCTCGCCCCGCACGACCGGCGCGATAAGCCTCCCGACCTCGGATGCGGTCTCCGCCAGGTCGGCATCGAGGAAGACCACGACATCCCCCGTAGCCCGCATCACGCCCTCGGTAAGCGCAGCGCCCTTGCCGGATCTGCGCCCCATGCGCACCACGCGCGCTCCCGCGGCCGCGGCCGCGGGAGCGGTCCCGTCGGTGGACCCATCGTCAACCACCAGCACCTCGCAGGGAAAACCGCTAGCCACGGCACCCGCCCTGGCGGCCCTCACCGTGGAGGCCACGGTGTGGCTCTCATTGTGTGCGGGAATGATCACGGAGACAGGGTAGCTCATCCAGGAGGCCCCCAGACGTCCGGCACCCGGGTTCCCGAGGTGTCCTTGATCCCGAAGTGGCCCTGTTGCCCGGCGAGGGCGTAAACCAGGGAGAGGCGACCAAGCGGGAGGTCGGCGCAATCAACAGTGGGAATCCCTTCCCGCTTGTAGTCCACAATGTGCGAGACCTTCACGTCCCACCTCTCCGCCCCGACGACGTCCACCCCGAGGCCCTTCAGGGCCCGCACGATCAGGATCCCTGCGCTGGCCGGGCTGAACGCCGGGTCGGGGCTGCCCACCACCACCACGACCGCATCCGCGCGCTCAATATCTCCGGCCTGCCCGGCATCTTCCGCCCCTTTAGGACCACTCGCACCATGCGCGGCCTTGCCGCCTGAGGCTGCATACCCCAGCGCGAAGAGGGTGTCAAGCAGGGGGTCAACGTCGCCGAGCACAACGTACAAGGCAAGCGCACGGGCGGCCTCGCGCCCCACGGCCTCGGCCCCGGACACCGCCAGCCCCAGTGATGATGCGACCTCCCTTGCCTCTCGACCCGGCGCCGGGACAAGGCTCTTGTTGACGTAAACCACCCGCACCAGCCTCCCTCCTGCATCCTCGATGCTGCGCCCGATCCTCTCTACCCCTTCTGGGGACATCGCCTCCCGACACACGACGATGGCCACGCGCCTCCCCGAAAGCTTGCCCCGGGTGAGCGACGCGACCACCATGTCTTCGAAGTCGAGCGACGCAGCAAGGGCCCGCTCCGAGGCGGCAAGCCTCGCGCCGAGGTCCTCCCTTTCGGCCTTGAGGCGGGCGAAGTCTTCCTCAAGCCGGTCGATCATCCGCTCCTGCCGCTCAACAAGGGCGCTGTCGGTCACCATCGCGCTACCGACCAGAATGCCCACGCCGAGCGCAAGGAACACGGCCACAAGGGAGGCCACGTGGTATTTCATATCGATCATCACAGCCGGGGCACCCCTTCCGGCTTAGCTGTCACAGCAGGCCTATATCCAGCTTGAGCCTGATAACCACAAGCCTCAGGATCTGCTTTGCGATGTCTGACTCGGCAGCTGCAAGGGCCAGGGGAACCAGCGCTGCGATGATGAGCAGGACAAGGTAGCCCGTCCTCATGCGCCCCCTGTAAAGCTTGCTCACGCCTTTCGCGTCCACGAGCAACGACCCTACCTTGAGGCGAGTCAGGAACGTGGACGCCATTCCGGGGCGACCCTTGTCGAGGAATTCCTCCACGCTGGTGTGCGCGCCGACGGCCACGATGAGCTCGGCGCCGTTTTCGTAGGCGAGGAGCATCGCCAGGTCCTCGCTGGTGCCGGGAGCAGGACAGACAATGGCATCGAGGCCGAGGCGCCTGACCCGCTCGAGGCCAGGGGCTCTGCCGTCTGGGTAGGCATGGACCACAAGCTCGTTCCCGCGCCGCAACGCTTCATCGGAGACGCTGTCCATGTCGCCCACGATGATGTCGGGGGAAAACCCGATCTCAAGGAGGGCGTCCGCGGCGCCGTCCACCGCAACGAGCGCGGGACGCACTTCCTCAATGTAAGACCTTATGGCGCGGAGGTCTTCCCTGTAATCCCTGCCCCGCACCACTACAAGCGCATGCCTCCCGGAAATCCTGGTGCGGAGCGGCGGAAAGGGGAGATTGCCGAGGATCGCCGACTTTTCCCGCCGCGCATACTCGATGGTGTTCGAAACGAATGCGTCAAGCTCGCGCGCAAGACCCTGTCGCGCCCGCCCGAGTTCACGCTCGAGCGACGCCAGCGTCTGGACCCGCCCTGTGCTAACCACCTTTCCGCACTTTATTATGGCGTTCCCCTCTAGCTCGATGACGTCACCGTCTCGCACAAGGTCCATAACCTGGGGACCAACCTCGTCAAGGACGTAGATCCCGGCGCGGCACAGCGTGAGGGGGCCGGGGTTGGGGTACCTGCCGCTTATGGACTTGCGCGCGTTTACGACAGCCCGCACCCCTGCTCCAACAAGGGACTCGCAAGCCACAAGGTCGATGTCTTCGTGGTCGACGACGGCGATCTCCCCCGGGCGCAGGCGCGGCAGAAGGTTTTTCGTCTTTCGGTCCACCCTGGCGACGCCCCTGTACCTCACGTGGACACCCTCCGCAAGGTCCCTGCTACCTCCTCCTCTCGTGCAATAGTATACTGAGCCCCGGAAAATATCATTCTATTCGAGGTGTCCACTGTCGCCCACCACGTATGTTTAGCTCCTTCGGTTTGTCATGTAGGCCACCAGATGCCTGCCAACATTTCAGCCGCCTTGCCAACATCTGGTGGGTTGACGGTGTTGCACTCTCTCCTTGAGTCACCGGCAACCCCTCCCAAAAGTCGGAAGCATTTCTGCACTCTCACTTAGTCGCCAACGAGGTGTCGAACCACGGCCCACTGCTCCCGGTACTGGTGCGGGCGTACTTGCCGGAAGAAAAGTTAGCCAAATACGCTCCTCTCGGAACGAGTTCGACCTTGTTGCTGTTTTTCGTGCGGAGCCAGCCCCAGGCGAGCCATCAGATGGGCCAGGGTTGATTCCGCCCCCATGTTCGGGTTGGGCCCGGTAGGTGTCAGGCCATCATAACAGCCACCCATTATCGGATCGGCGAGGGCAACCCTCCCCAGGTTACGGCCGTAAAACCACTCCAGGGCGAACCCGGCGTGACGTAACCAGGTCTGCTCTCCTGTGGCACCGTAGGCGGCAAGGCACGCATCCACGAGCGCCGCTGCATCGAGAGGCTGCTGATCGTAATGCTCGGGGATCAGTTCGCCCGGGCGCCTCGCCTTTTCTCGCCTGATGAACCCGTGATTGCCGGGCAGGATCAGACAGTCATGTTCGGGCGACCACATTTCTTCCCATATGAAGGTCAGTCCTTCGATCCCCGTTTTCATCCAGCTCGTGCTCTCGGCACCTTTGATGAGCGCGGAAGCCCGGATGAGGGCCTCAACGAGGCGGGCATCATCGTACGTAAAACGCGGGGTGATCCACTTCTTTTCGTACCGGTCAGCACCGCTTAAGCGGTCTGCGAGCCGGGGCGCAAGCCGTAGGGTGAGACGCCGCCACTCGTCACCGGCCGGAACGTTCTCGGGTCCTCGTCGGAAGTTACCGACGACGGATGGATCAATGTCGGCCGTCGGCACCAGGCCGCAAGCTGCCGCTGCGCCCAGCAGTGTGTAGGCTACGGCCCGCGGCGACTCAAGCCTTTCCAGGTGAGGCCACAGACCTGCGCGCAGGTACTCCACGGCCGGATAGATGCCAGGGCGCCAGGGAAAGCGCGAGGCGTAACCCAGTGCCCAGGCGGCACGCCCGTGGGCATCCTCCGACCCGACCTCATCCTCGAACACGCGGTCATAGCGGACGGCGTTGTGGATGCGTCCATCGGTCCGGCGGCAGTAAAGCAGAAACTGCAGGTAGCGGTCGGCCAAGCCATCCGCGTCTCTTTGCCCGGTGACCAGGCGGTAGAGACAGCAGGCGATGATCCCGCGCGCATTGTCGTCAGCGGTGTAGCCTTCGGCGGGATTGGGGATGCTGCCGCAGGCGTGTTCGAGGAGCCCGGTGTCATCTGTGAGGCGCGAGAGGTGTCTCAGGATTTTGGGACTGATGGGAGCAGTCTCCAGAATGTAATCTAACCCTGTGCCAATCCCTATCCTCATGAGCTCATCCTCGCCTCCTTGGACTATCTACAGAGTCATCCCGCCAAAAAAGAGTACAAGCGCGGCGATCAGGCATGATCTGAGAGCGTCAGAAAGCCTTTCAAGCCTTTCCAGGTAGGTCTTCGGGATGAGGACGCTACCGAACCCAAGCCACCCGTCGTCCGGCCCGCGCCGGGCGGCGGGTTCGGGATACCCTACGGCGCGACGCTCACGCGCCCGCCTCCAGGGTAGCGAGCTTCCGGGTGGCAAGTGCGACCTGCTCCTGATGCTCACTTAGGACCGAGCGGTAAAGCCGCATGTGATGTCGGCCGATCTCCGGCCAGCGGAGGCTGCGCCCGAAGGCAAGTGCCCTCTGCTCGTATGTATACCGCCGCAGGGGGTTTCTAATCAGCCCAGCGATCGCGCCAGCCAGCCGCCCGCTCAACTCACTGAGATGCTCGAACTCTACGATCACGCCCCGCCCGCCACCGAGCAGGTCCTGGGCATACAGGTACGGGGTGGACACGATCGCCCGGCCCGCGGCGACGGCATAGGTAAGCGTGCCGCTCGTTATCTGATCGCGCCCGGGATAAGGAGTCACGTAGATATCCGTGGCCGCCAGCCACTGGATCAGCTCCTGCAGGTCAAGGTAGCGGTCGACGAAGTGAACGTTTGCTCCGATGGCAAGGTCCCCGACCAGTTTCAGGAGCGTGTCCCTGTAGGTATCGGGTCCTCTGCGCAACAGCTTCGGGTGAGTACGCCCGAGGATGTAGTAATGCGCTTCAGGGTGATGTTTGATAACCTCTGCCATGGCCTCTATCGCGTATTCGAGACCTTTTCCTGGCCCGATGAGCCCGAAGGTGCTGATGACGACCTGCTCAGAAGGAATCTCCAGCATCTGGCGGGCCTTCTTCCGGTCCACCGGGGCGGGCGCGCCGTGACGGATAAGCGCTACCTTCTCCCGTGGTATCCCGTACACCTCCTCCAGGATGTCTTCGGCGCAGGTACTCATCACTATGACTTTTCGCACACGCCTGCCGATCTCACTAAGGACACGGCGCTGACCTCTGGTAGGGCGCGGCAGAACGGTATGAAACGTGGCCACACACGGCTTGCGCAGCCGTTCCAGGAAATGCAGGACCCAACACCCGTCTTCACCTCCGAATATCCCGTATTCGTGCTGGAGGTGAACCAGGTCAATGTCCTGGTGATTAACCCAGTCGGCCGCCTGCCGGTAGGAGTCCACCTCATTCTCGCGCAGCCGGTAGAACACCTCTGGCCCGAACTGTCCCCCGCCATCATCGAGGGCGATGACACCGGCACGTCGGCAGGACGACCGCACGGAGGTCAGAACGTCCTGGGTGTAAGTCGCCATGCCGCACTGCCGGGGCGGATAAGTGCTGACGAAAGCGATGGAATTCATGCACATCACCTCCGTAGTCGGAATCCGCAAATGAGACTTATGGAGACCTCAGGCACGTGGCGCCCTTTATACCGCTTTATATGCCGCCTTATGGTGGGCGACTTTCATAGCCTTTCATGCCAGGGCCTTCGCCGGGGCGGTATACGCGAGCATCTGCTGCAGCAGTTTCTCACCTTCGTTCAGCAGTTGTTTGACCTCGCCGGGCGAGGAGGCCTCTGCGTAAATGCGAACGACCGGCTCCGTCCCCGAAGCCCGCAGCATCAACCAGCTATCATCCTCAAGGAGGAACTTAACACCGTCCCGTCGATTCACCTCGCGGACACGGCGCCCGCAGACTGTTTCTGGCAACTGCCTGCTGAGCTCGCCCACGGCTTGTCCGCCCACAGGGCCGTCGAAGCGCAGGTCCGTACGGCCGTAGTGGTGCTCTCCGACCGACCGGAACAAATCATCACGCAGTTCCAGGATACCTTTGCCGGTTGTTGCCATCATCTCCAGAAGCAGGAGTCCCGAGAAGATGCCGTCGCGCTCGGGCAGATGTCCGCGTACGCCGATACCGCCGCTTTCCTCGCCGCCGATGAGGATGTCCCGCTCGAGCATCAAGGCCGCTATATGCTTGAAACCTATCGGAACCTCGTGCAGCCGCAGCTTATAGTGCCGGCAGAGGCGGTCGATCATCTGAGTCGTGGAAACGGTGCGGACCACTTCTCCTCTCTCTCCTCGATTCTCAACGAGGTGCCGGAGGAGCAGAGAGAAGATCTGATGCGGGTTTATAAAGTCCCCTCCTGGTCCCACGGCACCGATCCGGTCGCCATCCCCATCGAGCGCGATGCCGATATGGGCGATTCCCGTTCCCAATCGCTCTCGCAGGGCCCCGAGATTGGCCTCGATGGGTTCTGGGCTCACGCCGCCGAAGTCGGGGTTGACCTCTGCGCGTACAGGAACCACATCCACCCCAGCCCGCTCTAATATGCTTACAAGATATTCGGCGGACGAACCGTGCATAGCGTCGGCGAAGACCCTCAGCTTCGCTCTGCGGATGGCGTCCGAGTCTACAAGGCTCAACAGGTGATCGCCATACGGCTGCCTGGGATTGAACCAGTGTAACAACCCGTCGCGTTCGGCCTCGGCCACTGAGCGCCGGCGAACCTGGGTGCTGGACCGGTTTACCCATCGCTCAATGGCAGCGGTCAGCTCAGGGGGCGCGGAACAACCGGCCTCACTCTTGATCTTGATCCCGTTGAACTGCGGCGGGTTGTGGCTCGCAGTGACCATCACCCCCATAGGAGCCCGCCTGTGCCGGACCCAAAATGCGAGCGCCGGGGTGGGCAACGGGGCATCTGAGAGTTCAACCTCGATCTCATGAGAGGTGAGAACTTCAGCAATCCTCTCAGCGAAGGCACTTGACAAGAAACGCCGATCATATCCAACCACAACTGGCCCCCTTACAGGCGCCTCTTCGGTCAGATAGCGGCCGAGCCCTGCGGCGACCTGTTCCACATTCTCGAATGTAAAGTCATCCGCGATGACGCCTCGCCAGCCATCGGTTCCGAAGCGGATATACATGCGGTTCCCTCCTTCGCTGTGTCCATTCTGATTTAGACGAAGCAGCTTGAGATAGCCAGGTGTTGACGGCTATCAGCCATCAACCAGGGTGAGTGCCAGTCATGGCGATCAAAAATGGGGCGATGAAGCACGAAGCGAGTTCAGCTACGCGCCAGCTACGCACCTCTCGCGCCTGCAGTCGCAGTAACCTCATAGACCTGCCCGCTGCGGTCATGGAGGAGATGACGGTACCGCTCATCGTCACGCAAGCGTGCTACCACCTCCCGGACTCGCTGCACCGAATCTTTGTGACACACGAGTAACGCATCGCCCGTATCGACAATGACCAAATCACGGAGACCTACCGTCGCTACAAGGCGGCCCGTGTCGCTGTAGACTATACAGTTGCTGGTATCTACTCCAACGTATTCGCTCTGAATAACGTTGCCCGCCCTATCTGCTGGAAGCAAGCGTCCCAGAGCCGACCAGCTGCCAACATCATCCCATCCGAAGGAAGCGGGCACGCATATTATCCGTTCCTCCTTTTCCATGATCCCGTAGTCAACGGATATCGATGGTATCCTGAAATACTCCTGTCTGAGAACGCGCCAGTAGTGCGGTGTGCCTACCGCTTCGCGGATACGGCTCATCGCTTCAGCCACCTCGGGAAGGTGCTTTTCGAAGGCGCGTTCGATTGTCTTCAGGCGCCAGATGAACATGCCGCTGTTCCACAGGTAATCTCCTGAACGCAGATAGGCCTCGGCGCGCCGGCGGTCGGGCTTTTCCACAAATCGATGCACCCGGTAGAATCGCAAACCATCGAGCTCTCGAAGATCTACAATGTGGATATAGCCATAACCGGTCTCAGGCCGGGTCGGCCGGACCCCTATAGTCACAAGGCAGTCCCGGTAATCGGGCTCCCGCACCAACCGGGAGGCGCGTTCCAGGGTGCGCCGGAACTCTTCGTCGTCGAGGACTGCATGGTCTGCCGGTAGAACCGCCATTACAAGATCATCGTCGGCGCCGGCGGCGCGGAGATGGGCCACGGCCAGAGCAATACAAGGGGCCGTGTTCTTTCCTTCCGGTTCGGTCATGATGTGGTTTTGGGGTACGCGCGGGACCTGTTTTCGGACCTCATCATGCAGGTGTGAAGCGGTAACTATGTAGATCCCGCCCGCTCCGCAAAGAGGCAAAAGGCGGTCGACAGTCTGCTGGACCAGGGACTTCTTCCCACCAATGGACAGCAACTGCTTGGGTCGTTCCCTGCGACTCACCGGCCAAAAGCGTTCGCCACCTCCTCCGGCCATGATCACAGCTGTCAGCATACGATCCCCTCCTCGTCGCAAAATCACACTTCCCAAGAGCTTTTCAAATTTTCTCCCTTGCTTCATACCTCTTGAGTTAGACTGAAAAGCCAAACCGAAGAGCACGCCTGTCTTTTGATTGTTCCTGGCAATCCTTGGATAATGATCCGTATCGGATTTAGATGGTTTGCAGGGAGAGAAGCGCAAGAGAAGCGCAAGATTGGACTAGAGGAGATGGCCCCTCTGCCACAAACTACTCACTTAATATTTATACCTGGTCTGAGCGCGGATTTCAAGGAAGATCAGGGCCCGTGCAGGCAGCAAAACCAGCAGCAGGACAGAGTTCCTGCCACGACGGCGGTTATCTCACGGCCTTTCATCCGCATGCTTCATCTTGGACGGCCCCAACAGGCTCAGCACAAGGGATACGCACCGACACTTGTTGAGACAGAGTCCGCGGCCAAACGTTCGTCTATGAGAGGTCTTGAGTCCCTCTAGGTGTCAATGTCGCCGGCCGCATAGCACACCAGGCCCCGGAACATATCATCCCGGAACTGTCCCTGCCAGAGAAAGTATGCGCCAACTCATGCTCCACCGTAGCCTCACGTCGGTGCCGGCAGGTCAACTCGCCCGCATTTCGAGGCGCAGCTTATCTGCGACCCGGGCGATGAAGGCGGAGTTGGTGGGCTTTCCTTTTTCGCTGCTCACCGTATGTCCGAAAACGCTGTTCAGAAACTCGATGTTCCCTCGTGTCCATGCGATTTCGATGGCGTGGCGAATGGCACGCTCGACCCGGGGCGCCGTGGTATCGAACTTCTGTGCTACCCTCGGGTACAGCTCTTTCGTGACCCCGTTCAGAAGGCCAACCTCATTGACCACCATGATGATGGCCTCCCTGAGGTACATGTAGCCTCTGATGTTCGCTGGGATCCCCATCTCGTGGATGATCCGGGTCACTTCGGTATTCAGGTCACGCGGGACCTCAGCTGGACCCGCCTTCCTCTTCCTCACAACTCCGCCGCTCTGAGCCACCTGCCGGATCCTCTGGGCCAGCGTCTCCATGTCGAACGGCTTAAGTATGTAGTAGTCGGCGCCAAGCTCGATGATGCTCTGAGTCATGTGCTCTTGCCCAATGGCGGTAAGCATTACGAACCTCGGCCGCCTGGAGATATCTTGCTTTGCAAGGCGCTCGAGCACCCCGATACCGTCGAGGTACGGCATGATGATATCAAGGATCACCACGTCGGGGCTGGTGGTAGATATGCCTTCGAGAGCTTCCAGGCCGTCATAGGCAACCCCGACTACTTCCATGTCAGGCTGGGCGTCGATGAATTCCTTCAGGACCTCGCACAGTTCGTGGTTGTCGTCGACTATAAGAACGCGTGTCCGACCAGAAGCCATAGCACCACCTCATCCGCGCGCTGACAAATGATAGCATTGTAACCTC
This sequence comes from Bacillota bacterium, assembly GCA_014360195.1. Taxonomy (GTDB): domain Bacteria; phylum Bacillota; class SHA-98; order UBA4971; family UBA4971; genus UBA6256. The sequence goes on from JACIXY010000003.1 coordinate 143,182, forward strand.
ACCCGCTGACGTTTTAGGATTCTACGCCTCCGGATGAAGTCCTGCCCCCCTCATGCGGAAAATCCCACCCGCTCCTATGCAGCACGGGGGGCAGGAATGCGCTCCGGAGCAGGTACGCGCTGTGACGAGGGCCCAGGCCCGGCTACCGCCGCCTCCGACCTTGACTCCTGCATAAAGAGGCCCGCTTCCCTCGCAAGCCACTCCGCCAGTACACCGTAGCCCCGGGTCTGGTCCGATACGAACACGTGCGTCAGCACGCCCACGAGCTTGTTGTCCTTGACGATGGGGCTACCAGACATGCCCTGGACGATCCCACCTGTTAGCGAGAGAAGCCTGGGATCCACGACCCGTATCACCAGGCCTTTGATTTGCGGGGTCGCCTGCCTCGCCACGCGCTGAATCTCCACGCGGAACCTCTCGACCCGGCTATCCTCAACCACCGTGTAGAGGTCGGCGTAGCCCGGAGTCACCTCCTCAGCCATGGCGATGGGGATGGCCTCGCTGAAGTAAGGGTTCCTCGGGACCTTCGAAAGCGTGCCGAATATGCCGAATTTCGTGTTTCGTTCTATGGTGCCGATGACGTCCTGCTCGCCGCTGAAACTCCCCACCTTCTCGCCGGGCTGGCCGCGGCTGCCGTGGTGGATGCCGAGGATGTGCGCCTGCACGATCCTGCCTCTTGCGACATCCACCTCTCTATTGGTGGCGGCGTCAGTTATCACGTGCCCGAGCGCGCAATATACCCGGGACTCTGGCTCATAGAACGACAGCGTCCCCACGCCGGCCGCGTTCTCGCGAACCCAGATGCCAATCTTATACTGTACCTGCCCTCCCTGGCGCGAGAGGCCGAAGGTGTCTTCCGCCTGTACTTCCACGGGCCTTACGCGGACGGTGAACGCCCTCGAGTCGCGCAGAATCTTGATTTCGACGGGCTTTCCGCTTCTTCCGGCAAGATCGATAGCCCGCTCCACCTCAGACTTGTTGTCGACGCCCTGGCCGTTGATGCTAACGATGACGTCGCCTACCTCAATCCCGGCTTCCCGAGCGGGATAGCGGCGCCTGCCGTCGGTCCCGACCACCGGGTAATGCCCCACGACCACGACGCCCCTCGCCGACAGCAGCACTCCGATGGCGTGCCCACCCGGGATGACCTTCACCTCCGGGACCACGCTCACCAGGAGGCGCTTCACCGGGATCATATCAAGAAGCCGCACCTCAAGGCTTGTGTCACCCTGAGCGAGCGGCACAAGCCTCACTCCCGCCCCGCGCCTGCCCGAGACGCCCGCGGCGCCCGAGGACACCGTGTCCATGCGCACAAGCTCCGCCCCTGTCAGCCGGAACCTCACGTCCAGCGGCACCCGGACCCAGAGATCCTTCGTGGAGCCTTCGAGGATGGTGATCCTGTCGGGCAGACTCCCGAAGGTGAGGCAGTACGCGATGGCACACGCCAGAACCGCCAGCAAGATGACGGAACGAACCTTCAACCCCGATGGCCTGCCTCGCCGTCCCCCCGGCCCTCTGCGGGCGTGGCTACCGCCACTGGTTCCGGTACTGCGAGCGTCGGGCGCGCCGTTGCCTTCGACGCTACTGCCTATACTGATCGCGGCGTTGTTGTCGCAGCTTGCGTGCCTGTCCTTATCTCGTGCGCTGGCGCCCGGAAAGTCCAACTCGTGGCTACCCCCGGCATGACACATGTCGCAGGCGCCCAAAGTCGCAATCAAGGAGGCACGTTTCGCGCGCCTCCTTGACCTGCGATTACGCCTGCAAGATTACCCTGCCCGGGAGCCTGTTTTTTATGCCCTTAAAACTTTGCATGTCATGTTTGCGCCTGTCAGGTGGAGAGTAGCGATCACCTCTCAGGCAGCGATGTCCATGAGAAGCAATGGCATCGTGACCGTCGGTCTCGGTGACCAGCGGTTACACATTGGCATGTCGCACGAGGCGGGCGATGAAGAAGCCATCCATCGCATGGATGTGAGGAAACGTTTCAACGTAGGGCAGGCCCTGCTCAGGGAAAGCCTGCGAAAACTCGCGGGGCAGATAGGGCTTTACGGAGTCGAGGGAGAAATCGGGGTGTTCTTCGAGGAACCTCTCAACGATCTGGGCGTTTTCCTCAGGTTCAATGCTGCACGTGCTGTAGACGATGACACCTCCGGATTTCACTTGCGCTCCGGCAACAGCGAGGAGGTTGGCCTGGGTCCTGGTAAGGTCTGCGATATCCTGGGGCTTTCTGCGCCACCTGAGGTCAGGCCGGCGCCTCAGCACACCCGTGCCGGTGCATGGCGGGTCCACGAGGGCTCTATCGAAGGGGCGGGATATGATGTCACCGGCTCCGGAAAGGAGACGCGTAGCGTCTCGAACGACGGTCGTGATGGAGTGAATGCCAAGCCTTTTCGCGTTTTGCTCAAGCAGCTTTATCCTGTGCTCATGCACATCGACGGCCACGATCTCGCCCCGGTCACCCATTCGTTCGGCCATGTGCGTAGTCTTGCCCCCCGGCGCGGCGGCAAGATCGAGCAGCCGCTCACCCGGGACAGGACCGAGCACGTAAGATACGAGCATGGAGCTTGGGTCCTGCACGAAAAACTCCCCGTCGTGGTAAGAGCGGTGGTCAAACAGGCCGCCGCCGTCGCGGACCTCGATGGCCTCGGGAACGTGCGGCGATGGGCGCGCCTCGACGCCTGCGGCGGAAAGCTCCTCGAGGAGCCTGTCGCGGGAGGTCTTGAGCGTGTTCACCCGGACTGTTACAGGTGGATTCTCGTTATTTGCCGCGCACAGGCGCGCTGTTTCATCAAAACCGAACCGCGCGAGCCACCGCGAGACCATCCACTCCGGGTGTGAGTACTTCAGCGCGATGTGGTCCACGGGCCGCGTAGCCGCATCGGGGAAAACAGCCTTACCAGGCTCCCGAACCAGCGCCCGCAGAACGGCGTTCACAAAGGCAGCGGCGCCCGCGTGCCCGAATGCGCGAGCGATTTCCACCGACTCGCTCACGGCGACGGGCACCGGGACCTGCGCAAGGCAGAGGACCTGGTATGCCCCGAGCCGCAGAGCATTGCGCACGACCGGGTCCATCCTTTCGATGGGGCGCGCGGCGAAGACCCCGATCACATGGTCGAGCGCCTTGCGCATCTTCGTCACGCCATATACGAGCTCGGTCGCAAGAGCACGATCGCGCGCCGAGAGGCGCGCGAGCCTCAGAGCGCGATCTCTTGCGATTGCAGCGTACGCTCCTTTTTCGTCGATCTCAATCAGTGCCCGCAGGGCGGCCCCGCGAGCGTTCTCTGGCACGTTCACGGGGAAAACCATCCTAAGTGAGGGTGCGTTAATCCTGTTGCGTCTTCCAGTAGTTGCTGGGTTGCCGGTGACTCAAAGAAAGAGTGCAACACCGGCAACCCCTCCCAAAAGTCGGGAGCATTTCCGCATCCTCACTTAGTCCCGGCGGCTGCCCCGGAGGATGAGGAGCCGAAGAAGTTGCGTCACCGCGACCGCGGTGGCCGCAAGGTAGGTCATTCCGGCAGCGCTCAGCACCTGGCTGGCGTGGCGGAGCTCATCGGTCGTCATGTACCCGCCGTGCCTCAGGAGCGTCAGCGCCCTCCTGCTCGCGTCGTACTCAACCGGAAGCGTCACGATGGAGAACGCAACGGCGCCGACGAAGAGCCAGATCCCCAGGGTCATCAGCCACTCGAGTCCGGTCCCCGCGAAGATGAAGCCTATGAGGAACAGCGGGAACGCGAGGTTCGAGCCAAACGTCGCCACCGGCACGAGGCTCGAGCGGATGGCGAGCGGCACATAGCCGGTCGCGTGTTGTATGGCGTGACCGGCTTCGTGCGCTGCGACGCCGAGCGCAGCAAGTGAACTGCCGCTGTACACCTCGGGCGACAGGCGAAGGACCTTTGCCCGTGGGTCATAATGGTCCTGCAACCTCCCTGGGATCTGTTCGATTCGCACAGAGCTGAGCCCGCTGCCATCGAGGATGTGCCGGGCCACCTCGGCTCCACTCACACCGCTACGTGCCCTTACCCTGGAGTAGGTGTTGAACACGCTCTGCACCGTGCTCTGCGCCCACAAGGCGAACAGCATCGCAGGGAATATCAGAATGTAAGTGGGGTCCCAGAAAAACATCATCCAACCCTCCTCGGACATCGGTCCTTAGTTTGACCGCGTGAAACCGGTGCCGCTTCTTCAGGCGCGCGACACCTGTTACGGAATTGTCGTTCTTACCTAATTATAATCGACCAGGCGCCCGGATTAAACCCACTCCCCTCTCCGTGTCGAGTTCGGAGCTTGCTGCCGCCTTCCCAGGGACTTCCGGTGTTGCAGCCCGGGTTCCCACTCCCAGAGCCAAAACGGGTCTCGCGGAGCTTCCTAACAAAACTCAAGCACAGGCGGCCCGACACCCAATGCCAGTCCCAAAAGCGCTGCGGATTCCGGGCAACGAACTCAGTTCCCCACAACCGTACCCGGCTTCGCAGGGTGGCCACGGAGGTAGTCGGCAGCCGACATGCGCCTGCCGCCCTCTGCCTGAACCTCCAGGACCAGGTAGGAACCCTCGCCCGCTTTCACCAGAAGGCCCTCCGGCGTCGTCCGGCACACGGTCCCCGGCGGACCGCACGGGTCAGCGGTATCGATGGCCTCGTGGATGGGCCGTCCCCTGAAGATCTTCAAAAGCACGCCATCAATCCTCGTGAACGCGCCAGGCTTGGGATTCCCGGCTCTCACCAGGTTGTGGATGGCACGCGCAGGTCGCGACCAGTCGATCTCGAACTCTTCCGGTCTCACTCGGGGCGCGCGCGTCGCGGCCGTCTCGTCCTGCCGGATCCTCGGCGCCTCGCCGGATTCGATGAGCGCGAGTGTCTTTGCAAGAAGCCTCGCGCCCCTCTCCGCAAGTTCCTTGCGAAGTTCCCCCGCGGTCACGTCCTCGTCGATGGGGACCTCCTCCTGGAGGATGATGTCCCCTGTGTCCCAGCCCTCAGCCATGTACATTGTAGTCACGCCGGTTACGCGCTCGCCCGCCATGATGGCACGCTCGATGGGCGCGGCGCCCCGGTATCTGGGGAGGAGCGAGGCATGCACGTTGATGCACCCGTGTTTCGGGATCCGCAGGACCTCCGGCGGCAGGAGGAGGCCATACGCCACCACTACGATGACATCGGGCGCCGCTTCCCGGAGAGCAGCAAGAACGCGGTCGTCCTTCAACGTTTCAGGAGTGAGCACCCGGAGCCCGCGCGACTCCGCGAACTCCTTCACGGGTGTCGGCACAAGCCGCCTGCCGCGCGCCCTCGCCCTGTCAGGCTGTGTAAGCACGCACGCAACGGTATGCCCCGCCTCGAGGACCGCCTCGAGCGACGGTACGGCAAATTCCGGGCTTCCCATAAAGACGACGACCATGTCACTCATCCGCCTGCTCTTCCACGATATTTGTCGCCTTGTCGGTGAAGAGGATGCCATCAAGATGGTCTATCTCGTGCTGGAGCGCCCTCGCGAGAAGCCCCTCGCCCTCGACGCGTCGCACCCCCTGGCCGTTACGGCCGAGGGCTTCCACGGTCACCCTGTCCGCACGAACCACCTCGCCGGTTACCCCTGGAAGCGACAGGCATCCCTCACGCGCCGCAGCCTCGCCAGCGCTCCTCACGATGCGAGGGTTGAAAAGCACCATCGGGCCATCACCAACATCCACCACGATGAGCCTGACCGGTATGCCGACCTGGGGGGCGGCAAGCCCCACCCCCTCGGCGGCGTACATAGTCTCCAGCATGTTGTCCGCGAGGGTCAGCATCTCTTTCGTGATCCTCTTGAGAGGAAAGGACTGCTTCCTGAGGATGGGATCCCCGAATTTGCGTATCTCCAGGACCAGTTCGTCCCCCTCCCTCCTGTTCATAGGCTGGTCACAAGAACGCGCTGCCATCACGCCGCTAAAGGACGCTCTCGGGATCGACGTCCACCTGAACCATTATACCACGGGGAGGAGCGGGGCACGTCGCAAGTCCTCTGCGGACAACCGCGGTCGCGCTTTCCACCGGCGCACCTTTCAAGAGCACCTGCCACCTGTAGAGCCGCTTCACCCGCCTCATGGCGCAGGGCGAAGGCCCGAGCACGCGCACACCTGCAGGCGCGTCCCGAGGCCCGGGCGCCTCCGAGGGTCGTGGCTCTCCCGCCGACGGCGATGCGTCATGCTCTCTTGCGGCCACGCGCAGCGCAGCGCCGAGGCTTATCGCATACCGCTCGACCTCCCGCGGGTCCTCGCCGGACACGACCACCAGCACAAGGTGCACAAACGGGGGGTACAGGAGGCTACGCCGGGCGCGGATCTCCTCTTCGTAGAACCCAAGGTAGTCGTGGTCCCTTGCACGCTGCACCGCATAGTGATCCGGCGCGTAGGTCTGGATGATGACCTGGCCAGGCCTCTCGCCCCTGCCGGCTCGCCCCGCGGCCTGGGTGAGCAGCTGGAACGTCCGCTCACCTGCCTTGTAGTCCGGAAGGTTGAGGCAGGTGTCGGCGCTCACCACCCCAACGAGGGTGACACGCGGAAAATCGTGGCCCTTGGCCACCATCTGGGTACCAACGAGGATGTCGTACTCCCCGCCGCGAAACATGTTCACTATGTTTTCGTGGGCTCTCTTCGTACGGGTGGTGTCAATGTCCATCCGCACCACCCTCGCCTGCGGGAATACCCGCATGACCTCGCGCTCTATCCTCTCCGTGCCCGCGCCGAAGTATTTGATGTAACTGCTGCCGCACTTCGGACAGGTGTCGGGCACGGCCTCCTCGTGGTCGCAGTAGTGACAGCGCATCCGCCCCTCCTCGGCGTGATACGTCAAGGCCACGTCGCACTCGGGACAACGCAGGGCATGTCCGCATTCTCGGCACAGCACGAAGGTGGAGTGACCGCGCCGGTTGAGGAAGAGTATCACCTGCTCGCGCCGGGCAAGGCGCTCACGTATAGCCCTTACAAGCGCCCTCGAGAAGATGCTCCTGTTACCGCGCGCAAGCTCCTCGCGCATGTCCACGACTTCCACGGAAGGCAAAGGACGCATCTCTACGCGCGTGGTCAGGGCGATATAGTCGTACTCGCCCGTCCTCGCCCGGTAGAACGACTCCACTGACGGCGTCGCCGACCCGAGCACGCACAGGCACCCCGCGACCCTCGCGCGCTCGCAGGCCACTTCCCGAGCATGGTATCTCGGGGACTCCTCCTGCTTGTACGAGTTTTCGTGCTCTTCGTCGACGACGACGAGACCCAGGTTCCGGGCGGGCGCAAACACCGCCGATCTCGCCCCCACGACGATCCTGGCTTCGCCTCGCTCCGCCCTGCGCCATTCGTCGTACCTCTCGCCAGCCGAGAGGCGGCTGTGAAGGAGCGCCACTCGGCCGCCGAACCTCTCGCGGAAGGTCCCCGCAAGCTGCGGCGTCAGCGCTATCTCCGGGACGAGCACGATGGCCGACCTGCCGCGCGCAAGCACGGCCTCTATTGCGCGCATGTAAACCTCCGTCTTGCCACTGGCAGTCACGCCGTGGAGCAGGATGGGCTTTGGACCATGCACATCCATGGCTGCGAGGATGGCCGACACGGCTCTGTCCTGGTCAGCAGTCAGGCGGAGCGGTGTCCGGCCGCCCCGCGCCGGGCTCGGCGGGATCTCGCTGAACGGGGTCCGCATCACCTCGATCTTTTTCGAGGCGAGGATCCCCTTGCGGATGAGGGCGCGGACCGCGTCAGGGCTTGTCCGGATAGCAGGGTTGGGGCCACCGACGCGCAGGACGGGCGACCTCTGCTTGAGGAGAGCGCGCACGATCTCCGCCTGGCGGGGCGCGCGTCTCTCCGCCTCAGCCACAAAAGCCCTCGCCTCCTCGGACGATACCGCAAGCTCGACGAGGGCCTGTGTTTTCGCGCTGGCCTTCCTCCGGCGGACAGCAGCCGGGAACATCTGGGCGATGGCCTCGGCGGGCAGGCACAGGTAACGCGCTGTCATCCACGTCGCGAGGGCCATCATATCTTTTGAAAGCGGCGCTACCCCCGACGCCACCTCGAGGATGTCCTTGACCTTCGCCACATCCGGCGTCTCCACGAACCCCACGACGTAGCCGACGAGCCTGCGGCCGCCGAAGGGCACAACGACGGCGCTCCCCACCTTCACGCTTCCCCGCAGGCGCTCGGGAACCCCGTAGTGGAACGGCTTCGCCGCCTTCGCAGTCGGGACGTCCACGACTACCTCCGCGAACAAGACACGGCCTCCCCGCGCAAGTGCTGTCCTACTGTTTCTACGCGAGGAAACAAAAACCTTCAGCTTCCGGCACGAGTGCCTCGTCGGTTAATATGCGCCTCCACCGGGATACGTATCCCGGCCCTACTGTGGCCGGGGCCCTATCGTGGCCGGCACGTGGGGCTCCGTTGTGTCAGGCCTTCGTTGCCCTCTAGGGAGAGCATGCCCCGCCTGGCGAGGCAGCCGAGGACGGCCCTTTCGAGTTTTCTGATGATGCGGGTGGTCACGAACTCCCTGCGAGATGTGGGGATCACGAGGATGGTGTACATGCCCGCAAGGTTTCCACCGAGGACGTCGGTGAAGATCTGGTCTCCTATCACAGCAGTCTCCCCGGGGGAGGTGCCAAGGAGCGCGAGTGCGGCGCGAAACGCGGACCGCATCGGCTTCAGCCCCCTCGCAGCCGGGATTCCGAGGGTGCCAGAGATGGCCTCTACGCGCTTCCTGAGGTTGTTGGAGAGCACGCAAAGCCGGATGCCTCGCGCCTTCGCCTCGTCGAAGAACGCCAGCACCCCGGCGGGGATGTCAGAGCTTCCCCAGTCGACGAACGTGTTATCCATGTCGAGCACGATGCCCTTTATACCGCGCGCGGTAAGCCGCGAGAGGTCGACCTGGCAGATGGACGGCACGTAAAGGTCGGGGCACAACATGGACAGCAAACCCATCCCTCCCGCCAGAAGGGGTGTCTGCGCGGGTATTATACCATGTATGCCAGATTTCGGCGAGGCCCGGTCGCCCCAGCCTCTCTGGCCGCTCCAGCCGTTCCGACCGCTCCGACCGCTTCGGTCGCCCCAACCGCTCCAGTCCTCCGATGCCCGGTCTGCCCCGGTCGCGCGGCGCCCCGGCGCGCCCCCATGCGTGATACCGGCATGCGCCCCGCATGGGGACAGCAGGAATTCCGCAAGGCATGAAACGTAACAGAGCGGTAAGGCAGCGGTGAGGCTGTAAGGGACGAATTGGAAGATGGGCTGGGATTTTCGAAAATGATGTCGTGACAATGTGCCAAGTCGGAGAAGAGTGACAAGGTATGATGTGGTAT
>JACIXY010000030.1 GCA_014360195.1 Bacillota bacterium
GTTCTTGGACGTCTCGCAAGGTGGTTACGTGGGGACCAGGTGGCGGGCGAAGTTGGTTCCCAGGGGACCATCTCAGCGCGGGGCCTGGTTACCAAAGGACCAGATCCAGCATCCTCGTGCCCCGAGCGCCAGGAGCGTGGGTCTCTGGTAACCAGATTTCGCACGGGGTTGGTCCCCCAGGGACCACCCACGCGCAAATCCTGGTCCTCTGAGGACCAGCTGGCTAGGGGCATCTGGGAGAATGGTTACGCGAGGACCAGGTGGCGGGCGAAGTTGATCACGCAGGGATCATCTCCACGTGGAACCTGGTTACCAAAGGACCAGCGTTGGCTTCCCGCCGGGTGAGGCGCGAGGAGGCTGGGTCTTTAGTAGCCACATTTCGAACAGGGTTGTTCCCCCAGGGACCACCTGCCCGCAAATCCTGGTCCTTTGAGGACCAGCCGCCTACGGGCATCTGGGAAGGTGGTTACCTGAGGACCAGGTGGTGCTCGAACTTGGCTCCCTGGGGACCATCTCCGCACGGATCCTGGTCACCAGGGGACCAATTCCGGCCTTCTGCCGGCTGAACCGCGAGGAGGGTGGATCTCTGGTAACCAGATTTCGCACGGGGTTGCTCCCACAGGGACCAGCCACGCAGGAGATCCTGGGAGCCCAGGGACTACCCAGGGACCACCCAGGCGCGAGCGCAGCCACGCGTCGATCGTCGATCTTCGATCTTCGATCTTCGATCAAGGATCAAGGATCAAGGTTGGCGCAGAAAGGGCTGCCACGCGATGACCCGCGAGGCAGCCTGGGTGTCGTACATGCTCGTACATGTATATGCCCTATGGCCAAGCTCAGCGTTGAACCATGTACGGGCCGCACGCGGCCCTCTAGGCCGCCAGGCGGTGGCATGACAGCATCATCCCTCACTCTTGAGTTGGCTATCCACAAGTGTGCCTGGAAGTAGTGTACCTGGAAGTGCGAACTACGAAGGAGCGTGGTCAGATGTTGAGTGGCAGCACTAAGCAGCGTGCAACCTCACTCGTGGACTTCCACATTCATTCAACATTCTCTCCCGACGCAGAAGACACGATAGACGCAATGTGCGAGGCCGCCGTGCGGGCCGGGCTTGGAGAGATTTGCTTCACGGACCATGTTGACTTCGAACCTAGAGATGAAAGCCATGGATACCTGCGTTTCGAGGCTTACCGGGAAGCTGTGGAGCAGGCTGCGAGGAAATGGGAGGGGACCCTGGAGGTCAGGATCGGAGTCGAGGCCGACTACCAGACCTGGTACGGCGGCGAGGTAGAAGAGTTCCTTTCCGGCCGCCGCCTGGACTTCGTTCTGGGCTCCGTTCACTGGGTGGACAGCCTTTCCACGACCGGGGAGATATTCGACCGCTACGGACTCGAGGGGGCCTGCCGCCGTTATCTCGAGAACGTGTTCGCCCTCGCCCGGTCCGGCCTGTATGATTCCCTTGCCCACCTCGATTTCATCAAGCGATATGCTTTTGAAAAGTACGGGAAGGTGCCACTCGGGGCATTCTCCGACGAGATCGAGGCGATTCTGAGGGCACTTATAGAGAGGGGGACCGCGCTGGAGATCAACACCTCCGGCCTCAGGCACCCTGTTCACGAGACGCTGCCGGACGTGGAGACCCTCAGGCTCTACCACAGGCTGGGTGGCGAACTCATAACGCTCGGGTCCGACGCCCACCGCGTCCGCGACGCGGGCTTCGCTATACCGTATGCCGTTGACCTTGCGAGGTCCCTCGGCTTTCGGCACATCACCGTATTTCGCAATCGACAACCAGAATTTGTTAGTATAGAGTAAATCCGGTACAATAGGGTAACTACGGCGTACCACCCCGATTTCAGCACTGTAGGATGCCGCAGGTCATCACCCAGCACGACCCTCACATAGCCCGCGTGCGAGCCGGGAATCATATGCGTACCAGGTGAAAAGGGGGGACTTGCGGTGCCGGCCAGAAAGAATCGGCCTGCTGCGAAGGGTGCAAGGCGCCCGCTCGACGTGCTCAAGTATGAGATCGCGAGAGAGATGAACCTTCCACAAGAGGTCTATCAGCATGGCTACTGGGGCAATCTTTCGTCCAGGGAATGCGGTGCCGTCGGGGGACGCATGGTCAAGAGAATGATCGAGGCCGCCGAGAAAGCCATCGCTGAGCAAGTGGCAGCCGAGGCAGTGGCCGGATTCCGGTCCGGCCTGGGGCTACCTGTGACTGGTAGCGGCGAAACCGGTAGCGGCGAAACCGGTAGCGACGAAACCGGTAGTGGCGAAGCGGAAGCGCCACGCGGATCGTAGTGCCGCCCGGGTTATCATGTTGCGAGGCTTCGGTAGACATCACAGGTAGCTGCGGTCCTGACCTGACCTGACCTGACCTGACTTAACCTAGCGGGGCGGGCTCTCGCGTGGTGCCGCGCGGGACTTTATTCGGGCAGGCCCAGGGCTGCTGATCGCTGAGAGGGCCGGGTGCAAAACCTGCATTGCACCTGGTCCTTCTTTCGCACAGCGGTGCAGTTTCCCCGGCCTGGCGAACCTACCTTCATAGGGTAACCAGATCACGCTCTCCCCATACGTTCCCTCGCATATATCTTGTGCGCGGTGTGAGACTATAGACAGAAAACGCGAAGGGTGGTGAAGAGGAATGGCACGAGGCGCGGCCAGAAGGAATCGTCCGGTTGTCCCCAACGCCCTCGCGGCGCTAGACAGGTTCAAGTACGAGATAGCCAATGAGCTGAACCTGCCCAGCAACATCATCAACTCAGGTTACTGGGGTAGCCTGCCTTCCGCTCAGTGTGGGGCTGTCGGCGGACACATGGTGCGCAGGATGATCGAAGCCGCCGAGCGGTCCCTGGTTGAGGGCACGGTGGCCGGCGTGAAGGCCGGGTTCCAGGCCGGGCTTGCACAGCCCACTGCTCAGCCGTCGGCCCAGCCCGGGTATGGCGTCGAGCAGACTCAGACCGGCTACAACCAGCCCATGTAGTTCAAAGGTGTAACGTCAGTGTTCTGAGCGCCCCTCCCTCATGGAGGGGCACTCTCGTTTCTGCTACCATCCCGGGCTGATAGAGGAGGCACGCTTCCTTACCTGGCAACGCGGTGGCATGCAGGTGGCGCCACCAAGTTCTGTCGAGGTGCCCCGCCTGGGGCGGCGTCCGCGCAGTGCGACAGCGCGAGCTCCTGGAAGGGTGGTGGCGATCTCTTGACTTACACTTGGGTGCGCCTTCAGCCCGGCGTACCTTTATCATACGCGGCCTGCTGCCGACACCCGTGGCCTGCTGGCGACATACGCGGCCTGCTGGCGACCGGTCGTCATGCGTCCCCGGGATAGGGTAAGCTGCGCACTGGTGGGGAATACTGAGAATTGCCGCGAGACCACGCGCACGGCCGCCAGGCTGCGAGCATGGCGCGGGCGAGCGGCTCGAAAGATTGGGGTTACGCGCGGCCCCGGGAAGGAAGGAGATTACGTATGAAGAAGAATGACAGGCGAAAGTGCCCGAGGATGCCGGACAATGCCGAGGAGAGCATCAAGTGCAAGCAGTGCGGAAACATGTTCGGAGTGAGCGGGGCGTCGGCGGAGGAGATGGTGTGCTGCCCTGTCTGCGGGGCGTCCATGAGCATTGCCGACTCGCTCCGAACGAGCGCCTCGAATGAGGACTACTGAGAAGGTACCCACAGCCGGCACGAACAGGCTGACTGCGAAGGGCATGTAGACTGCGTAGGGCATGAAGATGGGAGGTTGATAACCGTGGGGAAGCGGATTCTTGTGGTGGGCGGCGTGGCTGGCGGGGCAGGCGCAGCGGTGAAGGCCCGCAGGACATCCGAGGATGCCGAGATAGTCATCTTCGAGCGCACGCCTTATGTCTCGTGGGCAAACTGCGGCCTGCCCTACTACATAGGTGGTATCATCCAAAGGCGCGAGGAGCTTTTCATCGTCAACCCCGGGAGGCTTGCGTCCAGATTTAACATAGACGTGCGGACGCGCCACGAGGTCACGGCCATCGACCGGTCGCGGAAGACCATATCCGTCCGGAACCTCGAGACCGGGGATACCCGGGACGAGCGCTACGAGGCGCTGATCCTTGCCACGGGGACTGAGCCTGCCCGCCTTCCAATACCGGGGCTGGACAGTCCCAGGGTGTTCACCCTCGTATCGGTGGAGGACGCCGACAGGCTCCAGAGCTTCCTGGAGGAGCACAGGCCGGCGAACGCGGCGGTGATCGGGGGTGGGTTCATCGGTCTCGAAACCGTGGAAGCGCTCCTCGAGCGTGGGATCGCGGTTACGCTCGTCGAGATGATGGATCACCTGTTGCCGCCCGTTGACAGGGAGATGGCAGAGCCCCTTGCCATCCACCTCCGGGATAAGGGCGTCCGCGTACTGCTTGGAGAGAAGGTCGCAGGGATAACAGAAAATGGCACCACACGCAAGCTCCAACTGAAGCTGGCCAGCGGCAACACGGTCGCATGCGACTTCGTGATCTCTGCCGTGGGCGTCGCGCCAAGGCTGGACCTTGCCAGGCAGGCCGGGCTTTCCATCGGCCAGGCCGGCGGCGTGGTTGTGAATGACAGGATGCAGACGAGCGACCCGGACATTTATGCGGCCGGGGACATCTGCGAGATAAGGCACCTTGTCACCGGCAAGCCTGTGCGGGTGCCGCTTGCCGGGCCTGCCAACAAGCAGGCGCGGGTGGCCGGAGCGAACGCCGCGGGCGGCAACATGCGTTACGCGGGCTCGCTTGGCACGATGATCGTCAAGGTGTGCGATCTTACCATCGCCAAGACGGGCCTTTCCGAGAGAGAAGCGTCTTTTGAGGGGATTCCACATTACGTTTCCTACACCCATTCCCAGCACCATGCCGGGTATTACCCCGGCGCCCGTATGATGACCGTAAAACTCGTGGTCGACAGGTTCACGGGACGGGTGCTGGGTGCGCAGATCGTCGGAGGTGCCGGGGTCGATAAAAGAATAGACGTCATTGCCACCGCGATCCACGCCCGTATGACCGTGGAGGACCTGGAGGACCTCGACCTTGCGTACGCCCCGCCGTACTCGTCAGCGAAGGACCCTGTGAACATCGCGGGCTCCGTGGCTGCGAACATCCACCGTGGCGAGGTGGACGCGATCGGGCCGGATGAGCTCGAGGCTCTTCTCAAGCGCGAGGAAATCCAGCTTGTGGACGTCCGGACCCCAGCCGAGCGCAACAAGACGGGCGAGATCCCCGGTGCGCGTCTCATGCCCATCGACCAGTTACGCGAGCTTGCGGGTGAGCTTGACCCACACAAGAAGACGGTGGTGTATTGCGCCGTCGGCTACCGCTCATACCTTGCTTACAAAATCTTGAAGCAGCGGGGCTTCGACGACGTGTCCCACCTGGCGGGCGGGTTTGACGCGTGGAAGATGTTCCACGGGAAACCTCAGAGAACCTGAAATTTCCTGCAATTTGAAGTTTGACTCAATCCGCGGAGGCGGTGCCAGGGTGCCGCCTCCGCTTCCAGGGTGAGTGGCAGGGCTTTCGAAGAGGCAGGGCTACGGTGCTACACGGCAAGCTCCCGGGCGGTGGAGACTCCATCCTGCGCAAGGGCTCTGAACAACGTAAGGTAGTCTGCGAGGTGCCGGGTCGAGAGGAAACGTCGCCTCACGTGTTCCTTGCCGGCGAGCCCCATCTCCCGGGATTTCTCTGGGTTTGTGAGAAGGTACAGGATTCTCTCCGCACACTCCTCCACGGAGCTCACCAGGAACCCCGACTTGCCGTCTTCCACCTGCAAGGGGATCCCGCCAACATTGCCTGCGACCACCGGGCGGGCTTTCCAGAGACCTTCGGACACAGTGAGCCCGAAGCCTTCGCGGATTGATTTCTGCACCACGACGTCGGCCGCTGTCTGGAAGGCGTTCACGTCAGCATTCCCGACGCCGTTCAGGTTGGATAGAACGTGCACGTCGGGGTCCCCCGCCGCATGCTCCACGGACATCCGGTAGTACGCCGTGCCCTCCGGGTCGTCGGCGGCCATGGACCCAACGAGGGCAAGCTGCACGCCGGGGATCTCGCGCTTCACCATGCGGTACGCGTCGATCACCCCGAGCGGGTCCTTCCACGGATCGAACCTGGACACCTGCACGACGATGGGCCGGGAGGGATCTAAGCCATACCCGGCGACGATTTCCCTGGCCGTTCCCACAGGTATTTCCACGTTCTTGGGGCTCAAGGGGTCGATGGACGGCGGGATCATAGCAAGACGGGGCACGCGAAGGCCTTCTTTGGCGTACGCCGACATGGTGAATATCGCCGCGTCATAGCGCTCCACAAACGGCCTTATGAGGTCCCACGCCTCCTCCGCTGGACTCGAGAGGTCGATATGACACCTCCAGATCCACTTCGTTTTCGGCCCGAACCTGTCCCGGAGGTGACTTGCGAGCGGGGCGGGCTGCGGGTCGTGGACCACCACGAAGTCGGGGCTTCCCGAGAAGCAAGCGGCCTCCCGCTCGTTTGTGGCCAGGTATGTGTCGAGACCTAACATGAGGTCCTGGCCCGCCATGCCCTGGAGCGCGTTGTGCAGCGCTTTCGTGAAATCGAAGAAAGCCGGCGGTGCCTCGATCACCATCCACGTGGCCGCGAGGCCGATGTCCCTCATCAGCGGGACGATGGTGTACAGGATCTCCGCCACGCCCCCGCCGTACGCGGTGGAATTGATGTGGAGAACCTCCGCGCCCTTGAAGGGTGCAGCGAGGGCCCTTATCTCCTCGATCGCGTCCTCTCCCGCGACCCTTCCGTAATCATTCAGTGATTTCGTTGCGGTCTTGATCGCTCTTGCCATTCTACATCGTCTCCGTATCCTTTCACGTTTTCCAAAACAGCACCTGTTTTGCGGATTCATACACACGTGTCAGTCCATGCGCCACGTCTTAACATTATACTAGATACTGCTTTGTTGCGCAGGGGGGCACCCGTCCAATTCGGCGGCCGGTGGTGTGGCTGGCCTGTCATGTCGTCTGCGCTCGAAGGGCCACAGGCGGCCGCTTCTACAATTGAATTGCCACTGAACTGCCACTGAATTGCCACGTGCTGCCTGTCTGGCAGGGTAATGCTAAAGTCTATACTAAATGCCCTATGCTAAATGCCCTATGCTGCAGCGGTCTTTCGTGCCGGCGCGCACGGCGCAGGGAATCATTTGGACACCCATCCGACCATCCCCTTGACGTAGTAGCGCTGGAGGAAAGCGAATACCAGAATCGGCGCGAGCATCACGATTATGGTGCCTGCGGTCAGGACCCCCCAATCGATGTGATACATCCCTCTTAGAAGCGGGATGCGCTGGGTGGCGAGGAGCTTCTCAGGCGAATAGATGAGGATGAGGGCCAGGAAGAAATCGTTCCAGACCCACATGAACTGCAGCACAGCCGACGACACCAACGCGGGGATGCACATCGGCAGCACTATCTGGAAAAACACCCTGAAGTCCGACGCCCCGTCTACTCGCGCAGCCTCTTCGACCTCAATGGGAAGCGTGGAGAAGAAATTCCTCATGAAGAAGAGGATCCATGGGATTCCCCATGCAGAGTGGACCAGCACGAGCCCGAATGGTGTATCGACAAGGCCGAGGTTCTTCATTATCCGGAAGATGGGGACTGCAATCATTTGCTGCGGGACGGTCATCAGCATGACAATGGTGAGGAACAGGTAGGTCTTCATGGAAAACCTGAACCTGGCGAACCCGTATGCTGCGATGGCCGCGACGAAAAGCGGCACGATGGTGCCTGGAATGGCGACTTTCAGTGAGTTGACCATGCCCTGGGAAAGCGGGGCAGCCGGGTGGTTCCACGCGCCGATGAAGTTACGCAGGGTGGGCGTGAACGACTCAAACCTCCACCAGCCATGGATGATCTCGCCAAGCGGCCTTATCGAAGCCATGAAGACGCCAAGGAACGGGATGATCCACACCAGCCCGATGATCCACGCGAGTGCATCCCTGGACAGCGCTGTCAGGGCTTTCCTTCGCATCTTCCCGCTCACCTCGCTTCCCGTGCGGACCTTATCATCATCGGGGCGGCCACAAGGGTGGTCAACAACATGAGCACACACGCCACGACCGCCGCGCTATTCGGGTTGAATTCCCGGAACGCATAGAAGTACATCTGAAGCGCAAGCACGTTGGACGCTCCACCGGGACCCCCCATGGTTGCGGCGTACACCACGTCGAATATCTTCAGGTCCCACAGGAAGGTCATCGTCACGACAACCTCGGTAATTGGTTTGAGTAGCGGGAAGGTTATCCTGAAGAACATGGAAAGGGGCGATGCCCCGTCTATCATTGCTGCCTCATACACTTCTGAGGGGATCGTCTCCAGCCCTGCCGAATACAGCACCATCCCGAAGGGGACCCACAGCCATAGGGATCCCAGGATGAGCGAGAGAAGGGCGGTCTCCGGGTATGCTGTGAGCGTGTGCGGAGTCCCACCGAGTAGCCGCACAATGCCGGGCACTATCCCTATGCTGCCATCGAACATGAAGCGCAGGATGATCCCGCCCACTATCATCGGCGTGACCATGCCGAGAAACACTATGGACTTGATTACCGATCCGCCCCTGACGCCCCTCAGGACGACCGCGAGAGCGAGACCCAGATGCACCGTCAATGGAAGGTGAATGATGAGCCACATGAAGTTGTGGATGAGCGCCCCATACGGGAACCCTCTCTGGAAGCCCCTCGGGTCCACCATCTCGGGCTGGCTCAGGACCTCGGCATAGTTGTCGAGAGCAACGAAATCGCCCTTCGGTGAGAGGAAACTCAGCCAAACGGTGTTCACCACGGGGTAGACCACGAAGGCGGCGAGCAACACCAGGGCTGGCACAAAGAAAATCGGGCGGAGTAACCTCTCTCTCATGTTCAGAGCTCCTCTCCTCGCCCGTGGCAGGGTAGGTAGGTACGTCTCCGGTTCCTTCCCAGGCACATCCGGCGCGGGCGCGGCCGGGCGAAGGGCCGCGCCCGCATCACGTGCCTGATAGTTCAAATGGGGGAGGAACCTGCTGTTGTTACGGAGCCTTCTTCTCCAGCGTCTCGAGCACCTCGACGTACCTGTCAGGCTTCACCCACAGGAGCTTGAGCTGGTCCCAGAATGCAGGCTGCCACTCTCCGCCGATGGTGTCGTCCATGTCGGATAGTGCAACGCGGCCGGTGAGGAGCTCCGCCACGCCCCTATCGACAGGCGGGTAGGCGTCGAGCGGTACTTTGGCGTAGGTGGCGATGTGCCCGCCCTTCGTCACCTGAACCTCCTGCCCCTTGGTGGCGAGGAACTGGATGAGCTTCTTCGCTTCCTCGGGGTGCTTCGTGTACTTCGGCACGAAGGCGTAATCGGCGCCGAAGACTATGCCCCTTGCTCCGGGCAGTGAAAAGACGCCGAGATCGCTCGGGTCCTTCACCATACCCGTTATCCAGCTCCCCATGAAGTAGAGCCCGTAGTCGCCCTGCCACCACAGCTCCAGAGCCTGAGTCCACTCGATGGGCTCGCTGAAGCGCTTTGCCTTGAGGAGAGGTACGAGCCTGCCCTCGAAAATGCCCTTCACGACCGGGTCGGTCCACGCAATCTTGCCGGCGGTCAGCTCCTTGTGCAGCTGCGGGCCGCCGAATGTCGCGATGAAGTGCTCGGTTACGTCGGAGAGCGGCCAGCCGACGCCGTCACCGCTCACGATGGGCGCCTTGATGCCGGGGATCTTCGCTATCTTGTCGAGGAGCGCGACGAACTCCTCCCAGGTGGTGGGTGGGGTCAGGCCATGCTTCTGGAAGAAGGACTTCCGGTACCAGAAGCCAGGCTTCACCTTGCCGGTATACGCTATGCCGTAGAGCTTGCCTCCTACCTTGAGGCTGTCCAGAGCGCCCGGCAGGTAATCGGCGTCCTTGACGAGGCCTGTGAGGTCGAGCGCATGCCCAGCTTCGCCCTGCTTGGCTATGAACCACGCCCACATGAAGATCACATCGCCGGGCGTGGTCTTCGCTGAGAACTGGGCCGGCAACTGGGCCGAGAGGTCCTCCCCGCGGTAGATGCGGTACTCGACCTTTATCCCCGTCTCCTTCTCGAACGCCTGAAGGACCGGCACGAACGCTTCCATCTCCGCCCCGGACCACGGACCGATGCACGTCAGAGTTTTCGTGTCGGCGGCAAGTGCCGCGCACGTAGCGATGAGAAACACCACGCACGCCACGAGCAAAATCCTCTTAAACACGTTCTCTTGCCCTCCCCTTTCCTTGTGAGATGTCTCGATTCTCCCCAACTACAGCGCTACCAGCTCTACCAGCTCTACCGGGTCCCACGCAGTCAGTCCCGCTGTCACCTCCCAGGCGGGAGGCCTTCTCTTCGGCCTCCGGCGCTCTCTCGGCGCAGAGTCTGGAGGATCCACCACGCTTTCACACGTGATGATGAGGATGCCGGATGAGCTGCACCGTCGAATCCACTCTGACCAGTGCAAGGTGATGCAAGCGGTTGCATACAACGTACCGGCGTAAGCCACAACGGCATGTAACGATGCCAATACCCTGCTACCCTCGCGTGGTGCAACCGGTTGCACTCCACGTGTATAAGTAGTTCGCCGTGCGCTCACGGAATCCTGCCTTATTGGAAGAATTTGCGGGCGTTTTTTTGACATGGCCGGTTGCGCCTGTCTCCAGCTACCAGGCGACGTTGAGCAGCCAGAACACGGTGCCGCGGTCCCAGCCGAGGTCCCACGGCACATGATAGCGGTCAGCGGTGTGAGAGTTGACTACAACGTAACCGTGAGAATCAGTCCCGGTCACGACGGCCAGGTGCTCGATGCGTCCGCGTTCCTCATAGGCTATCACGTCACCCGGGTGGAGGGCGCCGATGGGTCCGTACGGGAACTTCTCTGAAGGTGTGACCACATCGGCGTACGTGCCCCGGGCGATTCTCGCGGCGCGTCCGCTGTTGATGAGGTATCCAACGAGCGCCTCCGCCTGGGCCCAGGCGCGACTCGCGCCGGCTCCGGAGCCCCTGAAAGTGTAGCGCCATGTCCAGTCCATGGGCAGGCCCCCGGCATCAGGGTCCCCAAGTACCTGAGACACGAAGTTGGTGCAGTCACCTCCGAGGCCTGTGAAGTCCTTGTACCTGGGGTTATACTCACGGTTATTGCCGCAGCCCCAGGCAGACCCGCAGTACTCATCGGCGTAGGCCACTGCCTTGTCCCTGTTGTAACGGGGCGCTGAGGGGCGACTCGTGCCCTGGGGTTCTCCGGGTGATGCGCTCGTGCCGGCCGGAACGGCCCGGCTGTCGGGCTTGCGGCCCTGCTCGTCTCTGCGGACCATCGTTGCAGGAGAGACCCCGCCCGGGGTCAGGGCTGGTCGCACGTTTCCCACGACGGAGTCCTCGTCGAGGGGATCGGTGTACCAGTCGCGCCTCATGACCCACGCGCCGTCCCGTCGCACAAGCTCTACGAAGTGGCGGGTACCGATACCGAAGTGATCGGGCGGAGCCATCGGGTCGGCCTCATAAACGTACGCGAAATCGGCGCTTTGCCTGAGGCGAAGCCACGCCGTGTCGCCCTTGACCTCAGCGGAGTCCACTCTGATCTCCACAACCGTGCCGACAAACCGTACTCCCCGCGCCTTGCTCCACGCCTCAACGTATTTAATCCGACGCTGCTCGCGATCGAGAGCCCACCGTCCGTACCTGGACTCCAGATCGTAATGAGCGGTGAGAGCTTCGGCATCGCCATGGATGACCGACTCGGCCCGGTCGGAGAAAATCATGTTGAGCCTTGTTATGAGCTCCCTGTCAAGCACCATCGAGGGGCCGCCGACGGTTTCGACCAGCATGGAAGCGGCTGCGGACGCACACGTCACCACTGCGAGAAGACACACCATGACGCGCTTGCGGCTCAGGACGTAAAGTCTCATGCGCCACACCTCCCCCTGCCCGGGTCCCTCGCCTGGATCTCGCTCGTTGGATCTCCGTTGATGTATATGCCCGGTGCGCTGCGAATAAGAGATTGACGGGAGACAAAACTGCGATGTGGACTGTTCTCGTAGCGTTATTCGGAGCACTGTGCTGGGGGATCGCGCCGATCTTCGGCAAGATGGGCCTCGCCAGGGTTGACCCCATCGCGGGGATCTGCCTTCGTACCCTCATCGCGTCCGGCATCGTCGCAGGCTGGCTGCTGGTCAGCGGGGGACTGCGGGCGATGGAAACGGTGTCAAGCAGGGCATGGCTCTTCATCGCCCTTGAGGCTGTGCTCGCGACGCTGGTGGGGGACCTTGCGTACTACGCGGCGTTGAAATGGGGAGGGGCGGCCCAGGTCACGCTCGTGATGTCCACCGCCCCTCTTTTCACGCTGCTGATAGCCGTGGTGTACCTGCAGGAGTCCACTACGTGGGCCCAGGTGATCGGCGCCGTGCTCATCGTGTGCGGGCTGTTCCTCGTGAGCCTCGGCCCGCAGATCTAGCCCTCGTGCCTACGCCCGCCGCGCCGCTAATAGTACCCTGTTGCGTATGGATCTGCTGGTGTTACCGTCCCTTGGGCCGACAGTTGACGTACATCTTCGACGCTTGTATCTGAACCGACCCTCATCGAAGGGCTGCCACGATCCGCTTTTGCTGCTGCGGGCGCAGCTTGATGAGGCCCAGCTCTGCCTTGACAATGGTTTCCACAGGTATCCCCGTCCTCAGGGAAAGCTCCCTGGCGCTTATGCCCGCCTTCTCGCGAAGCTTCAGCAGAGGAGTCACGATACCACCTCCTTCCTTGGGTGGCTTCTCCTTAGATGGTTTCTACTACCAGTATAGGCAGGCCTTTCATAATATATGCCCGAGTTCCCTGGATGAGACCTCCGCCGTCCTGCGGGCCGGAGATTTTCCGCGAGAAAATCCGGCAGGCCACTTGACAGCGGATCTACCGGGCTATAGAATAAGCCCAAATATGGGTCATGTGAGGAAACCTCACATGAATTGAGCGAGCGGCCGAGCGGCGTGGCGAAGGTGGTGATGAGAAGTGGATGTCCCACGGGACGCGCCTGTCTACACCATAGGTGCGGTGCGGCGCCTTACCGGGCTTACGGACCGACAGATCCGCTACTATGACGAGACGGGCCTCGTTGTGCCGGCGCGGACCCCTGGGAACCAGCGCCTTTACTCCGAGGCTGACGTGGATGCCCTGAGAGAGGTCAAGCATCTATTGGCAGAGGGACGGCGGATCGACGAGGTGAGAGCGATACTGGCTCTTCGGCGCCGCGCGCGGGCGGGAAGCCGCGAGGACCTCATGAAGTCGAGCGATGCTGCGATGCGCTTCGGTGAGGCGGTCTCGCTCAGGTCCGTCTACCCCCTTGCTAACCGCCCGGAACTTCTCCGGACAATCGACACCCGCAGGAACCCAACCCCTGCGGGGAAGGAATGAGGAGGAAGCAAAATGCCAGGTCTCACGAAAGAAGACGTGCTGAGAAAAGCGGAAGAGCTCAAGGTCAGGTTCGTCCAGCTTCAGTTCACCGACATCCTCGGCGTCATCAAGAACGTCGCCATTCCCGTGGAGCAGCTCGATAGGGCGCTGGACGGCGAGATCATGTTCGACGGGTCGTCAATCGAGGGGTTCGTGCGCATCGAGGAATCCGATATGTACCTGCGGCCGGACCCTTCTACATTCGCGATCTTTCCATGGAACGGCGAAGAGGCGGTGACAGCACGGCTCATCTGCGACATTTACAACCCTGATGGGACGCCGTTCGAGGGGTGTCCCAGGCACACTCTGAAGAAGGTCCTGGCCGAGGCGGAAAGCATGGGCTTCACATTTGTTGCCGGGCCCGAGCCGGAGTTCTTCCTGTTCACCAGGGACGAAGAGGGCAAGCCGACGACCAGGACCCACGACCAGGCCGGCTACTTCGATCTCGCTCCCCTCGACCGCGGCGAGCGGGCGCGCCAGGACATGGTGGTCACGCTGCAGAAGATGGGATTCGAGATCGAGGCGTCCCACCACGAGGTAGCGCCGGGCCAGCACGAGATCGACTTCAAGTACACGTACGGTCTCACCACGGCAGACAACGTCGCCACGTTCCGCTTCGTCGTGCGGACCGTGGCCCTCGCCCACAACCTCCATGCGACGTTCATGCCGAAGCCGGTGTTCGGCATCAATGGCTCAGGAATGCACACACACCAGTCCCTCTTCAAGGGTGATGAGAATGCGTTCTACGACCCTGACGCCCCGAACGGTCTCTCGAACATCGCGCTCTATTACATCGGTGGCCTCATGAAGCACGCCAGAGGCTTCACGGCCATTACTAACCCTCTCATCAATTCGTACAAGAGGCTTGTGCCTGGATACGAGGCGCCGGTTTACATCGCCTGGTCGGAAAGGAACAGGAGCCCGCTCATCCGGGTCCCGGCCGCGCGCGGCAAGCACACCAGGATCGAGCTCCGAAGCCCTGACCCGTCATGCAACCCGTACCTCGCGCTTGCGGTCAGCTTGAAGGCTGGCCTCGACGGAATCAAGAATGAGATCCTTCCGCCGGACCCGGTGAACCTCAACGTCTACGGGCTGTCTCCTGCTGAGCGCGAAGCCATGGGCATAAAGAGCCTGCCGGGCAGCATCATGGAGGCCATCGAGTGCCTCAAGGCCGACGAGGTCATCATGGACACCCTCGGCGAGCACATAGTCAGCAGGTTCATCGAGGCTAAGGAGATCGAGTGGGACATCTACCGGACCCAGGTCCATCCGTGGGAGATCGAGCAGTACCTGAACGTCTTCTAACAGTTCAGCTGGGGGCCGGCTTGCCTGCCTAAGTGAGGGTGCAGAAATGCTCCCGACTTTTTGGAGGGGTTGCCGGTGACTCAAAGAGAGAGTGGAACACCGGCAACCCGGCAGCTACTGGAAAAGGGACGAGAACTAACGTACCCTCACTTAGACCATAGCGGCGTAAAGCGGCGAGGGGCGTGAACCGACTGGTGGAGCCAAGCCGTTATAGAGATAGAGCCTCTCGCCGCTCCTTTTTGGGGCACACGTCGAATTTGCCAGGTTGGCCTCTGGTTACCCCTTCGAACCGGCTGAAGGCTGGGGCTCTTCCACGGCAATCACCTGTGTGTTCGCCCACTTGTCACCAAGTCGCCGTCCCGCAGCGTCGGTCAGAACCAGTACGATCTCTATGAGGCCCAGGACACCGCCAACCAGCGGAGCCACGAGAAGCCCCAGGAGAGGTATCGCGGCCAGAAGCGAACCGATCGCGAGGGTGACGTTACGCTTCAGCGATATCGTCATGTCGACATCCCCGCCACCCAGGTTGACCACCTGCAGGCCCATGACTTTCTTGCCGACGCTCCTGTTCTTCCATTGAGCGTCCTTCGTCAACTGAAACATGAGGGCATCCTTTGTAAGGGTATATGCAGCCCCGAGCAACCCGCCGAGAATCGGAATGACTACCGTAAGGATCCCCGCGATGACACCGTCGATAAGCGCGGCCACAAATCGCTTTCCAAGGTCGGCTTTGGGGTAGTTCACAAACTCACCTCCTTCCGTGCCCTGATAGGGAATATACGCTATCGTCTGCGTGTTTCCTCCATTCTTGAAAATCCCGA
Source organism: Bacillota bacterium (assembly GCA_014360195.1). Lineage (GTDB taxonomy): Bacteria > Bacillota > SHA-98 > UBA4971 > UBA4971 > UBA6256. The sequence continues at coordinate 15,556 of JACIXY010000030.1, forward strand.
GTGTGCGGGCAGGAACTGGGCAGAACCAAGCAGGGCAAAAGTAAGCAGGGCAGAAGCGGGGCAGGACCAGCGGGTAGGGGCAGGGCAGGGTTAGAGGCAGGGCAGGGGCAGATGCAGGGCGCTCCCTTGTCCGGGGGTACAGTCCGTCCAGAATGGGTATATTATGGAAGGACAAACCGAGCAGGTTCGGAGAGGAAGGTGGGGATAAGTGGAGAATTGATAAAACCACGCTCCTTCCTGGGGAAGCGTTTGACCTGCAAAGGGGCGCTTTTGCGAGGTGGTTAGAGAGATGTTGTTTTCGAAGGGTCCATGGCTGAGAGCGCGCCGAGCGCTTTTCATCGCGGGTCTCGCAGTGGCGCTGGTGGCGGCAGTTGCGCCATCCCTTTCATTGCTTTCGGTGCAGGCGGCCGCGCCACCGGAGCTGAAGGCGCGCTCGGCCGTGCTCATCAGCGCCGAGACAGGTCAGGTGCTGTACGAGAAGGAGCCCGACCTTCGTGTGGCGCCTGCGAGCATAACCAAGGTCATGACAATGCTCCTTACCATGGAGGCTGTGGACTCGAAGAAGGTCAGCCTTGATGATATGGTCACGACCAGCACCGAGGCGAGCCAGATCGGCGGTTCTCAGATCTGGCTCGCAGAAGGCGAGCAGATGAAGCTCGGCGACATGATGAAAGCCATCGCCATCGTGTCTGCGAACGATGCCGCGTACGCGGTCTCCGAGTTCATCGCCGGGAGCGCGGAGGACTTCGTGAACCAGATGAACGAGAAAGCCAAAGAGCTGGGGATGAAGAACACACACTTCGAGAACCCTGATGGTCTCCCGGCTCCTAACCACTACAGCACAGCCCGGGATATCGCCATCATGTCCCGCGAGCTGGTCACGAAACACCCCAAGGTGCTCGAGTGGACAAGCATCTGGACCGACACTCTCGAGCGGAAAGGTCCGATGGTGCGGCAGGAGGAGTCCTTCCTCAGGAACACCAACGAGCTAATACTTCGCTACCCGGGAGCGGACGGGCTCAAGACCGGGATGACCGATGAGGCGGGCTACTGCCTCGCGGGCACGGCGAAGCGGGACGATGTAAGGCTCATCTCGGTGGTCATGGCGCTTCCCACCAACGAGGATCGCCTTGAGGACACGATAAAGCTCCTGAACTACGGCTTCCGCGAGTTCGACCGTGTGGCCGTGGCGAAGAAGGGCGACGTGGTGGGCAGGGTGCGGGTGCCCAACGGGCGGCGCGAGGAGATCCCCGCTGCCGCGAGCGCGGACTTTGTGGCGTTCGTCGAGAAGGGCAAGAAGGACTTTGTTGACACGGCGATCGTGTCGGAGGAGCGCCGCGCTCCCATCCGGAAAGGGGAGAAGCTCGGCGCCATTGTAGCGTCCCTCGATGGTCGCGAGCTGGCTCGCGTGGACGTTGTTGCCACGGAGGACGTGCCGAGGGCGAATATCTTTACCGTCATCATACGTGCGATCCGCGACTTCTTCCGGGGGCTTTTCGGACTGGGCAGGTAGGATGTTTCGGCAGGGGCCCGGGGCGGGGCCCCGCCCCGGGCCCCTGCCGCATGCGACACCGAAGCGCGCGGCCATCCGGATCATCAGGCATCCCTGGGGGATGGGGGCTGGACTCGCCTGTTTTGCAGGCAAGCTTCAACCGAAGCAGGAATTCCTGATATTTCGCATAATGTATTAAGCGCAATGGCTAGAAGAGAAGACAAGAGGCTCCTGATCGTCGCCCGGGCGAAGCTCAATCTCACCCTCGACATCCTCGGTCGGCGGCCCGACGGGTACCACGAGCTTGAGTCGGTGGTGCAGTCCATCGACCTGTACGATGGTATAGCGCTGGGGTCAACACCGGCGCATCCTGTGTCGGGGCGCGGCAGGGAACTCGGCGTCACGCTGGCCTGCCAGGACCCGCTTGTCCCTCTGGGCCACGAGAACCTCACCTTCAAGGCGGCGCTTGCCCTGTCGCGCTTTGCCGGGGTCGGGGCCGCGGTATGGATAGACATAAAGAAGAGGATTCCGGTGGGTGCGGGGCTCGGCGGGGGGAGCGCCGATGCGGCCGCGGTGCTTCTCGGCCTCAACGAGTTGTGGGGGCTGGGCCTTGATGAGGCGGAGCTTGCCAGGATCGGTGAGACCGTCGGGGCGGATGTGCCGTTTTGCCTTACGGGAGGGACCGGGGTAATCCGGGGCAAGGGAGAGCGGGTTGAGAAGCTTCCCGCCCTGGAGAACCTGTGGTTCGTCGTGGTCGCCCCCGAAAACAGGATAAGCACCGCTGAGGCCTATGCCGCGTACGACCAGCTTGCCGGGGAGGGGGCGGATGGCGGTCGCAGTGACACCGGGCGCGCCACCCCCGCAATGCTGGAAGCGGTGGCCGCGCGCGACGTGCGGCGTATCGCGGCCGGGCTTGCCAACGACCTCGGAGGGGCGGCGGCAACCATGGTTCCCGAGATACAAAAGGTGAAGCAGGCGCTGCTTGATGCGGGCGCCCTGGGTGTGGGGATGTCCGGCTCTGGTCCGGCGGTGTTCGGCATAGCCGAGGATGAGAAGGCGGCAAGGCAAATAAGACGGGTTGTGCGTGAAGCATACGACACAACGTTCGTGTGCTGTTCGGTCCCAACAGGGCTCGAGCGCATCCCGGTGCGGCAGTGGAGGCGCTATAACTAAAAGTGGAGGCGCTGCGACTGGAAAGGAGGCGGTGCACGTGGTCGATGCCGTGATCCTGGCAGGAGCGGACAACGACGGGAGGCTTGCGAGCTGCGACAGCGCGCGTTATGAAGCGCTCATCGATATAGCCGGGAAGCCGATGATCCATTACGTGTTACATGCTGTGAAGGGTTGTTCGAGGATCGGACGGGTCGTCGTGGTGGGGCCGAAGCAGGCTCTGGCGGAAGCTATCCCGTCCGGCGACGCCGTCCTGGTAGAGCGGGTCGGTTCCATCGTCGACAACCTCAAGGCAGGCATGAAGGCCCTGGAACCGCAGGAGAAGGTGCTCATCGTCACCGCGGACCTGCCTCTCCTCACAACCGAGGCGCTCGAGGATTTCTTCCAGAAAGCGGATGCAAACCCGGCGGAGATCCATTACCCGCTTCTCAGCAAGGAGACGAATGAGTCAAAGTTCCCGGGGATGAAGCGTACATACCTTACTGTGGCCGAGGGGACGTTCACCGGCGGCAACGTCGTCCTGGCATCACCTTCGGGGCTTGAGGCGTGCGGCCGGCTTCTCGAGCAGGCCGTGGCCACACGGAAGAAGCCCTGGATGATGGCGGCGTTCCTTGGTCTGCGATGCACGGTCAAGTTCATCCTGAGACGCCTGTCCATCCACGACGTGGAGAGGCGCCTCCAGGAAATCGCAGGCGTCCGGGGCGTGGCGATCATCTCGGAGTTCCCGGAGATCGCCGTGGACGTAGATAAGCCGAGCGACCTCGAGCTTGTTCGGAGGCTGGTGGCTTCCCCGGCCTGATGGCTTTCCTCGCCTGACCGGGACCGGCCCCCGCGGAGGGAGAAAGAGGAGGTTTTTGTCTTCCATAAGCAGGAATATATGGGTTGATGTGGAATACGCTTCATGCAACCCACATGAGTACCTACTTATGGAAGGTGGTGACTGGAATTGAACATCACAGAAGTGCGGGTCAGGCCGGTGAAGAGCGACGGGAAGACGCGGGCGATAGCGTCCATAACCTTCGACAACGCATTCGTCGTCAAGGAAGTCAAGGTGATCGAAGGGCCCACCGGTCTCTTCGTATCGATGCCCTGTCGCAAGGTGGGAGCCAACGGTTACAGGGATATCGCGCATCCGATCACGAAGGAGGCGCGGGCGGAAATCCACAAGGCGGTCATGGCAGCATACCAAATGCAAACAAGCCCTCAGGCCGAGGCCAACTGAGCAGGGTCTAGAGGAGTGCTCCAAGAGCGCGCTTGGAGCCGGCTGCAACGCCGTCATGCGCGTAACCCCCCGGCTTGGCGGCGTAAGAGTTGGCCGGTATGTGTGGCGTGGCCTGGTTCGGAGCAGCCTTCTAGGGAATCCGTGGCGCCTCTGGCAGGGTGATGCTGGGGGGAGAGGCTGGCCGGTGCCGGACCCGGGGGGTGGGGCGCCGGCGGTGCGGACGCGCAGGTTCGGATTGTGCCGGCGATTCCTCGCGAAGCCCAGGCGGTCATCGAGGCCCTGCTCGGGGCCGGTAGACGAGCGCAGCTGCTGAGGCGCTCGGGCCCGGACGGAGCGCCGCACATGCCCGAGTGATACGCACTCCACGGTGATACGCACCCCGCGGCCCTGCGCTGTGACCGCAGTAGTACCCCGCGGCCTTAAACTTAGGCGGGGGCGCTGAAGCGCAGAAGCGCGGAAGCGGAGGCAAGCTCAGGGGCGTCTTGACGTCCTTCGGCAGCTTTGCTATACTCGTGGTGCCGAAAAGGTAAGTAATCTGAGGGTTTGTGCTGGTTCGTGCTGGGGCGTAGCCAAGCGGTAAGGCACGGGACTTTGGATCCTGCATTCGGAGGTTCGAATCCTCCCGCCCCAGCCAGATTATGTACTCTTCACTTCATGTATCACTTCATGTACTCTTCATTTGCTGCAGGAGTTGGAGGAGCCTTTCCCGTGAGTTGAGTTCAGGGTTCTCCAGCACAGCATCGAGGAGCCTCGCAAGCGCCTTCCCGACCTCGGGTCCCTCGGGCACGCCAAGCACCCTCATGACATCGTGCCCGCTCACCGCAAGGTCGCGCACTGAAAGCGCCGGGCCTTTTGCCATCACGCCCTCAACCCTCGCAAGGAATGCCGCCATGTTGCTGCCGGGCCCAGGCCCCGCGCCGAGGGCGGTCCTGTCAGCCTCGCGCAGCTTTGTGAGGTCCCGGATGGCGTCCATCCCGAGGGCCGCCACGATACGGCGAATGCCCTTGTCCTTCGTGGCCGGGTCATAGGCGAACATATGCCGCTCGATGAGCAACGTGACCCTCCGAACCAGTTCGCCTGGGTACCGGAGCCTTTCGAGCGCCTGGCGCGCGAGTGTGGCCCCGACCTTGTCGTGACCGAAGAACCTCACCGCGCCGCTTGAGTCACGCACCATTGTCGCGGGCTTTCCGATGTCGTGGAGGAGCGCCGCGAGGCGAAGGTGCAGGGTAGGCTCTATGATGTCCGTCACCTTAAGGCTGTGCTCGAACACGGTTCCGGCGCAGGGCCCACCTGCCGGAACGCTGACGCACGCCTCAAGCTCGGGAAGGATGTGCTCCAGTAGGCCGGTCCTCTCTGTAAGTCGTACCGCATCGCCTGCGCCGGGCGAAACGATCATCGCGGAGAGCTCATCCCGAATCCTCTCCCAGGAGATTCTTGTAATGGACTCATGATTGCTCTCAATAGCTTCGAGAGTCTCGGGCGCGATAGCGAACCCAAGCTCTGCCCCGAGGCGAATCGCCCGGAGCATCCTCAGGGCATCCTCCTGAAAGCGGGCACCGGGGTCGCCGACGGTGCGGATGACCCGCGCCCTGAGGTCTGCAAGGCCGTTGTAGCAGTCGATCACCGCCTTACGCCTGGTGTCGTAGGCTATGGCGTTCACGGTGAAGTCCCGGCGGGCGAGGTCGTCCCTGACATCGGATGAGAACACAACCACGTCTGGCCTGCGCCCGTCGCTGTACGTCCCATCGCGGCGGAACGTCGTGACCTCCACGGCGCCGCGATCCGACAGGACGGTGATGGTACCGTACCGCTTACCGGTAGATACCGCGCTCCCGCGGAAGATGTACTCAACTTCGTCGGGCGTGGCCGACGTGCAGATGTCCCAGTCTTTTGGCGTTCTGCCGAGGAGGGAGTCCCGCACGGCGCCGCCGACCACGTAGGCGCGATGCCCCCGCGCCTCAAGCTCCTGGGCCACGCGCGCGACATGCTCCGGCACTTGGATATTCATGTTGACAATACTCTCGCATCTCAGGTTCATGATCATCGCGAAGCCGAGCCGCTCCTCTGCATGCAGCTGTATGCAGCCAGGCGCCAGTGCCGCACTAAGTGAGGGTTCGCTAATATCTCCCGGTTTTCCGGCGGATGTCTGGTTACCGGTGTTGCACTCGGGGACGGCGCCCCAAGCGGGGCGCGCTTCGCCAAAATCCGGCCCGTCTGGAGGCCAGCGGCCGGATTTTGACGCCCCTCGTGCAACCACCGGCAACCCCTCCCAAAAGTCGGGAGCCCTTCTGCGTCCTCACTTAATGCCGTGCGTCAGTGGTTAAGCAGCCGCCGGCGCAGCCGCCCGTGCAGCCGCGACGGAAGGCGCGTCCTCCCTTCTAAGTATGGCGCCATAAGTTTTCGCCACTTTTCTTGAGGGTGTTAGGGTTGCCGGTGCTTGCTAGGGCGGGGCGTTGAGAATCTGGCTGGGCCCGTGCGCCAAATTCGAACGAGGCGCGCCGCGAGCGCGCCGTCCCCGGAGTGCAACACCGGCAACCCTGGAGAGCCCCTGCACCCTGAAAAGCAGCGCGGATTTCTGGCGATCCACTTAGTAGGTGCTTCAAAGGCTGCACCAAAGCCCGGCAGCAGCGCCCTTGGGTCGCAAATTCCCAGCTTGGCGACGCAAGGGTTGGCTGGCGTGCGCGACAAGGTTGGTGTCGGAGCACCCTTGCGGCCCCCATGTGCGCCGGGTGTGCGCCGGGCCCCGTCGCTCTCGCGTGCTGGGAGGTAGTCGACGCCGTGACCGCTCCCGCACGACCTGCCCATGCGTGCCCATGCGCGGCACGCCGGGAGAAGCATAGAGGTGCGGCGGCTCAACTGAAACTATACCCAAAGTATACCCAGACCCTTGAGACCTCGTCAATGGCGAGACGGTAAGGCGCGTGCAGCCATTGTGGCACCCGAGGGGTCATCGCCACCTCTTGGTCGAGCGCATGTCAGGCCGCTTTGCGGGCGGCTTTTGCAGGCGGCGCCACGATATGGTCGCCTGGATGTAGTCGCATGGGGAGCTGGTTTTGGCACGACCAGGTGTCGGGGACCGGTTGGTCGGCTGCATACCACCTGCGCGGTAATCCTGGCTTCCTACGCACCACCCCCACGGTCCCCACGGGCCAACAAGCGGTAAGTTGGACGGTGTGCGACCAGGTCACCGGTGAACATGGTCGCTCGCAGACCAGCCCAGCGCTAAAGCTGGTCTCGTGCCGACCACCTTACCGCCGCCCGCGCTATGCAAGCGACAGGGCATAGCGCAGGCTGGGAATACTATGGCCTGGGTGGTTACGGCGTGGACAGGTGCCGCATGGGTACGGCCGGACGGGCGCCGCGCGCGGGCTTGTCGGACGGAGCGGCGCCGCCGCCAGGACGGACTCACACGGCTACCTGGCGTCCAGGGTCCCGCTCCCGCGGAACCTGCGGCGTCCCGCCTCCGCCAGGGCCGACTCGCAGGCAGGAGGAAGGACGATGGTGCACCGCCACGGGCTGGTGCTGGTGCTTATTTTCATGCTGACGCTGGGCTTTCTTGTCGGCATCCGCCTGGGGCGGGTGTCGGAAGTGCCGGAAGTGCCGGGAGGCAGTCGGCCTTCTGCGCCGTTCCCCGCGCATGTTGGAAGCGGCGGCTGCCGGCCAGGTGAGCCTGCCGCGCCTGGCAACACGGCGACCAGGCCGGTGCGAACCGTTGCGCCGCAGAGTGAGGACGGTCACGGGCTTTCGGTTCGAGTTCAGGGGCCCCAGGAGCTGCCTGCACAGGCGATGACCGAGGCCGCGCCGCACTCCAACGCTGCGCTGTATTCATGTGCCTGCGACTATGACAGGGTCATCCGGGCCGAGCTTCCTTATCCGTCCGGCGCCGATATCGCCTGTCTGCAGACGCATCTCGCAACCTTTGGGTTCGATCCAGGCCCTCCGGACGGCGTGTACGGTCCTCGAACCGCCGCGGCGGTGGCCGCATTTCAGAGGAGTAGGGGCCTCGAACCAGATGGCGTCCTGGGGCCGCGCACGTGGATTGCGCTGGGGAAAACTGGCGCATCTCTCGTGGCGCAGGGCCCGGCCCCTCCTCCGCCGGGGAGGGTCGAGATCGTCATAGACACGGTCGACCGGACGCTCACCATACTCTCGGACGGAAAACCATACAGGCAATTTCCCGTCGCGGTGGGTAAACCCTCGACTCCCTCCCCGCAGGGGCAGTGGAAGGTTGTATCGAAGGGCGCATGGAGCGGAGGGTTCGGCACAAGGTGGATGGGCCTCGACGTGCCCTGGGGCAAGTACGGCATCCACGGCACCAATAAGCCCTGGTATATCGGGGACGCGGTGAGCGGTGGCTGCGTCAGGATGTTGAATCACGATGTGGAGCTCATCTTCGAGTGGGTTCAGATCGGCACGCCGGTCGTAATATGTGGGAACCCGTTCGGGCCCCTCCGTAACCCCCGGCGCGAGCTAGGCCCCGGAGAACGGGGGACCGACGTCCTGGCGGCGCAGAGACGCCTCCGGATGCTCGGGTTTGACCTTGGGCCGGAGAACGGAATGTACGAGCAGCCCACGATCGACGCGGTCAAGGCGTTTCAAGAGTCAAGAGGCCTGCGCGTGACCGGCGTGGTGACCCCGGACACGTACGACGCCCTCGGGCTGTATCTGTTTGAGTGATTTGAGTGAGGATTTGATACGGGGTGAGGAGTTGCCGCATAAGTGCGATAACCAGCAAGACACTGCAAACAGATACGCGTGGCCGCGCATCCGTGCGCATAGCCGCTCAATTAGTGCGTGTGAGGCCTGAAATCGAGCTTCTTCGAGATTTTCCATCGCATAGCCTTGAATTCCGCCCAGAAATGTTATAGAATGGGAATGGCAACTCATACCATACGTGGGTAGGGAAGGGGGGACGGGAGTTGAGCCATGGCGGGTTGCGGGTGGTTACGAGTGTCTTGCCGGGAGGTACCATCACCCTGCCGGAGGAAGTGCGAAGGCATCTTGGGCTCCAGCCCTTCGATGACCTGGCCTTCACGGTGGAGAACGGGGTGATCGTCGCAGCGAAGGTCAAGGAAACCTGCATGCAGTACGGCACGGAGGACTGAACCACAGAGGCCGGGGCTGAAAGCGGGCGGCCTCTGCACGCACGCGTCTTATCTAGTATACTTGTACGGGTTGTGGCTTGCAGGCGAGGGGGGTGGAAGCCGACTCCTCTCGTCGCGTCTTATGTGGCGATTCGGGAGGAAACCCCGTATCAGCGTTGAATATCTCTGCGGACCGGTCGCGCAGGGTCGGGCAGGACATGAGAAGCTTCCAGTCCCGCGGAGCCGGCTGCGCTGCCGCGTGCGGGCGTTGGTGCCCGCGTGGAACGATCTCGGGGGAGTGAATATGGAGGAGTTCGTCGCGATAGTGCTTGCCGCCGGCCTCGGAACCCGGATGAAGTCCCGGATTCCCAAGGTGATGCATGAGATATGTGGAAGGCCCATGGTGTCATATGTGCTTGACGCCGTCGAGGCTGCGGGAGCTACTAGGGTCATCGTTGTTGTCGGACACGGGGCCGACCTCGTGAAACAGGCCGTTGGGTCCCGCGGGGAGTGCGTGCTCCAGGCCGAGCAACTTGGCACCGGGCACGCCGTGATGAAAGCTGAGAGCGTCCTGGGCGACTACGACGGTACGGTTGCGGTGGTTGCAGGTGACGCGGCCTTCCTCAGTGGGGACGACCTCGCCGCGCTCGTGGATGGACACCAGGAGAGTGGAGCGGCCGCCACCGTGCTTTCCGCGGTGCTGGATGATCCCACTGGGTACGGCCGGATCATCCGGGGCACACAGGGTGAGATAGTGAGGATCGTCGAGGAGAAAGACGCATCTCCCGAGGAAGCAGCGATAACCGAGGTCAACAGCTCCATATACTGCTTTTCCGCTCGCTCCCTTTTCGACGCCCTGCGCGACGTGGCCCCCGACAACGCCCAGGGCGAGTACTATCTTACCGATGTTATTGGCATCATGATAGGAAGGGGCCTTCGTGTAAGGGTCGTAAGGGCGCGAGATCCCCTCTCGGCGCGGGGGATCAACACGCGCGTCCAGCTCGCCGAGGCCGAGCGTATCCTCCGCGATAGGGTTCGCGAGCGCCTTATGCTGTCGGGCGTGACGCTCATTGACCCGCCGTCGACGTTTATAGACGCCGATGTCACAGTTGGGCGGGACACCGTCATCCTTCCGTTCACGTTCCTGCAGGGCAAGACGGCCATCGGCGAAGGATGCACCATCGGCCCGTTCGTCCGGATGGTGGACACGCAAGTGGCGGATGGGGCATCCGTGTCGAACGCGGTGGTCGTGGAGTCCACTATAGGCCCCGGCGCAACCGTGGGGCCGTATAGCTTCCTCCGCCCTGGGACCGTCCTCGAGGAAAGGGCGAAGGTCGGCACATTCGTGGAGGTCAAGAAGTCCACCATAGGGAAGGGCAGCAAGGTGCCTCACCAGACATACCTGGGGGACGCCACCGTCGGCGAGGGGGTCAACATAGGCGCCGGGACCATCACGTGCAACTACGACGGGTGGCAAAAGCATCCCACGATAATCGAAGACGGGGTATTCATCGGCAGCAACTCAAACCTTGTCGCTCCGGTTAAGGTCGGCAAGGGCGCGTACGTTGCGGCGGGGTCCACCATCACAAGGGATGTGCCTGAAGGCGCGCTCGGCATCGCGCGCGGCATTCAGAAAGAGATCCCAGGCTGGGTGCAAAGGCGCCTCGAACGGCGGAATAAAGCGGAGGGGCACGGCGGGAAAGGCCACGGTGGTCACTCCAGCAAAGAGTCAGGAGGCTTGCGTAATGAGTGAAGCAGGCGGAATCCACATGATGCTGCCGTCCTACAAGAAGATGAAGGTCTTCACGGGGCGTGCTCACCCCGCCCTTGCGGAGGCGATAGCAGCCCACCTCGGGGTGGGCCTTGCCGCTATGAAGGTGGACAGGTTCCGCGACGGCGAGATAAGGGTCGCGATAGAAGAAAGCGTCCGCGGCACGGACGTCTTTGTGGTCCAGCCCACCTGCCCGCCCGTCAACGAGAACCTCATGGAACTCCTCATAATCATTGATGCCATGCGGCGCGCCTCCGCTAAGACGGTCACCGCCGTGATCCCGTATTACGGTTACGCGAGGCAGGACAGAAAGACGAAGGCCCGGGACCCGATAACGGCCAAGCTGGTGGCGAACCTGCTGGTGACAGCGGGATGCGACAGGATGGTCACGGTGGACCTGCATGCTGGGCAGGTTCAGGGGTTCTTCGACATCCCGGTCGACCCGCTTCTCGCCATGCCGATCCTGGCCAGGTACATCCAGGAGGCCGGGCTTACCGACTGCGTCGTTGCATCGCCTGACATCGGAGGGGTGGCGAGGGCGCGGGCTATGGCTGGAAAACTCCATGCGGGCCTCGTGGTCATCGACAAGAGGCGGCCTGAGCCGAATGTTTCTGAGGTAATGAACATCATTGGCGACGTAGACGGGAGAACCGTCATCCTTGTTGATGATATAATAGACACCGGCGGCACAATAGTGCAGGCGGCCGACGCCCTTTATGACGCCGGAGCTCGTGAGGTGTACGCAGCCTGCACCCACGCGCTCCTCTCGGGGTCGGCCAGGGACATCCTGACGGGGTCGGGGATCAAGAAAATCATCGTGACCGATACGATACCCATCGACCAGAGCAGGCGCCCGGAGAGAATGGAAGTGCTTTCAGTCGCGCCTCTTTTGGCCGAGGCCATTCGGCGCATATACGAGGAGCTTTCAGTGTCCATCTTGTTCGACTAAGTGAGGGTGCAGAAATGCTCCCGACTTTCGGGAGAGGTTGCCGGTAACTCAAAGAGAGAGTGCAACACCGGCAACCCACCAGATGTTGGCGAACTGGGAGGAACTAACGAACTCTTACTTGGGGAGATCGGCCAGGCGGCAGCAAAGATCGGAAGGAGCGGTTATGAAGTGAAGGAAGTAGTTGTCAAGGCAGACCTGAGACAAAGGACCGGCAAGGGCGCCGCCCGCAAGGCGCGGGCGAGAGGCGAGGTGCCTGCCGTAATATACGGAAAGGGGAAGGGCGCTACTCCCATTAGCCTTAGTGAGCGGGAGTTCTACAGGGCCGTGCAGGCGGGGCTTGGGGCCGGCAAGCTGGTCAAGCTGGTCATCGGCGGCGACGGGAAGAGCGGTATTGAGAAAACGGCCGTCCTGAAGGAGGTCCAGCGGGATTTCATACGAGGAAATATTATCCACGCGGACTTCCAGGAGGTGTCACTGACCGAAACCATAACCGCCACGATCCCAGTGGTGCTGGTGGGAGAGGACAGGCGCCCGAACGATGGCGGCGTGCTTGAGCATCTGCTCTGGGAGATCCAGCTTCATGCCCTGCCCGCCGACATGCCTGAAAGGGTGGAAGTGGATGTGTCTGGCCTGAGGATAGGCGATTCCATCAAGGTGGCCGACCTCGAGTTGCCCGAGGGCGTGCGGGCGCTTGCCCACGGCGACGAGACCGTGGTGACGGTGGCGGCGCCCGTGAAGGCAGCGGAAGAGGAGAAACCGGCGGCTGAGGCTGGCGAGGCCGGCGAGGCCGGTGCGACCGGCGAGGCAAGCTGAAGAGAAAAAGGCGGAGTAGACTTGTGAAGCTTGTTGTCGGGCTTGGTAACCCGGGCAGCCAGTATGAGGGATCCAGGCACAACGTTGGTTTCATGGTCATCGACCTGCTCGCGCGGAGGAGAGGTATCAGGGTCACGCAGAGGAGATTCCACGCGTTCCTCGGGCAGGGCGAGATCTCGGGGGAACAGGTGCTCCTTGCCAAGCCCATCACTTACATGAATCGTAGCGGCTATGCCGTCCGCGCCATCACGGGCTGGTACGGGGTCAGGCTTTCCGACATCCTGGTCGTTGTGGACGACATGGCCCTCGAGCCCGGCCGCATACGCGTGCGGCCCAAGGGGAGCGATGGCGGGCACAACGGCCTGAAATCCGTAATTGCTCTTCTTGGTAGCCAGGAGTTTCCCAGGCTGAGGGTGGGCATCGGAAGACCGGGCCCCGCGGAAGACACCGTAAGTTACGTGCTCGGGTGGTTCACCCGTGAAGAGCTTCCTGTGATGTCGGAGGCGTTCGGCCGCGCCGCCGATGCGATAGAAGTCTGGGCTGCCTCCGGCATCGACGAGACTATGAACAGGTTCAACGGATGACACCTGCCGCGGGGGCATAGTCCGTGGTGTGACCCCTGCGAAACGCGTGCGTCAGGGTTGCATGGCAGTGGAGGGTCAATGTATGTCCGTTATGGAGAAGGCGAAGGAGCTTGCCGACGCACTCAGGGAATCTGCCGAATTCGCGCGAGTTCGCAACGCCAGGAATGAGATCGAATGCCACGAAGCCGCAAGGATCATGTTCCGGGATTTCGAGAAGATGAGGCGCGATATCGAAGCGCTTGTCCGAAAAGGAGAGAAGGTCCCCGAGGACAAGCTGGATGCTTTCAACCGGTCTCTTGAGATTATCTCCTACAACCCCTACATAAGAGAGTTCCTGGATGCCGAAATCGCGTTCGGCAGGCTGTTTGCCCAGGTTCAACAGGTTATTGCAGAACCTCTTGCGGACATAGGGTCCATCGCCGATACTCCATCTCCAGCGGCTGAAGAGCCAGAAAGATCCCAGACATAGCCTGTCCATATCGCATGCAGGAATTGGACAGGCTACCGCGAAATGTATACTCGACGCGCCATGGAGGGGGTTCGCTTCCAAATTCTCGTACGGAGGTGGATGCGATGAATTCTCTGCTGGTAATGGTAGTGACCTTCCTCCTGTACATTCTTGCCTACAACCTCTATGGTAAGAAACTCGGGCACAAGCTGTTCGAGCTTGCCGCCAAGAATCTGACTCCAGCGGAGCAGATCAACGATCGGGTGGACTACGTGCCGACCAACAGAATCATACTCACAGGTCACCATTTCACGTCGATCGCAGGAACCGGTCCCATTGTAGGCCCGGTTCTCGGTGTTATATGGGGGTGGGTTCCTGCGCTGCTCTGGGTTGTTCTTGGGTCCATCTTCGCAGGTGCGGTTCACGATCTCGGCGCCCTCGTTGTATCCATGAGGCACCAAGGGAAATCGATAGGTGACATAACGGGGCCCATTGTGAATCCGCGCGCGAGGACGCTGTTCTTTGCGATCATATTTTTCTGTCTCTGGATAGTCGTAGCCATCTTCGCTATTCTCATGGCGAGCCTTTTCGTGAAGTACCCCGAGTCGGTGTTCCCGATCTGGGTCGAAATCCTCATCGCCATGGGGCTTTCGTGGTACTTGTTTAACAAGAAGGGCAGCCTCCTTGTCGGTTCCATCGTGGCGATAGCGTTGATGTATCTCACTATCTGGATAGGGCTTTACATCCCGATAAGGCTCACCAGCGCGGCATGGATCGTCATTATCATGGTGTACATCTACTTCGCCTCTACACTTCCTGTCCACCGCCTCCTGCAGCCGCGAGACTACATCAACGCACTTGAACTCGGCATCGCCATGATTCTGCTGATACTCGGAATAGTCGTCGCGCCCAAGCCTATCGTTGCGCCGGCTGTGGTTGCCTCGCCGGCGGGGGCGCCACCGATGGTACCGTTCCTGTTTATCACAATAGCGTGCGGCGCCATCTCTGGGTTCCATAGCCTGGTCTCGAGCGGGACGAGCTCAAAGCAGATCGATAAGGAACCCAACGCGGTCACGGTAGGTTACGGCGGGATGCTGCTTGAGGCGGCGCTTGCAACCCTCGTCATCCTGGCTGTTACCACGGGAGTCTCCAGGGAGACCTGGCTTGCTACGTACGCGAATTTCGCCAAGGTCCCGACGCTCCCGACGTTTGCCGAGGGTGGCGCGAGGATCGTGGAAGCGCTCGGCATTCCAAAGGCCCTGGCCCTCAACATCCTGGCGGTGTTCATGGTTAGCTTCGCAGGCACGACCATTGATACCGCCACGCGCCTGCAGCGGTACGTGATATCGGAGTTTGGAGAGTCCATCGGCCAGAAGTGGCTTACGAACAGGTATGCAGCCACGCTCGTCGCTGTGGTGGCCGCATACCTGCTCGCCTTCAGAGGAAGCGCCAACGTCATCTGGCCTCTCTTCGGCGCCACGAACCAGCTCCTCGCCGGGCTTGCGCTCCTGGTAGTCACGGTCTATCTGGCGAAGCAGAAGAAGCCTCTGGGTTACACCATGATCCCCATGGTTTTCATGATCGTGATTACCACGTGGGGTATGATAGGTAACCTGAGGAACTATTTGGCTGCTGGCAACTGGCTTCTGTCAGTTATCGACGCGATCGTCCTTCTCCTCGAAGTGTGGCTGATTGTGGAGGCATGGACGGTCATGAGCAGGATCGCGCGCGGCGAGATACCGCACGAGGCAGTGAAGGCGTAATCGTAATCCATGCATATGGACCCCTCTATGGCGCGAGGCCTGCGTCCGGCCTGCTGGGCGTAGGGTCGAAAGGTAGACCGCAGGCCTGGCTTGTGAAAGCCTGATGAAAAAGAATGGAGGCAGACCAGGAGGTAGGGGCGTTCGCCCCTACCTCCTGGTCTGCCTGGCCATCAGTTCCTCGGCCTTCTGAATGAGACCTCGGACTATGAGCCCGGCCTCCCGTGTGGTGATGTTGCCATAGTCGTACACGCCATTGTCCACGTTAATCTTGTCGGCGAAGCCGAGTTCCCGTGCGACCTCGTACTTCACCTCATCCGAGACAATGCTGCGGTTTCGACCCATAGCTCCACCTCCGACATTAGTGTATCCCGGTCTATTCGGAGCATGTCAGGGTCTATCTGGAGCGAGCGCCTTCGCCCATCTTCATTGAAGTGCTTTGGCTGAACTTGCTGGAAAGCCCCTTCTTGAGGCTTGGCGAAAGAAATACATGGTCCTTGAGAAAATTTTTCTCGTCTGCCGCGGGTCACCGGCCCCAGCGCTCACGCATGCCCGCACATTGCGCGCTTCCTGTCGAATGTTGTCCTCTTTCCAACTGGCACCACACTTGCTAGCTCAAGAGACGAGTCCATGTCTCTTCGCGCGCCCACAGCCGCGTAGAGCCGGAAAGTGGAGGGGGATCATGAAGGCCGTTCTTGGGGATCACACGCTTGTGGCGCTGTCGAAAGCCCTCGACGCGCTGTCGCTTCGACACGAGGTGATAGCGGACAACATCGCCAACGTCAACACGCCCGGATTCAAGGCCAGGCGCGTGCGGTTCGAGGAGCAGCTCAAAGCCGCCATTTCCCGTGGCGATCCCGCATCGTGCCGACCTGTGATCGAAGAGGACTCGCTCGAAGTGAGGTGCGACGGCAATAGTGTGGACATCGACCTCGAGATGGCGAGCCTTGCTGAAACCACCGTCGCGTACAGCGCTATTTCTCGCCTGGTGTCCGAACGGTTCAACCTACTTAAATATGTCATCAGCGAGGGGAGGCGGTGACACATGGGCATATTCTCGTCCTTCAGGATAAGCGCCACCGGCCTTGCCGCTGAGCGCCTGAGAATGGATGTAATTGCCAACAACATTGCGAATATCAATACGACACGCACGGAGGACGGGCGGCCATACAGAAGGCGCCAGGTGGTGTTCCAGGCGCTTACGGCTCGGACCGGTGGCGGTCGCGGGGGCGGAGACAGAAGCGGCACGGCTGGTGCAGGCTTGGGCGCCTCTGAAGCGCCCGGCCGGGGGGTCGCGGTCGCGGCCATAGTGGAGGACCCGTCGCCACCACGCATGGTATACGACCCTGGCCACCCGGACGCAGACGCCCAGGGCTACGTGGCGATGCCCAACGTTGACGCCGTAAGGGAGCTCGTGGACATGATCTCGGCCGCGAGGGCCTACGAGGCGAACGTCACCGCTCTCAACGCTGCGAAGACGATGGCCATGAGGGCGCTGGACATTGGTAGGGGATAGCACACAGGCGCTAAGTGAGGGTGCAGAAATGCTCCCGAGTTTTGGGAGGGGTTGCCGGTGATTGCACGAGGGGTGTCAAAATCCGGCTGCCTAGCCAGACGGGCCGGATTTTGGCGAAGCGCGCCCCGCTTGGGGCGCCGTCCCCGATTGCAACACC
>JACIXY010000031.1 GCA_014360195.1 Bacillota bacterium
AAATCCGGCTGCCTAGCCAGACGGGCCGGATTTTGGCGAAGCGCGCCCCGCTTGGGGCGCCGTCCCCGAGTGCAACACCGGCAACCCGGCAACTACTGGAAGAGGGGCGAGAACTAACGCACCCTTACTTAGCGAGGCGCGCTGTCCCCGAGACGCAGCACCGGCAGCCCGATGCGGAATGTCAGCCCTAAGAACGGGGTGGTGTCATGGACATCAAGATCAGCTCGACGCTGCAGAAGACCCTGGATGAACTCAGCCGCAGGAATGCGACTGGCGCCCAGGCAACCCTGGAGGACTTCAAGGAAATGCTGGACAATGCCATCGATACCGTGAACGACCTCCAGCGGAACGCCGACAAGCTTACTCAGAAGCTCGCTGCCGGCGAGCTCAAGGACCTCCACCAGGTTATGATCGCCGTCGAGGAGGTCAACGTCGCCCTGCAGCTCACGATGCAGATAAGGAACAAGATCGTCGAAGCTTACCAGGAAGTCATGAGGATGCAGGTGTAAGCCATGGCAGCCATCGGGCAGGACCTCGGGCGCCAGACGCGCTCGCTGTGGGACCAGATGACATCGAGCCAGAAGCTCATGGTCCTCCTGGCGATTGCCCTCGGAGTGGTCGCCATGGTGCTCCTTTTGAGCAGGGCGGGCAAGACGGAGATGGTGCCGCTCTACACCAACCTTTCAGCGAGCGATGCGGCCGATATCGTGGCCAAGCTGCGGGAGATGCGCGTACCCTACGAAATCTCCGATGGTGGAACGACCATCAGGGTGCCGTTTCCTGATGTGTATGAGACCCGCATGAACCTGGCCAGCCAGGGCCTGCCGAAGGGTGGCACGGTTGGGTTCGAGATATTCGACAAGACGAGTTTCGGCGTGACCGAGTTTACCCAGAAAATGAACTACCGGCGGGCGCTTCAGGGCGAGCTTACCCGGACCATATTGCAGCTTCGGGAGGTCGAGGACGCGCGGGTTCACATTGCCATACCAGAGCCGGAGTTATACACCGATGAACAGAAGCCGCCCACAGCCTCGGTCATGGTGAAGCTACGCAGCGGAGCAACCCTGACCAAAGGACAGGTGCAGGGGATCGTGCGCCTGGTCTCATCGAGCGTCGAAGGCCTGAGCCCCAGCAACGTGACGGTTCTCGATGTCGATGGCAACATTCTGTACGCCGCGAGCGACGATTCCGAGACAGGAATGGTGGCGTCCCTTTCGGTGAGCCAGCTCGAGGCGAAGAGGGCGTATGAGAAAGACCTTGAGAAAAGTGTTGAGAGCATGCTCACGGAGGTGCTCGGCCCCCGCAAGGTAGTGGTGCGGGTGAGCGCCGAGATCAACTTCGACCGCCGGGAGCAGAATAGCGAGGTCTTCCAGCCCATGCCCACAGGGCTTGGGGTGATCCGTGAGCAGACGAAGGTTCATGAGGTTCGCTCCACGGTATCAGCGCCGCCCGCCGGAGTGCCGGGGACCGCGTCCAACGTGGATGCGGCGGGCACGCCTGGCAACGCGGCCGGCATAGCTCAAACTCAGGCTCAGGCTCAGGCTCAGGCCCAGACTCAGACTCAGACTCAGACTCAGACTCAGGCTCACAGTCAGGCTCAAGCTCAGACGCAGGTTCAAGCTCCGGGCGCGGCCGGGGCTCCCGAGGCGGGCGTGACCGTGGGGGTGGCAGGCGCATCTGATGCGAGCGTTACGTCTGCGGCCGCCCAGGTGGGGGCGGGGGGCGTTTACCGCACAGGAGAACGGCCTGGTGAGATAAGCGGCGAGGAGAGGTCGGAGGAGACCACCCGGTACGAGATATCACGGGTTGTCGAGCGCACGATCAAGGCTCCCGGCGAGGTGAGGAGGCTTTCGGTTGCGGCCATAGTAGCGGCTCCTGTGAGCGACGCTCAGTTACAAGCCATCACCAGGTCCGTTGGGGCGGCGGTCGGAATCGACCCCGGCAGGGGCGATTCGCTCATCGTCGAGGCTATGGAGTTCGGGGCGCCGCTTACCCCGGAAGCTGAGACAGGCGCCGCCGCTGGCGGGGAGGCAGTGAAAGGACCTCCCAACATCGGAGAAGTCCTTATGGCCAACATAGAATACGTGCTCGCCGGGATAATCGCGCTTTTCCTGGTGGGCCTAGTGATCTCAGTGGTCCGCCAGAGAGCGCCCGCGCGGCCTGTGGTGGTGCCTGCGTCCGTGCCGCCTTCCGTCCCTGTGCCCGGCGCTGGAGAAGCCGGGGCCGCAGCGCCGGTGGCCGCGGCGGGCGAGGAAAGGGAGGGTGAAAGACGGGGCGAGCCGAGCCAGCGGGCGAAGGAGATCCCTGAGCGGCCTGCGCCCGCTGCTGAGACGGCCGCAAGGGTGATATCCGGATGGATGGACGAGGACAAGAGGTGACCGGCCTTGGCGCCAGCCACTGAACTTCCCGGAAGAAGAAAAGCGGCAATAGCTCTCGTTGCTCTCGGGTCGGAGATGTCAGCAGAGATATTCAAGTACCTCGACGAGTCAAAGATCGAGCAACTTACCCTTGAGATCGCAAACCTGGGCAATGTGCCGCCCGAGATCCGCAGGCAGGTGCTGGACGAATTCTACGAGAAGTGCGAGGCCCAGGAGTTTGCTGCGGGAGGCATCGAGTACGTGAGGCAGGTCCTGGAGCGGGCGCTTGGCCCCCATCGCGCAGCCGAGATCATCGAGAAGATAACGGCATCGCTCCAGGAAAAGCCGTTCAGCTTCGCGCGTCAGGTGGATCCGGCCCAGCTCGTGAACTTCATCGAGAACGAGCACCCTCAAACCATCGCGCTCATCCTGGCTTACCTCCGTCCCGAGCAGGCTGCGGCGGTGCTCTCGGCCCTCCCCGAGGGGCTTCAGACCGAGGTGGCCGTGCGGCTTGCCGAGATGGACAGGACTTCTCCGGAGGTCGTCGCTGAAGTAGAGAAGGTCCTTGAGAGCAGGCTCTATTCCATCGGCGGCCAGAACTACAACTTCGCCGGCGGCACGAAAGCGCTCGTGGATGTGCTGAACCGCGTGGACCGGGCAACGGAGAAAACCATCCTCGAGGAACTGGAGGAGCAGAACCCGGCGCTTGCCGAAGAGGTCAAGAACCTGATGTTCGTGTTCGAGGACATCACCCTCCTCGACGACCGGGCGATCCAGACCTTCCTCAAGGAGATCGACATGAAGGACCTCGCGCTTGCGCTGAAAGCCGCAAGCGAGGAG
This sequence comes from Bacillota bacterium, assembly GCA_014360195.1. GTDB lineage: Bacteria > Bacillota > SHA-98 > UBA4971 > UBA4971 > UBA6256. Next base: position 3,198 of record JACIXY010000031.1, read on the forward strand.
GTCAAGAAGAGGATCTTCAGCAACATGTCGGAGCGCGCCGCTGAGATGCTGCGCGAGGACATGGAGTTCATGGGGCCGGTGCGCCTGAGGGTCGTGGAGGAGGCGCAGCAGCGCATAGTCACCGTCATCCGCAGGCTCGAGGAGGCGGGCGACATCGTCATCGCCAGAGGGACGGAGGACGAGGTGCTTGTCTAGGGTTATCAAGGCACAGGAGATACGAAGGAACCCTGCGCTCGTGGGGGAGGAGAGGCTGGAAACCTTCCTTGCCACCCTGGAGAGGTCAGCGTCCTCAACGCAGGGCGGTGCATGGAGACCGGAGGACGCGGGGGCCGATCCCGCCGCGCTTGCCCGGTCTCTCATTGAGCAGGCCGAACAAGCTGCCAGGGCTACGCTGGATGAGGCCGAGCGAGAACGCGCCCGAATTCTCAAGGAGGCTTACGACAGGGGCTACGAGGACGGGCGCGCGGAAGCCACGGCGAAGGTGATAGAGCACGCGAGGGACCTCCTCGAGTACCTGGGGACCCTTGTGCAAGGAGTGGCCCAGGCCATGGAGAACGCGGTCACGGCGGCGGAGGACACTGTGGCGCGGCTTGCCATCGAGGTCGCAGAGAAGATTCTGAGGCACGAGGTGTCGATCGACGGGTCCGTGGTCCTGGAGATGGTCCGGGAGTCTGTGGAGAAGGCAAAGGCCGCGGGACCCATCAAGATCAGGGTGAGCGCGTGGGACCTCGACCGGGTGAAGGACTTTCGCGATGAGATCATGAGGATCGCTGACGACGTCACGTCCATCGAGATCATAGAGGACCCCAGGGTGGAGCCTGGCGGGTGCATCGTGGAGACGGACTTCGGGTCGGTGGACGCAAGGCTCGGAACACAACTGCGTGAGATCAGGAGGGCTTTCTTTGGTAACGGCGATGCCAATGCCAGTTGAGACAGCCGCGCCCTGCCGCCCGCCCTGTGAGGGGCGGGCGAGGACGAGCGTGGATATATCGAAGTTCCAGAGCGCCATCAGGGCGTGCGACCCGCTGCGGGTGAGCGGCAGGGTGGTGCAGGTTATCGGGCTTGTGGTGGAGTCCATGGGGCCACCTGCGCACGTGGGCGAGATCTGCCGCATATACACGCGGAGCCAGAGGACGCCGATCCAGGCCGAGGTCGTGGGGTTCCGGGAAGGCAAGACCCTCCTGATGGTGCTCGGCGACAGAAATGGCATCGAGCCCGGGAGCGAGGTCGTGGCAAGTGGGCGCGAGGCCATGGCCCCGGTGGGCGAGGGGCTTCTCGGGCGCGTCATCGACGGTCTCGGCCGGCCCCTTGACGGCAGGCCCCCTATCGAGGCGGAAGTGGAGTACCCTCTTTTCAATGCGCCTCCTGCCCCACTTGAGCGGGCGAGGATCTCGGAGCCTCTCGCGCTGGGTGTGCGGGCCGTGGATGCGGCGATAACCTGCGGCAAGGGGCAGAGGCTCGGGATATTCGCAGGTAGCGGCGTCGGCAAGAGCACGCTGCTAGGGATGTTCGCCAGGAACACCTCTGCCGATGTGAACGTGATTGCACTAGTCGGGGAGAGGGGCCGCGAAGTGCGCGAGTTCATCGAGAAAGACCTGGGCCCGGAGGGCCTCAGGCGGTCAGTGGTGGTCGTGGCCACGTCAGACCAGGCGAGCCTCGTGCGGCTCAAGGGGGCCTTTCTTGCGACGGCCGTTGCCGAGTATTTCCGCGATACCGGGCGGGACGTGCTGCTCATGATGGATTCCCTGACCCGCCTTGCCATGGCTCAGCGCGAGGTGGGCCTGGCCATTGGAGAGCCGCCCACGACGCGGGGTTACACCCCGTCGGTGTTCTCCATGATGCCGAAGTTGCTGGAACGCGCGGGCAACTCGTCATCGGGCAGCATCACAGGCCTCTATACGGTGCTGGTGGAGGCTGACGACATGAACGAGCCGGTGGCCGACGCGGCGCGGAGCATTCTCGATGGCCACATCGTCCTATCGCGGGAGCTTGCGACCATGAACCACTACCCGGCCATAGACGTGCTGGCGAGCGTGAGCAGAGTGATGGTGGACGTCGCGGACGAAGCGCACATCAGGGCGGCCGCGAGGATGCGAGAGGCGCTCAGCATCTACAGGGAAGCGGCGGACCTCATAAACATCGGAGCCTACGTGCCCGGGAGCAACCCTAAGATCGACTGGGCCAGGACGATGATCGACGGCATAAATGCCTTCCTCAGGCAGGGGATCAACGAGAAGGCAGACTTCGCGGAGACAGTCTCGAAGCTGCGAAGCATGTTCGGATGCTGATGCTCTGAAAGATCGAGCTGAGAAATCGAGCTGAGAATGAGAGTGGAGGCCGCAGGCCCGGCTTGCGGCCCAGGCGAGGGGGCTTAAGTGAGAAGGTTCAGGTTTCGCCTGCAGAAGTTGCTCGAGGTGAGGCGGCTGAAAGAGGACGCGCTCCGGCAGGAGCTTGCGCGGGCGCAGGAAGCGCTCCAGCGCGAGAAGGCCGTCCTCGAGAGGCTTGGGGCCGCGCACGGCGCGACGCTTGAAGAGCTGCGGGCGAGCGTCGGCGGCACGCTGGATGTCCAGTGGATCGCCGCTTACCACCGTTACCTTGGGTTCCTGGCCCATCGCATCGAGGAACAACGAGCGGTCGTGGACCGCCTGGCCCGGGAGGAGGCCGCGAAGAGGGAGGCGCTCATCGCCGCGCGACGCGCGCGCAAGGTGGTCGAGAAGCTGAGAGAGCGGGCGTACGCGCGCTACCGCGAGGAGGTCGCCCGGGAGGGGCAGGCGTTCCTCGATGAGGTGGGGACCGTGAGATACGCGAGGAAAGGAGGTGAGGATCTGAGTGGAAGCGCTGTTTTCCGTGTGCTGGGACGGGGCGCAGGCGAAAGCTGAGGCTTGCCCAGCCGCCGAGGGCAGGATCCAGACGAATGAGAATGTCCCAGTAGATGCGGACCAAGGGAGCGACGGTCCTGCGGATTTCGGGTCCGAGCTTGCAGCAAGGCTCGGGACCGGCGCGAACGGCCGCCCACCTTGCGTGTTGCCAGACGCGCCGGACATCGCTGTCCAGGGTGGCATCGATGTGAGCAGTGGCGCCGACCCCAGCGTGGACCCTGATGCCTGTGAGGTCGGCGGAGACGGTGGCAAAGCCCGGGGAAAGCGTGGCGTGCAAAACAGCTGGCCCGCTGACACCAGCCTTGCGCTGCCCCAAGAGGTGGCAAAGGCCGCGCTCGTGGTAGCGCGCGACAGCTTGGTCCAGGGGGCCCGAGCTATAGAGGTGGTTGCGGGTGTACCCGGGGCAGCGGTGGGTCCAGAAACGGGGCCCGCGAACTCTGCGGTGTCGTTCGCCCCGAGCATGCGAGTCGAGCTGCCTCCCGGTCGCATGGCCGGACCTGCTGCCGCAGTAGCGGCGCCATTGTCCAGGCCCAAGCACCTGGCGACGTGGGCGCTCCAGAGCGGCACAGGGGCGGTAGAGGAAGCACATGCGCGGGAAACGACTGAAGGATTGTTGCAGGCCCGTACAGGCAGGACCTTCTCCGCGGAGGGCGATGCCGTAAGCGGCGTACCTGTAGCAGTGCGTGAAGAAAGGGACGTGGTGGCGCCGGAGGTACCCCCGGCCGCTGAGACCAGGAGACCGCACGAAGGAGATGCGAGCAGCCGAAAGCGTGCTGCGACTCTATTCCCCGGCGCCGGAGCAAAGGATGCCACCGCCACCAGGGCTGCGGCAGCTGCGGGCGACGCGCCGTGTCAGCCGGTTCTCAGAGACGAGGCGCGGCAGGCAGGTCTGGCCACGCAGAGGGTGTGGCAGGGTCAGTCCGCACGAGGCGACCGCGCAGCGTCTTACGCTCCGCCCGATGGGTATGCAGGAGGAGAGACTGTCCCACCGGCTCTCACGGACGGGGGAACCTGGTCCGCAGCACCTGTAGATCGCGGCGGGACGACCGGCCCGCTGATTGTCCAGGAGAGTCCGGGGACGGCGAAGCCGGCAACTGCCGCAAGCGCGCGAGAGAGCCACCTCGGAGCTGCCGGTCCAGGATCGGCTGAGATGGCTTTCAGCAGAACAGGCAGTGCGGGGGCCTGTGGACGCAGTCCGGCGGTCGGTATCGGGATCGAGATCGTCCCACGCGATGACGCACCTGCGTGGCCGGGTCAGCCCGTGCCGCGAGGGATGTCCGGAATGACGGGCGGCCATTCGGAGAACCCGGAACCCTCTTCGGAGGGAGGTTTGACCACCCGGGGCGCCCAACACAGGGCGGATGCGACCGAGGTTCCCGTACCCGCAAGCGCAGGCGCAGGGCCAGACACTTCCGCACCTGACCTGCCGGCACAAAGGGTGGCCTTTGCGGCGTTTCAAGAGACGCGTCAAGAGACGCGGCTTGCACTCCATGGCCGGGCTACAGATTCGGTCTCGCATCCGTCCCGAATGGAAGGTGCAAAGGATGGTGCCATCCCTGTGGTGTTGGCCGAGCACAGGACTGACACGACCAGCGCCTCGCGGCCTGAAGGCATAGTGAGGCCCGGTCCGCATGCCCAGGAGCAGGCTGGGGCTGCGCTCGGGATGACGGCTCATGCCTTGCCGGAGACGCATTCCGAAGGCGGCGGGCGGTCGCGGGGTGTCTGTGTCATGCTGGCGACGGCATCCATGCGGGATCAGGCTGATCCGACCGATGATGGAAACGATATGGAGACCCAGGGTGCGGCCCCGGGGAGGGCCCGGGATGCGATCCTCGACAGGGCAGTGATGGTGCGTGCAGACCGGGAAGACGAGGCGGGCCATGGGAAGCTCGGTGTTCGTCCGGGGAGCCCTGTGAAGGCTACCTCTGGCGAAACGCTGGGGGAGTCCCGCGTAAAGGTGAAGGCGGTGGAGGTTGGTCAACGGCCTGACACGCAGCCGCGGCCTGCGGGGGAAGGTCCGCACGGTCTGCATGCCGGGGTCGAGAGGCACCCAGCGGCGACAACCCGGAAGGAGCGCGGGGGCGCCCTGGCCGTTGACAACGTCCCGGCACGGGAGCCTGTTGTTGAGCAAGCAGCGGGCGTTCCCGAGGGGAAGGCGTCCGGTGTTGCAAAGCCTGTGCCCGGATGTCCGGAGGTGTCTCGGAGCTGGTCCTGCGAGGAGTCGACCGGCGTGACCGCCAAACGCGCGGCGGGGCGCGAGGACGCCGAACTTAAGTCAGCCAGACCTGCTCCGGCAGCCGCAAGCATGCACGATCCGCAGGAAGTGGGAGCGGGCAGACCCCTGGCGTCCGATGCCAGCGCGGCGCAGGAGCGGCAGGCACCCATCACCGCGCGGACCGTCATCGACCAGATAGTGCAGCGGGCCCAGCTTCGCCTCGGAAGATCCGAAGCCGAGATGGTCATAGATCTCAAGCCCGATCTCCTGGGCAGGGTACACCTCCGGATAACCGCCGAGCCCGGGCGGATCGTGGCCGAGATCAGGGTTGAGAGCGCAGTGACGAGGCAGCTCATCGAGGCAGGACTTGGTGACCTGAAGGCCGCCCTTGCCGACAGGGGACTCGACCTCGGGGCCATCGCCGTTTCCGGCGGCTTCGGGGCCGGGGTCGCCTGGAATGGGGCCAAATCGAGGTGGTCCGACGACAATGCCGGGCACGGTCCGCCGAGGGCCGCGCCAGGCGGCGGAGGCTCAGGCGCGATGCGTCAGGTGGCCTCGTTCGTCGCGGCACGGTCGTCCCCAGGAGGCGTCCACCTTGTGGATTGCGTGGCATAGCAGAGCGGCGACGTGGCGCTTGCCTCCGAACTCGCGAGAGGCGCACGCTGCGACCGAACACTTCATCTTCGAAACGAAAGGGGGATTTACGATGAACGTCACAGCAACGTCCAGCGCGCGGGTGTACGATCCGCGAAAAGAGACTCCTTCACAGGAGAGCAGCCGGACCGAACTGGGCAAGGACGCATTCCTGAAGCTGCTCCTCACGGAGCTGCGTTACCAGGATGCGTTCAAACCGGTGGACGACAAGGAAATGATCGCCCAGATGGCCCAATTCTCCACGCTGGAGCACATGCAGAACTTGAGCCTCGCCATGGAGGGCCTCGCGAAGATGCAGCACGCTGCCCAGGCGGCGGCGCTCATCGGCAAGAAGGTGACCGCCACGGTGGGCGACGAAGACATCACCGGCATCGTCTCCGGCGTGAAGTTCAAGGACGGCGTGGCCTACCTTGTCGTTGAGGGAAAAGAGGTCCTCGTGACCGATGTGACGGAGATATCGTAGGCACGAGAGACGTTGCAGCGAGGAGTGGTCGCCTTGGTTGAAAGGATACCACCCGAGTTCCAGGTGCCCGCCGGGGCGTCAGTGCCCACCGGGCGCGTGGAGAAGGTCCGAAGCGAAGCCGTTCGTGACTCCAGGACGGCGACGGCCCCGTCCTTCGGGGAGGTCCTCCGGAGGGAGATCGAGGGGCAGAGCGTGAGGTTCTCCGGCCACGCTCAGATGCGCATGAGGACCAGGAACATCTCGCTATCCGATGCCGACATGGCGAAGCTGGTCCAGGCGGTTGACAGGGCTTCGGCGAAGGGCGCGAGGGAGTCGCTCATCCTCATGGACAACCTCGCTCTCGTCGTGAGCATCAGGAACCGCACCGTCATCACGGCGGTGGACGGCGAGCACATCAAGGAGAACGTGTTCACCAACATCGATAGCGCGGTGATCGTGTGAAAGTGGCAAAACCGCGCTATGGGGCTGGACCTCTTCCGAGGGGGCCCCGGTCCGCCGGCGACACCGGCGGCCATAGAAGGAAGGAGGTCAAGTGAAACAATGCTACGGTCAATGTTTGCCGGAGTATCCGGCTCGAGGTCACATCAGGTCTGGATGGATGTCATCGGCGACAACATCGCGAATATCAATACCCCCGGCTACAAAGCCGGCAGAGTCACGTTCCACGAACTTCTGGTGCAGACGATACGTGGCGGCGGCGCCCCGGTCAAGGGCGGAAGGGGAGGCATAAACCCCATGCAGGTCGGCCTTGGGACAAGCCTGAGGAGCATAGACACCTGGCACACCCAGGGCAACATCCAGGTGACCGAAGTGCCTAGCGACATGGCCATCGACGGGATCGGCTTTTTCGTGTTGAGCGACGGGCTCAAGACGTACTTCACCCGCGACGGCAGCTTCCAGATCGGTGCTGACGGTGTACTCGTAAGCCCCGCGACGGGCTACAGGGTTCAGGGAAAGCCCGTTGACCCTGCTACCGGAGAGATCGACACGACGCAGCCGCCTACTGACATTAAGATCCTAATAGGACAGGTCATGGAGGCTGCGGCCACGAAGAACACCATCATGCGCGGGAACCTCGATTCCCAGGCGGCTGCTGGGGATACCTTCAGCGGCCTCCTCCAGGTGTACGACTCGCTTGGGCTTCTGCACAAGCTGGCCATTACCTTCGAGAAACTCGATCCTACTGCACCGGTCAATCCAAGCGATCCTAGCCTTGGGCAAATCGGCGACCGCGCCTGGTACTGGAAAGTAACCGACCCCCTCGCAGGCCCAGACCCAGTGGGAGAGGGTTACCTCATCTTTACCCAAAACGGCAAGTTCGATCCGGTGGTTACGGAGGATAAGTGCAATGACGCCGGTTTCAAGTACCCTCCCCAATTCAATGTCCCGATAACGGATGGCTCTGCCCCGCAGACCGTCAACCTGGACCTTGAGAGTCTGACCCAGTACGCGGAGCCCTCGTCGGTTTCCATGAGCTTCCAAGACGGCTTCCCCGCCGGGACTCTCGAGACGTTTGCGGTGGATGCGGATGGGATAATCACGGGCATCTACTCCAATGGCCAGTACCGTACACTGGCCCAAGTCGTGTTGGCAAACTTCGCGAACCCTGGCGGGCTTCTCCGAATGGGTGGAGGGTTCTACCAGGTGTCGCCCAACTCGGGCGCCCCGATAATCGGTGAGCCGATGAAGGACGGCAAGGGCAAGATCATCGGCGGTGCCATAGAGATGTCCAACGTGGACCTTGCCAAGCAGTTCACCGACATGATCATCTCGCAGCGCGGGTTCCAGGCGAACTCGAGGGTGATCACCACCGCGGACGAGATGTTGCAGGATCTCTTGAGTCTCAAGCGTTAACGCAGTCTGGGGCGGGGCCCGCCCGGTCTTTTCCCAGTCGGGCTCGGGCTCCGCCTCGCGGGACGCATCTGCCCGCGAGCGGTGAGATGACCCTGTGAGTGGGCGGCGTATTACGGCGGAGACGGCTGCGGGCGCAGACTCGAGCTCGGTGGTGCCGGCTCGTGGCGAGATTAGATCCAGAGCGGGTGGCCTCGTGGGAGCGACGGCATTCGAGAGAAGGAAAGGCGGCGCTTGCGATGATCAGGGTGCACCGGCTTGACGGGTCGGAACTTGTGGTTAACGCGGACCTGATAGAGACGGTCGAAGCAACGCCCGACACCATCATCACGCTCACCACGGGCAAGAAGCTTGTCGTGAGGGACACTGTGGATGAGGTGGTGGCGGCGGTGGTCGGCTATAAAAGGGCTATCGTGCTCGGGCCCCAAATGCCTGCCACCGGCAGTGAGCGGGGCACGTAGGAGGGCGGGAGGCCCGTGCAGCCATGGCTATAGTCATCCCTGTAGCTGCAACCGTGAGTTGGACCGCGTTCCTCACTTCGGTCAGAACCAGGTGGATTTCAGTTGCTGCGTGACGCGCCAGGATATCTGCGGGAGCATGCTTACAGGGGCGGCTAGCTGTGGAGCATAACGGGCCGCAACCAGGCACAGGACGGCGCGCGAGAGGCGGGCGCCGAAGCTCACAACGGCACTGCGACGCAGGTGCCATGCGATTTGCGGGGGCATAACATGGACCTTACCACTTTCGTCGGGATCATCGCAGGAATAACGCTTGTCGGTGCGGCCATCCAGATGGGCGGGTCGGTGCGGAGCTTCATCGACATTCCATCAGTGATGATCACTATCGGTGGCACCATGGCTGCAACGCTCATCAACTTCCGGATAGACGACATCAAGAACGTGCTGCGCGTCACGAAGGTCGCGTTCACGCGGCGCCCTCCGCAGCTTGCAGCTGTCATCATGCAGATCATATCCCTGGCCGAGCTTGCACGGCGTGAGGGTCTCCTCGCCCTCGACAACAGCCTCGACAAGGTCAAGGACGACTTCCTGAGACACGGCCTGCAGCTTGTGGTAGACGGCGTCGACGCGACGGTAATACGCGAGATTCTGGAGACCGACCTCGACGCCATTGAGGAACGCCACAGGATGGGCCGGAAACTGTTCGACCAGATGGCGCTCTTCTCGCCGGCGTTCGGGATGATCGGGACGCTGATAGGGCTCATTCAGATGCTCCGAAACATAAACAACCCCAGCGCCATCGGGCCGGGCATGGCGGTGGCTCTCGTTACCACGTTTTACGGGGCGCTTCTCGCATATCTCATATTCATCCCCATCTCGGGGAAGCTGGGAGTCCAGGCATCAGAGGAGGCACTGGAGAAGCAGATCCTCATCGAGGGGATTCTCGCGATTCAGTCGGGAGATAACCCGAGGATCGTCGAAGAGAAGCTCAAGGCGTTCCTGCCCCCTGCAACAAGGGCCAAGGTGGCATACAAGAAGGGAGCGCAAGCGACGGCGACCGGCGCTGCAGGAGCCGGAGGCGCGGGCGCTAAGGAAACGGCTGGTGCGAAGACATGAGACGCAAGAGATCAGACGACGGGCCATCCAGGTCCCCACCGTGGATAACGTCATATGCCGATATGACTCAACTGCTGCTAACTTTCTTTGTGCTCTTGTTCGCGTTCTCGTCCATCGACGCGATCAAGTTCCGGCAGGCGGTCATATCGCTTCAGGGCGCGCTCGGCGTCCTCACTGGAGGGCCTCAGCTTCTGAACCCAGGGGAGATGCCGGTCCCGAAGCCTCCGACCGACCTTCGGCCATCGGGGAAGTCCGAGGTCGAGCTCGAGGGAGTCAAGCAGGAATTCCAGTCATTCCTGAAGGACCAGGCTCTCGCGGACGACGTGCACCTTGAGATCACGGAGCGGGGCCTTGTGGTCAGCTTCATGGACAAGGTCCTTTTCGACCTCGGTCAGGCCGACCTGCGCCCCGAGGCGCGGCGCGTCCTTTCGGAGGTAGCGGTCATCTTGCGCAAGATCCCAAACGACATCAGGATCGAGGGACACACGTGCGACCTGCCGATACGCACGCCGAAGTTCCCGTCCAACTGGGAGCTATCCACAGCGAGGGCGTGCACGGTGCTGAGGTATTTCATCGAGGCTGCAGGCCTCGCCCCGGACAGGTTCACCGCTATGGGATACGGCGAGTACAGGCCGAAGGTGCCCAACACGAGCGAGGCCAACCGGGCCCTGAACCGCAGGGTGGACATCGTCATCTTGAAGGAGAAAGAGAAGATCGTGCCTCCGGGAGAGGCCGCCAGAGAATAGGGGGATGAGCTTGCCAACGGGTATCTCAGGCTATCAGGGATCTGGAGCGAGACCAGCGACGACCGGCAGCATCCCGAGCCGCAAGCCAGCCATCGGCGCCGCCGGTGGTGCGACGGACCCGGGGAGAGCTGGCCCCGGAACGCGAAGCCAGGCGGGGGTGGCCGCCGCCGGGCCTCAGCCTCCGATGAGGGAAGGCTGGGAGGTGCCCGACCGGCCCGCGACCGTGGTATCGGCGCGCGATCTCCGCGCCATGCAGAAGCAACAAGGCAGAGCCGCAGGCCGGAAACGCAAGGTTTCCCCGCTTGTGGTCGCCGGTCTCGCGGCTTTCTGCCTCGCGGCGGCCGCTGGAGCGTTCTTCTATACGCGTAGCCTACACGGGCAGACAGGGACAGGATCGAGCGGCGCGGAGGCCCCGAAACCGGCGCCCAGGCCTGGTCCCATTTACTCGTTCGAACCGTTCATAGTCAACGTGGCGGGCACCGACGGCACGCGCTACCTGAAGGCGTCGATCGCTGTTGAATGCGTCGACAGAAAGGCAGCCGCTGACATTGCAGCGGCCGAGTACAAGGTGAGGGACGCTGTCCTCGCGGTCTTGTCGGCGTACGAGCTGGGGGACCTGACCGATGTGTCGAAAAGAGACGCGATACGACACCGGGTGGCCGACGCCATAGAGCAGTCGATTTCCGGCGGCAGAAAGGGACCGGATCGTGTGAGAGGCGTGTACTTCCTCGAGTTCGTCATTCAGTAACCCGTGATCCGGGGGCGGGAGCTTGGACGAGATCCTTTCGCAGGAAGAGATAAACGCGCTGCTCTCCTCATTCGCAAAGCAGGAAGAGGAGCGCGCCGTAAAAAGCGGGAGCGGCAAGACGAAGCAGGTGAGGCCGTACGATTTCCGCCGGCCCGACAAGCTGTCGAAGGACCAGCTTCGTACGATCGAGATGATCCACGAGACCTTTGCGAGGTCGCTCTCGACGTGGATGTCCACGTACTTGAGGATGCCGGTCAGGGTAACGCTGACCTCGTGCGAGCAGCTATCCTTCGACGAGTTCTCGTCATCCCTGCCGACTCCTAGCGTCATCGCGGTCTTTAACATCAGCCCGCCCGACGGTGAGGCCATCTTGGCGCTCGAGCCGCTTCTCGCCTTCGCCATGCTCGACAGGGTGCTGGGGGGACCCGGCCAGGCGAAGGGAAGGCCCCGCGAGCTTACCGATATCGAGCAGCGACTCATGCAGGACCTTGCAGTGAAGGTGCTGGATATACTGGCTCGCGCCTGGTCCGACGTGACGGCCTTTTCCGCGCGACTGGAGAACATTGTTGCGAGCTCCCAGTTTGCGCAGATCACAGCGGAGACCGAAACGGTCGGGGCCGTGTCGCTGGAGGTCGCTTTCGGGGAAGTCACGGGCAATGTGAGTCTGTGCTTCCCGTACCCCATTCTGCAGCCCGTGCTGCCGAGGCTTGCGGCCACGCGGTGGTTCAAGAAGCAGGCAGGACGTGGAGGAGAGGCCGCGTCGGCCGAGGCCATTAGGCAACGCCTCGCAACCGTCCAGGTGCCCGTGACCGTGGAGCTGGGTCAGGCCAGCATCATGGTAGCTGACTTCCTCGACCTTGCGCCGGGGGATATCATCAGGCTTGACTCCAGGCGTGGCGAGGACCTGGTGGTGCGAGTCGGTGGCGGGCCCAAGTTCCTGGCGCGGCCCGGGGTGATCGGAAAGAGGCTCGCGTTTCAGGTGTCGCGCGTTTTGTACGACAGGGGAGGGACCTTATGATGATCGATGACCTCTATAGCGGGGATACGAATGTCCCGTCTGACCCGGATGAGCCGGGATCGGCGGACCCGCCCGGCGCTGGCGCTGGCACTGCTGCAAGTGCTCCAGGGCCTGCTTCTGCAAGCGAGGAATCCAGGCGGAGCCTCGAGAGAGCCTTTGAGAAAGCGGAGTTCGCGCCGTTCGGGGAGAAGCCCCGCCAGGGCGGCCACAGCAACATCGACCTCTTGCTTGATGTGCCCCTCCCCATCACGGTGGAGCTCGGGCGGACCAGCATGACCATACGCGACATCCTCGACCTCGGCCCGGGCTCCGTGGTGGAGCTCGACAGGGTGGCCGGTGAGCCGGTGGACATCCTGGTCAACGGGAAGCTGGTCGCAAGAGGGGAAGTCGTGGTCATCGACGAGAACTTCGGCGTTCGCGTCGTGGACATCGTGGCCCCGGCAGAAAGGCTGAGCAGTCCGAAAAGCTGAAGAGGCTGAAAGGAGATGGCGCCTGCGGTGGACCCGATCGTGACAGGAATCCGGCTTATAGCGGGCCTTGCCATAGTCATTGTGCTCATATACCTTACCGGGCTGGCCCTCCGGGCCTTGCAGCGGGGACGCATCGGCGCGCGCGGTCGGCCGGCCGTGGAGCTACGCGAGTCGCTATCCCTCGGACCGGGCAGGGCGGTGCACCTGGTGCGGGTCGCGGACAGGCTCCTTGTGCTCGGGGCCACGAGCACGCACATCTCCATGCTCGCAGAGGTTGATGCAGGGTCGCTGCAGGATACCGGACGGCAGGAAGATCGTGTGCAGACGGCGCCGGAGAAGGGGCGAAGGTTCGACGAGATCCTGGACGCTTACATGCGCCGCTTTGGAGACGATAGGCACCGGGGAGAGGACGCTGATGACGACAATACCCAGCTGTAGGAGGGCAGGCATACATAGCGGGAGGGGGAAGGCCGAAGAAATGAGCCATCGGGACGGCCGCAGCCGTCGGCGCCTGGGTGCGGTTCAGGGGGCCCTTGCGACCCGGACCGTAGTCCTGACACTTGTCGTGGCACTAGGCGCGGTACTGGGCGCGGTTGCTCTCGCCACGGGTGCCGGATCGGCGCTCCTCGGTGAAGGGGTGGCGCACGCCCAGGCGGCGCCCGCGCAGGTCCAGGCCCAGAGCCAGACCCAGACCCAGGTCCCGGTCCCGGCGACCCCAGCGCCCCGGGTGGACGTCGGAGGAGTGCTGCCGCTTCCCCGGATCGACATCGGAGTGGAGCCAGCCAGAAGCCCAAAGGACGTCTCCGTGTCGCTCCAGATCCTCGCGCTCCTGACCGTGCTGACCCTTGCGCCGGCCATTCTCATTATGCTCACTTCGTTCACGAGGATCGTTATCGTGCTCTCGTTCGTCCGGAGCGCCCTGGGCTCACAGCAGGTGCCGCCGAACCAGGTCCTCATCGGGCTTGCCCTTTTCCTTACGTTCTTTGTGATGGCACCTGCGCTGGGGACAGCGAACGAGCAGGCGTTGCAGCCGTATCTGCGCGGCGAGATCTCGCAGCAGGTGGCGCTCGACCGGGCGGCGGTGCCGTTCCGCGAGTTCATGCTCAAGCAGACGCGGGAAAGGGACCTCGCGCTCTTCACAGCGCTTGCGAAGGCGAAGCGGCCGGCGAATCCGTCGGAGGTGCCGATGCTCGTCCTCATCCCGGCGTTCACCATCAGCGAGCTCAAAACGGCGTTTGAGATCGGGTTTCTGATATACGTGCCGTTCCTCGTCATCGACATGGTGGTGGCAAGCGTCCTCATGTCCATGGGCATGCTGATGCTGCCGCCCGTGATGATTTCGTTGCCTTTCAAGTTGTTGCTGTTCGTGATGGTTGACGGTTGGAACCTGGTTATCGGGTCGCTGCTCCGGAGCTTTCACTGAGTGTGGAGTTCGCAAGTTTCGTGTGGGGTGAGCGGGAATGACGGAAGAGGTTATAGCAGGGATCGGGCAGCGCGCCATATTCGTGACCCTGGAGCTTGCCGCGCCTGTGCTTGTGTTTGCGCTCCTGGCAGGCCTCGTCGTCAGCGTGTTCCAGGCCGTGACGCAGATCCAAGAAATGACTCTCGCTCTGGTGCCGAAGATCCTCGCAGTCATCCTGGCCCTTGTGGTATTCGGTCCGTGGATGATGCGCACACTCGTGGAGTTTGCGCGAGAGCTGTTCATGAACCTGCCTAACTATGTGCTGTAGGCGGGACATGGGCGCACAGCAAGCGTCCCGCGGGGCCGGCATCGCGCGGGACACGCGGGGAGAGCATCGCGCAGGGTGCACGCGGCGGGGTGGACGGCCAGGGCTAAGTGAGAGTACGGAGATCCTCCCGACTTCGGGAGGGGTTGCCGGTGACTCGAAGAGAGAGTGCCGTGATCCGGAGGAACGCGTCTGTGGAGCTCGTTGACACGGCTATTACGAACATGCAAACGTATCTCCTCGTTCTCGCGAGGATAGGCGGGGTCTTCGGGTTCGCGCCGGTGTTCGGGAGCTACAACGTGCCGCTTCAGGTGAAGGCAGGTATGTCCGCCGCGCTCGCCCTGGTGACGTTTCCGCTGGTGCAGGCGCCTCCGACAGGCTATCCGGGTGATATTGTGTCGTATGCCGTGTGCGTGGGGCGCGAGATCTTGGTGGGTGCCATCATCGGGTATGTGGCTTCGCTTTTCATGGTGGCGGTGCAGCTTGCTGGGCAGCTTGTGGACATCCAGATCGGGTTCGGTCTCGTGAACGTGGTGGACCCCGTGGCAAACAGGCAGGTGACGGTCATGGGCCAGTTCCAGTACCTGCTCGCCATGTTGCTTTTTCTCGTGTTCAATGGCCACCACATGGTCCTGGCAGGGCTTGTGGAGAGCTACGCAGTCGTACCTATCTCAGGCTTCACTCTTACCGCGAAACTGCAGGCCGGGGTGGTCAGGCTGTTCTGCAACACCGTGGTTGTAGCTTTCAAGATAGCCGCGCCGGTCACGTGCACGCTGCTCCTGGCAGACGTGGTTATGGCTGTGCTTGCGAGGACCGTGCCGCAGATGAACGTCTTCATCGTGGGCTTCCCGCTCAAGATCGGGGTGGGGCTTCTCACTCTATTGGTTGCGCTGCCCCTGTTCGTCCTTATTCTCAAGGGCATGTTCAGCGGGCTTGAGCGAGATATCCTTGCTCTGTTCGGAGGTGTGAGATAAGCGGTGCCGCGCGACGACCGCACAGAGGCCGCAACACCAAGACGGCGCCAGGAGGCACGAAGGCGCGGACAGGTGGCGAGGAGCGTTGAAGTGAACTCTGCCGCGATCCTCCTCGCGACGCTCGGAGTCCTTGGCGCGTCAGGAGGAATCGTGTATGCCGGGCTCGGAGGCTTCATGAGACAGGTCCTGGGCGATACGCTGGCGCATCCGGACCTTTCGGACCAGGGCCTTCACGTCCTCGCGATGAACGCACTCCTCACCATCGGAAAGGCCGCCGGGCCGGCCATCGCTACCGGCTTCGTGGTGGGGCTTGCAACGAACCTCGCCCAGGTGGGGCTGGTCTTGTCTCTTGAGCCCCTTGCTCCGCGGCTCTCGCGGATCGATCCCGCCGCGGGAATGGCCCGGATTTTCTCAGGACGGGCGCTTGCGGAACTCGTCAAGTCGTGCGCCAAAGTGTTCATTATCGGATACTACGGCTACGTGACGCTGCGACAGGACTACCCGGCGCTCGTTGCCACCGGCGCCATGGAGCCTGGGCAGATACTCGCGACCGTGGGGAATCTCGCCCTGCGGCTGGGGTTCCGGGTGGGCATCGCCCTCGCGGTGCTGGCGGCGCTGGATTACGTATACCAGAGGTGGGAGTTTGAGAAGAGCATCAGGATGACCAAGCAGGAGGTAAAAGAGGAGTTGCGGCAAACCGAAGGTGACCCGCTGCTCCGCGCGAGGATCCGCGCGCGGCAGCGCCAGATTGCGATGCACAGGATGATGCAGGAGGTGCCGAAGGCGGACGTGGTGGTCACCAACCCCGTGCACCTTGCGGTGGCGCTGAAGTACGACCCCGGCACGATGAAGGCGCCGAAGGTCGTGGCCAAGGGCGCGAGGCTGCTTGCCCAGAGGATCCGGGACATTGCAGTTGCCAACAACGTCCCGATCGTCGAGAACAAGCCCCTCGCCCAGGCCCTGTACAAAGCCGTGGAGGTCGGCCGCGAGATCCCCGCGCATCTTTACAAGGCGGTTGCCGAGATCCTTGCATACGTTTACTACCTCGACAAAAGGGCCGGGCGCACCGGCAGGTGGAGGTGACGGAGTTAAGTGGCGGTAGGCCGGGTTCAGGGCGTGAGTATGGACAGGTTGTCGAAGCACAGCGACGTGCTGGTGGCAGTGGCGGTGGTCGTCATCCTCGTGATGATGATAGTGCCGGTGCCCACGTTCGTCCTTGACGTGCTTCTTACGTTCAACATCACGTTCTCGCTTGTGGTGCTCCTGGTAACCATGTACACCCGCGACGCCCTGGACTTCTCGTCCTTTCCGTCGCTGCTCCTGGTCGCTACGTTGTTTCGCCTCGCCCTCAATGTCTCGTCGACCCGGCTAATCCTGCTGCATGGGTACGCCGGAAAAGTGATCGAGGCGTTCGGCAACTTCGTCGTCGGCGGCAACTACGTGGTCGGCATGGTCGTCTTCATAATCCTGGTGGTCATCCAGTTCGTGGTGATCACGAACGGCGCGGGGCGCGTGGCCGAGGTGGCGGCGAGGTTTACCCTGGACGCCATGCCTGGCAAGCAGATGTCCATCGATGCGGACCTCAACGCTGGCCTTATCGACGAGCACACGGCGAGGGCCAGGAGGCGGGCGATTGAGCTCGAGGCGGACTTCTACGGCGCGATGGACGGCGCGAGCAAGTTTGTGCGGGGTGACGCCATCGCAGGCATCATAATCACCCTTGTGAACATCCTGGGGGGCATAATCATCGGGATGGTGCAATTGCGGATGCCCGTCATGCAGGCCCTGCAGACCTTCGCGCTCCTCACCGTGGGCGACGGTCTCGTGTCGCAGATCCCGGCCCTCCTCATATCGACGGCGACGGGTATCATCGTGACCCGGGCCGCGGCGCAGTCAAATTTCGGCCAGGAGGTCACAACGCAACTCCTCGCCCAGCCGAGGGCCGTGGCCATTGCTGCGGGAATGCTGGTGCTGTTCGGCCTGGTGCCCGGCCTTCCGAAGGTGCCGTTCTTCTTGATAGCAGCCGCGGCAGGCGCGCTTTCGTACGCGATGACCGGTGCGGAGCGGGCGCGGGCGAAGGCTGAGGAGGAGGCCGAAAAGGCGCCGCCCGCCCCGAAGCAGCCGGAGAACGTCATGTCGCTCCTTGCCGTGGATCCTCTCGAGCTTGAGATCGGGTACGGTCTTGTTCCTCTCGCCGACGAAAGCGAGGGCGGAAACCTGCTCGAGCGGGTTACGATGGTGAGGCGTCAGGTTGCCGTAGACCTGGGGCTCGTGCTGCCTCACATCCGCATCCGAGACAACATCCAGCTTCGGCCGTCCGGGTACGCCATCAAGATCCGCGGCGTCGAGGTGGCACGGGGCGAAGTCATGATGGGGTATTACCTCGCCATGAATCCCGGCATCGTGGTGGAGCCGGTGCCCGGCATCGAGACCACCGAGCCTGCATTCGGGCTTCCTGCGCTCTGGATACCTGAGCAGGACCGGGAGAGGGCCGAGATGGCGGGCTACACGGTGGTCGATCCGACGTCGGTCATCGTGACCCACCTCACGGAGGTCATCCGCAGGCATGCCGCGGAGATCCTCAGCAGGCAGGACACAGCAAACCTCATAGACAACGTGAAGAAGACTGAGCCCGCTGTGGTCGAGGAGCTCATTCCGAACCTCATGACGGTGGGCGAGGTCCAAAAGGTGCTCCAGAACCTCCTGCGCGAGGGGGTGCCCATCCGAAACGTGGCAACGATACTCGAAGCCCTCGGCGACCACGCCCGGGAGACACGCGACGTGGATGTACTCACGGAGCATGCGAGAGCGGCCCTTGCTCGCGTGATATGCAGGCAATACCGCAATGCCGACGGAGAGCTCGTGGTGTCCACGGTCGATCCGGAGATCGAGGAGGAGATAGCGAGGTCTATCGAGGGGCGTGGCGCGGGCGAGGCGCCGGCGCTCGAGCCCGGGCTTGTGCAATCCATAGTCCGCGCCGTTTCGCGCGCGGTGGAGGGGATGGCGTCCGAGGGATACCAGCCGATCCTCCTTACGAGGCCTGAGGTACGGCCGTATCTTCGGAGGATCGTGGAGCGGGTGTTGCCGGACGTGGTGGTCCTGTCATATAACGAGATAGCCAGGGATCAGAAGGTCAGGTCGGTCGGGACGGTGAGACTGAATGAGAATTAAGCGATACGTGGCCCGCACTATACAAGAAGCCCTTGACGTAGTTCGCGAGGACCTCGGACCTGACGCCGTGATACTGCACACGCGAAAGGCTCGCAGGGGCAGGCTTGCGGGTCTCTTCGGAGGAGAGAGATTTGAGGTCATCGCGGCGCTTGACGTGAACGTTCCCGAAGCGGGTGCAAGGACTCGCACGACGGCCGGGCCCGGCGGGGGCGTGAGGGCAGACGCGGGCGGGGGTGCGGCTACGGATGCAGGTATAGACGCGGGTGCGGGCGCAGGAGCACGGCCCGGTACCAGGCCCAGCCATACCCCTGCCCCGTGGCCCCCGCGCGCCTATCCCAGCGGCGCTGCTGCACGTGGCAAAACGCGCGCCCTGCCGGAGCGTGGGGCAACGGTCCTCGAGCAGGTGCCGGGCGGACGAGCCACGGATCGCGCCGCTGGTGACGGAGGTAGCGGTTCTCCAGGGTCGGCCGGGGCCGCCCGGGGCGCGGACATGGCCGGGCAGGCGGTGAGCGCCGGCGCCAGATGGCTTCAGCCCGCGGCGGGTGCTGCCGGGCGAGCCTATGCGACTACGCCGGCGGCGCGGCTTGTGGAGATGCACGAGCGGCTTCTGGACGTCGACGTTGACCCCGACCTTGCGGAGGCGCTCATCCAGGCTGCGAAGATGAAATGGCGCGAGGCGCAGGTGGCGGGGAAGTCCGCGTATGAGCTGGTGCTGGACCTCGTCACTGCGATGCTTCCGGTGGCGGGGGGCGTCGCGCTCACTCCCGGCTCACGCAGGGTGGTCGCCCTCGTGGGACCCACCGGCGTGGGGAAGACCACCACCCTAGCGAAGATAGCCGCGCTGGCCGCGCTTTTCGGGAAGAAGAAGGTGGCGTTTGTCACGGCGGATACGTACAGGATAGCGGCTGTCGAGCAACTCCGGACATACGCCGAGATAATCGGGGTCCCGTGCGAGGTGGTGTACACGCCTGCCGAGATGCGTCAGGCCCTTGCTTCCCATAGTGGGTGCGATCTCGTGCTCATCGACACCGCCGGAAGAAGCCCGAGAAGCAGCATGCACATGGCGGAACTGCGGGCTTTTCTCGAGGCGGCGCAGGTGGACGAGACGCATCTCGTCCTCAGCATGACCACGAGGCCCCGCGACCTCCTTGAGATAGTGGAAAGGTTCAGCCCGTGCGGCGTCAACAGGCTTATCTTTTCCAAGCTTGACGAGACCTCGCGCCTTGGCGCGATCCTCGGCGTAACGAGCGCGGTGAAGGTGCCAATCTCATACGTGACATACGGCCAGAACGTGCCGGAGGACATCGAGGTGGCCGACGCCGCCGAGCTCGCGAGGTGGATTCTGGACGGGGGAGTCGAGGATGTCGAAGGTGGCGGGAGCACCATAAAGACCAGCGGGGACGGTGCAGGTGCGGGTGCGGGTGCGGGTGCAGGTGCAAGTGCAGGTGCAGGCACGGCTTCGGCGGGAGATAGATTCAAGGGAACGGGTGGGAGATGACATGAACGACCAGGCGAGCGGCCTTCGCAGCATGGCACGGGGCGGGGCGCAGCCCGGGAGCCTCAAGTCCGAGAGCCTTAGCGGGACGTCGGGCGCGCCGCGGGTCATCGCGGTTACCAGCGGAAAGGGCGGAGTCGGCAAGACGAGCATCGTGCTCAACACCGCCATTGCACTTGCGTCAGGCGGCGCAAGAGTGGTTGTGCTCGATGCCGACTTGGGCCTTGGCAATATCGACGTCATGCTGGGCATTGTCCCCCGATACAATCTGGCCCACGTGGCCGCGGGAGAGGTGAGCCTCGCCGATGTCGAGGTCTCGGGTCCGGGGGGCATAAGAATAGTCCCGTGCGGGTCTGGCGTGACTTCTCTCTTGCGCCTCCCCGAGTCAGAACGGGCGGTTCTTGTCTCCGCCCTTGCCGCTCTCGAGCACGAGGCGGACTTCATCATCGTTGATACCGGGGCGGGGCTGTCGCCAGGCGTGGTCGGGTTTCTCGCCGCCGTCGAGGAAGTCATCGTGGTCACAACCCCTGAGCCGACTTCCATCGCGGACGCGTACGCCACGGTAAAGGTGGTGTCTTACGAGAACCCCGCCGCGCCGGTGATGCTCGTGGTGAACATGGCGAGAGACCTGCAGGAGGCTGAGGATGCGGCCGAGAAGATCACGCTCGTCGCCAAGAGGTTTCTTTCAGTGGACCTCACGCTCTTGGGATTTGTGCCGAGGGATCCTTTCGTAGCCAAGGCGGTGATGCAGCAAGCGCCGTTTGTGGTGCGATATCCGTCGTGCCCTGCTTCGCGGGCCGTGGGCGAGATTGCAGAGAGGCTACAAGGCAGGCGCTGGGAGGGGGCCTCGTTCCAGGGCTTTGCCGGCCATGGTCTCGCGGGATTCCTCGGGAAGATCGCTGCGCGCTCGTGAAGCTTTGCTGCGGCAGGGAGATTAGCCCAGGGGGATAGCCGTTGTGGAAGTCGAGGACGTGCTCAGAGTAAACCAGAAGATCACGCTTGTCGTGCCCGAGGGGCGTAACGCAGGCAGTTACCCGAGTCGGGTGGAAGACATCGGGCTTGACGCGGTGGTTGTCGCAGCGCCGACGCACAAGGGCGCGGTACTCAGGCTTGTCCAGGGCGATGCCGTGCGCATCCAGGTGGTACGGCAAGACGGGGTATACAAGCTGGACACCGCCGTGGAGGCGGTGATCATGTACCCGTTCCCCATGCTCCAGCTGGCGAGGCCTGTAGAGATCGTGCGCGACCAGAGACGGCGCTACGTGCGGGTGGACGTGTCACTGCCGGCGCGGTACCGCTGCCTCGACCGCAGGGGCAGGAAGCGGCTTGTTCCGCACAAGGGGACGGTCACGAACGTGTCCGGCGGCGGCGCACTCATCGTGACCTGGCAGTCCAGGCCTGACCTGGAGGTCGGCTCCGAGGTCGATGTGGAGCTGGAGCTTCCTTGCGGCAAGGTTTCCGCCAAGGGCGTGGTGGTGAGGATGTCGGTTGAGCGGACCGAGGCGGGCAGAGTTCAACAGGTAGCGGTGGAGTTCAAGGATATCGACGAAAGGCAGCGGGACATACTGGCCAGGTACGTCTTGCAGCGGCAACTCGAACTCCGCCGCAAGGGGTTGCTATAACACTGTGGCTACCGAGGAACTGTGGGATCGGTACAGGTCTGGGGGAGACCCCGGGGCCAAAGAGGAACTCATCGCCCGTTACCTGCCGATGGTCCCGGTCCTCGCTGGGAGGATGGTAATGAAGCTCTCAGCGGTGGTCGGATACGAGGACCTGGTAGGGTGGGGGGTCATTGGGCTCATCGAGGCCATCGAGAAGTTCGATCCCGGCAGGGGGGTGAAGTTCGAGACTTATGCGAAGACGCGAATCAAGGGTGCAATGGCCGACGGGATGAGGGAGGCGGACTGGGTCCCGAGGTCTGTGCGGCAAAACGCCAGGCGGATCGCCTGCGCATACGCGGTCCTTGAGAGGCGACTCGGACGGCCCGCCACCGACGAGGAGGCTGCGTCAGAACTCGGAGTGAGCCTGGAGGAGTTCCAGAAAATGGTGGCGGACGCTTCGCGCG
Source organism: Bacillota bacterium (assembly GCA_014360195.1). Lineage (GTDB taxonomy): Bacteria > Bacillota > SHA-98 > UBA4971 > UBA4971 > UBA6256. The sequence goes on from JACIXY010000031.1 coordinate 25,248, forward strand.
GTGCCGTCCTCTCCCTTGACGAGATGATACAGATGAGCGAGGACGGACGTCAGATCACCTTGCTGGACGCGGTCCCGGACCTGGAAAGCCCCGACCCGCTTGCCGTTTGCGAGGTTGAGGATCTCAAGGAGCGGCTCGCCAGGGCCATCGACGAGTTGCCCGATCGGGAGAAGCTCGTGGTGACCCTGCACTACTACGATGAGCTGACCGTGAGGGAGATAGCGGAGATACTGGGGGTTTCGGAGGGGCGAGTCTCGCAACTCCACACCCGCGCGGTGCTCAGGCTCAGGTCCAGGCTGGCGCCGGGCGAGGATCACGGGTAGGGCCAAGTGAGGGTGGAAGGGGGGCGCGAAAACCCGGCCACTTGCCCGACGGGCCGGATCTTCGTAAAGCTCGCCCCGCTTCGGGCCCCGTCCTGGAGTGCGACACCTGTACCCTGGCAACTACGCTTCAACCTCATGACCGAAGGGGGTGATGAGGATGTCCGTGCGTTCCGTTGACGTCCAGAACGCCGTGGCCCGGGCCGCGGAGGCCGAGCGGGTCCAACGGGTGCAGAATGAGGCAGGTGCGACGGGGCAGCAGGCGTTTGCGGCGGAGCTTTCGAAGCGCGCTGAGGAGAGGTCCACACAGGTGACATCGTCGCCCAGGGCAGAAGAGGGGGTAATCCGGGACGAAAAGGAGCGGCGGCGCAAGGGTTCAGGAGGGGCTGGCTCCGAGCAGGCAGGGGCGCGACGGGAGCGTGGCACCGGAGACGCGCCGGATGCGCCAGCCGGAACCAGCGCACCCGGAACCAGCGCACCCGGAACCGCTCCGGCTAGAACCGCTCCGACCGGGACGGGCGGCGAATCCCCGATGCCCGGGCGCATAATCGATGTGGAGGTCTAAAGCGTGGACAATCTGGTGCTATCTCAGGTGCCCTGGGACATCTTTGCTGCGGTGGTCGTCATCGTAGCCGGCGTCTTGTTCATAGTCTTTTCCGTGGGGATGATGCTCGGCGAGCGACGCGCGCAAGCCATCTCGAATGGACGTGAGGGCCACAGGCACGAGCGCGGCAAACGCGCGAGCGACCCAGGCGCGGGCGATTCAGGTGCTGGCAACGCCGTCTCTGAGGCGACCCGCGCAATCGAGGCGGCTGCGGCAAGGGCCATCCAGGACCTCGAGGCGAAAGCCGGTGCCGCTGCCAGGCTTCTTGACGAGGCGGAGGCCAGGATCGCGCGGCTCAGAGAGGCGCTGGCGGCCCTCGAGCGCGAAGCTGAGCAGCGCGATGGGCTAGGGCCGGGGCGTGCCGTGGCGGGCGCACCGCTACGGTCGGAAGCTTGTCAGCTTGACGCGGGCGTTGTCGGCGTCACTACAGGTGCGGAGGCTACTGACGCGGACGCGGGAGCAGGGGCCGGGGCAGCGGCGGGTGTAGCCGGGGTCTCCGAGAAACACGCGCTGGTGTTTCGTCTTGCGGACCAGGGCCTCACCGTGCCGGAGATCGCGAGGCGGGCCGGGATCGGCCGCGGCGAAGTGCAGCTCATCCTGGACCTTCGTGGAAAGGATCAGTGCACAGGTCTGCACGAGTCTTCTGCGATCGCACGGGGCAAGTAGCCGGCCGTTGGAGTGTATAGTTGGCGACAGGGAGCATCTCGCGATGGCGACGAGGGCCTGGACCGCCATCCGGAGCATCCGGAGAGCAGCGGTCGCCGGAGAAGCCACCCCGGGGGACGGAGTGGCTCTGCCTGGGGCGTCTTTGCTTCTTTCGCTTGTTCGGGGTGTTCGGGGCGGATGTTCACCACTCAATCGCCCGCGCTCTTGCGAAGCTCCGCGGTGAGTGCCGGGACCACCTCGAAGAGATCCCCCACGATGCCGTAGGTCGCCACGTTGAATATGGGTGCGGACGGATCCTTATTGATGGCTACGATGATGTCGGAGGACCCCATCCCCGCAAGGTGCTGGATGGCGCCGGAGATGCCGCAGGCGATGTATATCTTCGGGCACACGGTCTTGCCGGTCTGCCCGACCTGGTGCGCGTACGGTATCCATCCAGCGTCCACCGCGGCGCGAGAGGCCCCCACGGCGGCGCCGAGGACGCGCGCGAGGTCCTCGATGATCCTGAAGTTCTCGGCCTTTCCGAGCCCGCGGCCCCCGGAGACGATGATGTCCGCCTCAGCAAGGTTCACCATCTGATGGGTCTCCTCGACCACCCTGACCAGCCTGGCCCTTGGCGGCAGGATCTCCTTGACCAGCCTGATGATCTCGCCGCGTCGCGCGTCGTCGCGCGCTGCGCGCTTCATCACCTTGTGTCTCACCGTGGCCATCTGCGGGCGCCTGTCGGGGCAGAGGATGGTGGCCATGATGTTCCCGCCGAAGGCCGGCCGCGTTTGCAGGAGCAGGCGCTTTTCTTTGTCGATGGCAAGCCCCGTGCAGTCGGCCGTGAGGCCGGTCCTGAGCCTCGCTGCGACCCTCGGGCCAAGGGACCTCCCGATGGTCGTCGCGCCGAGAAGGAAGATGGACGGCTTATACTCCTGGACCAGCTCCGTTATCACCTGCGCGTAGGGCTCGTCCTGGAAGTCGGCGAGGGCGGGGTCATCGACTATGTAAACCTTCTCCGCTCCGTGTGCGATGAGCTCATTCGCGGCGTCGTCCACGTTGTGGCCGAGGAGCACCGCCGATAGCTCCTCGCCCAGGTCGTCGGCGAGCTTGCGGCCTTCGCCGAGAAGCTCGTAGACCACGCTCGAGGGCTTTCCCCTGCGCTGCTCTGCGAATACCCAAACACCGCGCCATCGGTCGGCCCCGGCTTCGGGTCCTGCCGCGCCACCTTCGCCCTCTCCGGCAGCCTCGGGCCGGGTCTCCGCGTTCACCTCTTCTATTGCAATGGCTTCAGCCGGGCACTCGCCCGCGCATGCCCCGCAGTGCGTGCAGTTATCCAGGAGAACGGCAACGCCGTCCCTTACTACAATGGCTCCGTACGGGCATGTGCTCACGCACGCCTCGCATCCTGTGCATCTATCAGAAAGAATTCGAACGGGCACCTCCACCGCTCCTCTCCAAACGCGAGTTCAAAAGGCGGCGCCGACCAATCACTTCACACTCAGAAAACGCGACAGTAACCGCGCAGCCTAGCCACCGCCGACCGCCGATCGCCGATCGCCGATCATCGATCGCCAATCGCCAACCGCCAGCCGCCTGCTGCCAGCCGCTTGCTGTCGCTGGTCCGGGCACCACCTACAGATTGGCGGCAGCTATAGACTGCAAACTGGACGCTGCGGACTAGAAGCCTGCTGCAAAACGAGCCATGCCATTCGCATCGGCCAACCCTTATGTCTCTACGCTGCGGAGTTAAGCCCCTGACGGCGTCGCCGTCTGTCTCAAGCGCGCCTTTGGAGCACTCTTCTAGGACTATACAAGGTGGGTTTCCTTCAGCTTTGCCACGAGGGTCCTCACCTTGTCCTGGACTGTCGCCCCCTCTATGATCTCGCCGCGTCGCCTCTGCTCGGGGGTGAACACCCGGATGACGCGCGTGGGCGAGCCCGCAAGGCCGACGCGGCTTGCGTCAACGCCGAGATCGGCTGCGGTCCACGACGTGATCGCAGCCTTCTTCGCCCTGAGCATGCCCTTTATTGACGGCATCCTGGGCTCGTTTATCTCCTTGACCACGGTGATGAGGGCGGGGAGGGGCGACTCGATGACCTCGTAGCCCTCCTCGGTCATTCGCTGTACCCGGATGGAACCCGGAGCGCCTCGAGAGCCGCCGCCGTCAGAGCCGGGAGAGCCAAGAGAGAGCTCCTCGATTTTGCGGACGTACGTCACATGGGGCAGGTCCAGGTTCTCCGCGACCTCCGGGCCGACCTGGGCGGTATCCCCGTCGGCGGCCTGCTTGCCGCATATGACAAGGTCGAACCCGCCCAGCTTCTCGATGGCCTTCGCCAGCGTGTAGGACGTGGCCAGGGTGTCCGCCCCGGCGAACGCCCGGTCTGAGAGGAGCACGGCCTCGTCTGCGCCGAGGGCGAGCGCCTGGCGCAGCGCTTCTTCGGCCTGAGGGGGTCCCATGGTGATGACGGTCACCTTGCCGCCATGCTGTTCACGGATGCGGAGTGCCTCCTCAATGGCGTACATGTCGAAGGGGTTTATGATGGAGGCAACCCCTTCGCGCATAAGGGTGTTCGTTTCCCGGTTTATCTTCACGTCGGTGGTCTCGGGGACCTGCTTGATGAGAACGGCAACGTTCATTTCCGCCTCATGGCCTCCTTGATCACGGCGCTCCCGATTATGGAGCGCTGGATCTGGTTGGTGCCCTCGTAGATCTGCGTTATCTTCGCGTCGCGCATCATCTTCTCCACAGGATAGTCGCGCATGTAGCCATAGCCTCCGAAGATCTGCACGGCATCTGTGGTTACGCGCATGGCAACGTCAGACGCGAAGACCTTTGCCATCGACGCTTCTTTCGAGAAATCGCGCTCGCCCGCGTCTATCATACGCGCCGTAGCGTATACGAGCGCCCGGGCCGCCTCCACCTGCGTCGCCATGTCCGCGAGCATATGCTCGATGGCCTGGAACTCGGCGATTCTCTTGCCAAACTGGACGCGCTCGGTGGCGTATCGCGCCGCCCTGTCGAGCGCGCCCTGGGCTATGCCGACGGCCTGGGCCGCCACGCCTGGCCGGGTGCGGTCGAAGGTGCGCATGGCGACTATGAAGCCCTTGCCTTCACGGTCGAGCATATTCGCGGTGGGCACGCGGCAGTCCCGGAAGATGAGCTCCCGCGTGGCCGAGGCCCTTATGCCCATCTTCTTTTCCTTCTTGCCGAACTCAAACCCAGGTGTGCCCTTTTCGACGATGAACGCTGTCATCCCGCGCGCGCCTTTGGACGGATCGACCGTGGCGATGACCGTGTATATCTCGGCCTCGCCGCCGTTGGTGATCCACTGCTTGGTGCCGTTCAGTATGTAATAGTCGCCGTCGCGCGTTGCGGTGGTGCGAATGTTTGATGCGTCGGACCCGGCGTCCGGCTCCGTCAGCGCAAATGCCGCCAGCCTCGCTCCTGAGGCGATGTCAGGCATGTACTTCCGCTTCTGCTCGTCGGTGCCGAAGAGAAGGATCGGGAACCCTCCGAGGGCGCTCGCGGCGTACGAAACGGCTACGGCGCCGCACGCCCGCGAAAGCTCCTCGACCACGAGGCACTGCTCAAACACGCCGCCCCCCAGGCCGCCGTACTCTTCGGGAACCCACACACCAAAAAGGCCCGCGTCAGCCAGGACTTTGATGAGGTCCCAGGGGAACTCCTCAGCCTCATCGAACTCGGCCGCCCGCGGCGCCACCTTTTCTTCCGCAATCTTCCTCGCAAGGTCGCGGATCATTTGCTGCTCTTCCGTGAGGAAGTAATTCATCGCCGCTGCCTCCTCCCTGACGCGCTGCGCTGCGACGCGCGCGACGCGCTGCGCTGCGACGCGACGCAATGCAACGCAATGCAACGCAATGCAACGCGATGTAGTGCGATACGATGCGATGCGATGCGATGCGATGCGATACGATACGATGCGAGGTGATACCCCAAAGAAGATGATTAGCACCTGCTCCTAATAGGAGCTGCTAACCGCAGTGTAGCACGCGAAGCCAGAGCTGTCAAGGAGAGTCCGTGCCGTCTCCTGCCAGAGTCATGGACGCGAACACGAGTGGGGGCGCCGGTGGTCATTGGCGGAAGAGATCTTCCGGCCAAATGCGTCAACCAGAGCCGCTCAACCGGATGTCACTCCGTACCTGACGAAGCAGTATTTCGACAGTATTCGAGTACTTATGTATGTGCCCAAGCTCGAACTTGCAAGACGCGTACACGCCCGACGGCGCGGCGTCCGGGCAAACACGGTACGTGCAAAAACGTTGTTCTGCTGTCGAACTTGGTTACCCATAGATAAACAACCTTGAGGTTGAACGAGGGATCTGCCGGCTGGCCGTGTGTAGCCAACGGCCGGTTTCTCAGGCGCTGTTTAGGTTCGACCTTGGTTATTCCACGAAATCACCCGCAGGTGATTAGCTGGCAGCCGTTCCTCCTTAAACCTGGGCACCGCGTGGCTGCGTTCGTCGCCGGGTGGTCCCCGGGATCCCAGGATCTCCCGCGCGGGTGGTCCCCCGGGGACCAATCCCGCGCGAACTGTGGTCACTAAGGACCCACCCTCCTGGCGCCTCAGCCGGCGGAAGGCCGGCGCTGGTCCGCTGGTAACCAGGCTCTAGGCGGAGATGGTCCCCAGGGAACCAAGTTCGAGCGCCACCTGGTCCCCATGTAGCCAGTTTTCAAGAGGCCCATAGGCAGGTGGTCCCCAGGGTACCAGCATTTACGTGTGGGTGGTCTCTGGGGGAGCAACCCCGTGCGAAATGTGGCTACCAGAGATCCACCCTCCTGGCGCTCCAGCCGGCAGAAGGCCGGAGTCGGTCCCCTGGTGACCAGGATCCGTGCGGAGATGGTCCCCAGGGAACCAAGTTCGCCCGCCACTTTGTCCCTATGTAACCACTTTCCCAGACGCCCGTGGGTGGCTGGTCCTCAAAGGACCAGGATTTGCGGGCAGGTGGTCCCTGGGGGAACAACCCTGTTCGAAATGTGGCTACTAAAGACCCAGCCTCCTCGCGCCTCACCCGGCGAGAAGCCAACGCTGGTCCTTTGGTAACCAGGTTCCACGTGGAGATGGTCCCTGCGTGATCAACTTCGCCCGCCACCTGGTCCTCGCGTAACCATTCTCCCGGATGCCCCTAGCCAGCTGGTCCTCAAAGGACCAGGATTTGCGCGTGGGTGGTCCCTGGGGGAGCAAGCCCGTGGGAAATCTGGTTACCGGAGACCCACCCTCCTGGCGCTCGGGGCACGAGGATGCTGGATCTGGTCCTCTGGTAACCAGGCTACGCGCTGAGATGGTCCCCCGGGGACCAACTTCGTCCGACACCTGGTCCCCACGTAACCACCTTGCGAGATGGCCGAGAACGGCTGGTCCCCAGGGGACCAGGATTTGCGTGTGGATAGTCCCCAGGGGATCAACCTCGCGGACAACCTGGTCCCTGGTGCACCACCCCCGGCGGCGGTCAAGGCGTGCTGGTCACGAGAGGACCAGGACGTGTGCTAAGCTGGTCCCCGGAGGACCATCTTCACGCGGGACCTGGTCCCTGGTGCTCCACCTTGCCGCGTTTTGGCGAAGGACGGTGGCAGGGGTGGTTCCC
>JACIXY010000032.1 GCA_014360195.1 Bacillota bacterium
TAACAGCAAACCGCCCGTAGGAAGATACATCATGAGCGCACAGCCGGCTTCACCAGTGGTGCCGGCAGCGGCGACCCGCGAGAGGAGGGGAGCGGCCACCCCGGCCCGAACGATAGAGCCGGGAGTGCCGCGCAAGGTCTATGGCCAAAGTGACGGTTGACGAGAACCTGTGTATCGGGTGCGGGCTGTGCTCCGAGATATGCCCCGAAGTGTTCGAGATGGGAGACGACGGGCAAGCACACGCGGCTCATCCCGAGAAATGCGACGGTCTTCCGTGTTGCACCGAGGCGGCGGAATCGTGCCCCGTGGAAGCCATCAAAATCGAATAGCCTGGTTGTGATTGGGTCTCGCAGCAGGGTGCGGGCACGCCCAACGCGGGACGCCTCGAAAGGATCTCACCCGCAGGAAGGAGGGGCGGCTTCCTTCGGTGGCCCGGCGCCGCCGGTGGTCCCTACGCGCTAACGAAGCCGCCAGGATGTCATGAACGCTAATGTTTCAAGCTCTGGTCACGAGAGCACGCTTGTGCTCCACATCGATGGAATGAGCTGCAACCACTGTCGCGTGACAGTGGAAAAGGCGCTCCTCAAGGTCCCCGGAGTAAGGGGCGCAGAAGTGGATCTCAGAGCCGGGACCGCGAAGGTAACGTTCGACCCGGCCAAGGCCACCCGCGACGAGATGGTAAAGGCAGTTGAGGAGGAAGGCTACCGGGTTTCCTCCTGAAACGGAGGTCCCACGTAAAACGGAGGTCCCGCGGCCATAGACGGAGGCGCCCCGACGACGTGGATCTCCGCTCCGCACGTCGGGCACTTGCCGTCTTCTAGTCTGTACGCCACAAGATCGAATCCGCTCCGCTCGATGAGCGACTCACCGCACCTGTAGCAACGCGTGTCGTTCCCCTCGCCGCCCGGCACATTTCCCATGTAGACGTACTTAAGCTCCTCGCGAGCGATCTCAACCGCCGCGCGCAGCGTGGCGACGGGCGTCGGCGGCGCGTCAAATTTGTATGCCGGGAAGTACCTGGAGAAATGCAGGGGGGTGTCGTCTCCCAGCGAGGAGGCTACCCAATGCACAAGCCTCTTTATCTCGTCCGGATGGTCGTTGTGGCCGGGAATGATGAGGTTCGTGATCTCGATGTGGCATCCCGCCGCCTTCGCCAGTTCGGCCGTGCGAAGGACGGGAGCGAGCTTGCCATGGCATATCTTCGCGTAAAACGACTCGGTGAACGCCTTCACGTCGATGTTCATTGCGTCGATATGCGGAAGGAGTTCCTTCAGTGGATCCTCGTTGATCTCGCCGTTCGTGACGAGAACGTTTTTCAGCCCACGCTCGTGGACGAGCTTCGCGGCATCCACCACGAACTCGTACCAGATGAGCGGCTCGGAGTACGTGTAGGCCACGCCGATCGACCGTCGGTGCCGACCGTACTCGACCGCCCCGCCGGCAAGCTCTTGGGGCGTGAGCCCCTGGGTCTTCGCATCCGCCTGGGAGATGTGCCAGTTCTGGCAGAACCCGCACGCAAGGTTGCACCCTCTGGTGCCCACCGAGAGGATGTCCCACCCAGGGTAGAAGTGGTAGAGCGGCTTCTTCTCGATCGGGTCGAGCCCGAAAGACGTGACCTCACCATAAATGAGAGAATACAGCCGGCCGTCTATGTTCTTCCGGGCCCTGCACACCCCGACCCGGCCTGGCCTGATCTTGCAGTACTGTGGACAGAGGAGGCACGTCACCACGCCCTCCTCTTCGTTCTCCTTTCGCCAGTAGGATGCTTCACGCATCACGTATACCTCTTGACCTGGAACCTGAAGAGCTCCACGTCCTCTTCCTCCGGCGCTATCCCGGCTTTTCGCTTTGCTATCGCCACCTGCTCGAGGGCGTCGTCGATCCCTTCGAGGTCCGGAAGAAGAAGCCCGCTTCTCGCGCCTTTCTTGACGATCACTCCATAGATCTTCGGGTCCAGCTCACCGATACTGGAAATCCGCTCCGCCGGCGTCAGGACGTCCACGGAGTATACAAGATCATCGAGTTCGTCGGGCTCCACAGGCATGAACCTGGGATCCTCGGTGGCAGCGGCGATGGCGTTTCTGATTATCTCCTCAGCAATGCTACGTGTCGTAGGGTGGATCGTCCCGATGCATCCCCGAAGCTGGCCGGCTTTCTTGATGGAGCAGAACACCCCCGCCCTCCCCTTCATCTCTTCCGGCAGGTCCTTCGGGGGATCGATCACCCGCCTGTTCCTTGTGTACTCCTCGACCGCCCTGCGCGCAAGGCGCACGAGGGGGCTCTCTCCCTCCCTCGTCTTCAGCATCGTTTCCCTGCGCCTGGCGATGAGCCTCTCCAGGATCGCTCTCCCCTCCGCCTCCTCGCCAGGGCGGAAAACCGCGACGGCGTAGCCCACGCCGAACGGCCCTTGGTACGACAGCACTTCCGGCTCGAACCTGCGCCCGTCGAGAGTCCCGAGAGCCATGATGAGCGACCTGTACCCGCACTCCCCCGCCCGTTCCACGAGCACGTTGTCAAGCGACAGGATCCCCTCCACGTCGCCTGCCCGGAGGAGCTCGACTATCCGCGCATCAAAGTCGGCGCCGCGCGGATCGTAGCCGGCGGGCGCGCCCCGGGTGAGCCGGTGTGACATGTCGCCGCTGGCGATGACCACAGCCTTCCGCCCCAGCCCCTTCACAGCTTGCGCTATCGCCTTCCCGAACATGTATAGTTTCTCACGGGGCAAGAGCGCCATCCCCATGGCGACAATCGGGACCCTCACCCCTGCTTCCACCATGAAGTGCATCGGAACCAGAACCCCGTGGTCCAGGCGGCCCTCCACGTGGTAGGCGCGCCGCTCGTGCTCGTCCAGGAGGACCGCAGCGATACCCATGGCGCCCGCCTGGCGGACGATCTCGCGCGCAAGGTCAAGGTCATTATCGAACGAATACTTGACCTCCCTCGCCATGAAGAGGGAAAAATCACCTGAAAGGGGGTCGTCCGTATGTATGGCAACAGCGTCCTCGAAGAGAGGCGAGTGGGGGCTGATGACGACCACGACTTCCGGCAGGGCCTCCCTCACCATGGCCGCCAGCCTCTTCATCGCGTCTACCGTCTCGCGCACGGCCTCAAGGTCATGCCTGGAACCGATCTCTGGGATGAGAAGCGGTGGGTGCGGCGCAAGCGCACACAACACCACGTCGCCGGCCTTCGTCACTGGCAACCCCTCCCCAGGCGCGACACACGCGCCCTGCGTCAGGTTCATACAACGACCTTATGGACATAGGGCGACGTCATGGCGGCCAGGAGACAGCCATAACTCATTGTGAACCTGACCTCGTCGCCGACCCTTATCTCGCGGTCCGCATCCTCCACATCAAGGATCAGATGGTCGCTGGACGCTCCAAGCACCTCGATGCCCGACTCCAGCGGCCTCAGGCCCTCCGGGTCGATGTCCTGCCTGCCGCACGCCAGTATGGCTCTCCGCCTTATGCCCCTGTCTCTGAACGTGCGCACCTTGCCGAAGGCGTCTTGCCCAATCTCGCCCTGTGGCACCGAAGGCTTCCTCGCCACCTCGATGGCTTCCGCTGCAAACACGAACGCGTCAAGGTGCATGCCGGGAATGGGACGCCGGTACGTAACGTCCCGCCCCAGCAGCATGGACTCGCCGATGCGGAGTTGGTTCATGCCTTGTGGCACCTGGTCCGCGGCGACCAGCGGAAGGGCGCTGGAGTTGCCGCCCGATATCACCTCAAGGTCAACCCCAAGGTCATTGCGGATCCGGTCCCGCAGGTGCAGGAGCACGCTCATGTTCTCGTACGTCGGGACCACCCCGCCATAGCATGCTACGTTCGTCCCGATGCCATACAGCCGGACGCCCTCCACGCGCGCTATGCGGGCTGCCGTGTCGAGGGCCACGTCGGGCAACACCCCTTCGCGGAGGTCCCCCACGTCCACCATGAGAATGACCCTGTGCTCCACGCCCCGAGCGCGCGCCGCTTCGCCAAGGGCCCTCGCGGTTTCCATCGACGAGATAAGGCTCATATCCGCCAGACGCACGGCCTCCGCAGCCTCATGGAGCATGGGAGCACGCAAGAGGATAGTCTCGCAGGAGATGCCGGCGCCGCGCAGACGCCCAAGATTCGCGAGGCGCGAGTCGGCGATCCACCTTACGCCGCCCCTCAGCATAGCTTTCGCCACCTCGGGCTGGCCGCAGGTCACCTTGGTGACCCCCGCCACTTCGATGCCACGCCCCCCACACATCTCCACGACGGCTCTGGCGTTCTCTTCGATCTTGTCCAGCGATATTTCGACCCTGGGCGCCGCCCTGGAGGCAGAGACTGCCACGTTCACACCACCCTCGCCGTCTCGGTTCTTCACACGTCTTGCCTGCCCGCCGCCCGGCTTGACTCAGAAGCTCTTAACCTGCCGCCTGTAGTGCGATAGCAGCCAGGCGTTCCTCTCAGCGCTGCCCGGCACGTTGGCGCTGGTGAACACCGGCGGCTCCTCGCCCGTGACGGCGAGCTTCTCCACCGCCCGCACGATGACGTTGTTCAGGATGTATGCCCCCAGTATGGTCGAGACAGGCCCCGTCCTGAGGCCTGGGTAGCCAGGCACGTCCACGACGGCATCCCCAGGGGGCGCGTGGTTATCCAGCACAATGTCGGCAAGCTCGTAAAGCCGGTATCCCGAGGGGTGCCTGGGTCGCGCTGCGGCTGAGGCCTGGACCGATGTAAGGGCAACGAGGACGAGGCTCCTGGCCCGTGCCTCCAGGGCCATCTCGATAGGCACGGGATTGATGCCGGAATAGGAGACGATGATGATGGGCTCGCCCGCCGAGGTCTCGTGATCTCCCATGATGGCCGCCGCATACCCAGGCAGCCGCTCCAGGATCGTACTCTTGGCGGCCCCGTTGTGCACCATAAGCCCGGAGTCGAATATGGCGTTCACTGGCACAAGGCCGCCCGCGCGGTAGAAAATCTCCTCTGCGAGCATGTGGGAGTGACCTGCACCGAAAACGTGGAGCACGCCACCGGCAGTCACCGTCGTTGCGATGGCGTCGGCGGTCTTCTCAATGCCTTCCTGTTCAGCCGAGTCGATCTCGTCCATGAGGCGCCTTATCATGGTGGAATACTCGTCTCTCAGGCTCACACCGCTCTCCTCCTGCTATCTCGTCTCCTGCGAAAGCCCTCCCTGGCCGGTCGCGCCTGCCCGCCTGGGCCCGAGGCCAGGAAGGCTGTCCTGGCTCCGTACGGTATTCTACACAGCACGACCATATCCTTTTTATGCTATTCATGTTCCCCGCGAAATCGGGGCGCACCCGTCGGGAGAAGGCGGGAGAAGTGGAAGAGGAGCGGCATTCTGAGGGGCGGCGTTCCCGGCGCCGGAGGGCTACTTCGCGAACCTTACGAGATCGAACTTGGGCTCGAGCGGCGTGTCGAGGACGACATGCCCGGCGATGGTCACAGGACAGGCGCCGTCAACGAGGATCTGGACGCGCTCCACCTCGGGCAACTCCGCCAGTGTGTTGACGATCGAATAAACCGTGATCTCCTCTGCCCTGCTTCCTCCCCAGTGGCTTGACGCAAGCTCCCGGCTGAAGTCAACGTAAGCCACGCTGTCTACGATGCTAAGCGACCTCAGCCGAGTTCCCCTCGGGACCGTAGGACAAAGCACGCTCCCGCCAGCAGGCCCCTTGATAAGCTCGCCGATGATCTTCGAGGCGCGCTCCTCGGGCGAGGCGGCTTCGCCCATCCCCGGAATCTTACGTATCTCGGGCATGAGGTCGTCGTCGAAATTCGTAGGGCCGGCGAAGTAGAGTATGACCTCGTCCTCGCCGGGATTAAGGGCAGCGCGCACCTTCGACCTCACGACGGATTCAACGCCTTCCTGCGGCGCCCCCTCCGCCCTGATGTCGATGTCTGAGACCGGCTCCGCCCCCTGCTCTTGCTCTTGTCTATGCCCCTCGCCGTCCCTGCGCCTCTTGTAGGACTCCACGAAGTAGTTCACGGTCCCGTGGAAGATCGCCTCGGCCACGCGCCTCCGGTAGTCAGGCTGAGCCAGAAGGGACTCCTCGCGCGGGTTTGACAGAAAGCCCACCTCCACGATGACAGCGGGCATCTTCGATTTTCTGAGCACGAAGTAGTCATCGCCCGGCTTGGCCTTCCTGAGATTCGGGCCGAGGCGGGCCACAAGCTCTTTCTGAATGGCCTGAGCAAGGGCCTTGCTCTCCTCGGACCTGCTATGGTAGAACGTCTGGGCCCCCGACCACACAGGCTCGGGGAAGCTGTTCGCGTGGATGCTGATGTAAAGGTCCGCCCCGCTCCGGGTCGCAAGGTCCACCCTGCTCTCGAGGTCCAGGCGCTTGCGCTGCATGGGGCCGAGGGATCCGTCTCCGGCCAGGTCCTCGTCCTCATCCCTTGTCACGACCGTATATACTGCCACGCGGTTGAAGAGACCCGCAAGGTGGCGCCCGATGTCCAGCACCACGTCTTTCTCGGCAAGTCCAGAGCGGCCGCGCGCCCCGCAATCGTCCCCGCCGTGCCCGGGATCGATGACTATCACCTTTCCGCACACGGCGTCGGAGAGCGGAGCGCTCACCCTCACGGCCGCGCGGGCAAGCACAAGCAGCATGACCACCACCGCTCCTATCGCAGCGGTGGTCACAACCCATGCCTTCGGGGTCCATATGACCACGACGGGCTTCTTCAACAGGGCTTCACCCTCTGTGACGAGCATCCCGGCGCGGCCCGCGCCAGCGCCCGCCGCCCGGCCCCTGACGCGCGCCCCGCCCGCTACCACAGTTATGCGTGCCCGCCCTGAAAAATGCCCTTCGTCCCCTTCGCGAAGGCGGAAGAGCCGCGCCGGGCCTCTGCGGCTTCTGCGCTACGGCCCGGCGCTCCCGTGCGTGGTGTCTTCCCCCGCTATTCCCGCTACTCCTTCCATGACGCGGTAGCCGCCCCCCTTCTCCACCTCGCGCGCCGTCGGAAACACCTCGGCCAGCTTGCGAAGGAGGCTCTTCGCCCCCTGCTTCGTCTGGGCCACGAGGACCAGCCTCCCCCCGGGTTTGAGATGTTGGGCAGCCTCCTCGATGATCTCGAACAGGACCCGCTTCCCCGCCCTGATGGGCGGGTTGGAGAGCACAAGATCGAACTTCATGCCTTTCACCGGCTGAAACCCGGTGCCGCACCGAACCTCGACATTGGCGGCACCGTTCAAGGCGGCGTTTCTCCTGGTAAGCCCGCACGCCCGTTCGTTCACGTCAATCATGTACACCCGGCACGTCGGGCATAGAACCGCCGCGGCAATCCCGATGGGTCCGTAGCCGCAACCGAGGTCGAGGACAACGCTCCCCTCAGGGATATCCACGGCCTCGATGAGAAGCCGGGTGCCCCGGTCCAGCTTGCCTCTGGCAAAGACCCCGGCGTCCGTCACAAACTGGAAGCGCCGACCTCTGAGCTCAACCGCTATCTCCTTCTCGGCGTGGGCCGAGGTCGGCGACTCCGTGAAGTAGTGCTCTCCCAGTATCGGAAATCACCCCCCACTCCGTAACGCATGATCCGGGCGAGCACCGGCATGCGCGCCTTGAAGCGCGTCGCGGCAACGCGCTCCCTCACGGCGTCAACGAACTCAGGGCTGAACCCCATGGCGACAAGCTCCGGCTTTTTCTTCCTCTCGTCGATCATCAGATAAAGCAGCTTATCAACATCATCGTAGCTAAAACCAAGCTCTCCCTCGTCGGTCTGGCCGACCCACAGGTCCGCGCTGGGCGGTTTGGCGATGATCCTCGCCGGCACACCGAGATGGCGGGCGAGCGCACGCACCTGCGTTTTGTACAGATCGCCGATGGGATCGAAAGCGAACGCCAGATCCCCGTGCAGGGTGCCGTAACCCAGGAGAAGCTCCGTCTTGTTGCTGGTCCCCGCCACAATCCCGCGCTTTGCCGCCGAGAGGTCGTAGATGGCGGCCATCCTCTCACGGGCTATCCTGTTGCCCCGCCTGAGCCTGTCGGCGTCGGGCTCCGCCTCGGGCGGCAGGGCTGAAAAGTAGGCGTCAACTGGTCCCGTGATATCGATGACGCAGTGCTCGATGCCCAGGATGGCGACGACCTCTTTTGCATCGGCAAGGCTCGCCGGGTCAGACGTGCGGTAGGGCAGCATCGCGCCGAACACGTTCTCCGGCCCAAGGGCCTGGACGCAGAGGTACACGACGACTGAGGAGTCCAGCCCTCCGGAGAGATTGATGACCACCTTTCTGTAGCCTGCAAGAGCCACCTGCACCCGCACGAACTCAACGAGGGTAGCCTGGACCTCCTCCACGTCCAGCTCAAGCCCTGGCACCTTGATGGATTCATACCGCATCGGTCTTCTGGAGCCTCCCCATGCGAATGGTGCTCAAAAGCGGGGCTTCGTCGGTTCCTTCCAGTTTGGTAGCATCTGGTGGGTTGCCGGTGTTGCACTCGGGGACGGCGCCCCAAGCGGGGCGCGCTTCGCCGAAATCCGGCCCGTCGGGCTAGGCAGCCGGATTTAGACACCCCTCGTGCAATCACCGGCAACCCAAACCGGTGAAGCCCTGGCGTGAGTACCTATAGTGTGTGCAGGATGGGCGGCTACTTGCCCGCAAACTCGGGCTTGCGCTTTTCGATGAACGCCTGTACCCCCTCGCGCATGTCCTCTGTAGCACACGCATCCCCGAAATAGCGCGCCTCGATCTCGAGCCCGTCCTCGAGGCGCACCTCCATGCCCTCGCTCACCGCCATCTTCGCCAGCCTGACAGCGACCGGAGCCTTTGACGCGATGGTGCGCGCGAGCTCAAGGCAGGCGTCCATGAGGCTCGCGTGCGCCACGACCCTGTTCACGAGGCCGATGGCGAGCGCCTCGTGCGCGTCGATGATCCTGCCGGTGAAGAGCAGTTCCTTCGCCACAGCAGGTCCCACGAGCCTGGCAAGGCGCAGCGTACCACCGTAGCCCGGGATGAGCCCGAGGTTCACCTCGGGCTGGCCGAATTTCGCAGCATCCGACGCGATGCGGATGTCGCAGGCCATGGCAAGCTCACACCCGCCCCCAAGGCAAAGGCCGTTCACCGCGGCAATGACCGGGCGCGGGAATGCCGCGATCCGGCCCATCACGGCGTGGCCCCTCCTCGACATCTCGACCCCGGCCTCGCGCGTAAGCCCGGGGAACTCCTTGATGTCCGCCCCGGCCACGAACGCGCGGTCGCCCGCCCCCGTGACGATGACAGCCCTCAGGGCAGGGTCCTTGGCAAGCTGCGCGAACGCATGTTCAAGTTCGCCCACAGTCTGGAAGTTCAGTGCGTTCACAGGAGGTCGATCGATGGTCACAACCGCGATCCCATTGTCCCCGCTGTCCCGGCTCACCTTCACAAACTCCGGCTCCACATCGGACACCTCCCCGGGCGCGTGAGCGCTTCTTTTGAGCGCTTCTCTGCGGTCACATCTTGCGCCGCGATATCTCTCTTATGGGTGAGAGCCTGATAACGCCGATCTCGGTCTCGATGGCACAGGCGAGACCGAAGGTGCCGTCAGGGACTATGAAGGCAAACTTTCCCGATACGCTCCGGCCGGGGTTCACCTGGCGCATCCACAGGGATTCCTGGCGGTTTACGTAATACACGCTCGTGCTGCTGGGAAGGAACACCTGCCCCCGCCTGTCAACAAGCCGCAGGTCCTGGCAGAGGATGACAACGGGAGAGCGGTTCCGGATCTCCATGTCCACGATGAGGAGGTCCGGCCCCCAGAACTCCGCGCTCCGCACGGTCACCTGCAGGGTGCGCCGGAGGCACAGGAGATCCCGTACGACAGCCGCACGCTCGAAAAACTCGGACGCACCGGGGATGAGCGCAGGGTTTCTGGCCACAACAAGCCCTGCCACAGCGCATGCGGCAATGAGCCACAGTGTGGCCGTGACCAGAACCCGCCGTCGCTGCCTGGCCCTCCTCGGCACGTACCTTCGCAAGCTTTTCCCTCCAGAGGCGATGGGGTTTACTAAGCTCATTTTCCGCAGTAGAAACATCTTCCCAGCTAAAGGGCGCAATAGTCGCGTGCCGCAAAAGAGTTGGAGGACCCCGGCAACAGGCCTTTTAGCAGGTCATCGCTCGATTTGGCCGCGCTCCTAATGCGGAAAATGGGCTAAGTGAGAGTGCATGAGACTGTTGATGTTTCCCACATCACGGCGACACAGCCTGGTTGAATGGTGCAAGACCATCGCCGTGCCCGGCCAGACTGGCAGCTGCTGGTGAAGTTCAACAGTCTCGTGCGTTGGTTCTTGGCCCTGTTCCAGGCGTTGCCAGGTTGCCGGCGCTGCACTCTTTCCTTGAGTCGCCGCCAACCGCTCCCAGAAGCCGGGAACATTTCCGCACCCTCACCTACATCGTATACTTCGGGATATGCTTCGTATTTCCTTCCGAGCCGCAGGGCCACGGCCCTGGCGCCCGGCGGCGACTGCCGCCATTGTCACGTGGTGGCCGCCTGGCTGCGTTCGTCCCTGGGCGGTCCCTGGGACCCCAGGATCTCCTGCGCGGGTGGTCCATGCGGGAGCAAGCCCGTGCGAAATCTGGTTACCAGAGATCCACCCTCATCGCGGTTCAGCTGCCGGGAAGGCAGAGCTGGTCCACCGGTGACCAGGTTCCACGCGGAGATAGTTCCCAGGGAACCAAGTTCGAGCGCCACTTGGTCCCCATTTGGCCAGTTTTCAAGATGCCCATAGGCAGCCGGTCCCCAGGGGCGCAGCATTTGCGTGCGGGTGGTCCTTGGAGGAGCAAGCCCGTGCGGAATGTGGTTACCAGAGACCCACCCTCCTGGCGCTCGGGCGACGAGGATGCCGGATCTGGTCCTCTAGTGACCAGGTTACGCGCGAAGATGGTCCCCCGGGAACCAACTTCGTCCGACACCTGGTCCCCACGTCACCACCTTGCGAGATGTCCAAGAACGCCTGGTCCCCAGGGGACCAGGATTTGCGTGCGGATGGTCCCCAGGGGATCAACCTCGCAGGCAACCTGGTCCCTGGTGCACCACCCCCGGCGGCGGCCGAGGCGTCCTGGTCACGAGAGGACCAGGACGTGGTGCCAGGCTGGTCCCCAGAGGACCATCTTCACGCGGGACCTGGGCTCTGGTGCTCCACCTTGCCTGGTTTCGACGATGGGGCGCGGCAGAGGTGGTTCCCAGAGGACCAGATTCCTACCCGGCCTGATCCCTACGGGATCAGGTCTACCCGCGACCTGGTCCTCGGGGGATCAGTCGCATCCTGGCTGCTGGCTGGCTGGCTGCTGGCTGGCTGCTGGCTGGTGACTGCTGGCTGGCTGACTGGCTGGCTGGCTGGCACGTGCCCGCCCATAAACACGCAATATCAAACTTGAAGGCAAGTCACGGACGACATCATTCATCAATGACAATATCATTGATGCGCCTACGGCAGCCTGCTGCGCTAGCCTGTAAACGTGCAACATCGAACTCAAACCTTCGGGCGGGTGCATGGCGCGGTGCGCCCGACTGCGCACCCATGTAGCCGCACGCTTGTTCAAGTTTGAGGTTGGGCATCTATATGTGGCGAGACCATAGTGTGCGTATACGGCGCCTGATCCGCCGGCGCCGGCGTCCGGCGTCCCAGTTTCGCTCTGCATGCTCGGCAACGGCACGTGTAGACGAGCGTTTGCCTCTCTCGCAGATGGGCCCTCCCCGGACCCGAGGACATCACCTAAGGACGTGACCTGAGGCCGTCTGCCCCGATGGTTCGGTGCCAGGTCGGCCAGGCCAGGCCAGGCCAAGCCAAGCCAAGCCAGGCCGGGCCAGGACAGGCCAGGCCAGGCCAGGACAGGCAAGGCAAGGCAAGGGCCAGGGAAGGGCAGGCCAAAGCATGGCATGGCACGCGGCAGGCACGTCGGGCAGGGCGGGCGTGGCCGAGGCCGCTCAGTTTGAGAGCAGCTTGCGACCACGTTCTCGCGCCTCGGTGGTGTCGGGGGTCGCCGGGCATCCGCCCGGCGTGGGATTGGCCTCCTCGACGTGTGCCGCCCGAGGTGAGTGCTGACCAAGAGAAATGCTCAGCATCTGCAAGAAATGCGCAAGAATCCTGCAAGAATAGCCGGTTATTGCGGCAAGACAGTGCTATACATGGTTTGCCAGACGTGGCGTAGGCATGTAGAATTGGATAAGGAATTGAGTCGGTCTTCTTGCAGGAGAACCATGTGAGAGGCGTTGGGCCATGCCTCGAGTTCGCTTGGTAGACATAGCTAAGACCCTGGGCATTTCCGAATCGACCGTATCCCGGGCTTTGAGTAACAAGCCGGGAGTATGCCCAGAGTTACGGGAGAAGATATTTCAGGCAGCACAAGACCTGAACTATCCCTTTAAGTTGTCGCGAAGACATCAACTTCGCAGAACGACCGGGATGATTGTTCCAGACCTATCAAACCCCTTCTTTGCTACGGTTTCTTACGGCGTTGCGAGTGTGCTGAGAACCGCCGGCTACCTGACGTCCATCGTGAACACTGATGAAGACAGCGAGATAGAAGGTGAGCACCTCCAGTCCTTCATAGACCACGGTATCGACGGCATCATCGCTGCTCCCACTGCAGGCACAGAAGACTTGTACAGGGAGATTGTGGGTGCCAAGGTCCCGATAGTCTTCATTGACAGGGTTCATAATGGGTTTCAAGCGTCCAGCGTGACCGTGGACAACAGGGACGCCATATTCCAAGCGGTGCGTAGGCTGTTTGACCTGGGTCATCGGAGGATATGCTTAGTGGCCGGCGATTCGCAGATATACACTGGGAGAGAGAGGACAGAGGGCTTCCGGGAGGCGCTAGAGATCCTCGGGCTCAAGAAAGAGGACTGCCCGGTAGTTCATGGGCGGTTCAAAGAGCCTGAAGCTTATGCTGCTTCAAAGGATGTCCTCCGAGCAAACCGGTGTACCGCCATCATCGCCACTAGCAACAAGACCACGTGTGGTGTCCTGAGAGCCATCAGAGAGTTGAACCTGAGGATACCTGCGGATATTTCCCTGGTAGGGTTCGATGATCAGGACTGGACCAGGTTATTTGATCCCCCCATCAGTGCTGTCCGCCAACCTGCTTTTACCATGGGCGTTCTAGCGGGTAACCTGCTGCTTCAAGCTATCAGTGGCAAGGCAGGCCCGGAGAACATCGTGCTGAAAGCACAGTTGGTTTGGCGGGAGTCGGTGGGGAGGGTCGGCCGTGGGTAAGGATTATCGGTCCCTCGATGGGATTTGGGAGGCTCACTTTTCTCCGCACGAGCTGGAGCCGGGTATGACTCATCCCGGCCACGAGTGGGACTTTTCTGAGCGGCTTGAAGTGCCTGGTTACTGGCAGGAACAAGGTTACTCCTTCCAAGGTACGGTGGTATACCGTAAGAGCTTCTCCTGGCGAGCGGACAAACCGCACTATATGCTGCATCTCGGGGCCGTTGATTACGTGGCGGAGGTGTGGCTCAACGACGTCTACCTTGGGCCCGTTGAAAGTGAGTATTGCTCCCTGAACGTGGATGTATCACACCTTCTTAAGGAGGGGGAGAACAGGCTGGTGGTCTTCGTCACCTCTGTTCTGCCAGTCCATCCGGAACGCAAGACACAGGTGAAAGGCGCCAACCTGCACTGGGACTGCGTTCCCTGTAAGCAAGGTCCCGTCAATGATCCCCTGGTACCGTCGAGTTTCTCTGAGAAATATCCCGTTCCCGTCCTGGCCACAGGCGGTATTGTAGGACATGTCGGCTTAGTGGGTTATGACACCCTCGTATGCACGCAAAAGAGCATACTCACATACCTCTCACAGGATCTGACGCGCGGCACCCTTTGCGTGAGACTCGGCATTTACCACAAAGGACGCCCCGGAAGTTATCCTGTTCAGGTGCGGTTGGAACCCGATGAGTTCGAAGGGAACGGATATTCCTTCACCCGAAGTGTCGACTTGTTGCCCGGCCTCAACAATGTGCAACTCTGCTTCGAGGTAGCAGAGCCCATGCTGTGGTGGGCCAGGGACATGGGGAAGCAGCATCTTTATAAGGTGAAACTCACGGTACACTCCCCTGAAGGAGGAGTCGAGGAGGTGTGGTGCCAACGCACGGGCTTCCGGCGGGTGGCCAGGGATGACGGCTGGGGCCTGTATATTAACAACCGCCGGTTCTTCGCCCGGGGCTTTGATTATATGTCATCGGTCTTTCACCGAACGCGGAAAGAACTGGCATTGACCGAGGACCTGGAGTTGATGCTGCAGGCCAATGCCAACATGGTAAGGGTCTTCGGTCATGTGACTCGTGACGAGTTTTACAGCCTATGTGACCGCAAAGGGCTGCTGGTGTTTCAGGACCTGCCATTTCAGTGGGGCTATAGCAACACCCCTGATTTCATCGCGAAGGCGCAGGCTGTGGCGAGTCAGATCGTGCTGGACTATTCACACCACCCGTCGATCTTTCTCTGGTGCACTCACAGCGAACCCCGGTACGTGGACTTCAACAAGTTGAGCCAGGTGGTAAGCCGGACGGTCAAGGAACTCGATACAACGAGGCCCGTCATCAGGAACAGCGTCCTGGCTTTGCGCGGTGAAGAGCCCCAGTCTGTCCTCGACTTTCAACGCTTCACCAGGTTAACCGAAGAGGAAACTGCAAATCTCAGTGTCTGCTGGACGGGCTGGTACTGGGGGAAGGTGGAGGATGTCACCAACTGCAACCCCTGTTTTGTGACGGAGTTTGGGGTTCAATCGCTTCCGAATCATGAGGACTTGACCCCGGAAGTCGTCGGCGTCGAGGGGTTGAAACAGATCGGATTTCAGCCGGATGTTTTCCTGAAAGCTACCGGAGTTATGCCTGATAGTCTGGACGAGTTGTGTCGGGTCTCTCAAGAATACCAGGCGCGGAGCTACGAATACCACATCGAGGAGTTGAGACTCAAGAAATACGCCAACTGCAATGGGCTGCTGGCCTTCCACCTGGTGAGTACTTACCCGTCGGCGGATTGGTCCGTCGTGGATCACCTGCGACATCCCAAGATGGCTTATGACGTCATACGGCAGAAATTCCAGCCGGTGTTGCCGGTTGCCAGTCTGAAGAGGGTGGGCAAGGATGAAGTGGCGATTTCGGTTCATGTGATAAACGACCTGCATCGCGAACTGGTATGCGACAGCTTGACACTCAACCTGATAGATGGGTCTGGTTGCGAGCTGGAACGGGGGAGACTGGAGAACCTCCTCGTGGGGGCGGACAGTGTGGCGGAAGTGGGAACCCTGGCGTTTTCCCCGGTTGCAGCTAGCCAGGCCGTTGAGATCAGGTTGAGGCTCTACAGCCGTGCGGAAGGTGCCTTCGAAAACACGCAACGGTGGAGGGTCGTTGAGCGATTGCAGAAGGCGCTCCGACGGGATGGGGGGTGAGAAATGGGTAGTTCCAGGCTCGGGAGTAGTTCGGTTTTCGCGGAACGTCCCATGGTGGCCTCGCCGCCACCGCGTATGAGAATGGGTGCAACAATGGTCCATTTTCAAGGGGAAACGCAAATCCCTGAAGGGAGGTACCGCAATGCGAAGCTTGCGAATAGTTG
Source organism: Bacillota bacterium (assembly GCA_014360195.1). Taxonomy (GTDB): domain Bacteria; phylum Bacillota; class SHA-98; order UBA4971; family UBA4971; genus UBA6256. The sequence continues at coordinate 15,534 of JACIXY010000032.1, forward strand.
TCGTGGCGTGTCTGCTCGTGATGACTCTTGCTGTGCCGGCTCTTGCCAAGACTGAACTGGTGCTTTGGTACCACTCCGGGAAACCTGAGGAGAGGGCCGTCCTTGAGTATCAAGTGAAGACCTTTAACGCGATGCAAGATCAGGTTGTCATCAAGGCGGTGGAGATCCCTGAGGGAGGCTATAACGAGCAGGTACAAGCGGCGGCCTTGGCAGGGGGGCTGCCGGACATCTTAGACCTAGATGGGCCCTTCATCGCCAACTATGCCTGGTCCGGCTATCTCCGCCCCCTCGATAAGTACATTACGCCACAGTTGAAGAAAGACCTGCTACCTTCCATTATTGCTCAAGGAGAATATAAGGGGAAGATCTATGCTCTCGGGACTTTCGACTCGGGGCTTGCCATGTGGGCCAACAAGCGGTACTTGAAAGACGTAGGGGCGCGCATCCCCGTCAGCGTGGATGATGCCTGGACATTCACCGAGTTCATGGAAATCTTGAGAAAGCTGAAGGCACATCCCAAAGTGAAGTATCCCCTCGACTTCAAGATCAACTACGGACGGGGTGAGTGGTTCTCCTACGGTTTTCTGCCCATCTTCCAGGGGTTCGGAGCCGACATGATCGACCGAAAGACCATGCTTTCAGCCGAGGGAGTGTTGAACGGGCCCGAGGCCCTGGCAGCAGCCGCGTGGTTCCAGAGCCTCTTCGCCCAGGGCTATGCAGATCCTAACCCTCCCGGTGATACCGAGTTCATCGATGGCCGCGCTGCTCTCTCCTGGGTGGGGCACTGGGTATGGCAGCCGTACAAGCAGGCGCTGGGCGAGGACCTGATCCTGATACCCATGCCCAAGTTCTTCCGCCAAGCAACTGGTATGGGCTCCTGGGCGTGGGCGATCACCAGCAACTGTAAGTACCCTGACGCTGCATGGCAATTCCTGGAGTTCATACTGCGTCCCGAGGAGATCGTGCGGATGACCGACGCCAACGGTGCCGTTCCTTCGCGGGTATCCGCAGCTCGTCTCTCCAAGGCGTACCAACCGGGAGGACCCCTTAACATATTCGTACAGCAACTGCAGAAAATCGCAATTCCCAGGCCTGTCACGCCGGCATACCCCGCACTGACCAGCTACTTCGCTGAGGCCATAGACAACATCATAAGCGGCGCTGACGTCCGCAAGGAGTTGGATCAGGCTGTGAAGCGGATAAATGAGGAGATAAAGTACATGGGTCTGAAGTAAGTATGAGCTCTGAGGTAGGGAGGTGGGAGGGGGGACTCCCCCCCTCCCATACGGGACGAGTGTGCGCTTGCGTGGCGTCTTGTGTCGGTACAGGACACGCATAGCTCGAAGTTTCAAAGGGAAGAAGTGAGATGATGCGCAGAAGAGAACTGGTAACTCAAGTCAGTCTCTTCCTTCCCGCTTTCATCCTGCTGCTCGTGTTCATGGTTACGCCGTTTCTCATGGCCATCGTATTGTCCTTCACGAACCAGCGGCTGATACCTGGGCCGGTTCCCACCCGGTTTGTCGGCTGGCAGAACTACGTGATGATGCTGAGGGACTCTCAGTTTTGGGCCGGGCTGAAGAACAACTTCGTCTTCGTACTTGTCGTCGTCCCGCTGCAAAGCGCGTTCGCGCTCGCATTGGCCTTGCTGGTGAACGCGAAGCTCAGGTTCACCAAGTTTTTCCGGACGCTATACTTCATGCCTACAGTGACCACCATGGTCGTGGTATCAGTGATCTGGAGTTTCCTGTATCACCCGGACGGTCTAGTTAACAGGCTCCTGTCCTCTGTATCTTTCGGCCATTGGGAGGCTGTTGACTTCCTGCGGAACAGGAGTTGGGCTTTTCCAGCCATAATGTTCATGTCCATCTGGCAGGGCGTGGGATTTCAGATGCTGATCTTCCTGGCGGGCCTTCAGGAGATTCCCGAGTTCCTGTACGAGGCCGCAGATGTGGATGGGGCCAGCCCCATACGCAAGTTCTGGCACATCACCTTGCCAGGACTGCGGAACACAATCACCTTTGTGCTGGTTTCAACTACGATACTGGCGTTCCGCCTGTTCGACCAGGTCATGGTGATGACTGCAGGAGGACCCCAGGACGCTACTTACACCGTCATGTTACACATCTACAACACGGCTTTCCGCAGACTCAACATAGGCTACGCCTCCGCCATGACGATAGCCTTTTTCCTGATTGTGCTGGCGGTTTCTGTTGCCCAGCGATTCGTGCTCTGGGAAGAGAAAGAGGGCTAGAGAGTGTGGTCAATGTGATCAATGTCTGCAGGCGCATGAAGATCAGAAGAGTTGCTGGATACACGCTGCTGGTGATATTCGGCCTGTTCTTCCTCTTGCCGTTGCTGTACATGATCGCTTCGTCTCTGAATCCCGATGAAGTGAGCTTGCTGCGCAATATGTCCACTCCAAGGGCTTTCATACCATCACCTGTGGGCATTCAGAACTACATTAAGGTCTTTAATCGGATGCCCTTCGGGCGCTTCATGTTCAACTCCGTTTTCATTGTTTCCACAACAGTCCTGGCCGGCCTTCTCGTCAACAGCATGGCTGCATATTCTCTGGCCCGTTTCTCCTGGCGGGGCCGGGGGACCCTTGTCTCATTCATTGTAGCCCTGATGATCATACCGTTTGAGGCCATCGCCGTGCCTCTGTTACTGTTGACGAACAGATTTGGCTGGCTGAATAGCTATCACGTGCAGATCGTCCCCTTCATAGCGAATCCCTTTTATATCTATCTATTTTACCAGTTCTTTCTTAAGTTGCCCTATGCGCTGGAGGAAGCGGCTCTCATCGACGGCGCCGGATGGTTTGGGATATACTGGCGAGTGGCTTTACCCCTCTCTAAGCCGGTCCTTTCCAGCGTTGCTATTCTGCACTTTCTCACACACTGGGGGTCGTTCCTGTGGCCCCTGATGGTGACTAGGGGACCCGAGTACCGGCCCCTGACCGTAGCGATGCAAGTCTTCTTCGGAGGGCAGTATCCCCGCGTCTGGGGCGAAATCATGGCTTTCGCCACGATGATGACCGTACCTGTCTTGGTGCTCTTTGCTGTTCTCCAGGGACGTTTCGTGGCCAGCGTGGCCCGAACCGGCATAAAGTAACAGAAGGTGAAAAGGTTGCGGGTTTTGTGCGTCGGGGAGGCACTGGTTGGCGTCGTCATGAACAGGACAACAAACTCCAAGTTCATCTCAGGCCAGTGCATTAGACCTACACTTCTGATCTCCCTTTCGTGGCGTTGATCCTCCTGGCGCGCTTGAGCGCCATCCCAGGGACGCCGCTGGAGGCCGTGCTCGTGGACTGCACGCCGCCGCGGGAGATGTTGCAGTGTGTGACGCTGCCGCTGCTTCAGCCGATAATCCTCGTCGCCTTGTTGCTCCGCACCGTGGACGCCCTGAAGATGCTTGATGTCGCGTTCGCCCTCAAGCGTCGGGGACCAGCCGACGCCACCGAGCTTCTTTGGGTGGACGTCCACGGCATCGAGTTCTACCAGATCGGCATGGTGGGGTCGGGCCTGCGCTATGGCGGCGTTGCTGCTCGTGGTCATGGTCGTCCTTAGACAGGTGCTCATCCGCCTCTTGGGCGAGTCTCTGGGAGGATGCGTGAGGCCGTGAAGCAAATGGACATGATTGAGCTGGGGGTGCTGCGCCCCGAGGACGTGCCGGCACCTGTCGCAGGCGCGGGCGCGACGGGGCTGGGCGTCACTCTGCTCTCGCCACACTGTTTCCAGTTGCGTTGCCTGGGGGAGTAGATGCTGCATTGATTGAAGTAGTAACAATGGGCGAGATGCTCATCGACTTTGTATCCGTCAAGAGCGGGGTAGCCATAAAGGACTCGCCAGGGTTCACGAAGGCCCCGGGCGGCGCCCCCGCGAACGTGGCGGTGGGAGTGAGGCGGCTGGGCCGGACATCTGGATTCATCGGCAAGGTGGGGAGCGACGACTTCGGTCGTTTCCTGGGGGAGACGCTCGCCCGGGAAGGCGTTGACACGCGCGGCGTAAGATACGAGGACAGGGCCAGGACGATGCTTGCCTTCGTGTCGCTTGGTCCGGACGGCGAGCGGGAGTTCATGTTCTACAGGCATCCCAGCGCCGACATGCTTCTCGAACCGAGCGAGATCGATACTGGCCTCATCGCCGAGGCCCAGGTGTTCCATCACGGGTCCATCTCGCTCATAACTGAACCGTCGCGATCGGCCACGCTGGCTGCCGTGGAGGCCGCCAAGGGTGCCGGGGCACTGGTCTCCTACGACCCCAACCTGCGGCTTCCGCTGTGGCCCACACCGGACGAGGCGCGGACCGCCATCCTTGCTGCCGCTCCTTCGGCCGACATCATAAAGGTTAGCGAGGAAGAACTAGCCTTCCTGACCAGGGCGGATGGGGTCGCGGAGGGGGTGCGAAGACTGCGCAACGTTGTGGCAGCCGAGTGCGCCATTGTGGTGACGCGTGGCAGGCACGGGTGCGCACTAGCCCTCGGCGGGTCCACGGGCGGGTCCACCGGGCTATGGCTGGAGGTCTCCGGGTTCGACGTCCAGGCGGTGGACACGACGGGCGCGGGAGACGCCTTCGTGGCGGGTCTTCTTGTGGGCCTCATCGAGGCAGCTGGCGCTACCGTGGGCACCGGCATTGGTGCTGCCGCTAGCGCTAGCGCTAGTACCGGCGCTGGCACTAGCGCTGGCGCCGGCGCTGTTGCTGGTGCTCGTGCTGACGCTGACGCTGACGCTGATGCTGGCCTTGGTGCTGGCGCTCGTCCTAGCGCTCGTCCCGGTGCTGGCGCTCGTCCTGGCGCTCGTCCTGATGCTGATGCTGATGCTGATGCTGGTGTTGGGGCTGCCTCCGGCGATGGCGCCGGCACTGGTGCTGCCAGCAGGGCTGCAACGACGACAAGAACGGCGCTGCGCACTCTTGGCGAGGCGGAGTGGATGAGGGTGCTCACGCTTGCGAATGCTGTGGGCGCGCTCTGCACAACGAAGCTAGGCGCCATCCCGGCCTTGCCCACAGCACAGGAGGTGCGGGCATTTCTAGATGCGCGGAGTTCTGGGTAAGATGTCGGCCGCCGTGTTCCGGCGGCCCGGAAGCGTTGTGATTGAGGATCGCGACGTTCCGTCCCCTGGGCCCGGTGAGGTCCTCGTCCGGGTCGAGGCATGCGGCGTGTGCGGCACCGACTTCCACATATTCAAGGGCGAGGCCCCGGCCCGTCCCCCCGTGGTTCTCGGGCACGAGTATTGCGGCGAGGTGGTCGCGCTGGGTGAAGGCGTTGCAGGCCTGCAGCCTGGTGACAGGGTGGCGGTGGACCCGAATATCGCTTGCGGGCGGTGCTACCACTGCAGGCTGGGCAAGGTCCACCTTTGCGAGTCCATGGAGGCGCTCGGTGTCACCATGGACGGGGGATTTACCGAATACTCCGTTGTCCCCGCCACGCAGTGCCACGTCCTTCCCGCCGGCATGCCGGCCGTCCAGGGGGCGTTTGTCGAGCCCGTGGCGTGCTGTGTCCACGGCATCGACCTCGCCGGGATCAGGCCCGGCAACACCGTGGTCGTGCTCGGCGGCGGCACAATCGGGCTTATCCTGCTACAGCTCGCGCAGAGGAGTGGGGCGACGACGCTCATTGTAAGCGAACCAGTTCAGAAGAAGCGCGAGCTGGCGTTGGAACTTGGCGCGACCCTTGCTGTGGACCCTCTGTCCGCGGACCTGGAGGAGCAGGTGCGGGCCGTGGCGCCGGCGGGGGCGGACATCGTCATCGAGGCGGTCGGGCGGCCGGAGACCGTCGAAGCGGCCGTGCGGATTGCCGCCAGGGGCGGGTGCATTCTGCTCTTCGGTGTCGTCCCGGAGGACGCGAAGGGCCCTGTGAGCCCGTTTGCCATCTACAAGAAGGAACTCCGTATCCAGGGATCTTATGTCAACCCGTTCACCTTCTCGAGGGCCATATCCCTCCTGGCAAGCGGCGCCGTGAAAGTCGAGCCGCTCGTGGAGCAGGTGGTGCCCGTGGGGGACCTCCCGTCGGTGCTGGCCTCCGGCCCGTCCGCAGGCGGCGCGAAAACGCTTGTCGGCTTGGACGTAAGGAATGGCCAAAGCGAGGAGGGAACCCTCCGGCGAGCGTGACCCAGATAGAGTGGCACAGTGGTAAGGGAAATCGCGTAAGATTTCTTCCCGGGTCTCGGAATTCCCACGCTGGTCATCCTGTAAGCAGGTGGTAGCCAACTTACCAGTGTGGCGCCGCAAAGGGACAAAAACGTTGCCACCCTTGCTCGGGACCGGAGCGTGGTGGCAACTGGTCGACCACTTTTTGGGCGGAGATGGCTGGATTCTTGCCGCTTTCGGGCGAAGGCGCGCGAGGGTGGCCACGAAATCATCAGGATGGCCGCTGGTAGTGGTAACTCGGCGACCACTGTTGCGGACGAACTGGCCGAATTCTAACCACATACAGGCGGAGTCGTGGCAGAGCGGTCAAGAAACCGCCAGGACGGCCGCCTGCGGTGGTAGGAGAATGGCCACTCTTGCCCGCGAACTGGTAAGATCCTGACCACTTTCACTCGCAGGCCCGGCAAGCTGGTAACAAAGTTGCCAGTTCGCCCGCACGCGGTGGTAACTAAGTCGCCACCTCCTTGCCGAAACTGGTCGGAAAAGAGCCAGTCTGGCCCCACGGCTCGCCGAGATGGCCCAAAAACAACCAACGCAAGCGCGGCAGGCGGCCTCAAAACAACCACCTTGCCTCTTCGCGCGGACGTTGCTTGGTGGATTTCCTCCTGCCTCCTCCTGCCTCCTTCTGCTTCCTCCTGCTTTACCCGTTGACAGGGGAGGACCATGCTCGTAGAATATAAGTGAGAATCATTCTCAGTAAGCGCAATGGCGAGTCATGCAGGAGATGCAGACTGAAGACGAAGCAGGGAGTGGGGGACGAGAAATGGTGGGAGACGACGCCCGGCCGATTTCCCTGGTGGATGTCCGCGAGGGCGAGGTGGTCCAGGTCGTTGAAATCCTTGGGGGGCACGGCCTGGTGGGGCGCCTTGAGGCCCTGGGCATCAGGCCCGGGACGGAGATAAAGAAGATAAGCTCAGTGTTCCTGCGGGGACCGGTTACCGTGGAGGTGCACGACACAAGAGTAGCGATGGGGTACGGCATGGCTCGGAAGGTGCTGGTCCGGCCGGTTAACCACGGCGCGATTCACGACGGCGGGGTTCACCACGGCGCACGCGATGAGATCAGCGGTGCGCAGCAGGCAGGGGGCGACGGCGCATGAGGATCCTGCTGATGGGCAACCCCAACGTCGGCAAGAGCGTCGTCTTCTCACGCCTCACAGGCACGCAGGTCATCACGTCGAATTACCCGGGTACCACCGTGGAGTTCACAAAAGGGGTGACCAGGCTGAGGGGCGGCGAGAAGGCAGAGGTCATCGACGCCCCGGGCACGTACAGCCTTGAGCCGACCTGCAAGGCCGAGGAAGTGGCGGTCAGCCTGCTGGACGGCCTGCAGGACGGCGATGTCGTCGTGAACGTGGTGGACGCAACTCACCTCGAGCGGAACCTGCACCTGACCCTCGAGCTGCTCGAGAGGGGTGTCCCGCTGGTGGTGGCGCTCAACCTGTGGGACGAGGCCCGGCATGAGGGTATTTCCATCGACGTGAGGAAGCTGGAGGATCTCCTCGGCGTGCCTGTGGTGCCGACCGTGGCGCTGACCGGGGCGGGCATCGACGTGCTGCTCGACAGGGTTGCCGCAGAGGCGGGATGCTGCGAAGGAGCGGGACTCAGGGATACGGCCTGGAACCCGGCAGAATCCGGAGCCGGAGCCGGAGCCGGAGCCGGAGCCAGAGCCGGAGCTGGAACTGGAGCTGAAACCGGAGCCGAAACCCGGGCCGGAGCCGAACCCCGGGCTGGAGCCGAAGCCGGAGCTGAGGCCAGGGCTGGGGCCGGGGCCCGAGCTGAGGCTGGCACCGAGGCTGGGGTCGTGGGAGGGGCGACCCATGTCCCGCGTCGCTATGCGTCCGTGGTGGAATCGCCGGGACGCTTGCCTCCGCCAACGACACCGGCGCGGACGCCCGACGAGCGCTGGGCCGAGGTCGGCCGCATCACCCGCGAGGTACAAGCGATCACTCACCGGCACCACTCTGTGCGAGACATCCTTGAAGACGCCAGTATGAAGCCGGTCACCGGACTTCTCATGGCGGCGGCCGTGCTGTCTCTCTCATTCGCGGTCATTCGCTTCATCGGAGAGGGACTCATCGCGTACGTGTTCGACCCGGCTTTCGAAAGTCTGGCAAGACCCCTCGTCATGAAACTTGACGCGGCGCTCGGACCGGCAGGCTTCATCCATGACATGCTCATCGGGCACCTGGTCGGGGGGCAGGTGGACTTCGTGGAGTCGCTGGGCCTTCTGACTACGGGGCTGTATGTGCCCATCGCAATGGTGCTCCCGTACGTGCTGGCGTTCTACCTCGTACTCAGCATCCTGGAGGACGTCGGGTATCTTCCGCGCCTCGCGGTGCTGCTGGATAACCTCATGCACGCCCTGGGCATGCATGGATATGCGGTCGTCCCGATGGTCCTGGGCCTGGGGTGCAACGTCCCCGCGGTGCTGGCCACGCGTGTCCTCGAGAGCAGGCGCGAGAAATTCATCGCCGCGGCGATGCTGTCCATCGGCGTACCGTGCATGGCCCAGAGCGCCATGATCGTGGGCCTCGTGGGTCGGCACGGCGGCTCATACCTCGCATACATCTACGGGACCCTGTTCGTGCTGTGGCTCACACTGGGCCTGGTGCTGAACTCGGTGCTGCCTGGCCAGAGCCCGCCGCTGCTCATCGAGATCCCGCCCTATCGCCTTCCGTACTTCGTGGGGCTTCTAAGGAAGGTCTGGATGCGGGTGCGTATATTCCTCGCCGACGCGGTGCCGTACGTGCTGCTCGGCGTCCTCATCGTGAACCTGCTGCACGCGTCCGGCCTCATGGATGTCGCCAGCAGGCTGCTTGCGCCGGTCCTGAGCGGGCTTCTGGGCCTTCCTCCGGATGCGGCCGTGGCCCTGCTCATGGGTTTCCTCAGGAAGGACGTGGCCGTCGGGATGCTCGGCCCGCTGGGCCTAAACGCGCGCCAGCTTGCGGTGGCAAGCGTGGTGCTGACAGCTTACTTCCCGTGTGCGGCGACGTTCGTGGTGCTCCTGCGCGAACTCGGGACTGCCGACATGGTGAAGGCGGCGGGAACAATGGTAGTCGCTGCGTTTGGTGCCGGCGGCGCGCTAAACCTCGTACTGTCGGGGACCGTCTCGGCTGCCCTTGTGCTCGCAGCCGTTGCGACGCTGGTGGCGGCGGCCTACCTCGTCCGCCGCCGTGCCGGTGCCGGTCTCGGTCCCGGTCCCGGTGTCGAGGGTTCCGGCGACGGCGCGACGGCACATGACACCGGGGCGTGACGTAGGAGCGGGCATGTGCGAGCGATACCCGATGCGCAATGCCGTGTAGAGCTGCTCTACTCACCTTCGTACGGGACGCCGAGGGCGGCCGGAGCGTGGATGTCGATCCCGAAACCACCGTCTATATCAGGGGGAACACATACCATCCTATGCCGGAAGCTCGCGCGCCTTTCGGCGTTCCTCGGCAAGTATCTGTCCAAGTTCCCTCGAGCGCTGCGCAGCCGCCACTACCGCGTCCATTATGGAAGCCCGGATCGACCCGCGCTCCATGGCATGAAGCCCGGCTATGGCTGTGCCGCCAGGCGATGTTACCATGTCGCGCAGATGCGCCGGGTGATTGCCCGTTTCAAGAACCATCTTCGCTGCTCCCAAGACGGTTTGCGCGGCCAACTGCAACGCCACATCGCGGGAGAACCCCACCCTGACTCCGCCGTCCGCGAGCGCCTCGATGATCGTGTACACAAACGCAGGTCCACTCCCGCTCAAAGCGGTTACAGAGTCCATGAGATCTTCCTGGACCGTAACGATCGTGCCAAGGGGGCCAAGGAAGTCGGAAAGCTCCGCGATGTCTTTCTGGCTCGCATACCTCCCTGTGGACACCGCGATCACCCCTTCCATCACCAGGCAAGGGGTGTTGGGCATGATGCGCAGAACCCTGACCCTGCGAGGGAACGCGCTTTCCAGAGACTCCGTGGACACGCCTGCAACCGGCGAGACCACGAGTTGGTCAGCCCTGACGTAGCGCGAGATCTCATCTACCACTATGTCTATGACCTGCGGCTTGACCGTGAGAAACAGCACGCTCGCTGCGTCAACCACAGCCCTGTTGCTCCGGGTTACCCTGATGCCGGTCTCTTCGGCTAGCCGGCTGAGGCGGTCCGCGTCCACGTCACTTGCCACTATGTCCTCGGGTTTTGCCGAACCTGCCTTGATCATCCCCTTCACGAGGACGTTGGCAAGGGTACCCGAGCCGATGAATCCGACTACTTTTGCCATGCGACGCGCCTCCGTATGCAGACATCTGCAGACATCGCGGGGGCGGCACGTCAGCAGGAGATTCGGTGATTTGCCGGTCCGTTACCGCTCCCGGGTTTGCTGCTTTCACATCCTTCTGCTTCTCGTCGGGAAGCGTATTGGTGACGGGAAGTGGTGTTGTCGTCACTATACAACCCACCACGCCTCACGTCAAGAGTAGACGGGCGTGAGCCACGAGTGCGAGTCAGGTGCTCTGCCTTCAACAATCGCGAAGAACGCCTCTCTCAGCCTGCGGGTGATGGGGCCGGGCTCTCCGTTCCCCACCAGGATTCTGTCGACAGACCGAACGGGGGTAATCTCCGCCGCAGTACCAGTGAGGAAAACCTCATCGGCGATGTATAGAAATTCCCTGGGGAGCGGTTGTTCGACCGCGGGAATCCCAAGGTCACGCGCGATGGTCAGGACCGTGCTCCGGGTTATCCCGTTGAGAATGGACGAAGCAAGCTGCGGGGTATAGATGGTCCCGTCGCGCACCACGAAAAGGTTCTCGCCGGTCCCTTCTGATAGGAGTCCATCGGTTCCAACGGCGATTGCCTCATGATATCCGTCTACTACGGCCTGCATGTTCATTAATTGAGAGTTGATATAGTTACCGCAGGCCTTGGCCATCGGGGGCATGGTGTTCGGAGCTATGCGGTTCCACGAGGCCACCACAACGTCAACGCCCCCGGCGCCGGCATCAGCTGCGAGATAAGTGCCCCATCCCCAGACGGCAATGATTACGTGCACCGGGCTCATGAGCGCATTCAGGCCGAGCTCGTGATACCCACGGAATACGAGGGGCCTTATGTAGCATGAATCGAAACCGTTGCGGGCAACAGTCTCGATTATTGCCCGGGTCAGCTCCTCCTGCGAGTATGGTATGTCCATGCGGTATATCTTGGCAGAATCATATAGCCGCCTCACGTGGTCGCCCAGGCGGAAGATCGCAGTGCCGGTGGGGGTCTTGTACGCTCTGATTCCCTCAAACACCCCAGAGCCGTAATGCACGACGTGGCTCAGCACGTGTATTTTCGCGTCCTCCCACCTGACGAAATCCCCGTCGAACCATATAAAGGTCCCTTCTACCCATGCCATCACAGCTTCACCTCACCACATCTTACAAACTGCTTAGCAACAAGCTGCACGTTGTGTCAATACATGGGTCCATTGTCAAAGCGAATCAGGGCGAATCAGGGAATTCCCGTCGCGAAGCCCAGAGCTCCTGGCCGCATGCGGTATGCTGAGGGCTGAGGCGACACCAGAACCGAGACAGCCGTCGCGCCTCACGCACCCCGGAGGATCTCCTCGACAAGGAGATCTCCCATCTCCGCTGTGCCTACGAGAGTCGTTCCTTCCATGAAGATATCCGCTGTGCGGTATCCCTTTTCCAGCACCCTCATCACGGCTTCCTCCACGGCTCTGGACTCCTCGTCGAGGCCCAGGGAATATCTCAAGAGCATTGCCGCGGATAGCACCGTCGCCAGCGGATTGGCGATGTTCTTCCCTGCGATATCAGGGGCGGAACCATGCACGGGTTCGCACAGGGCCGTCCGGCCGTGGCCGAGGCTGGCAGAAGGCAGCATGCCAAGGGAGCCGGCGAGCATGGCCGCCTCGTCGCTGAGGATGTCCCCGAACATGTTCTCTGTAAGCACTACATCGAATTGCCTGGGGTCACGAATAAGCTGCATCGCACAGTTATCCACATACATGTGGTTGAGCTCGACATCCGGGTACTCGTTGCCCACCTCGGTGACCACTTCTCGCCACAACCTTGAACTTTCCAGGACGTTGGCCTTGTCCACCGAAGTTACTCTTCTTCTCCGTCTTGAAGCCAATCCAAAAGCGACTCTTGCCACCCGTTCCACTTCGAACCTGGTGTAGACCATGGTATCCAGGGCCTTTATGCCCCCGTCCCGGGCGAAACGACCTCTGGGCTGCCCGAAGTACACCCCTCCAGTCAGTTCCCTGACGACCACCAGGTCTACTCCCTCTACCACGTGCCTCTTGAGAGTGGATGCACCGACCAGTGCAGGGAAGACCCGCACCGGCCGCAGGTTTGCGAATACCTGCAGGGCTTTCCGTATACCCAGAAGCCCAGCTTCGGGTCGTTCGTCTCCCGGAAGGCCGTCCCACTTCGCGCCCCCCACCGCTCCGAGGAGCACGGCACCGGACTTGCGGCAAATCTCGAGGGTGTCCTCGGGGAGAGGCGTCCCGGCAGCATCTATGGCGGCCCCTCCGATGAGACCCTCTGTGAATGCGAATCTACGAGAGTACCTCTTTCCTACCGCGAGCAGTACCTTTCTGGCTTCCCTTATTACCTCCGGACCTACCCCGTCGCCGGGAAGGAGGGCGATTTCAAATACCTGCATCTTTAAGCACCCTGGCCTTCTCACTGGAATAGCATTTTGTCTATTACTTGCCCATTAGACATACGCTCGTGTTGGGGCTACGTGGGATCGTCTGCTGACCGCTCCATGACGTGCTCCTTATCCTCTATCCTCTATCCTGTATCCTCTGGCGCACGTAGTTGATGATACCTCCACAATCCACGATCCTTTGCATGAACTCTGGGAGGGGAGCGGCGTGGTACTCTTCGCCCCGAGTTACGTTCCGGATTAACCCCTCGCCCAGGAAGACCTCGACCAGGTCCCCGGGTTCTATCTGCCGAGCAGCTTCAGGAGACTCCAGGATAGGAAGGCCGACGTTCAGCGCGTTGCGGAAGAATATCCGGGCGAAAGACGCAGCTATGACGCAGGACACGCCCGCCGCCTTGATGGCGATGGGAGCATGCTCCCTGGAGCTGCCGCAGCCGAAGTTCCTGCCTCCCACGATGATATCACCGTGCTGGACTTGGCCTGCGAATCGCGGGTCGGCATCTTCCATGCAGTGCTTCGCCAACTCCGCTGGGTCCGAAGTGTGAAGATACCTCGCCGGGATGATCGCATCGGTGTCCACATGATCTCCGAATTTCCACACTCTGCCCTTGATAGCCAACGTCATCACCTGCTCTGTTGAGGAGGCATCTTGAGCACCTGATGATTACCTGTCACGTTAGAGTTCCTCGGGGCTGGCTATGCGCCCCTTGACCGCCGATGCCGCCGCTACCGCCGCGTTTGATAGGTACACTTCGCTCTTTGGGTGGCCCATCCGGCCGACGAAGTTGCGGTTGGTGGTGGCTATGGCCTTCTCTCCTTCAGCCAGAACGCCCATATGGCCGCCAAGGCATGGCCCGCAGGTCGGAGTGCTGATGGCCGCGCCTGCCTCAACGAAGATCTCAACAAGGCCCTCACGTATAGCTTGCAGGTAGATTTGCTGAGTGCCTGGGAACACCAGTAATCGCACCTCGGGATGCACTCTTCGTCCCCGTAGCACTTCCGCAGCAGCTCTCAAGTCTTCCATCCGACCGTTGGTGCAGGACCCTATCACCGCCTGATCTATCCGTACCTCGCCAACTTCGCTGATGGGCCTGACGTTATCCGGCAGATGAGGGAGGGCTACCTGGGGTTCAATCTTACTTACGTCGTACTCGTACACAGCGCTGTAGTTGGCATCAGGATCGCTTTCGAAAACCCGGCACTTACCCTTTGCCCTTTCCCGAACGTACTCAAGGGTTACCTCATCAGCCGCTATGATCCCGTTTTTCGCCCCGGCTTCCACCGCCATGTTTGCCATTGTGAACCTTGAGTCCATCGAGAGGTTTTCTATGGATTCCCCACAAAACTCCATGGCCTTGTAAGCCGCTCCGTCCACACCGATCTGTCCTATTGTGTAGAGAATAAGGTCCTTTCCATACACCCAGCGCCTGGGCTTACCGTAATACACGAACTTCATGCTTTCAGGCACTTTCAGCCAGATCTCACCGAGCGTCATGGCCGCGGCCATGTCCGTGCTGCCCACCCCGGTGGCGAAAGCACCTAGAGCACCGTATGTACAGGTGTGTGAGTCTGCTCCGATGATCACGTCCCCGGGGCGCACAAGTCCCTGCTCCGGAAGCAGGCAGTGCTCAATGCCCATGCGTCCTACTTCAAAGTAGTGCGGTATTCCCTGCTCCCTGGCAAACTCCTTCACTTTGGCGCATTGCAGCGCCGATTTTATGTCTTTATTGGGGACGAAGTGATCGGGAACGAGCGCAATCTTGTTCGGATCGAAGACTGTCCTTGCACCGGTCTTCCTGAACTGGTCAATGGCTACCGGGGCGGTTATGTCATTTCCCAAAACCATGTCTACCTTGACGGTTATCAGCTCGCCTGGCTCAACGCGATCCCTTTCGGCGTGAGCAGCCAGGATCTTCTCGGTTATCGTCATCCCCAAGGCGCCCCACCCCTTTCTCATGAATGACTCCCGACCCTTGTCGTGTCCGCCGTATTTGCAGCATTTTGACGCCTATTCTCCTTGTACTTTCTTGACAGGCTCGTCCGTCCCGAGGGCGGGGGTCGCGTTGTTCTGCAACCGGCCGCTGAACGCGCGTCGGTTGTGGACCAGCTTGTTGATGGCCTGCACGTATGCCCTGGCGCTGGCCTCTATCACGTCCGTGCTCGTTCCTCTTCCCACGTATGTGTTTCCGTTATCTTTCACTCGTACCGTCGCTTCTCCCAGAGCATCTTTTCCACCGGTGACCGCATTCAGAGAGTACGACACAAGGTGCGTTTGCATCCCGGTAGCGGCATCGATCGCCCTGAACACAGCGTCCACGGGGCCGTCGCCGCAAGCAGCTTGCTCCACGCTGCCATCCCAGTTCTTGACTCGCACTGTGGCGGTGGGTACAGCGTGGTTGCCGCTTATCACGTGCACGTACTCTAACTCAAAGAACGCTGGCGTGGTAACCAGTTCGTCCTGGATAATGGCCTCGATGTCCCTGTCAGAAACCTGCTTCTTCTTATCAGCCAGCTCGATGAAGCGGTTGAATGCTTTCTCCATCTCGTCCTGGCTCAAGGAATACCCGAGCGCTTTCAGCTTTTCGTTGAAGGCGTGCCGCCCCGAGTGTTTGCCCAGGACCAACCGGCTTTCGGGAAGACCTATAGATTCAGGTGTCATGATCTCGTAAGTGGTTCTCTCCTTGAGAACACCGTCCTGGTGTATGCCTGATTCGTGTGCGAAAGCGTTGTCACCCACTACGGCCTTGTTGGGCTGAACGAAGACGGCCGTAAGCGAGCTTACCAGCCGGCTGGTGCGGTAGATATGCTTCGTGTCGATATCCACTGAAACGCCGAAATAATCTTGCCTCGTCTTGAGCGCCATAACGATCTCCTCCAGGGCGGCGTTCCCGGCTCTTTCCCCGAGGCCGTTTATCGTGCACTCCACCTGGGTGGCTCCAGCTGTCACCGCGGCCAGGGAGTTCGCCACCGCAAGCCCAAGATCGTTGTGGCAGTGGACACTTATGGTGACCCTGTCGATACCGGCAGTATGAGCTTTTACGTATGAGACGAGATCGGCGAATTCCCAGGGTGTGCTGTAACCGACCGTGTCGGGAATGTTGATCACGGTCGCGCCCGCCTCAATCACCGCCGCGAATATCTCGCACAGGAATCCCCGGTCGCTCCTGGCGGCATCTTCGGCTGAGAACTCGACGTCGTTTGCGAGACTTCTGGCATATTGCACTGCCTCCACGGCCATTCTGAGCACTTCCTCAGGGCTCTTGCGAAGCTTGCAGCGCATGTGGACGGGAGAAGTGGCAATGAAAGTGTGGATTCTGGGCTTCCTGGCATGTCTGAGAGCCTCCCAGGCTTTATCGATATCCTTCTGTCTGGTCTTGAACAGTGGATAGTAACACATTAACGCTGAAAATGGCGTAGCTACGCCATTTATAAGGTCTGCGTGGAGAAGAGGCGTGTTACTATTGCTGACAGGATT
>JACIXY010000033.1 GCA_014360195.1 Bacillota bacterium
CGGTTTTTTGTCAAGGCCCCTCGATGGGGGCGCCGTCCCCGATTGCAACACCGGCAGCCCGGCAACTACTGGAAATGGGGCAAGGACTAACGCACCCTCACTTAGCATATTGCGGCTTGTGAGAGATGAGAAGGTCGTCGAAGTGACAGGAGGAAACCAGCGTGAGCGTGCAGCATCCCCCGACATCATCCTATGACGCCAGTGAACAGCCGGAGGACTCTTTCTTCTCGAGGACATGAACCTCTGGGTCAAGAGCGCAACGCGCCCTGCAACCCTGACGGCACAGTGAGCAGGACCAGCACGAGCATGGCCCCGGAAGCTACCACGCCCACCAGGAATGGACCTGCGGTCCCCCAGCCGCCAAACGCCGCGCCTGCGAGGACAGGCCCCAGCGTCTGGCCAAGGCGAAGCGCGAGGCCGTTGATGGACATGAGAACCCCCGGGGCTGCCGTGAGTTGACAAGACTCCCCACAGGTATTCGAGCGCCGCGGACCCTCAGAACGCCAGCTTTACTCCGACGGTCGCCGAGCGGGCGTCACTGAGGCCTCCGAAGTCGGTCTCCTCATCGCCGCCCGGAAGCGCAAGCCCGAACCACAGGCTCGTGGATTGGCTCAACTGGTAGGTATAACGTGGCATGGCCACGTAGCTCCCGTCATTCATGCAGTAAATGCCCGACACCTCGAGTTGGTGGTCCTGCGCAGGCTGCCACCGCGCCGTGCCGACCACGTAGTGCCTCGCCTCAGACTTGCCGGGCACAAACTGATACGGCACGAGGAGCGAACCGTTCGAGTAGTATATGTACTCCGCCATCAGGTAGACATCGCCCGCGTCCCCGAAGGTCCTGTCTCCTCCCAGGACCGCCTGCCAGTACGGCTCGTTGGACGAAAAGGTGATATTGTTGGGGTCGTCAAGCTCGGGCACTCTGTCAGGCCAGGCATAGCTGGCCTCGCCCCAGAGCGTGTACGGGCCCCATGTGCAGCTTGCCGCGAAGCCCGCCTTCGTCACTTTCCGGTACGCCGCGTTGGGGTCCACGCGAACCCCGGTGAGGTATCCAGTGGAGGAATCGATGAGCGGCATCATGCTCACCCACAGCACGGGATGGTCCTCCCATCCCCTGAACCCGCTGAGGTACAGGTCCCAGTTGCCCGTCCTGGTTCCCACGCGCGCCGCGTATTCGAGACGGTCGGTGAGCGACTCCGGCGGCTCGGCAGAGAAGTGATCGGCTGAAGGCGTCACGGCCTGCGGAGGAATGTTTTTCTGCCGTACGACCTCATAGGCAACCTCTTGAATGATCCCGGCCTGCACATCCTCAGGAACGGGCACCCCCTGGAGCCTGGGGTTCAGCACGGCCACCAACCCCACGTCCCCCCAGGACGGGTATATCGTTGCGCTCACGGCCGGCACGGGAAGCCCAGCAAGCTCGAGCCCCCCTGCTCCCGCAATGCCCGCGATGCCCGCGCCACCCGGCGACGACGTGGGATTCGGCATCGGATTCACGTAGCTCGTGGGGTTGAGCCCATAAGCCGTGCCCCAGCTCACAGCCTGCTGCCCGAGTCGCAAGTCGGCGCCACTAAAGTAGAGGTCAACGTATGCTTCGTCGAGGTCCACGAGCTTGCCCGATTCCGACTGCAGATCGTAGTCACCCTTGATAGATATGTACACGCTTCCGGGCGTGGCCCATCCCGCTCCACCAAGCTCTCCCGATAGCGACAGACGGTAGCTCACCATGTTCGCGACAACGCCGTCTCCGCGCAGAGAGATCGCGAGATCGTGCTGGACTTCCCCGGATACCTTGACCCCAGACTCCTCGCCCCACGCGGTCCCTGTCCACGCACCGCAAAGCGCCAGCACCGCAAGGAACACCATGCTACCGATGCTCGCCCATCCGGCCTTCGTGTATCGCCTCATGATCTTTCAACCTCCTTGAGACCGAGATCCCATCCACCGGCATGATGGGCTCAACCCTGGCCCTGCGCTAGCCCGGATGCCAGCGCCGGGCCGGACGCGAGCCCGCCGATTCCCGCCTAGCGCCGCCTCAGGTAGCGGACGGTGAAGTATTCATCAGACACAGGCTCCCCCGACATCTCGAGGATCTTGATTATGGTCTTCGTCCCCGCCGCGACGTCGCTCATCTCAATAGTGGAAGGCTCCCACTTGCCTTTGCTGTTCTTTTTCAAGTCTGAGTTTGAGAGGACTTTGCGCACCTTACCATCCTTGTTATAAAACTCGATTTTCAGGGGGATGAACTCGTCCCGCCAGACCCACATCTTGACGAAAGCATAGTCGCTTTCCTTCGTCGGCGTAAGGCGCAGCACGTAGCAGTTGCGCCCGTCCAGGTCCTCGTCCTTGAGCTTCTCGGCTTTATAGTCGTCCTTGTACGCCGAGCCGCCGGATATCTCCTCGTACGTGAAGTCCGTCCCCATGAACTTCGAGCGCGTCTCGGTGCCGGCGATTCTCCTCTCCCTGCCCAAGGCGGGCATGAACAGCCAGATCTGGCTCTCCTGGCCGCCGCCGGTTATGCTGAGGAGCTTGGTCCCGGCAACATCGGCCGGCGACAGGTACTCAAGAAGTTGTTTTTCCGTTCCGTCAGCGGCTTTGCTCCGGTAAACCTTGAGCTTGTTGCTTCGCTGCTGGCCGCGCTTGTTCTCAGTGATAAGCTCGATCGTGGCCGAACCGCTCCCTGTGAGCATGGTCGTGCTCTCGATCCTGTCCAGGATCTGCTCGGCGGTTAGGTCCGCCGCTCCCGCCCGTCCGGAGGGGAGGGGCGCCCATGCCGCCGCGAACATCACGGCGAGGAGGACGCACGCTACAATGCCCATTAACGCTACCTGTCGCATCTCACACCGCACCATGGGTCATCACCACCATCAGATGTCACCTTCCTGTAATGCGCTGTATTGTGCCAGCGATCTTGCACGGACTCATGTGGATCGAGAGGATCTCCCCTCTATTCCCGCCGAATGCGCGGGCACAGGGCGCGCTGCGCGTCTTGTGCCAGGTGCCACGCGTCTTCCGCCGAATCCCGCATAGCGCACGCGGTCTGCGCTCACCAGCCTCAACACCGCCGGCAGCACCAGGAGCGCCCCGAGTGCGCTCGTGCACATGGTGGCCGCCACAAGAAGGCCGAATACCGAGATCGCCTTGAAGCTCGAGAACGCCAGGAGCCCGAACCCCAGCGCCAGGGTGGCAGCGTTGAAGAACACGCCCCGTCCCGTGGAACCGACGACACTCGCGAGCGCCGCCTCCCTGCCCTTTCCGCTCTGCAACTCCAGGCGGTACCGGCTGAGAACGTGGATCGAGTAGTCGACACCTATCCCGATGCAGACGCCGGATATCATTATCGTCACCACATCGAGAGGTATGTCGAGGAAGGACATGAACCCGAAATTCACGATGACGCTGATGAAGAGCGCCACGAGGCACAGGAGGCCCAGCCACGCAGAGCCCATGATGAGGGCGACGACAGCCCACACACCTGCCATGGAGACAACAAGGCTCTTGATCTGGCTGTCCATGAACCTTTCCATGAGCCGCAGCATCACCTTTGGCAGACCCACCACCGCTGTCCTGATACTGGTGCCGCCGAAAACCTCGTTGGAAACATCCTCGACCGCACCAATCACGCGATGAAGCTCAGAAGTCGGAAGATTGAGGACTCTCGTGCTCACGAGCGCCTTCTGGAAGTCGTAGCTCACCATCGTATCAAGGCTTGAACCGCCCTGCATCGTAAAGAGCAGGAGCTCCTGGGCCACCGCCTCCCGGCTGTCCGGGATCGTGTAATGTGCGGGATCGTTACCGTTCAGGGCCTGGTTTACCTCACGGATGAGTCCCGCCACCGAAGTCGGGTCGCTTACCTCGCGCAAACCCTTGAGCTTATCCTCCAACTCGACCATACGGTTCAAAACCGCGGGATCCTTGATGCCATCCGGCTCGCCGGTATCAACGAGCACGGATAGGCCAAGGGTTCCGCCGAAATACTCCTCCACAGCCTTCGTGCCTTGCACAACGGGACTATCCTCCCTGAAATACTGGAGGAAGTTTGTTTCCACCGCAAGACCAGGGATCCCGGCGGCGAAGGCGGCGGTCATCAGGACCGCTCCCACTATGACGGCCCACGGGTGCGAGATCACGAGCTTCCCGGTGGCGTCGAGCAGCTTCTGGAGAAGAGAGCGGCGGCCGATCTGGTGCGCCGCAGGCGCCGCATCGCTCTTGTCATCCGCATCGCCTGTCTTGTCACCCGTATCACCTGCACCGTCCGCTGGACCGTCCACTCCGCCGTCCGTCTCACCTGAGTTACCCACAACACCTACTACGTCCATGGCATGGTGACCTCGCGCGCGCATCGCAGCTGCCTTGCGCCTTTCGCGTATTGCGAGAACCGACGGGATCCAGGTGAGCGAGATCAGCATGTTGAAGATTATGCCAACCGCGGCAAGCGCGCCGAATTCCCTCACAGGAGGAACAAACGACGTCAGGAAAGACGCAAACCCCACGGCGGTGGTAAGGGTCGTCATGGATATCGGGCTTGTAAGCTCAAGCACGATCTTTACGATGGAGTCCTCGACGTTTGTGCCGGACCTCGTTTCCTCGTGGAAACGGTTGAGGATGTGGATCCCTGCGGCGCTTCCCATGGAGACAAGGATGGTGGGCAGCACCATCGACACGATAGTGATGTTGTAGCCCAGGGCGGCCATGAGGCCCACGGTCCAGATGACGCTCATTACGATGCCCGCGAGCAGCGCGCCAACATCCGACACGCTCCCGAAACTAAGGTAGAGAGCACCTATCACGACGGCGACCGCGAGCGGGAACAGGAACCTGAGGTCACGGCGCATGTTTCGGGAGGCCCAGTAACCCATGTACGCCTCGCCAACTATGTAGATCTCTTGCCCTGGGCTCTCCTCACGGCGAGCGAGTGCCTCTATCTCTCCAGCGAGCTCCTGAGCCCTGGTGGAAGCCATAACGTCGGGCTCAAGGGTTATGAAGATGGCCATAGCCTCCTCGTTCGACGCGACCATAGCGGAGCCCTGGCGGGTGGTCTTGAGGGCTTCCCGGAAGGCCTCCACCTCCTCGGGCGTTTCGGGCACGTGGTCCGCAGCGGGCGCGATTTGAAGACCGAACTCGTCCCCGCGGACAAGCTCGACATCAAGGGGCGTCAACACCCTGTCTACTCCCGCCATGCCCGAAATGCCGTCAGCCAGGCGGCGGACCTTGGCGAGGGTCTCCGGCGTGAAGACGTCCCCCTTGAGGACGACCATGATGATATCCTGCGAACCGAAGTCCTCTACGGTTTCCACAAGCTCCCGGATCACGGGGTCGTCATGGGGAGCAAGCGAGGCAGTATCCGTCTTGAGCTGCACACGGGGCAGGTAGTACGCAAACGCGAGCGTCAGCACACACAGCGTGGCCACAACCCTGCCAGGATGTCTCACAATGGCCCTCACAAGTCTTTCCACAGCTATGTACCCCCTGAACCCTCACTTCCGTCCCGCGGCCCGCTTCGTCCGGTCGGGCATGCCCCGTCATCGAGCCGCTGCCCGTTCCGTCGGCCCAACCTCACCCCTGGGGCCCCGTGGGGGAGCCCGAGCAAACCGTGAGGGAGTTCGCGCAACCCGCAGCAGGAACGCGCGCAACCCGTGTGAAGAGTGCGCCCAACCCGGGGGAGGAGTGCGCGTGCCCTACGGGCCATTGCAGGCATGCGCGCTGCCGCTTCCCCGGACGATGCCGTGAAGGCAGAGGTCAACCACCTGCGAGACGTGCTCGTCTGTAAGCTGCGTGCCCTCTCCTATCGTCAAGCCCACGGCGGCGTGTATGATCATCCCCTCTATGGCGTATGCGGCCAGGCAGGGGTCTAGGTTTCGGAACTCTCCCTTGCGCGTTCCTTCACGGATGACAGCCTCCACCACAGCGACGAACGCGCGACGCGCCTCTCTGGTCCGCTTGTCAAGCTCTTGCCCGAGCTCGCCAATGTCACCAGACATTACGGTAAGGAAGTCCTGCGACCTTCTCAAAACCTCCATTTGAAAGGAAATGGCCTGACGTAGCTTTTCTGTGTAGTTTCGCAGCCCGGCTCCCGCAGCCTCCACACGCTCTTCGAGCGCCCGGGTGAGCTCCTTGAGCCGCTCTTCGATGAGAGCAACGAGGACTTCCCTTTTGCTCGGAAAGTAGAGATAGACTGTGCCCTTTCCGACGCCCGCCGTCTCCGCTATTTCCTCGACAGTGGCCTGATGAAACCCTTTCTTCGAGAATACCTGCTGGGCTGCATCGAGGATGAGGTCACGCTTCCCTGCTTCTTTCGTTTCGCCGCCGTCAAGTTGGCCTCTCTCCATGTCCACACGGCACTCCCGCTTCTGCGGCTCATTTCCCGCACGATACAGGCCGCAGACCTAACGTCGCCGGATATAGACTGACCGGTCAGTCATGCCTTGCACTCGATAAACTATCACGCCCCTGGCTCCGTGTCAAGATCCTGGAAACCGGGGCGCGTGTAGCGGTTGTGACGCGTAAGGGTCACCTGCCTCGATGGCCAACTTGTCTCATCGTCGTGAACGAGGCCCCCGTCCGCACGCAAGGCCCCGTAAGAGTGACTAAAGCTGGGCAGCGCTCTCACAGTCACCCTCGGACCGCAGCCCTTGTGTGCCACAATTGTTACACGCACCCGGAAACCGGGAGAACTGGCGCAGGTTGCTGAACGCACAGTCAGTAGCATTCCACACGTACCGTCTTCCCCATGCTCCGAAGGACCTGCGCAAGCTCGTCGACTATCTTGTGTTTCAGTGCAAGGGTCACCGGCACGTCTGGACTCTGGTGCGCGGGGTTTATGGCCCGCCCCACGATAATGCGAACGCTGTCCGCCTCGAGGAGCACAGATGCTAGGCGGCTTGCGCCGTCCCTCTTCCACGCCACGTCGCGGAGCTTCGCACCGGCTTTGAGCTTCTCCAGCGTGTAGGAGAGCGTGAGCATACCCTCGGTGACGAGGTCTATCCCCTCGATCTCGGCGGTGGGGGGTACGCGCCTGTCCTGGGACTTGAGATCCACCGTGATGGGTTTGCCGAGGATACGCGCGACCATGTTGCCCGTGGTCCCACCGCAAACGACCTTCTTGCCGGGCTCCTCGACGAGCTTCCCCACGACCACAGGGTCGCCCCTCCGATCCACGGGAGGGCCTACCAGCATGGTGAGGGTACGGGGGCGCCTGATGCGAATGGCTACGGCGGTAGCGTCGTCGCCGGGTTTCTGACCGTACAATTTATCAGTGACCCGCGCGATCTCCTCAGCAAACTCGTGCGCCGTCTCTGCCCAGGCGGCCACTGACTGGATGTAGTTCGCCACTCTATCCCATCCCCAGCCGGTGTTCCATACCCCACCGATGCCGGCGTGCAGGATTCCGTCGCTGACCATCACGATCCAATCCCCGTCCTGGACTGAGAAGAAAGCTTCCTTTACCACGCGTCCGCCGACGACGCACTCGGACCTCGGCACGGGCCGCAGGTCGCGGCCCCGTCCGATGAATGCCGGCGGGCTGTCGTACTCGGCGAGGTAAGCCGACCCGTCGCGGAAGACCTGGAGGATGCTGAACGTGGAGTATGCGAGGTGCCGCTTCTCGCACACGGGAAGGGTGCGGGCAAGGGTGTCGATGACGTCCTCGAGCGCAAGCCCACCTTTCAACATCGTGGCGATCATCCTGACGGTGAGGGACGATAGGATGTTCGCCTTGACCCCGCTTCCGAGCCCGTCTGAGAGGACCACGATGGTGGAGCCGGGACCCTCGCCCACCTCGACACTGTCGCCGCACAGCTCCTCGCCGTGCTTGTTCAGCTGGCTTTTTCCGACCTCAACGTGGAGGTCTGTGTTGAGGTCCCCCATTCTGCGCGCCTTCCTCCCGGAATACATTCATGAGCCTCGTCAACAGGACCTTGGTCTCGGCAGTGGTCTCGCCGAGCAGGCCCGCTATCTTCTGCGCGACCTCCATTTGCTTGTCTATCACGCCCTGCGCCTTCTCGAGGGTCTCGGCGCGGAGCTTCTGGAGGTGGGCCGCCTGCCTCTTCTCCTCGGTGATGTCCGCGATGACCCCCATCGCGAGCCTCTCGTCAGGTTCGTAGAATATCGTTTGTCTCGTGACAAGGCCGAGCTCAGGGTAGGCGACCTCGACCTGGACGGGGGTCTTGCTGGCAAGGACCTGCCGGAAGCTCGACGGGTCCATGAGTGTAGCGAGCTTTCCGCCAACCACCTCGTGCCTGGACCGCCTGAACATCCGCTCCGCAGCGGCATTTAGGTCGCGGATGACTTCGTCTTCATCCACGACGATTATCCCGTAAGGAGCGGAGGCCACGAATAGGTTCGCCATGGACTCCGCCCGCTCGCGCATGTACGGGATGCACATCTCGGGGTCGGCCATCCCCTGGAGGACCGCAACGGCCTTGTCGCGGCATGAATCGTAACCGCACGCGCCGCAGTTCAGCTCGTCCTCGGGCCCGTACTTGCCGGTCTTCGCCAGGACCGCCCTGATGGCGTCCTCGTTGGGAACGAGGACCTCCGGTCGAGAGTTGCGATACGACCTGTGGAGGAGGTGGCGAGGCAGCGTGATGCGGGGCAGTGCAATGCGGTCTGGACGCTTGCCGCTGCCGTCCGAGGCCTGGGGCTGGCAAGACTCGGCGGACCGGTCACCGGCGCCCTCGATCCGGCTGGCCTGATCGATCTCAGCGCCTTGATGGGTGCCAGTAGCTTGATCGGCCTCGCCGGCACGTTCGGCTCGCGATCTCACATACGCGAGCACCCTCGCCCTCCGCGCGTAGATATCCTCGTGTGCCGGGTTCATAGGCCCGTTGATGCACCCCCCCTCGCAGGCAAGCATCTCCACCAGGCGGGGTAGCCTGGAAGCTATTGAAGCGGTGGCACCGTTGTTACCGCCATCATCGTCACAGGCGCCACCGTCACCGCGACCGTGACCGCCGCCGTCACCGCCACGGCACTCCTGAACGTCACCGCCGCCCTCACCGCCGCCGCGCAGGCCCGCCGCGCTGCGGGCGCTTTCGACGAACCAGCGCAAGACTTCCCGGCAGTTGTTCACGCCCGACACAGACAGCACCTCGCAGTCGAGCATGTCCGTGCTTAGCAGGGAGGCCTTCAGCATGCCGCCGCCGACAGGGAAAAGGCGCGCAAGGTCGGGCATGGGCCCGTCGAAATCTCCAGGCGCGACCCGCCTCAGGTCTATCTCCTCCTGCCTGAAGAGGCCCGAAAGCTCGTCGAACGTGAGGACGAAGTCCACGGCGTCGTCCAGCCCGGGCACCCTCCGCTCCTCATGCTTCGCGATGCAGGGACCGATGAAGGCGACTTTCACATCGGGCACGAGCTGCTTGAGAAAGCGACCGTGGGCGATCATGGGCGACACCACGGGCGCAAGGTATGTAATTGCCTCAGGGTAATGGCGCTCGATAAGGTTCACCACCGCGGGGCAGGAGCTTGAGATGAGCGGGCCGCCGGTCTCCCGGAATAGCCTCGCGTGCTCGGCGCTGACAAGCTCCGCGCCCACGGCGGTCTCCTGGACGATCTGAAAACCCAGGAGACGAAGGGCCGCCGGGATAACCAGGGGATCGACGTCGGGAAAGGCGGACGGGAACGAAGGCGCAAGGCTTGCGGCCACCTTTGCTCCGCCAGCGATCAGCGACCGGAGCTTGTCGAGGTCGCTTGCGACCCTCTTGGCCTTCTGCGGGCAGACGAGGACGCACGTACCATCGAATATGCACCGCTCCTCGGCGACCCTGGCGTGAAGCTCGTGGGGCGCATCGCCCCGCTCCATCCTGATGGCCTTCACCGGGCACGATCTCAGGCATTTGTAGCAGTCCTTGCATTTCGCCTCTATAGTCTCGATCACCCTCACATTACCACTCTCCCAGGTCCCAGCTCCCAGCTCCCAGCTCACGCCTCATTTCGCGCCTCATTTCGCGCACGCCGAAGACTACTCCGTGTCACGTATGAACCTCGCCGTGCTGCGGTCGCTTGAGCTGACAGTTGACGGTTCAGTGATGTACATCACGGGTCCCCCAGGGAGGCGTCACAGCTTCTTTCGCAACCGCCTTCGATCAGGGGCACAACCTCCTCCTCGAACAGCCGAGGCACATCGTCGGGCGTTACGGCGGTAAAGACCTTGTCCCCGACTCTCACTGTGACGCCCATAGTACACAGTTCCTGGCAGAACGTGCCCTTGAGCTCCACCTGGCGGGGCGCCCTCCGCTCGATCTCGGCCTCGAACGCCTTGATCACATCAGGGGCGCCTCGCAGGAAGCAGGAGCTACCAACACACACCCAGATCGTCACCACAGGGACGGCACCTCGCATTCCTTCCTCAGCCCGGACCAGGCTACTCGTCATCAACGTCAACGTCGACCATGGGCCGCTTTCGGCTTCGGCACCGACGTTCAGCTCTCCTGAGGTAGTCGCGGCACGACCTCTTCCCTAAAGACGCGCTCCGCGTTCTCAGGGGTAACCCCGGTTACGATCTTGTCGCCCACCTTGATCGAGACCCCGCGGTCACAGTGCTCTAGACAGAACGTGGCCTTCAGGTTGACGCGCCCTATGAACTCGTCGCTCTCAGCAAGCCGCGTGAATACGTCGATCACGTCGTACGACCCCCGCAGGTAGCACCCGGTACCCACGCACACGGAAACGTCGAGAGCTCCCGGTGTCGCACCGTTTATCCTCATGTCACCGGAGATCCGCCTGCGCGGACCGTACCTCGTGTGGAGAGCCTCATGCGCAAGCTTGCTCCCCGGCTCGCCGAGGTACTTCTCGTAGAGCCTCGTAACCGCCAGGTTCTCGCTGGGGCTGCGGAGCTGCATCGTCCTATCGGCTCGGTAGAGGCCCCTGCCCCTGGATTTCCGCGCCGGTATGTCGTTGGGGTATGGCTGGCCACCGCCTCCGACGCACCCGCCCGGGCAGGCCATGACCTCAACTAGATTGTAGCACACTTCTTTCCTGCGCACCGCTTCGACGAGCGCTCGGGCGTTCGCAAGGCCGTGGACGACCGCCACGCGGACCTCGGCATCGCCCAGGCGCACCGTCGCCTCGCGCGTCCCCTCGAAGCCGCGGACCTCCTGGAAGTCTATCCTGCCGGAATCGACCCCGAGGGAGGCCGCCGCCGTCCTCAGGACTGCCTCGGCCACGCCACCGGTCACGCCGAATATGACCCCGCCGCCGGTCGCAAGGCCGAACGGCTGGTCGAAGCCTTCGCCCTCAAGCTCGTCGAAGACGATACCCGCCTGCTTCAGGAGCAACCCAAGCTCGTTCGTGGACAGCACCGCGTCCACGTCGCGAACCCCACCGTCCGACACGAACTCGGGCCTCTTCGCCTCGAACTTCTTGGCCGTGCACGGCATAATCGACACCACGAAGATGTCCTCCGGCCGCACGCCGAGTTCCTTTGAGTAGAAGCGCTTTATGACCGACCCGAACATCTGCTGCGGCGATCTGCACGTGGACAGGTTCGGCAGCATGTCCGGGTAGTACTGCTCCATAAACTTCACCCAGCCAGGGCAGCACGACGTGAACTGGGGGAGGTCCTCCCCCTTCTTGAGCCTGCCCAGGAACTCGTGGCACTCCTCCACGGCGGTCAGGTCAGCCCCGAATACGGTATCGAAGACTTTCGCGAAGCCCAGCTTCCTGAGGGCAGCCACGATCTTCCCGGTTTCGATCTCGCCCGGCTTGCCGCCGAAGACCTCGCCCAGCGCGACGCGCACCGCCGGCGCCACCTGCGCCACCACGGTCTTCGTCGGGTCGTGAAGGGCAGACCACACCGCGTCGCCCTCAGGCTTCCCGGTGAGCGCCCCCGTCGGGCACACGGCGACGCACTGACCGCAGTACACGCACTCGACCTCGGAGAGCTTGCGTCCGAATGCGGGGCTCACGCACGTGCGGGACCCGCGCCCTGCAAAGTCCAGGACGCCGATGCCCTGGATCTCGGAGCACACCCTCACGCAGTCCCCGCACAGGATACACTTGTTGGGATCCCGGACGACCGACGGGTTCGAGTCGTCTATGGGAAGCATCTCCTCCCGCTCGCCGAACCTGACTTTCCTCACACCGAGCTGGTACGCAAGGCTCTGCAGTTTGCACATGCCGTTCTTCTCGCACGTGGTGCAGTCCCTGTGGTGATTCGCCAGGAGAAGCTCGATAACCATGCGACGCAGCCTTTGCGTCCTCTCGGTGTTCGTGTGAATTGCCATGCCATCCGCCGGCGGCGTGGAGCACGCTGCGACGAGTCCCATCCCGTCCACCTCGACGGCGCACATACGGCACGCCCCGTACACGGACAGCTCAGAGTGGTAACAGAAGGTCGGAAGCTCGATGCCCGCCTTGCGCACCACTTCGAGGATGTTCTTTTCGCCGTTTATCCCAACCTTCTGGCCATCAACAGTCACATGCGGCATAGCCTGGTTCCCTCCTCTACCCCCGTATGGCGCCGAATCTGCACTTCTCGGCGCAGGTCCCGCACTTGATGCACTTCTCCGGATCGATGGCGTGGGCCTTGCCCCGCACACCCGAGATCGCGTCGACAGGGCACACCTTCGCGCACAGAGTGCAGCCGCGGCACTTCGACGCGTTGATGGAGTACACACGTAACGCCTGGCACGCCCCAGCCGGGCAGCGCTTTTGGACGACGTGCGCCTCGTACTCCGGATGGAAATACCTGAGCGTCGTCAGGACCGGGTTCGGAGCGGTCTTGCCCAGGCCGCACAGGGACCCGTCCTTTACCGCGAGTGCGAGCTCTTGCAGAAGCTTCAGGTCGTCAGGCGTCCCCTTGCCTTCGGTGATCTTCGTGAGGAGGGCCAGCATCTGCCTTGTGCCCTCCCGGCACGGGACGCACTTCCCGCACGACTCACTCTGCGTGAACTTCATGAAGAACCTGGCGACCTCCACCATGCACGCAGTATCGTCCATGACCACCATGCCGCCTGACCCGACCATCGCGCCGACCTTTGCCAGCGACTCGTAGTCCAGACCAACGTCAAGGTGCTCCTCGCCGAGACAGCCGCCTGACGGCCCGCCTATCTGGATAGCCTTGAACTTCCTGCCGCCCCTTATGCCGCCCCCGATCTCGAAGATGAGGTCGCGCAAGGGGAGACCCATCGGGACCTCAACGAGACCCGTGTTGGCCACCTGGCCCGCCAGGGCGAACGTCTTCGTGCCCGGACTGGTCGGGGTTCCGTAGGACCTGAACCAGTCCGGCCCTTTGAGAATGATGGACGGCAGGTTCGCCAGGGTTTCCACGTTGTTTATGACGGTCGGCTTGCCGAAGAGGCCGCTCGTCGCCGGGTAGGGCGGTCTCGGGCTCGGCATGCCGCGCTTGCCCTGAATCGAGGAGATTAGCGCCGTCTCCTCGCCGCATACGAACGCCCCGGCGCCCTCCTTGATCGTGATGTCGAACGAGAAGTCGCTCCCCAGGATGTTGCGCCCGAGCAGGCCATACTCTCGCGCTTGCGCCACCGCCTTCTTGAGGCGGCTCACAGCGACAGGGTACTCGGCCCTGACGTAGATGAACCCCTCGTCCGCGCCGATGGCGTAGGCCGCTATCATCAGCCCCTCTATGACCTTGTGGGGGTCGCCCTCCATGACGCTGCGGTCCATGAAGGCGCCCGGGTCGCCCTCGTCTCCGTTGCAGATCACGTACTTCTTGTCGGACACCGCCGCGCGCGCGAAGGACCACTTGCGTCCGGTCGGGAAGCCGGCGCCGCCGCGGCCCCGAAGGCCCGAGGCAGTCACGATCTCGATCACCTGCTCCGGCGTCATCCCGTCGAGGATGCGCGCGATGGCCTGGTAGCCCCCGTGGGCGATGGCCTCGCGGATGTCCTCGGGATTCATGCGCCCGCAGTTCGCCAGGACCACCCTGACCTGCCTGCGATAGAACGGGATCGAGTCCTCCGTGCGGGCGGGCTCACCAGTGGACGGGTCGTGGTAGAGAAGCCGCTCGATTACCTCCCCCCTGACAAGGGTCGTCTCGACGATTTCCTCTACGTCTTCGGGCTTTACTTTGACGTAAAGGATACCCTGCGGCTCTATGCGGACGAGCGGGCCCATCTGGCAGAACCCGTGGCAACCGCTAATGGACACGCCAACCGCAGCCGTTGTGGGGCCAGCCGTCCTATCCGAAGTCACCTCCGTCCCTTCGGCTGCGCCGGCGCCGCTGCAGGCATCGTCCGCCATGTCGAGCTCGACCAGAAGACCCTTCGCCCTCACCAGGTCCCTGAGTTTTTCATATACTTTGAGAGAGCCGTTCGCCATGCAGCCTGTCCCGGCACACACCAGGACGCGCACCTTCTGGCGACCCAGCGCTTTCCTCACCTCATCCGCAAATGACTCAACGTCCTGTCGAGTCTTCAGCACCTCCGACACTCCTAACACCCCTCTCCCGGTACATCAGTTCCTGCAGCCCGAGTAGAATCAGTGGCAGCATCGGCATCAGCATCAGCGTCAGCGTCAGCATCAGCATCGGAATTTGCGCAGCTGGTCCCGTCGCCGGACTTTTCCTTGGCCACAAGCTGGTCGAGGATTATCGAGAGCGCCTCGGGAGTCAGTTGCCCGTATACTTCATGGTCGTTCACGGTGACCACCGGCGCCAGTCCGCACGCCCCGATGCAGGACACCGTTTCAAGAGTGAACTTGAGGTCATCCGTGGTGTCCTTCGAGTCGTCGAGCCCCAGCTTCTCCCGCACCATGTAGCGGAGCTTCTCAGAGCCACGCACGTGACAGGCGGTCCCATCGCAGACCTTGATGATGTACTTGCCCTTGGGCTTCAGCGAGAACTGCGCATAGAACGTAGCCACTCCATACACGGTCGCCGGGGGTATCCCGAGCGCCGTCGCGACGTATGTCAGCACCTCCTCAGGGAGATAGCGGTACTCCGCCTGGATCTCCTGGAGGATGGCTATGAGGTTGGACACCTTGCCACCGTGCTTCTCGATGATGCTGTTGACCTTATCGAACCTGCGCTGAAACATCTCGTTCTCTGCCACCGCCATAAACGCTACCTCCAAACTCATTCAGTTTCCAGTGGTCGCCGATCTCTGCCCCGGCCCTGATGCGAGCCCCAGAGGCCCACCCCTGCCGCTCCATCACGTGCAAGAGTTTGTGAAATCGTGCACAAAGTAGGGCACGGAGGTCTACGGTCATCACACGCCACCCCCAGGGGCGCGCCGGACCGAAGGGCCGCAACGGGCCCATCACAGGCTGCGGTCGCTCTCTGCGGCCCTGAAACCTGATACCATATATGGGCCGGGACGTCAATCAGGCTCCTTCAGGGCTGCAAGGGCGGTTCTTGACGTGCAGGCGCCGTCCTGCGCCTGTAAGCGGTCTCTGCCACCTGCATAGCTGCACCGCTCGTGCCATCCGCCGCCTCGTCTAGACACCAGACGGAGAAACCACCCACAGGGCTGCAGCGGACGAGTTGTCGGGGTTACGGATGCCGTCCACGTTATGGATCGAGAAGTGGGCGGCGTCTCCAGGCTCCAATCGGTACCATTTGCCCCCACTCAACACCTCAACCGTTCCCTCGAGGACATAGATGAAGTCGTCCCTCTCATGGGTGTACACAAGGCTCTCCCGTGGATAGCTGGCGTGCGGCTCGAGCGAGACGACGCACGCTTGCATGCGCTTGCTGCGTGATCCGAGAAACGCAAAGAGCTCTACGTTCACGCCTTCGCACTCCGTGACGAGCTTGCGACGCCCGGCCCTCCGTACCACCACCCACTCCTCGGGAAACTCGTCGTCGGTAAGCACCGACACGCCCGTGCCGAGGATGCTGCCGATACGCTTAAGCGTGGAGAACGAGGGAGTTGCCTCGTTCCGCTCAAGCTGGTAGATGAAGCTCGGCGAAACTCCCACCTTCTCCGCAAGAGCCCGCGCGCTGAGCCCGGCATTCGTGCGCATCCTCCTGAGCCTTTCTCCGAAGTTCATGAGGCCGATCCCTCCCCGTAATGCCGTACGGCGGTCCCGGCGCCCGGCGGTTCCTCCGTGCAGTCGTTGCGCCGCATTTGCACCGTGCGGCGCTTGCACCGTGCGGTGGTTCCGCTGAACGGTGGTTTCCACGTAGGCGCTATTGCTCATTTACTAAGAAGCTCCGGTAGTGTTTGTATTGCCTGCCAGCACTACTATATAGCACTGGTGCACACGTGTCAAGTAGGATTTCTCGGGACAGCATTTCGTCGCGCAAAGAGAGGCCGCACAGGGTCCCAGGCAGCCGGACCAAGGCGCGCGGTCAGGAGCGGGGCCAGGCACGGTCTCCGGCACCGCGTCAGGCATGGCGCGCACGGTAGGTTCGCGTAGGATGTAGCGAAGCAGGATCATAGGGTGCCGGGGGAGAAACATGGGGACCCCGACCTCGAACTTTCATCCAAGAGAGCGAGGTTTTTCTGCAGGCAAGCACCGCCAAAACCAGCCTCAAGGCAATTGTTGGGCATACCGGACGGTGCTCACAATTTCAAGACCCTTGAGCGGAAGCGCTTCACTCTGGGGATGGCGCTCGCGTCCGGCCTTGACACGCAGCCTACGCTCTGCTATTATCAGAGTGCACGGCGGGCGCGCGGCGCATGCCACGAAACTCCGTGAAGAGAATACCGCGGGGCCGGGAGCGGCACCTGCTTCGAGGCTCCAGTGATACAAGTGCCGAAGTGGCGGAAATGGCAGACGCGCTAGATTCAGGGTCTAGTGGCCATTACGGCCGTCCGGGTTCAAATCCCGGCTTCGGCACCAACTTTTTGAGCAAAGCTCGTCAAACAGGCATTTAGGCAGTGAGCAGGACCTTTGTGTGGTCCTGCTCACTGTTGCTTTTGTCGCCCTTGAACCCCTTGGAAATAGAAATTGGACAATGAATGGACAACGACCGTCTAGCCGGGGTTAATCGATGCCAAAGACATCCCCCACCCTGCATCTGAGCGCCCTGGCCAACTTCTTCTAGCGACCTCGTATCACTAGCGAGACACCGCGAGCCAAAGGCCGAAGCCGGCTGTCAACCGGTGGACCGCTCGAACTGCCTTGCCGCGATCGCCGACATCACCAGCGCGAAGACGAACATCGCCACGAGGCCGGGGGCGACCTGGACCCACACCAGGCCGCGCGTGGTCAGAGTGCGAATCGGGCCCACTGCGTATGAAAGAGGGTTCCAGCGAGCAATCGTGCGAAGCCATGTCGGCATGGCTTCAGTCGGAAACATCGCATTGCTCGTAAACATCATCGGCATGGTCAGGAAATTGACCGTAGCCATCAGAGTCTCGTGCGACTTGATGACAGCGGCAAACGAGAGCGAGATTCCTGACAGCCCGCAACTGAAGAGGAAGACTATCACCAGTATCAGAAGGAACCCGGGCACGCCACACGCAAACCTTACCCCGAGGGTCATGGCTATCGCTGTGATGATCGTGACCTGCAACATGCTTTGCAGCCCGGCGGCCAGCATCTTTCCGAGCGGGATCGCCGCGCGCGAAATGGGAGCGGCAAGCATCTTGTTGAGAAGGCCCAGCCGTCGGTCCCAAACTATGCTCATGCCTCCGAAGATGCCTCCGAACAGGGCGGTCATGATCATTATCCCCGGGGTCATGAAAGCAAGGTAGTTGTCGACGCCGAGAATACGCGCGGCGAAGGGATTCCTCGTCAGCCCGGACATGGTATTCCCGACGAATAGCAACCAGATGAGCGGCTGGACGACCGTCATGAGGATGCGAACCTTCTGGCCTACGAAGCGCTTGATCTCCCGCCAGCAAACCCAGTAAACGTCGGATAGCCGCAGCATCAGCGGACTAGGATGCTGGGACCTGAACCCGCTCGCACGAGCAGCACGAGCGCCATCGCACCTCTTGTTGCCGGCTTCGGCGCTCGTGCGGATTTCGACACCGTGGATCTCGCCGTGGCAACTCATCTACGCACCCTCCTCATCGCCATCATGAACCTCCGCGCATCCTCCCTGCTCCCGTGCTCGTCTCGCAGCGCACGGCCCGTGTACGCGAGATACACGTCATCGAGAGTGGGTCTCTTCAGCGAGACTGAAGCGATCCTCGCCCCTTTTGCCTGAACAGTCTCGAATATGCGCGGCAAGAGCAAGTTGCCGTCCCTGGCAACTATGGTGTATTCCAGATAGTCTGCGCTGCCGCCCTGCATCTCGCCGCCGTGCAAGCTCCCCACTGGGGCGTCAGTGTCAGGCAAGCCAACACCGGGCATGTCCCTGTCACGCGCACCTCTTCCGCTCCCGGTGTCCCCCCCGGCCAACCCACAGCTGCGGCCCTCGCAGGTAAGGACGCGACCGCCACTGCCGTCCTGCGCCTCGCCGCCGATGCCGTGCATGTCATCGCGATGCGCCCTGACCTCCTTCACCTCGGGTAGCGCCCTCAGAGCTTCAACGGTTTCGGCGATCCTAACCGCATGGGCCTCATCGAAGCGGATGTAGATCACGTCCCCTCCGAGCTGAGCCTTGAGAGCGCCAGGGGAACCTATGGCCTTGATCACCCCGCGGTCGATGATGGCAATTCGGTCGCACAATGTGTCAGCCTCTTCCATGTAGTGCGTCGTGAGGAACATGGTCATGCTGTTCTCTCGGCGGAGGCGCTCGATGTGGCGCCAGATCTCGCGCCGGGTCTGGATGTCCAGCCCGAGCGTGGGTTCATCGAGGAACAGGACGCGAGGCCTGTGTATCAGGCCGCACGCGATATCAAGGCGCTTGCGCATGCCACCCGAATATGACTCCACGAGGTCGTCGGCGCGGTCCGCAAGACCCACTAACTCCAAGACTTCGTTTATGCGGGCGTTTACTTGATCCTTCGGAATGTGATAGAACCCTGCCTGAAGACGGAGGTTCTCCCGCCCGGTAAGGTTGTCATCGACCGCAAGATCCTGCGATACGTATCCCAGCTGCATTCGCACCTCATACGGGGCTTTCGCAATGTCGAACCCGTTTATGACTGCAGTGCCGGCTGTGGGACGGAGCAGCGTCGTCAACATCATGATGGTGGTGGACTTCCCTGCGCCGTTAGGCCCGAGGAAACCGAAGACCTCGCCCCTCGTCACCTGGAACGAAATGCCTTTCACCGCTTCGATACCGCCAGGATAAGTCTTGCGAAGCTCCTGGACATCGATGATGACATCATCAACCCTGGCATCAGCCTCCGCGCGTTCCACGCTCGCGGTCATCTCCCTTCTTCGTCCCCAAACGTAATACGGCGAATCCGCCCGAATTGTTCCCCAGTTAGCTGCACAATCGTTTCTTTCATCTCTCCACCTCCTATCGTTTCAATTGATCATGATGCAGTCAACAGTCTTTTTGCAACGACGCACGAAAAAGCCCGGCCCCGAAGGGACCAGGCAGGCGTGCAAGATGCCCGGGACGGGGCCGGGCGTGTTTGCCATAATGCTTCGAGTGAGGGCACCGAAGCAACTCAGACGTAGGGTTGTGACGAACCTTTTGCCTGATTCGAGGTGAAAAGGAGGAGTTGGTAATTGGGACTGGAATAGAATTACGAACACCCGCACTATCTGGCCACCACCCGGCAGGGTAGGTTGCTAAGCGCGAAGCGGGTGGACCAGCTCACGGCGGTCGAGACCACGCCACCCGAACCTGAATCCGCCGCTTCCCTCGCCCCAAACACAGTGCGCGTGGAACAGAGAGACGACTTTATGACACGGCTGTATGACGAAGAGAGACCGGTCCCGGAATGAAGGCTCGAACGAACCGCGGGCGGAGGTGCGAGTATGGTTACCGTCACCGGTGCGACCGGGCACATCGGAAACGTCCTCGTGAGAGAGCTGCTCACGTGCGGGCAGAGAGTGAGGGCGCTGATACCCCCATTCGAAGACCCTGCACCCCTCGATGGGCTCAACGTCGAGAAGGTTGAAGGCGACATCCTCGATGTCGGGTCTCTGGTCCGCGCGTTCAGAGGGTCTGATGTGGTATACCATCTCGCCGGGATCGTGTCCATAGTGCCTGGCAAGAGGGACCTTCTGTACAGGGTCAATGTCGTCGGCACGAAGAACGTGGTCGAGGCGTGTCTTGAGGCCGGAGTCGGCCGCCTGGTGTACACGAGTTCGATCCACGCGATAGCTGAGCCCCCCTCCGGCGTAGTCATCGATGAGTCTCTTCCGTTCGACCCTGACAGGATGGAATGGGAGTACGACGAGTCCAAAGCGCGAGCGACCCTCGAGGTGCTGAAGGCAAAAGACAAGGGGCTCGACTCCGTCGTCTTGTGCCCGACAGGCGTGATCGGGCCGTACGATTTCCGGCCCTCTGAGATGGGTCAGCTCTTCATCAATTACGCCAGGCGCTCGATGAGGGTGTACATCGACGGCGCGTATGATTTCGTGGATGTCCGTGACGTTGCTCGCGGGCATGTGCTGGCCTGTGAGAAGGGAGGCTCCGGGGAAACCTACATCCTCTCCGGCGAGCGAGTCACCGTGCTGGAATTGATGCAGATGCTTGAGAGAGTGACGGGCGTCCGGCCGCCCCGCCTGAAGGTGTCCGTCTGGGTAGCCCAGTCGGTCGCCGCCCTTGCACCTCTCTATTCCCGGCTTACAGGCCGCAGGCCGCTTCTGACCAGTTACTCCGTTCGCACGCTTCAAAGGAACTCCTTCGTGAGCAACGCCAAAGCTCGACGTGAACTCGGGTATTCCCCGCGACCGCTCTACGAATCCGTAGCTGACACGATAAAGTGGTTCAAGGACACCGGGAGGCTGTAGACAGGTACAATGCGCTAAAGGGCGAGGGAGACTTGTGGTGTACCCCCAAAGCAGCGAGGATCGCCGAAGCCCGCGGTCCTGGTCGCGCTTGTGCTCATCAGCATCGCCGCCCGGTACCTCCGCAACGTTGGGGTCACGCTTCTCCGAAACCGGGAGATCGTCGAACAGAGGGCGACCGCTCTATCCTTTCTGGGAAGAGAGAGGGATCGCTCAATCCTTTTTTCTGGGCACGCTGGAGGGCGCCTTCTGGGTTGTGGATCCTATCCTCTTGGGAGCCTTCATCGAGGTAGCGGGAGTACGCGCGTCATTCGCCGCAAGCCGGAGTCTCCTGCTTTGTCTCGATGGCACTCCTTCTCGTGGCCACTCGGGTTTCCGCGGGGTCGAGCCGGGACCTGGCAGGAATCCGCCCTCCGGCGTCGAAGAACAACAACAGCAAGAAGAAAACGCATACTTGC
The DNA here is from genome assembly GCA_014360195.1 of Bacillota bacterium. Taxonomy (GTDB): domain Bacteria; phylum Bacillota; class SHA-98; order UBA4971; family UBA4971; genus UBA6256. The sequence goes on from JACIXY010000033.1 coordinate 21,165, forward strand.
TTCTCCGAGTCCCCCGGCCTAAGGTTCGGCCTAAAGTTCCAGCTACGGCGGGCGGACCGATAGGGTGTGTCGGGAAACGGACACGCCTCCCATCATGGAAAGGAGAGCAGGCAACACCGACTGGGTCGCGTTTGGGCCGGGTCCTGCCACCTTTCTGTGGCGCCCGGCCTTCGCTACTTCGAGACTTGGAGTTTCCGAGGGGGTGGCAGTTTGCGGCGACATGGTGCGATCCCTCCAGGGTCCCGGGGTGGTGGCCTCGGGCGTAAGCGAATCGCCGTCCTCGTCATGGCGCTGACGGCATGCGTGCTCACCGCGGCTCTCGCGAGCCGTTGCGCCGGCCTGCCCGGCCTGCCACAAGGCGGTCTTACCTTTGCCGTAGTGGGTGACAGCCAGGGGAGGACTCCGGTCTGGGAGCGCGTAGTGGACGCCGTCAATGCCGCTCGCCCGAGCTTCGTCCTGCACTGCGGGGACATGGTGGCCTCAGGGACGCGCGAGCAGTACGAGGACTTCCTGAGGCAGGCGAAGAAGCTCCGTATGCCATGGCACGCCGTCCCGGGGAATCACGATGTCCGCGGGGACGGTGCGAGGTTGTTCACGGAGTTCACCGGCAAGGATCGGTATTACTCGTTCGTGGAGAAGGGTTACCGATTCATCGGGCTGGATAGCTCCGCGGCGGCGCTCGACGCGAAGCAAGTGGCGTGGCTCGAACGGGAGCTCGCCCAGAGTGGTCCGAAGTTCGTATTCATGCATGTCCCTCTCTTCGATCCCCGCCCGGGAGGGGACCACTCCTTCGTGGACGTCGAACAGGCGCGCCGCCTCCAGCAGCTCTTTCGGGAGCATGAGGTGCTGGCGGTCTTCAGCGGACACATACATCTTTTCAGTTGCCGCGAACTGAACGGTGTCACTTACGTCACGACGGGCGGAGCAGGCGCGCCCCTCTATGCGCCACGCCGGGAAGGCGGGTTCTACCACTACACGCTGATCCGGGTGAACGGCAACCAGGTGAAGGTCGAGGCGAAGCCGGTCGATGTGAAGATCGAAGAGCCTCGCGTCAAGGTGATCGGGCCGAAGGGTGAGAAGGAGTTCACCCTCGGGGAGCTGGTTCTTCTGCCGTCGGTCGAGGCTGCGACCGCGTTCGAGAACCAGTTCGGAAACGTGCGAGGCAACGGCAAGTACGTGGGAGTCCTCGTGGCAACGCTCCTCGATCACGTTGGGGGCATTCGCCCAGGACAGACCCTCACCGTCCACTGCAGCGACGGCTACTCCCAGGACTTCGGATACGAGAACGTGCACGTCCCGGGCGACTGGGCCAAACTGCAGGGCCCCATGATCCTCGCCTACGAGAAGGACGGGAAGACGCTGCCCGAGTGGGACGAGGGGCCGCGCCTGATCTTCGCGCCGCCGGACGGGGTGTATAGCAACGATGACTGCCGGCTCACGTCCCTCCCCGGGCAGGGATGGAACGTATACAAGTCCGCGGGCGGGCGTTGGGCCCGTAATGTGTCGGTGATCGAGGTCAGGTGAGCCCGCTTGCCGGCGGTGCGCTTCGGTAACCCGTGGGAAGGCGCAAGGTATACGCAAATGGCCGTGTGCGTGCCTTAGCGCGTCCGAGCGTGTCCGAGCACGTTTGAGCGTGTCCGAGCACGTTTGAGCGTGTCCGAGCACGTTTGAGCGTGTCTCAGCGTGTTTAAGCGCGCCCGAGCATATCCGGGGGTGCCCCAGCGTGCCTCAAGCCACCCATGCGCGTGTGTGCGCGGGCGTGCAGGCGCGTGGGCAGACGTGTTCGCCCGTGCGCGCGTCCGTGCGCGAGCACGCGGTCGGGTGCCCACGTCTGCTTGTGTGCCCGCACGTGCGGGCGCGTGCCCCCGCCTGCGCGCGCGGGGGGCCCACGTCCCGGCACGGCGCCGGTCAGTCGCCGCTGAGGTATCGCCGCCGGGTCCTCGCGCTGGCTCTCGAGGCTGGTTTGCGTTGATGACCTCGGGTTCGAGACCCGCAGGTTCGCAGGTGCATCTGAGTGAGAGTGATAGCAAGTCAGAGGAGGGTGTGGAATGAGAGTAAACCGAGCAAACTGTGTTATGTTCGCGCTCCTGGCCTCGGCCCTCGTGACCCTGATCGCGGCCGTCGCCGTGCCCTTGTCATGCGTTACCTCGGCCGCCGAGGACGCCTGGAAAGTCGAGGTCGCGGGCGGCGGCAAAACCGTCGTGCTCACGCGGGCTGACCTGGAGAGAATGCAGACGGTAGTAGCCGAGGCGGGCTTCAAGAAGACCACCGGCAAGATCGAAGGACCGTTTAAGTTCAAGGGTGTGTATATGGATGACCTCCTCGCTAAGGTTGGAGGGATCGGCCCGGCCCAGGCGATCCGCGTCACCGCGCAGGACGGCTACGCAATGACCTACACGTACGCCCAGCTCGGCGGCAATGTCCTCACTTACGGCAAAAGCGGCGACGTCCTGCGCACGGGCGGCGTGACCATGATTCTTGCGTACGAGTCTGAGGACGACGCCGGGGCCGCCGACAAGCTGCCTCGCATCGTGTATATCGCCAAGGACAGAGCCGCGGGTCCTCCCATCACCGACGGACATTTCTGGACGAAGGCGGTGGCAAAGATCGAGGTCGTCTCCGGCGTCGAGGACTGGGTGATCAAGCTCGGCGGCGTGGAGCAGGCAGTGCTGGACCGGTCCACATTCGAGAGCACTGTGAACTGCCCCGAGACGCCTCATCCCGGCGTCGTGTGGGAGACCACGGACAAGCAAGGCAACAAGGAGGTCTATGAGGGTCTCCCCCTCTGGGTCGTCATCTCCATGATGGACGGAGGGGACGCACCCGGAGGACACTACCGGTTCAACGACGACCTTGCCCGGCAGGGTTACAAGGTGCGCGTGGTCTCGAAGGACGGCTACAGCGTGGAGCTTGAGGCTGCGCTCGTGGCGCGGAACAACAACATCATCCTGGCCTACAAGAAGGACGGCGGGCCTCTCCCTGAAGAAGACGCTCCGCTCATCCTTGCTGGCAAGGACCTGCCGTCCAGAAAGTACATGGTCAAGCAGATCGCCGAGTTGTATCTCGTCGACCTGCCAGCCGGCAGATAAGCCTGTGCCAGATGAGCACAGTGACAGCTCGGAGGACAGGTTGAGGAATTGAGGAGCCTTGGCCGGCAGAGTGGCGCGGTTGCGCTGGTGACGTTTGGGGTGTTCCACAGCACCGTGTCAGAGCGTCAGCGTGTCGGAGGACAGCGCCGCAGCACCGCCCGCCGAGCCGAGACCCTCATCCAGGGAAGGAGGTGTCGGCCGGGATGACTTCTGGGACCGCTTCGAAGGGGCGAAAGTACTATTTCAGCACTCGCGACCTCGTCCTTATCGCCGTAGTCAGCGCTGCGGGAGGAGTCCTCAGCACTTACGTTGGATACCTGGGAAACCTCCTCAACAAGGCCTTCGGCGTGCCATTCGGCGCCGGGCAATGGATGGCTGGGCTGCATGTGTTCTGGTTCGTGCTGGTCCGCGTCGCCGTGGGACGCACAGGGGCCGGCACCCTGGCCGGCGTCCTCAAGGGCACGGTTGAGATGTTCACAGGGAGCACGCACGGGCTGCCTATCGTGCTGGTCTCGACCGTCGAGGGCCTGCTGGTGGACCTCGCGCTGCTCCCCTTCACCAGGCCGCCGCTCGCGGCGCTCTGCATCGCCGGGGGCATCGCCGCGGCGTCAAACGTCGTCGTGTTCCAGGCGCTCTACTTCTCCGGTGTATCCTGGGGCTACCTCGCCCTGATGATCCTGTTCGCGTTCGGGTCGGGAATCGTGTTCGGCGGTTACTTCGCCGACGGTGTGCTGGGCATCGTCGAGGGAGCGCGCATCCTGCATCTCCGATTCTCCGGGGACCCCGGGCGCGCCGAGCATACCGGCCACGTCGGGCGCGCCAGACGATCCAGCAAGATCCGCCTTGCCGTGACGCTCCTTATGACCGTCGCCCTGGCAGGGGGAGCGGTTTACTACTATGCAGAAGTCTTCGAGCCTTTCTGGAATGGTCCAACCTGCACCGTCGAGGGCAAGGTGGCCAACCCTTACGTATACCGCCCCGTGGACTTCGAGGATGAGGCAGTCACCGTAACAGCCGAATTGAAGGGGCAGGTCACCTATAGGCCGCCCGCCGACTACACCGGCGTTCCGCTTGCCCGAATCCTCGAGCGCGCCCATCCCGACGCGTCTGCCGCTCGGGTGCGTGTGCTGGCATCGGACGGGTATGAGGCCGAGTTCGACCTCAGTGATATCATGGAGGACCGCACCGTGATCCTGATCCGCGAAGCAGAAAACCTGCGCCTTATAGCGACAGGGTACGAAGGAGGATACTGGGTGCGGATGGTAACCCGGGTTGTGGTAGAATGAGGCACCCCGAGGAAGTGGTCAGGGTCTCGAACCTGACGGTGCGTTATCCTGGAAACGCCGCACCCGCCCTGAGCAACGTCGACCTCACGCTCGAGACCGGTGAATGCGTGATCGTGAGCGGCCCGAGCGGGTGCGGCAAGTCGACGCTTGCGCTCTGTCTCACAGGCTTCATACCCCACGCGATTGATGCGGCCATGACCGGCAGCGTGCGCGTAGGTGGCCTTGACCCAAGGCAGGTCGGTGTGTACAACCTCGCCGAGTTCGTCGGCCTGGTGCAACAGGACCCTGAGGCGCAGTTCTGTACCATGCGGGTAGAGGACGAGGTCGCCTTCGGCCCGGAGAACCTCTTATGCCCCGCGGACGAGATAGCCCGCCGCGTCGACTGGGCGCTTGACGCCGTCAGCTCATCTCACCTTCGCATGCGCAGACTTGCAGAGCTATCGGGCGGCGAAAAGCAGCGGGTCGCTCTCGCGGCTGTCCTCGCTATGCGTCCCAGCGTGCTCATCCTGGACGAGCCCACCGCCCATCTCGACCCGCGAGCCACCGGCGCGCTGGTACACCTCCTTGGAGAGATGCAGTCGCAACTCGGTCTGGCGATCATGGTCCTCGAGCACAGGCCGGAGCGCTTCTTCGGCATTGCGCATCGCGTCGTCCAGCTATCGGACGGGACCGTAGTCTTCAACGGCCCGCCACGGGAGGCACTTGGCCGCGCGGACGGCGCGGACGCCCTGACACCGAGAGCGCGGGCTGGGCCCAGGCCGGGAACAGAAACCATTACCGGAATCGAGCCAGGGCATGGCTCCTGTCCACACCTTGGACCCCCAGATCACGGATCCCCAGACCCAGGGTCCCTCAGGTCCCTGCCGGGACCAGGACTCCATGCTTGGTCGCGTCCCGATCCCGATTGGCGTCCCGGAGGTCCCGAATTCCGCCCTGGCCCGGATCACAACTTCGCCCGCCCACCCGGGCACGACCTCCCGCCGTCCGCACTCTCGGACGACCTCAGATCGAGCTCCCACTCGGGCTCGGGCCCCGGTGCGGGACGCAGCGCCCGCCCTTTTGCCAAGCTCGCTTGCGGCAGCGGAAAAGGCTGTGCGCGCGATTATACTCTTGACAACCCTTTGCTGCGGGTATGTGACCTCACCCAAAGGTATCCGGATAGAGCTGTCCTCCAGGAGGTAAGTCTCGTGGTCGGCCGCGGCGAGATCGTCGGGATCATGGGTGACAACGGTAGCGGCAAGACGACCCTGCTGCTAAGCATAATGGGCGTCCTGCGGCCTGCTTCTGGGAGGATCATCCTCGACGGGGATGACATCACGAACGTCCCGGTCTCGGCGCGTGCGAGGCGAATCGGGATGATATTCCAGAATCCCAACCACCAGCTTTTCACCGATCATGTCTGGCGCGAGGTGGTAGTGGGACCGCTCAGCCAGGGGGTACCGGAGGCGGTGTGCCGCCCTGCAGCCGAGGCGCTCCTCGACCGATTCGATCTCGTCGCGTTCCGCGATAGCCACCCGCTGACCCTGAGCTACGGCCAGAAACGCAGGGTGAACCTGGCAGCTGTCATGGTGAGCGACCCGAGCGTGCTGCTGCTCGATGAGCCGTTCGTGGGCCAGGACGCCGCGCGGGCACAAGACTTAGCGCGTCTCCTCGGTGAGCTCGCGTCTGCCGGCAAAGGCATCCTTCTGGTAGGGCACGAGCCGGACCTTATGTCCAGGTGCTGCGACCGCTTGCTTTTCCTGGATGGAGGGCGCGTCATTGTCGATGCGCCGGTCTGCGAGGCGCTGGCCGATTTCGAGAGGATGGGCCTGCATGATTACCTGCCCCAAGCCTGGGCTTAACCCGCTTTCCAAACTCGTGCTGCTCGTCTCGTTCTGTGTACTCGCGCTTCGCGCGGAAAGCCCGGGCCACGCAGCGGTTCCCTGCGGCGCTGTCCTCCTCGCCCATGCCGCAATTGGCCTACCACCAGCGATCCTGTGGCGCAGGCTACGCGGGATAGCCGTTTTCGCGCTGGTCCTCTTCCTGAGTCAGCTCTTCTTGACCGGTGGGGGGGCGCCGTGGGGAGTCCGCGCCGCGAGCGGCGTGCGAATGGCCATGCGTTTCCTCAACATCATTCTTGGCAGCCACCTCTTCGTTAGCACGACCTCAGCGGAGGACCTCGCCTACACCCTGATGCGCCTGGGGCTCTCTTACCGGTATGGGTTCACCCTGCTCATCGCCATGCGCTTCGTCCCGTACTTCCGCCTGCAATCCAACACGGTGCTGCAGGCCCAGATGGTGCGGGGCATCGGTGTGGACCGCCCGTCCATCAAGGGCGTCTGGTGCATGGCCAGGTATACACTGGTTCCGCTCGTCGTGACGGCGCTCGGCAGGGTGGAGAGCCTGGCCATCTCCATGGAGGGTCGGTGTTTCGGCCTACATCCGCGACGGACCTTCCTGCGCACCGTCCCGTTCCGCCCGGTGGATGCCCTCATAATAGCGGGAGCCATCGCAGTTGTCGGCGCCGCGGCCGCGATTCTCTGAACAAGTGCATGCCCTCTCAGAGCGCCTCCGGTTGTAGGTGGGCAACATCAGACTCTTAGCAAGGAGGCCAGTATCACACTCGGAAGGTTTCGATCTTGAGGCTGCCCTTTGGCCCGAGGTACACCCTTACGGACTTCACCTCTTTGTCAAAAGTATGGGAGCGACCGCCAACTTGAACCGTTGTCTCTGGGTAGACCTTAAGAATTCTAACACTAGACTGCTCTGCGACCCTGATCTTCACCTTCCCAGCGGATAGTCCCGGCGAACCCGCTTCCTTGACGAATACGCTCCCCAGGGCATGTATCTCTCCACCCCGGAAGACACCCTTGACCTCAACCTGCTTCCCCGACCGGAGAGTTGAATGGAAACATCCTTCATTCGTTACGGTAATGCTGCCGCTGGCCTCGAGGACGCTGTTTTGCGCGTAAGAGCAAAGGATGTCTCCCGGCTGGTCTGGCAGTGAGTCGAGCAGGTAATCAACTTCCTCTTTCTTTTCAAGGATACTCTTGAGGTCATCGGGGATAGGGCCCGTCCGGCCTACCGGGCCGAGGGTTATACTTGCAATATCCTGGACCAACTCACGGATGGCAGGCGGAAATGGTAAGTCCGCTGCCTGAAGGGCGGTAGTGTATTCGGTCGCAATCGCGTCAAGCTCTTTTTTCTTTCTCTCGATGAGCACCCTGACAATCCTGTTGATGTCGCCCTTCTTCAGTCTCCTTCGGTTGGAAGGATGCTGCTGGATTCTGGTGGTCTCCTGAATAATCCAGCCGAGGATCTCTTGGAGATCATTCAGTATGGGAGCCAGCCGGCTGTACAACGACTTCAGGCCGCCCGCGTGAACTCGAGACCCGATCAAGTTCCCGCGGCACACCAGTTTGCCGCCTGCTCGGAGCACCGCGCCGGTTGCATCCCCTATGATGGTAATATCCCCGTGGGCAGACACCTCTGCTCCTTCTGTAACATTGCCGAGGATCAATAGGTCCCCCCAGAAGCGCACGTTGCCGCTCTTGATGTCTATGTTACCCGAGTGCACCATCAACCGCACGACCCTCAGGTACGGCACCCAACGACCTTCGAGAACAGGTCTCCCGGCGATGACCGCCACGGCCTTTCGGCCATCTTCACTGAGCTTCACTCCGTCCTTTACGCGCAACACAGCTTCGCTGACAGGACGGGGCAAGACCACTTCTCCAGTTACTTTCTTGCCAGGGGTGCCCGGCACGGGCGGGTGCAATACCGCCAGCACGTCTCCCTCCTTCACGGAAGGGTAGACATACCGTTCCCGGTAATCGGCCCTCTCCTCCTCTTCGTATACAACCTCGGTCGGCTTCCAGTTGAACAGGTACTCAACAAAGCCGTTCCGCCCTTCCTGCACCGGCTCACCCCTGGCCACCACTCGTGGAATTCCGTCGGCGGCATCCGCCGCCCGCTGGATCTCCTCATAATCGAGGCCAAAGGTTACCCCTTTCGCCTTCAGAGCCTCTTCGATTTGAGCGGGAGTGATGACTTTAACTCGCTCCTCATGACGGCGAGTGAGCAACTGGAGCACGTTCTGGGGACCCTGGTCCACCAGCTCATGGCGGATGGTGACCTGCGGGGTTACTCTTACGCTGGCGACGAAGCCGTCGTCAGACATCTCCACTTCGACCCGAGCGGAATGAACTTCTTCTACGGTCTCTACATCGACTTCGTCGTCTTGGCTTATCGGTCTAGGGCTACGGACGACGACCCCGTTTACGCGCAGGATGACACCAGATGTCGGGATGACCACCGCGGGCTCTCCCTTCCCGCGCGGGCCCCACACTCGGAGTCTGCCGCCGCTCACTCCCGCCGTTCCGTCAAGCTCTGGTTCGTAGCGCCGTCTCCGGCTTTCTGGGCTTTTCTTCGGCGGGACGACCGTTACGCGAATGGCAGCGGGGCGCTTGAAGAAGCCGAAGAAACCCCTTCGTCCTCTGGACAGCACCTCTATTCGCAGTTGGCTCTCGTCTACTTTGAGGGTCTTGCTCGCTATCAGCCGTGCATCTTCCACTGTCCTACCACGGACAATGACTTCCTTGCTTCCCATGTATTATCGCTACTCCCAGAACTTGATGACAGCGACGCGCCAGTTGCGTTCGTCAATCTGGATGTTCCCGGTCAAGGCGGGCCCTGAGGCGCATACTTGCCTGGTTCGGGGAAGGCTGTATGCCTCTCAGCTGCACATGAGCTTTGAAGCATTGGACTACGTCAGGATCAAACTGGGTCCCTGCACATCTCTCGAGTTCTCTCAGGGCATCACTTACCGCCATCGCTGGTCTATACGGGCGTTCGCTGACCATCGCGTCGAAGCTATCAGCCACGCACAAGATGCGCGATCCGAGCGGAATCTCTTCCCCTCCAATGCCGTGAGGATAGCCGCGCCCGTCCAGGCGCTCGTGATGGTAGAGCACGATGTTGGCGATGGCGAGGAGCCCTGGTACATCGGAAACGATGTCGTAGCTTAGAAGAGGATGTTTTCGGATCTCTGCGGCCTCGGCATCGGTCAGGGTACCGCGCTTCTGGAGCAAGGCTTTGGGTATGCCGATCTTCCCGATGTCGTGGATCAGTCCGGCAAGCCTCAGAGCCTCTTGGACGCTCGGGATGAGCCCCATCTCCCGAGCTATGATTTCGCTGTACATTCCGACCCTCATTGAGTGGCCTGCCGTGAACGGGCAGCGCATATCCACGAGCGCAGCGGTTGCAACCAGGAGCCCGCGTTGCTGAGGTGTACCGAGCCGTTTGTGAGAAGATAGTTCCGCGATGATCTGGTCAAGCATCTAGGTACGCCTCCAACGGGCAAGAGCTGCGGGCCGGGCGTACATCAGGAAGATGGGGCCCCTCGAACCTTGCTGGAAGTATGAGACGTTGGGTGCTCGTAACAGGCTCGCGGTTCCTTTTATCGGAGAAGAGCATGGGGCCCCTCAGGTGGTGTACCGGAAGGGACGACGTGGAAGTGGGATTACTCCCGTCATTCATGGAAACTGGGCACCTAGCATATGGGTTTCGAGACGCTGCCTGCTGTAACCCGGCAACGACGTTGAGTAGAGTTGGGTGGCTCTTTCAACAAGGCTGTCCGGTTGTTTCCTTGCTCGGAGATCACCTCGAGTCTGGCAAGGACATGAATCTGGCGTTCCTCCTGCACCGTACGTGGTCCTTCTGCTACATTCCTGTCGATATGCGATGGTTCTAGAAGGAATTCCTCGACCGATGTCGAATCCTATTACAACTTCACACGCGGTAGTTCCGCGTACGCAGGGGACAGCTCGGTCTTGATAAAGCACAAAGGGGTTAGGAAGGCTTGCGGACACAGTTAGTTGTCACCAGCAAGCAAAAGGACACCGAGAGGCCGGCTCCGGTACCTATGGGGGTACCCGCAAGGGCGCCCTATCAGTGTGCCATTGTCTGTCCTTTCCGCGCGCCGCGGGCGGAGTCGGGTGGGGCTGGGGGGGCGGGGGTGGGGCGCGAGTCGGG
>JACIXY010000034.1 GCA_014360195.1 Bacillota bacterium
GCATTTCTGCACCCTCACTTAGAGGCTGCCGATACCAAGGGTGACGGTCGTCGTTGCGCGCGAAGACATTCCCAGGACGGAGTGGGGCACGCGAGGACTGGACCGGATGAGGGACTGAGGCTTGAGGCTCGCTCCACTGCTGCTGGCGGCGAGCCTCGTTCGTAAGCGGCTTGTCTCGCCCGCTGGGTTGCGCTACAATGCTTCCAGGAGGGCAGTCAATGGGAGCAGCAACTGGCGGCATTCTGGAGGACCTCAACCCCGTTCAGAGGCAAGCGGCCTGCCACACCGAGGGGCCGCTACTCATATTGGCGGGCGCCGGGTCGGGCAAGACCCGGGTGCTCACCCACCGCATCGCATACCTCATCGGCGAGAAGGGGGTCTTCCCCGATAACATCCTTGCCGTGACGTTCACCAACAAGGCCGCGAACGAGATGCGCGACCGCGTCGCGCGCCTCGTGGGGCCGTGGAGCCGCAGCGTCTGGGTAAGCACTTTCCACGCGTTCTGCGCGAGGGCCCTCAGGCGCGACATCGACAGGCTCGGCATTCCGAAGAGCTTCACCATCTTTGACGAAGCAGACCAGAAGTCGGCGATGAAGCGTGCCTTGCGCGAGCTTGGCATCGACGAGACGAGGTTCCAGCCGGAGGGCGTGCTGGCCGCGGTGAGCGCCGCGAAGAACGAGCTTATCGGCCCAGAGGAATACAGGAAGCAGGCCCACGGGTTCTGGCAGGAGACGGTGGCGCGCATCTATCCTGTGTACCAGCAGGTTTTGCGCGAGAGCAACGCCCTCGACTTCGACGATCTCCTCGTCGAAACGGTGAGGCTGTTCAGGGAGCACCCATCCGTCCTCGAGTGGTATCAGAAACAGCTCAAATACATCCTCGTGGACGAGTACCAGGACACCAACCACGCGCAATACGAGCTCGTGAACTTACTTGCCGCCGAGCACCGCAACATCTGCGTGTGCGGCGAACCGGACCAGTCCATTTACCGCTGGCGCGGGGCCGACATCCGCAACATCCTTGAATTCGAGCATGACTACCCCGACGCCACCGTGATCAAGCTCGAGCAGAACTACCGGTCCACCCAGGTGATACTGGACATAGCGAACCAGGTGATCGCGAGGAACAGGTCGCGCAAGGAGAAGAACCTCTGGACCACCAACTGCCGTGGGCGCGAGGCCGTGTACTATGAGGCGTGGGACGAGCGGGATGAGGCCGCGTTCGTCGCGTCCGAGATCGAACAGGCGGTGCGCAAGGGGCGGCGTCCGGACGATTTCGTCGTCCTCTACCGCACGAACGCGCAATCCAGGGTATTTGAGGAGACGTTTCTGGGGATGGGCCTTCCCTACAAGGTCGTGGGCGGGCTGAAGTTCTATGAGAGGAAGGAGATCAAGGACATCCTCGCCTACCTCAAGCTCATCCTGAACCCCGACGATCTCGTGAGCCTTTCAAGGGTGGTCAACGTGCCGAGGCGCGGGGTCGGCGAGGCCACCCTGGCGAAGTATGTGAGCTACGCTAAAGAGGCCCGGGTGCCACTGGTCTTTGCGCTCGACGACCCGGCCGGGGCGGTGTCCGGGGTCACCTCAAAGGCAAGGGCCGCCCTTTCGGAATTCGCATCTCTCATCCGCGGTCTTGCGGAGATCGCGGACAAGTTGCCCGTTTCCGAGATCGCAAGGAAGGTTATCGATGGTTCAGGGTACCTGAAGGCGCTCCGGGAAGAACGCACGGTCGAAGCTGACACAAGGGCAGAGAACATCAAGGAGCTTCTCTCCGTGACGCGGGAGTTTGACGCGAGAGATAGTGAACACAGGGGCCTCGCTGGGTTCCTCGAGGAAGTCACCCTGGCGACTGATGTCGACCTCCTCGACGAGGAGCAGGAGGGCGTCACTCTCATGACGCTCCACGCTGCCAAGGGCCTGGAGTTCCCCGTGGTGTTTCTCGTTGGCATGGAGGAAGGGCTGTTTCCTCACTCCCGGACCCTTGACGACGAGGATGAGCTCGAGGAAGAGCGACGGCTTTGCTACGTTGGGATAACGCGGGCCAAGGAAGCTCTGTATTTCACCCGCGCCAGGCAGCGCCTGCTCTATGGTGAGATCGTGGTGAACGAGCCTTCCCGTTTCCTCGAGGACGTTCCCGAGGACTTGTGCCGCAACGTGACAAGGAGGCCCGGCTCGGGCTGGGGGCTGGTAAGGAGGGTCCTTGCGGAGCCCGCGTGGTATGGGGGCGGCGGAGGGGGCGCCGAACGGTGGCTCGACTCTCAGTCGGAGCCGGACGAGGAGGAGACGGAGCGGCGGCCGAAGAGGCGCTTTGAGGTGCGCCAGGACATGCGGGGTCTCGCGCCCGGGGATTCCCTGCCGCGCGTGCCGCGGCCGTCGAAGCGCGACTGTGCGCCGCCTGCGCATGGAGATCCAGAGACGACCACCTCTTATCGCCCGGGGGACAGGGTGAAGCACGGTGAGTGGGGGGTCGGCACGGTCGTGAGTGCGGAAGGGGAGGGTAGAAACGCGATAGTGACCGTGGCGTTCCCGGGCGTGGGCGTCAAGAGGCTGGCGGTGGCTTATGCGCCCCTCGAGCCTGCGCTGTAAGGTGTGATCCCTCCTGGCCGAGGGGGCGCGGAGGGAGCACTGACTGAGGGTACAGAAATGAGGGTACAACAGAAAAGGGACAAGAACGAACGCACCCCCACTTAGCCGTGGGATCCATAGGATAAGGAGCAAGAAGAGGGAGGCGGATGGGCATGGGCGAGGTGGACGAGCTCCGCGCGATCGAGGAGAGGATTCGCAAGCTGCGCGATGAGATCGAGTTCCATAACTACCGGTATTACGTCCTCGACGACCCGGTCATCTCTGACGCTGAATACGATGCGCTCATGCGGGAGCTGGTCGAGCTCGAGGCGGAGCATCCCGAACTTGTAACGCCCGACTCGCCGACCCAGCGCGTGGGCGCGGCGCCTGCTGAGGCTTTCGCGCCTGTCGTCCACAGGTCGCCCATGATGAGCCTCGCAAACGTGTACTCGGTCGAGGAGCTTCGGGCGTTCGATACCAGGGTGAGGAAGGCTCTCGGCGGCGAGCCCGTCGAGTACGTGGCGGAGCTCAAGATCGATGGCCTGGCCGTGTCCTTGGCATACGAAGACGGGAAGTTCGTCCGAGGAGCTACGCGCGGCGACGGCACCACCGGCGAGGACGTAACGCACAACCTCAAGACCATCCGCTCGATCCCGATGCGGCTTCGCCTCGACCGGCCCGTGAGCATCGACGTCCGGGGAGAGGTCTACATGATCCGCCGCGAGTTCCGCAAGCTAAACGAGGAGCGACGGGCCGCGGGTGAGCCGCTCTTTGCAAACCCGCGCAACGCTGCGGCAGGGTCGCTCCGCCAGCTCGACCCGAAGGTGACGGCCGCACGGCCGCTTGATATATTCGTGTACGGCATCGGGTACATGAGCGGCGCAGGGAGCGCTGTGCCCGAGACGCACCTTGAGGCGCTCGGCCTTCTCAAGGAGGCGGGGTTCCGGACAAACCCCAATACGAGGCTGTGTCGCACCATTGACGAAGTCGTGGATTATTGCGCCCACTGGGGCGAGAGGCGCGACACCCTCGATTACGAGATCGACGGCGTCGTGGTGAAGGTCAACTCCCTGGCGCAGCAGGAGCGGCTGGGTGCGACTGCGCGAAGCCCGCGCTGGGCGGTGGCCTACAAGTTTCCCGCCCGCCAGGCCACGACGAAGGTGCGCGACATCATCGTCCAGGTTGGTCGGACCGGGACGCTCACGCCTGTCGCCGTGCTCGACCCGGTGGAGCTCGCCGGGTCCACGGTGAGCCGCGCAACACTGCATAACGAGGACATAATCAGGGCCAAGGACATCCGCATCGGCGACACCGTCGTCGTCGAGAAAGGCGGCGATGTGATCCCCGAGGTCGTGAAGGTGGTCACGGAGCGCCGGACGGGCGCGGAGCGCGAATTCCGGATGCCCGCGAAGTGCCCCGAATGCGGCGCCGATGTGGTGAGGCTCGAAGGGGAAGCCGCCTCGCGGTGCGTCGGCGGGATGGCCTGCCCCGCGCAGGTGCGTGAGGGCATCCTGCACTTCGCCTCGCGCGACGCCATGGATATAGAGGGGATGGGGCCTTCGCTCGTGGCGCAGCTCCTCGACGCCGGCCTGGTCAAGACCGTAGCCGACATCTACGATCTCAAGCTGGACGATATCGCCCGCCTCGAGAGGATGGGAAAGAAGTCCGCGGAGAACCTGCTTCGCGCCATCGAGAGATCGAAGAGCCACTCGCTCCACCGACTCTTGTTCGCCCTGGGCATCCGCCACGTGGGGGAACGCTCGGCGCGCGACCTCGCGGAGCATTTTGGCACCATGGATAGGCTTGCCGCCGCTACATACGACGAGCTGACGGACGTGCCCGACGTTGGGCCGAAAGTCGCCGAGAGCGTGCTGGCCTTCTTCAGGGAGCCGCGAAACCGCGAGATCCTGAGGAGGCTGGCGGATGCGGGCGTCAACATGAAAGAGACGGAGAAGACGGCGCCATCGGCCCAAAGCCCACTTGCGGGCAAGACGGTCGTGCTCACGGGCACCCTCGAACGCTTCACCCGCAAGGAAGCCGAGGAGGCGGTGCTGGAGCGGGGCGGCAAGGTCTCGAGCAGCGTGAGCCGGAAGACCGACTACGTCGTGGTCGGCAAGGACCCGGGCTCCAAGTACGACAAGGCCCGCGAGCTCGGAGTGACCATTCTGGATGAGCACGAATTCGAAAGGCTGTTGGGTGAGGGATGATCCCGCGCGATTGGAGTGCGGCGGCAGCCAAGGCAGATGAGCCGTGCGGGCCAGGATCTGACGTGCTTGCGGGCGCACGCCAACCGTCGCGGACGCACGGGCGGCTCCGCCAGTTGCGCGCCGGCGGGTGACGCTCACCGTGCGAGCCGGGCCTGCGGCCAGGGCGGGCTCCTTTCGTGAAATGTCGCGTGTGACCCCGGCAGGTCACCGACATGCGGAATTACGAGCTAGACGACGCATAGACCTGGGACAGGCCTCAGATTAGGTGCGACCTGACCTAAACACTCCGGAGGGGATGGGGCTTGAAGATCACCATTGCTGATGTGGACCACGTGGCCATGCTTGCGAGGCTCAGGTTCGACGAGGACGAGAAGGCCGGCATGGCGGAACAGCTTTCGCGCATCGTTGAGTATGTCGAGAAGCTGAACGAGCTTGACACCGGGGACGTAAGCCCGATGGCCCACGCGGTGCCGCTCCGTAACGTGCTGCGCGACGACGAGGTGCGTCCATCCCTCGACCCGGAGGAGGCGCTCCGGAACGCGCCGGACCGCGAGGGCGACTTCTTCAGAGTACCGAGGATACTGGAGTCCGAGTAGGCGTCCGGACGGACGGCAAGTCACGGACGCGGGAAAGGCGGATGGTTGGGGTTGAGACTGTACGAGCTTACTGCGCACGAGCTTAAGGAGAAGATCGAGCGGCGCGAGGTCGGAGTCGAGGAGGCGGTCCGGGCCCTGCTCGACAGGATAGCCGAGGTGGACGAGGCTGTCCGCGCATACGTGACGGTCGCGCGAGAGCAGGCGCTCGCGAAGGCTCGCGCAGCAGATGAGAGGCTTGCCCGAGGTGAGCCCGCGAGGCCGCTGGAAGGCGTCCCGGTCGCTCTCAAGGACAACATGTGCACGCGGGGGATCGAGACGACCTGTTCGTCGAGGATCCTCAAGGGGTTTGTGCCACCCTACGACGCCACCGTCGTTGAGCTCCTCGAGCGTGCGGGCGCCATAATCATCGGCAAGACCAACATGGACGAGTTCGCCATGGGGTCGTCCACAGAAAACTCAGGATTCTTCCCGACCCGAAATCCCTGGGATCTGGGGCGGGTCCCGGGAGGGTCGAGCGGCGGGAGCGCGGCTGCGGTCGCGGCAGATGAGGCCGTCGCGGCCCTGGGGTCGGACACAGGCGGTTCGGTGCGGCAGCCGGCTGCACTCTGCGGCGTGGTGGGCTTAAAGCCCACCGACGGGCTGGTGTCGAGATACGGGCTTATTGCGTTCGCCTCATCACTCGACCAAATCGGACCCATCACTAAGGATGTGCGCGACTGCGCTCTTATGCTTGGCGTCATCGCAGGCCACGATCCACGTGATTCAACGTCCGTGCCTCGGAAACGGTGCGATCACCTGAAAGGCCTCGTGCCCGACGTTCGCGGCATGAGGATAGGCGTTCCGAAGGAGTACTTCGGCGAGGGTATGGCTCCGGGAGTAAGGGCCGCCGTGGGCGCGGCCCTCAAGACGCTCCAGGACATGGGGGCGATCCTGGCGGACGTGTCGCTTCCGCACTCCGAATACGCCCTCGCCACCTACTACATTGTGGCCCCGGCCGAGGCAAGCTCGAACCTGGCGCGCTACGACGGCGTGAGATACGGCTACCGCGCCCCGGGGTGCCCAGATTCTGTGACCATGATGACGCAGACGAGGAGCGAGGGGTTCGGCGCCGAGGTGAAACGCAGGATAATGCTGGGCACTTATACTCTGAGCGCAGGGTATTATGAGGCATACTATCTCAAGGCGCTCAAGGTGCGCACCCTCATTACCCGCGACTTCGACCGCGCCTTCGAGAAGTGCGATTGCCTGGTTTCACCCACCTCGCCGACCGTGGCGTTCAGGTTCGGCGAGAAGATGGATGACCCACTCGCCATGTATCTGTCAGACATATACACCGTAACCGCGAACCTCGCGGGTATACCAGCGGTGTCGGTCCCGTGCGGGTTCGGCGAGGACGGGATGCCGGTGGGCCTTCAGATCCTGGGGAGACACTACGATGAGGCCACTGTACTGCGGGTGGCGTACGCCTTCGAGCAGGCCACGGACTTCCATAAAGCGAAACCCGTCCTCCGAGACGCCAGGGCGGGCGGCGCCGCAATGGGTGGTACGGCGGCGCGTGGCGCGGCTGCGAGTGGCGATGGTTCGGGAGAGGCCGGGGGAGGACCCACTCGCAAACCGGCTGGAGGTGAAGCGGATGCCTGAGAGGGCAAAGGTGAGCACGGCCTGGGCGGCGGAAGCGGCCGGGAGGCCCGGGCCCGCGCAAGACGGAGGGACCGGTGCCGTCGCTTGCGCCTCGGAATTCGAGCCTGTGATCGGCCTCGAGGTCCACGTGGAGCTTTCGACGAAGTCGAAGCTGTTCTGCGGATGCCAGGCGGCGTTCAATGCGCCTCCGAACAGCCACACCTGTCCTGTGTGCCTGGGGCTTCCGGGGGTGTTGCCGGTCCTCAACCGCAAGGCTGTGGAATTCGGAATAAAGACAGCACTCGCGCTGAACTGCGAGGTGGCAAGCTTCTCCAAGTTTGACAGGAAGAATTACTTCTATCCTGATCTACCGAAGAACTACCAGATATCCCAGTATGACCTGCCTCTCGGCACCAGCGGTTACGTCGACGTCTCCGTAGACGGCGGCATGCGTCGGGTGCGCATAAAGCGGGTACACCTTGAGGAAGACGCCGGAAAGTCCGTGCACGAGAGCGGGACCATCACGGGGTCCAGCTTCTCGCTGGAGGACTACAACCGCACCGGGGTGCCGCTCCTTGAGATCGTGAGCGAGCCGGACTTAAGGTCGCCTGAGGAGGCGTACGCGTATCTTTCAATGCTACGGAGCATCCTTCGCTACCTGGACGTGTCCGACTGCAAGATGGAGGAGGGCTCGCTCAGGTGCGATGCGAACATCTCGGTGAGGCCGAAAGGGTCGTCCGTGCTCGGGACGCCCATCGAGCTCAAGAACCTCAACTCCTTCAGAGCCGTGGAAAAAGCTCTCGCGTATGAGTTCAGGCGCCAGGCGGAGATCCTGGCGAGAGGCGAGCGTATTACGCGCGAGACCAGGCACTGGGACGAGTCCCGGCAGGTGACGGTGCCCATGAGGCGCAAGGAGGAGGCCGACGACTACAGGTACTTCCCAGAGCCCGACCTCGTCCCGCTCGAGATCGAGGAGGCGTGGGTGAACGAGGTACGAAGTACGCTCCCTGAGCTTCCGGGTGTGCGCCGCGAGAGGTTCATGCGGGACTATGGGCTTCCCGCATACGACGCGGCCATCCTGACCGAGTCGAAGGACCTCGCGGACTACTTCGAGGCGGCGGTCGCGGCGTACGGCGGCGATGCGAAAGCCGTGAGCAACTGGGTCATGGGCGAGCTTGCGAGGCTCATGAACGCGACCGGCACTGACATACGCGACGTGCGCGTGGCGCCGACCGCGCTCGCGGCCATGTTGAAGATGATAGATGACGGAACGATTAGCGGCAAGATAGCCAAGACAGTCTTCGAGGAGATGTTCGCCACAGGAAAGGAGCCTCGTCAGGTGGTCGCCGAGAAAGGCCTCGTGCAGATAGTTGACGAGGGCGAGCTTGCGAGGATCGTTGACGAGGTCATAGCCGAAAACCGCGATGTCGCCGACGAAGTGCGCGCGGGGAAGGACAGGGCCATCACCTTCCTCGTTGGCCAGGTGATGAAGAAGACGCGCGGCCGCGCGAACCCTCGGGCTGTGAACAGGCTGCTTCGAGAGCGGCTCTCGTCGGGTTGAGCGGGATGAACGAGATGAAACGGCAATCGGGCCAGGACAGCGAAAATGCTGAGCGCTGCGGTGAGGAAAGAACAGGAGGACGTGACGTGCTGGAAGAATCTCAAGACAGTCCGCGTTTCAAGGGATTTTGGGCAAACCCGATCCATCGGCAATGGGTTGCCGATGGATCGCTCATTATGACGACGCTTATCTGGGGCGCCACCTTCGTCGTGGTCAAGGACATCGTCGCGAGGGTAGACGCCGTTGCCCTCGTCGCGGTGCGCTTTCTCATGGCCGCTGCGCTTATGGCGGTGGCGGTTGCACCCCGGCTCAGGCGTATGACGCCGAGGCTCGCGGGGGCAGGTGTCCTCGTCGGGCTCGCGCTATTCATTGGGTACGCTTTCCAGACCATGGGGCTCCAGTACACGAGCGCGTCCAAGGCAGGGTTCATCACAGGGCTATCGGTGGTGCTGGTCCCGATCCTGTCAACGATCATCCTCAGGAGGCCGCCGGAGCCGGCGGCCATCGTAGGGGTAGCGTGCGCCACCGTGGGCCTTGCCCTCCTCACGCTCAAGCTGGGAGGAGGCCCACTCTTCGAGATAGGCGATCTCCTCGTTCTTGTGGGAGCGGTGGCATTCGGCCTTCACATCGTGGCGGTGGGCAAGTTCGCGCCCATGTTCGATGTGCCATTGCTCGTGACGGTCCAGCTTGCCACTGTCTCCGTCGCGGCTTTCGTGGTCCTCGGCGTTCGAGTGCTGGGGCTTGGCCAACACGTGGCGATGCCCGTTTCGGTGCGAGATCTCGGCGGGGTCGCGTTTCTCGCGGTCTTCGGAACCACGATGGCCTTCTTCATCCAGAACGTCGCCCAGCGCTTCACCAGCCCCACCCACGTGGCCATCGTGTTCGCGACGGAGCCCGTGTTCGCCGGCCTCTTCGGGTGGCTGCTCCTCGGCGAGCGGCTGACAGCCGTCCAGCAGGTTGGCGCCGCGCTCATCCTCGCAGGCATGCTTGCCTCCGAAGTGGAGTTTCCGCGGAAGCGCCCGGGGGACGGGCGGGATGTAGGCCGCCAGCCGTGATGGATCTGGCAAGGGCTACTGTGCGTTTCATAGTGGTGACGACACATGGCCGGGTAAGGCTTCGCTATCCTTCGCCCGCAACACGGCTCTCCCTTCTTCGGCGGCTTCCGACACGCTATAAGGCACAGCGCCTTTGGCGGACGTCTCTGCGATAGGGACGCTCACTATTGGTGAGGGCTGCGGCGCGGTCGACTCGGGTGTTCACCCGGCAGGGGATGCATGCAGAGGAGTCGATGGGTTCTAGCCTGAGCGACGGGAGACACGCCTGGGCGAATATGAGTAAGACGTGGGCGAGAGAACGACGAGGCTCGCTCTGGAGAACGGGCCTTCCACATTGGGGAGCAGAGGCTTGAAAAGAGGCTCTTCGGAGCACGCCCCGAAGCCGGTGGGCTGACCACGTCGACACACCAGGAGAGGCAGATTAGGGCCTGAAGTAATCACCGGGGACGTGGCGAAGAACCACTACGTGGAGGAGTATGGCATCTCCCTCGTCGCGGAGACCTCCGGCCTCAGCGACATCTACCGCCACGCCCTGGTCAAGAATGGGCCCGACCGACTCAGGGGGACTGCGCTTGATTGATCGTGAGAAGTCAGTTCGGAGGTGACAGCAGCTTGCGGACCCACTCGGCTGTGAAAACGGTTGT
This sequence comes from Bacillota bacterium, assembly GCA_014360195.1. GTDB lineage: Bacteria > Bacillota > SHA-98 > UBA4971 > UBA4971 > UBA6256. Next base: position 10,248 of record JACIXY010000034.1, read on the forward strand.
TTTGCTTGCTATAGTCACGTGGTTCTTGGCGGGTTCACCGCCAACTGGTGCATCTTCGAAGGAGACCGCCAATGATACCGTAGTGATTCGTTTTCCCGATGGCATTGACGTTCCTTGGGAGGTGCAGGAACTCTTACTTCAACGAGTCACCGAGTCCATTCGCTTCGTGGAGGATTTCTTCGGCTACGCTTTCCCTCGCCGGATAGAGTATCAGTTCATAGAGAGTCGGTATTGGGGCATTGGGTCAGCCGGCTACCCGAACATAGTGCGAGACCCATGGCCCGTGCCGACGAGCATCGAAGACCCAAGTCTCTATAGGCCCTTCAACCCCCACGAAGTTGTTCATCTGGTCAACCATGCCATATGGCACCACTGCGCAGTTGATTCCATGGACGAGGGCTTTGCATGCTTGGTTCAGAATCTTTATCTCAGCCTTCCGCTGCATTATGAAGCCTCAGGTCTCTTGGCGCTAGGTGAGCTTCCGCCTTTACAGACTCTATTGCTTGAGTCAAGCCAGGTGTCCCGGTTTCGGTATTTTGTGGCGTCGCGGGGCAACTCTTCGTTCTTAGGGTTCCTTTACGAACGGTTTGGCCACCGCAGCATCATACGTCTCCATAGAGGTCTGGCTGAGATATGCGGCGAAGGCAGGTTTAGTGACAACCTGATATCCCTCGTTGAGAAGTGCACTTCTACGCCGATAGCTCAACTTGAGGTCGAATGGCACAAGGTGTTGCGAGCTATCCAAGTGCATCCCCGATACCTTACAGCACTCCGGTTGTACAAGGAGTATGATAAGGCCGACCTCCTCCGCCTGGTCAAGCAATGTGAGTGGCTCGACGTGGAGATCGACCCTGCGTTCATGGCTGAGGTACGGAGCCTTAACTCAGACATATGGAGCTACGTCAACAATGAGTCCTTGACCGAGGAAGAACTGAGGGCGCGCATTGAGGAGATCGTCAAGTGGGCCGAGGAGATACGTCGAGGAATCTCTGATCGCCACACAACGGGTTCGCCCGCATGAGGGAAACCAGGAGGTGCTGTTGTGTGAGCGCTAGAGTACTGAGGGCTGTCGGATGGATTCTGCTTGCCATCAGCTTCTTCGGGTGTTCTGCTTGGGCAGCTGGGCAACCTGCACCAATCGAGATATCCAACGACTGGGTGATCGTCCGTTTTCCCGGGGATGTCAACGTTCCCCTTGACGTGCAAAGGGCATTCCTCGAATGCTTAACGGACTCGGTCGAGTACGTCGAGGGGTTTTTCGGAAGCTGCCTTTCCAAGCCAGTAAAGTACGTGTTCACGGGGAGCAAGAGGTTCTTCCCTATGTCGAGGGCAAGCCCTCCTCACGAGATCATCGACGAGCTGGGACCTCCAATGACTCTTGAGGAGGCGAGACGACGCTGCATAACCACTGCCACTCACGAACTCGTGCACCTGCACAGTTACGGCGTGTGGGGCGATCATTCATTTGCCTCGATGAGTGAGGGTTTTGCGCAACTCGTAAAGATACTGCGCTCACAACTCCCGCCCCACGATACTGCAGCAGCGCTGCACGCAATGGGCAGGCTTCCGTCTTTGCGCACATTGCTTACAACAGGACTGTCGCTCTCGGAGCCCGAACGGGTTGTCCTCCTGTACAGTTGCACCCCATCTTTTCTGGGCTTCATATACGAGGAGTTTGGCCGCGACACCCTCATTCGTATATACGACAATGTCCCTTCCTATACAGCCAGCGCCAGCACCGCGAAACTCTTCTCTCTCATTGAAGAGTGTACCGCAACCTCCCTGGAGGAACTTGAGTCAAAGTGGCGTCAGGCGCTCCGTGCTACCGAGGTAAGCGAGCGGGCCATCGCCGTTATTGAGTTGTGGGATGAACTCAGCCATGCTGGGCTGTTCCGGTTGCGTCTGTTGAGCGACCATCTAGGTGTGGAGATAGACCCAGCATTCCAGGAGGAACTGCAATCCGTTGTGGCTGACATAGACCGGTACGGCCGGGGGGAACCTGTAAGTCGCGAGGAATTATCACGCCGCATCAGGAGGCTTTGCGAATGGGCTGAGGAGATACGCCGCGCCATGCTTGGACCCTCCGAGAAGGATTAGCACCCGTCCGCGCGCCGACGGGGTTGGAGATCGATCGGGTTCAGCCCCGGAGGGGAGAGGTCGTTCTACTTCCGGCTCACGGGCCGCCAGAATCTGGAGTTCTTCGGAGCGCTCCAGGGACTTGGGCCGCCCCTTCTCCACCGGCGAATCTCCGAGCTCCTCGTAAACCTCGGCACCGCGCTGCGTAAGACCATCATGGTTCATGCCGGGCTTGGGGAGGTGAGAAGCCAGGTCCTGGCCCTGCTGGCCCTCACTGCACTAACCCTTCCAATCGGGCTGGTGGTGTTCCGGTGGGGGTTCAATGGGGCAAGGATAGACGCCAGCGTCGCTAAGTACTAGAGCGGGGGTCCGTTGGTTTCGCCCACATTCGGAGCACGAGGTCTGTCCCAACCAGCTGCATAATACGAAGGTGCAGGCGCTTCGATTCCGGCCACTCCACGCGCCAAGTCGACAAGGGTCTGTGTTGTCCCTTGCATCTCTCGGCTCGGCAACCGCCGCATTGGGTTCAACCCTGACCGGTTGGCTAGCGCCAGCGGCGTCCCGGAGCACTAGACGACATGCGGACATGTACCACGGCTCTGGGACGAGCGACAGGATGGGACTGCTTCCGGCTCCTCTCCAGGTGAAGGTGCGTTTGCGCTTGCCAGCTTGCCCGGGGCGTGTTGCATGAACGATCTGTTAGAGATGGAAAGCCACACGATCCTTCTGTCGCTCGAGAATGTCGACCCATGCGAGTGGTAGCGCGTGGCGCCACGACCAGGCTCCATGGGTGCAATGGTGCGCGCGCCCGGAGTTGGTTACGGTGCGTTGCTGGAACCGGGCTGATTGACCCGCTCGTCTGGTGGGCCCCTCTGCGTTCACATATACGCGGGAAAGGAGGCCATGGAGGCCAATGTGGGTTACGCGCGTAGTCAGGGTGCGGATACTGGCGTTGACTGCGGTGGTCTGCGCGTTGTTGCAGAGTGCACCCGTCTTAGGTTCGTCAACGCTCATTGGGAACGGGGTTGTTGTGTTGGACTTCCCGCCGGGGACAACCGTGGCTGGCGACGTCGTGTCCACCCTACTGACGGTGGCCACTGATGATGTACGCTTCGCGGAAGGTTTTCTCGAACATACGCTCCACAAACCGGTAACGATCTCGTGGGTCGGCTCTGCGTCAGGAGGCGTGCCCGCGTTTGCGAAGCCAGGCCGGGTGATCATACACGCAGCACCGCCACTGACTGTGGAGGAAGCGCAGCGCTATAAAGGCCGGTTCGCTCACGAATTCGTGCACCTAATCGCGTACGAGAGTTTCGGGGGAGCGGCTCCACCATCTGTACACGAAGGTATGGCAACACTCGTCGGGAACCGAGCCATCTTGGCCCCTGATCACTTTGTAGCTGCTGGCTTACTCGCCTCAGGACGGCTGCCATCTCTGAGGCAGCTGCTGATGATGCGCTGGGGGGGCACGGGATTCGGCGCGTTTGTGATGTACAACGGCAACGCTTCATTCCTCAGTTTCATAGAACAGAGACACGGGCGCCGCACTCTACTTCGCATCTTCAGGAATCTACCGGGTTGTGCCCCTTCCTCAGCGAGGGACACTGGAGAGAGTCTCTTCTCTTTGATAGAAGACTGCACGCGCACCTCGCTTGACCGCTTAGAAGAGGAGTGGCGCGAGGTCCTTCGTACAGTCGAAGTCGATGAGCGCTTCGTCGACTCTCTCATCATTCGTGAGGGGCTTCGCGTTGATTTGTTGTCATTGAGCTGGCTATCCGATTGGACGGGACGAGAAATCGATCCGGAGTTCTTGAGTGCATACAACGAGCTCATAAGAAGCATATGGCGGTATGGTACTACCGAAGACAGCACTCTCACTGGTGACACGTTGAGGCAGCGCGTGCAAATGCTGAACGAGTGGGCCACCAAATTGCGTCAAAGCATGCTGGGAATCTCCGAGGGGGAATAGGACTGGTTGCACCTATTGGCAGGGCGAACAAATTCATGCGGAGAACGCTCGGCGAGCAAAGGATTCCGGACTTTCAGCTACGCTCGTCTTCTCGCTCCTTCATGCCTCTCGCAATGTACGGCTCGGTTGTTTCCATGAGCACGCTCCCAAAGAGCTGCTTGAGAGTGAGCACCGGTGTGAGGCCGGCGCACGCCGCGGCAAGCTTGCGGTCCTCGGTCAGCAGGGGGACCGCCCACTTTGAGCTGAGCATGAGGTAGACAGCGTCGTACACCGTGAGCCTCGTCCTGCGTGCGAGGGCTCCCAGGACAGGCAGGTCGGCGGGCGAGAGGTCGAGACGCTCGACCGGGCATACGACTAGCGCCTCGAGGTCACGAAAGAGATCCTCATCGCTCTCTGGGGATCGCCGGAGAGCGTTTGCCACTTCGTACCAGAAGAGCGAAGGTGCCACAAGCCGCCTTCGTCCCTCGTGGGCTTCTATGAGGAGACGCTCCGCAAGCCGTGATTCTTCCTCATCCACGAACCACTTTACCCCGATGCTCGCATCGACCACGTAGACCGGCGCGACCAGCGACGGAGCAGCCGAGACGGCGTCAGGTACGTCCTCCGCGTCGCTTCGGGGGCTCGCGGGCGGGATCTCCCAGCGGGTACCGGGGTTGCTGACCGACACTGCGGAACGCCCCTCATTCATCGCTGCTCTCGCCACCTTCGTATCTCTGCAACCCCATCGAATCCTTTGAGCCTCGCTGCCGCGCTGCGGGCTACCTGAAGAGCTTGCTCGAATGTCATGCGCCGAACGGGAATCCCAAGCTCAGGGAGCGGTGGCAGTGCGCCATCTCGCGTTCGCTCCTTTCGGGCTGCCTGGGAGACTATGTCGCGCAGCAGGGCGCTACGCGAAAGCCCGCACACTTCCGCCATGCGGTCAAGCTCCGCCAGGTCCTGCCTTGAAAGCATCACGTTCACGCGGACCAAGTCCTTCTCGCGTGCCATACTCAAGCGCTGTGATCGGCCTGCCATGGCGACCGGATCCACAGCGGCTCCGACCTCCTTCTCGTTCCCGTGATGATTAGCTCCAGACCTATCATATCGCACCCACTGCGGTGTATCAAGTATCATATGTAATTGATGTGTATATGTGATGTGTAGCCACGCAGGCCCGCACAGGGCTGAGGGGGGACCAAACCGCAGCGTCCGTGTGTCTGTGTCGCCGGTCGTCATAGTGGTGGCATACGTTACGTCCATGCGTAAGTGCGCTGGGCAGGCAAGCGTCGGCGTATTCTCACCGCCGCCTGTACTCCACGAGCTCGCTCACTGTGCCTGCTTGTTTGTTCTCGTACTTAACAAGCTCGTGCGGGGCCGACGCTGAAATCCAGGCGAACTGGGACGTGCCCTTGAGCTCGACCACCCAGGCGTCGTAAGTGCCTGCCGGCACTGTCACGTTCTCTCTCCTGACGACCTGGACCGTGATGGCGGCCTTCGATGCGGTGCGCGTGACGATGTCGTTGAGCGTCGCCTTGAAGCCCTCCGCGAGTGGCAACGCTCGCAGGACCATAATGAACTCCTCATTGTCGAAGTAAGGACGGCTAGGCAGCTTCACCTTGACTTCCTGCGGACCTCCGGGTGTCTGGGCCTTTATAACGACATCCTTGTCGGCGTAGGCGGCTGTGTAGGCAACCCGCCCCTGAGCCGTCTCGAGCTCGAACTCCGTCCTGCTCGGAACGAGGGTTTCGGGGTCTACGAATACGGCGCTGTACTCGCGATACCCTTCAGTCTTCTGCTCCGATACCAGCACGACCTGGGAGTCCTTCTCCTCGACGCGCAGTTCCCATGGGAGCAGCAAGATCCCCGCCCTGCGTACCTCGAGGCGGCTCACCTCGCCGACTTCCCACGGAGGGTTTAACTGCAGACCCTGCCCGGCCCTGCAGCCCGCGGGGAGGATCACCGAGAACATCAATGCAACTACTACCCCACACCCCACAAGCACAGCTGATGTTGCCAGCTTCCTAATCGTTCTGTTCACCACGTCTCGCCCCTCTCACCAGGAATATCAAGTACGCGAGGAGCGCAAGAGATAGTATCCCCACGATAACCTCGGCACAGGCGACCCCAACCAACCCCATCCCGAGTAGGACGGGCAGCGAGTCAAGGGCGGCGTGTGCCAGCACGGCTCCGAGGAGGCCAAGAAGCCCACGCGCAGCGCCTCGCGCCCACCAGAACATCACGATGCCGGGGAGGCTCAAATGGAATATGACAGCACTGGCCCGTTCAACCGTGGCCAACCACGGAAATACCCCGGATGGCACTATGGCTAGGGCATACGACAGGATGACCGCGGCCTCCATGCCCCCGTACCCGGCCCCGGCGAGAGCGCCGATCGTAGGTGCCGCCCGCCGTCTCCCGCGCCTGACCGCCCACATCCCGAGGCCGGCGGCAAGGAGTTTGGCTGGCTCCTGGACGATGCCCGTGAGGAGTATGGCGGGGATGGATAGGACGAGGCTGTTGGCGGTGGCGAGGTGGCCCATCGCCCAGCGGGTCGCGAGGGATTGCAGCGGCACTTGGACCTCCGCTATCGATGGCGCGAACAGTGCCGCACCAAGTGCGAACCCGAGCACTCCGCCGGCAACTTGGGTCCTGGTAAGCCTTTGCCTCCCCAGCGTAAGGAACAAGATCAGGGCAGCCACGGCCAGAGCTGCCCCCGTGATTACGCCGGACGCGGTAAGCGTTCTGAGCATACTGAGAGCACTGCTCCAGTCCAACTTGCCTGGCACCTCCTCACTATCCAGGAAGCGTGCTCGGCAGTGCGTGTCCCCATGTCGGCGACGAGACTACCTTCTCCAAAGCCCTGCCGTTCCCTGCCTCGCATACCATTTTTCGCGATACCGCAGCGCCGTTCCTCGCGTTTTCTCAAAGCCTGAGGGGGAAACTGGACAAGGGAGCAGGATTCCTTCTCCTTCAACCAGCGTGCAGTGGCTGACTTTGACGCCCTTCACGTCCGCAATCGCTCCATATCGCCCGGCCTGGTTCTGGGTGGTTTTGATAATCGTCGTTGCACTTCACACACCTTCAGCGCCAAGGGCGCCAGACCGTCTCGCCTATCTCGGGCGGCGGAGCGTGGACCAGGGTAGGCCTTCCCCGATTGCCGATTGCCGTTCGCATTCATTCTGGGGGTTCTATAGGTAACCAAGTTCGAAGCCATAGTAACAACTTTTCGCGTGCTGCACTCACCCGGGTGCCCCCGTGCTGACAAGTGCGGGCGGATCTTTCAATCTGGGGCTTGGGTATCTATAGCATGGTTTGCGTATGCGCATTGGATGAACAGGCGGAGGCTGTGTTACTGTGTACTGTGATCGCTGGGGAATCGCAAGCTCGCATCAGACCATTTGCGGGCACCTTCGTATTAGTAAGTGGAAGGGTAAGGCGGGGATCGGAACATGGACGATGCGGCCGCTGTCAAGAGAGTGCTCGCAGGCAACCAGGAGGCCTTCGCCGACCTGGTGAGAGAGCACGGTTCCGGGGTCCTGAGGCTTGCCGCGAGGGTGCTTCCCTCGAGGGAGCTCGCCGAGGACGTGGCCCAGGAAACCTTTCTCCGCGCCTATTCCAACCTTGCAAGCTATGATCCCAGGTACCCGTTTCGTTCGTGGCTCTATCGGATAGCGTCGAACCTGTGCGTGGACGCGTTGCGACGATGGAAAGCCGCGCCATCGAGCGTGTCCATGGACGCGGTTTCTGAAGCAGACGTGGCTGGGACCGGCCCGGCAGCCGGTGGGCTCGAACGCGGCGCCGCAGGCGCCGGTGACCCGGCCCTCGAGGCGGAGAAGGCCGAGGCGGCGGCCGCGGTGAGGGCAGCGGTGCGCGACCTTGCGCCGGAGTACAGGCTCCTTGTGGTGATGGCCCACTTCGAAGGGATGAAGAACGACGAGATCGCTGAGGCTACGGGGCTTTCGCCAGGCCTCGTCAAAAACAGGCTGTATCGGGCGCGCAGGATGCTTCGGGCAAAGCTTTCGTGGCTGTCAGGGGCGGGGGCGCTCGTCGACGGTGAGTGAGCGCCAGTGTGTGCGGAAGGGAGGAAGGCCGGTATTGCCGCCGTTCGCGCGCGCAGTTGGGCGCGGGCCGGCGGTGGAAGCTGGACGGCGGCAGCCGGGCGGCGTGGCGTGAAATGCAGTATGGTTCAGCAAGTTCTCGACGATTACGTCTTCGCACGAGGCGCATGTGAGCTTTCGCGTGCGGCAGGCGACCGAGGGCTCGACGGGCGTGGCGGCCGCCTGGGCCGACAGGCCGCCGGGTCGTGCTCGGGCGAGGAGACGTCTATGCGCTCGCCGCAGTCTGAACGGGCTTCGGCTCACGTTCCGAGGGGCGCGGCGTGGTCCGCCAGAATGCCCGAGGACCTCCCTGGTGCTGTGAGGCAACATCTTGCACAGTGCGAGAGGTGTCGGAAGGCGATGTACGAAATGTTGGCGCTCGCAGCAGAATTCGAGCAGCTGGAGCCGGCGACGGAAAGCCCCCTTGCACTGAATGTGGATGACCTCACTAGGCGTGTCATGGCGGCAATCCGCACGGGCACGGTAGCTCACCCGACAGCGGTAGCGCGCTCGACGGCCGGAACCGCCCACGAAGCGGCGCCAGCCCATGTGGAGGTCCGCCGGCGTAGAGGGAGCCTGCTCCGGGACGTCCTGGTCTTGGCAGGTCTGGCGGGCGCGGCACTTCCGACGACGCTTGCCACGAGCATCGCGGTGGTCGTGTGGCTGCTTGACGCCCGCGCCGCTCTCGCGAGGCCCTTGCTGCGCACCGTAGGCCTTCTCTTGCGCCCTGCGGCGATAGCCTTGAGGATCCTGGGTGACCTTGCCTTCGACGGTGTGGTTGGAATCGTGCGAATCTGGGGCCTTGCGTCGTCGGTCTTGCTCAACCTGGGCGCAGCGCCGATGCTCATCCTCGTAGCGTTCACGCTCGTGATGGGCCTCCTTCTTGCGGCGCTCCTTGCAAGGTCGGGGCTGGACGAAGCAAGCCCCGCCGGTTGACGAGCCGTCGGCCGTTGGCCGTCGGCGCGCTGTCCCAGCCTGATTACGAGGGTCGCGAAGCGTTATGCGGGGCGATGTGGCGTCATGCTGCGTTACGAGGCATTACGAAAAGCGGTGGAGTGGCGCGAGCGACCGGGAGAAAACTAGAGAATGGGTGAGAGGTGTTGAAAATGGGCATCGAAGTTGGGTTGAACACGTCAAAGCTGAGAAGTACGAACAGGTTCGGTGCGGTCGTGGTCGTGTTGGCCCTGGCTGTCGCGATCGCGCTGGTGGGCTTTGCCGGGTCGGCGTCCGCCGAGGAAAGGCGGAGCGGGAGTCTAGTCATGTTCGGTGGCCCGGTTCATGTGCAGGCAGACGAGGTCGTTGAAGGCGACGTGGTCTCCCTGGGTAACAGGGTCACCGTGGACGGGCGCGTGAGAGGAAATGCCGTTTCCATCGGGTCCATGGTCGAAGTCAACGGCGAGGTAGACGGCGACGTGGTATCGGTTGGATCAACGGTTTTCCTCGGCGATAACGCGAGAGTCGGCGGGGATGTGACGAGCATCGGCGGATCGGTACAGAGATCTCCTGGCGCCATCGTCCGTGGTTCGATCCATAGCGGCGGGATCCCGTTCAGGTTCGACTTCCGGGGCGTGACGTGGCCGATGCGCTGGAGACCGTGGCACATGTCCTGGGCGTACTTCGGTTTCATGTGGATCCTGCGGCTTGTGGGCGCGCTGGTGCTGGCTCTTGTCATCGTGGCCATCTGGCCGAACCATGTGGCCGCCGTGGGCGCTTCCGTCGAGACGAAGCTGGGGCGAGCCGTGGTCATCGGCCTCGTGGCGTGGCTGCTGTTCGTGCCCGGCATGATACTCCTTGCGATCACGCTCATCGGCATACCGCTGGTGCCGGTGTGGATACTGTTCTATGTGGCGGCCGCGGCGTTCGGCCACGCGGCTGTCTCGGTGGTCGTGGGTGACAGGGTCGGGCGGCTGGCGAACGCGAACATGACCATCCTGGTCAAAGTCCTCGTCGGCGCGCTTGTCCTGGCTGCGCTGGGCCTGGTGCCGGGTCTCGGGGCGGTCGTCGCCATCGCGGTGGCAGTCATCGGGCTTGGCGCCGTCCTGGACACGAGATTCGGGACCAACAGGCCCTGGTTCCCGCCGCGCCAGCAGCCTGTGACCCCACCGCCGCAGCCAGCGGGGCAGGGGGAGCCGCAAACGACGCAGGCCGCGCAGCCGGCACAGACGGCACGACCAGAGGAGCCGGGTCAGCAGCCTGCGGAGCCGGCGCAGGCTGAGGGGCCAGGAGGGCCGACGCACGCAGAGCCGACGGAGGGGCCGGGCCCGTCAGATCCCCGCAAGGAGCGGTAGCATCTCCTGAAGCTCTGTAGCCGCTGCGCTCTCTGCAGACCGCCACGCCGCCGCGGGACGGCACGGGCCGCGACGGCGTGGCGCTCGGGCTTGTGCTTTCCACGCTCACTGCCGAGGCATTGTCATCACTGCGCGCCGGCGGCCTCGTCTTACGCGGATGGGGCAGCCGGGGCGCCTGGACCAGCAGGGAGCGTGAAGGTGAAGGTAGTTCCCTGGCCGAGCGTGCTGTCAACCCATATGCGGCCGCCGTGGGCCTCCACGATCCCCTTCGCGATGGCAAGCCCGAGGCCCGCACCGCCTGCCGAGCGGTCGCGGGCTTCGTCCGTCCGGTAGAACCTGTCGAACACGTGGGGGATATCCTTCTCGGCTATCCCCGGACCCGTATCGCGGACGGAGACGGCGATGCCGCCGCCCTCCTGGCGACGGACGGACACGGCGACGAGGCCGCCGTCGGGCGTGTGGCGCATGGCGTTGGCGAGGAGGTTCACGAGCACCTGGGCTATCCGGTCCGGGTCTGCCTGGACCGGGGGAAGGTCGGGCTCTGCGACCGTTTCGAGCCGGATCCGGCGCGACTCGGCTTCCGGGCCGAAAACTGTGACTACGCGTGCGACGACTTCGCCGACACGTGTGGGCACGAGGTGGAGCGGAAAGCCGCCTGACTCCATCTGTCCGAGGTTCAGGAGATCCTGCACGATCCTGGATAGCCGGATCACCTCGTCGTGCAAGGATACGAACATCTCAGGGGTAGGCTTGGCGACGCCCTCCTGGAGGGACTCCAGGTTGCCGCGCAACACCGCGAGGGGCGTGCGAAGCTCGTGGGCGATGTCTGCCATGAGCTTATGGCGGGCGTCCTCACTGGCCTTGAGGCTGTCCTGCATGAAGTTGAACGCCCGGGCAACGTCCCCGATCTCTCCCTCAGGCTCGGGTTCGACCTTCACGCTGAAGTCGCGTCGTGCTATCCGGCGCGCCGCGCGTGCAAGCTCGGCGAGGGGCGCGGATATCTGCCGTGAGAAGGTAGACGCAAGCGCGGCCCCGAGGAGCGCGGCAAGGACCGCCCCAAGGATGGTCGAAGCTGTCACGCGGCGCAGGAACTCCGCCTCCAGCGTCACGAGTCCCTTCTGGAGCGGGGTTACCAGGGCTACGGTGCCTACGCGCCGGTCGTTCACGACGATGGGCAGCGAGAACCTGGCGGCCTCCTGACCGATGAACGAACCCGTGGCGGTCCCCTCAGAGTCCGCCACGATCCTGCCGGTCTCGTCGGCAAGGACCACCCGCTCCCCCCTGGTTGCCGCCGCAGGAGCGCCCGTCCATCGCCTGCCGAACCCCATGCCGTGCATGGGCCCCGGTGCCGCTGACCGCACGAGGACGTCGACGCCAGACCACGAGCCTCGCTGCGCATAATAGGCCGCGAAGAGGTCGCGCCACTGCTCGGCGCGGGCTGCCGTGGCCCCCCGGACGTACCAATCGAACACGGATCGCGTCGCGGTATTCGCCACGACCGCGGTAAGAAGGGCGCCGCACACAGCCACAGCCGCAAATGCTATGGAGATCTTCCGTCCAATGGTCATTGCACCGCCGTCCTCTCTACGCTTCTACGCTGTAGCATCCTCCTTGGGGCGCGGCACAGCGCAGTCGGTCCCCGCGCTCTGCGTGGAGGTTGGAGGTTCGTCAGTCTAGAAGTCCAGGCCGGTTTGACGGCGCGCTCTGGGTTGCCTGGGCCTCGGGTCCTCTAAGGTTCGGCGAGCCCAGGCGCCAGGTTTCCCGGAGGCGCACTCGAGGCCAAGCGCGCCGCCCCGCCCGAGTGGCGATCGGCGAGTCGCGAGCGGTGGGCGGCGCGCTGCTCCGGGCCTGTGGGTAAGTGAAAGGCGTCTATGAACTCACGTCTGGCGCCGTTCGCCTGGTTCCGCAAGCTTATAACCCAGGCCGTATACCGTGAGAAGACGCTTGGGGTTGGACGGGTCCTCCTCGATCTTTTTCCGCAGGTTGCTCACGTGCGTGTCGATGGACCGTTCATAGCCCGCGTAGGCCTCCCCGAGCGCCGCGTTCACAAGCTGAAGGCGGCTTGCGACTTTCCCCGGACGCTCCGCGAGAAAGCTCAGGATGGCGAACTCGGTCGGCGTGAGCGCTACGGGGCGCCCCGCTACGGTGACCTCGTGGCGATCGGTGTCGATGACTATGTCGCCCGCCTCCAGTATGGCGCTCTTCTCGTCCGCGGCGTCCCTGCCGGCCCTTCGGAGGACCGCCCGCACGCGCGCGGCGAGCTCCCGCAGGCTGAACGGCTTTGTAACGTAGTCATCCGCCCCGAGTTCCAGCCCGACAACGCGGTCGATCTCCTCGGACTTCGCCGTAAGCATGATAACCGGCACATTGCTCTCCGCCCTGATATCGCGGCAGACATCGAGCCCGCTCTTGCCCGGAAGCATGAGATCGAGGACGATCAGATCCGGGTGTGTCCTGCGGAAGAGGTCGAGGCCGGACGGCCCGTCGGAGGCCCAGTCCACCCGGTACCCCTGCGCCTCCAGGTAATCCCTGACCATGGTGCCTATTGCGGCTTCGTCGTCTATCACGAGAATGTGCGGCCGGTCCACAGGCGGTTCCCCTCCACTGCTAAGTCTCGCTTCTAAGCGTGGCCTTGTAAGCTTGCACCGGTCTGCCAGAGGCTGCCGGGCTGCCGGTGCTCGCACGACGGGGCGTGAGAATTCGGCCACTTGGCTGCGGGCTGGATTTCGTCGAGGCCCCCGTTTGTGCGGTGTCCGTCGAGTGCAACACCGCGAGCCTTTGCTGGAAAAGCGATAGTGGTCTGTGCTCCCACGAGTTGGGTCGTCACACCTCGTCTCCGGCGAACTCCGGCTGCGCATGTGGTCTCTGGTGGCACGGCAGGCCCGTCCGGGATAATTGTGCCCGATCAAGCCCAAAGTTGCAAGGGAAGGCCGGAAGGCCTTCCCTTGGGAGGAGATGATGTTGCGTGGACCAGGTTAGTTGCTGGTGTTCTGGTTCTGAGTCTGATTCTGATTCTGCTGCCAGAACGGGCAGCCTGCCGGCCCCTGGCCGAGCCCGAGGCCCATTCCGAAGCCACACCTGAACCCGTGCTTCCAGCCCTGACGGTACCCCGTACCAAATCCCGCGCGGGCGCCGCGCCCGAACGCGCCAGGAGCGGCACTAGCACCAGCACCAGTACCAGCTCCAGCTCCAGCACCACCAGCGCCAGCGCGCCGACCTGCGCCGGGGCCGCGGCCCATCCCCATCCGGAGCCCGGCTCCCAGCGGGCCTATGGCCGTCCGGGTGATCGCGGCCTTGAGGTTCGTGCGCACGTTCGCGAGAACCTGGTCGGCCTGGCTCTGGGTCATCCTGCCGCTCGCTACGAGACCGTCAACGGAGGCCTTGACCTGCGCCATGAGGGCGTCCAGGAGCTCAGCTTCGCTTACGCCTTTTTCCTTCGCGATGTCAGCGAACGACTTGCCTGCCTGCCTTGCTGCGACGAGGTCCTCCACCTTCATCTTGAGGATGTCCGCGATCTTCGCCACGAGGGGGCCTGGCCAGCCCGTCCTCTGGGCACCGCCGAACCACGGGTTCGCGGGTGCTACTGGCGCTATGCCTTTCGCCGCGGGCTGCTCGGGGGGCGCTGCGGTTTCCTGTGCGAAAGCCGCGCCCACGACGCCCGTCAATGCCACCGAGAGGGCGAGTGCGCTTGCAATGACTGCGTTGTGTATCCTTGACCGGAGCATTATCCGGCACCTCCTTTCAAGTCCATTGTAGCTCGTCTGTTTCAAGAACCTGCGAGGCGAATGTAAAGATCTTCTCAAGAATGTTGAGCGTATCCCAGGCAGTGTCAGGGCGGGTGCGTCGAGGCGTTAGTCGGAGAGATACAAGAGGGGCAGCCACTCGCCTTCCGGCATACCCTCCGGGAGGACAACCGGGCCTTATGTCAAAGAAACCACCATGGGATGAACCCTGGCTGGAACGTTCCTCTGTATCATAATACGGGGCAACTCGAAATAGGGGGCAAGTCGGACCAGGCGAGCGTGGTCACAGAGTGACCATGTCTGTCGGCTGAGACGGCTGCCAAATGACCACTTTTCCGCGCGCGCGTCGCGGACTGGTCGCGAGGCGGCCAGCCTTGGGACGCGACTGGCTCCAGAGCCGCCGCTTCACCGGGAGAGCTGGTCGGGAAATGACCAGTTTTGCCCGCAGGCGCCGCGGGTTGGTCGAGGACTGACCAGATGTCGTAGTGCATCTGGCCGAAAAGGAACCGCTTTCTTTGCACACCTGGCCAAAAAGTGGCCAGTCGTGCCTCCGAGCGCTGAGGACTGGACACGAAATGATCCGCCAGGTCCATCGTGCCAGAGCGGTGGGGCAGCACAGGGTCTCATACTACCAGGAGCCATGAAACCGAGGACGACGTGTGCGCAAGGTTATCCCGGCGGAAAACGGACAGGAAAGGATGTGTGAGGCTGAGGTGATAGAAGAGCGCTGTGATAGGCGCGGGGCGTGGCCTCCCGTGCAGGTGCCAGACCACGTATTCCGCGAGTACGACATTCGCGGTGTCGTGGGACGTGAGCTTTCGACTCCGTTCGTGTACTGGCTTGGAAGGGCGCTCGGAACATTCTACCAGCGTCACGGGGTCGGGTCGGTTTCGCTCGGGTGGGATGCCCGACTAAGCTCTCCCGCTTTCAAGGACGAGATGGCCAGGGGCCTCGTGGGGAGCGGCGTAAATGTCGTCGATATCGGGCTTGTGCCGACGCCGGTTCTCTACTTCTCCCTCTTCAACCTCGACGTCGGAGGGGGCGTCATGATCACCGGCAGCCACAACCCCCCTGACGAGAACGGCTTCAAGGTGTGCCTCGGGAAGACGACCATATACGGCGAGGCCATCCAGGACGTGAAGAGAATCATGCTCCACCGCGACTTCGTCGTCGGTGCCGGGACCTACCGGGCCCTGTCTGTCAACGATGCATACACCAGGACGATCTCGGAGGACCTTGGGGGCGGGGGCGCTGTCCGGCGCAGAGTGAAAGTGGTGGTCGACGCGGGAAACGGGACGGGGAACATTGTCGCGCTGGACCTCTACAGATCGCTCGGCCACGACGTCGTGGGCCTCTACTCCGAGCCCGACGGCAGGTTTCCAAACCATCACCCCGATCCCACCATCCCCGCGAATCTCCAGGACCTCATCAGGGAAGTGGAGAGAACCGGCTCTGAGCTTGGCATCGCATTCGACGGCGATGCCGACCGCATCGGCGTGGTTGCTGCGGACGGGACTATCCTGTGGGGCGATCAGCTTCTCATCCTGTTCGCCCGGGACATCCTTGCAACGCGCCCAGGGGCGAAGATCATCGGCGAGGTGAAGTGCTCGGAGGCGCTGTTCGACGAGATCAGGAAAGCCGGCGGCGTGCCTATCATGTGGAAAGTCGGCCACTCCCTCATAAAGGCCAAGCTCAGGGAGGAGGGGGCGCTCCTCGCCGGGGAGATGAGCGGCCACCTGTTCTTCGCCGACAGGTACTATGGATTCGATGATGCTATATACGCGGGGGCGCGGCTCCTTGACCTTTTGTCCCGCTCCGGCCGCACTCTCGGCGATCTGGTAGGAACATTGCCGAGGATGTATAACACACCGGAGATCCGTGTGGACTGCCCTGAAGGCGTGAAGAAGGCCGTTGTGGAGCGCGTGGTGGCCGTGTTCAGCCGGACGCACGAGGTGAGCTGCGTGGACGGCGCGCGGATCCGGTTTCCGCATGGGTGGGGGCTTGTGCGGGCCTCCAACACCCAGCCGGTCATCGTGCTCAGGTTCGAGGCCACAAGCCCTGAAGCGCTCGAGGAGATCAGGACAGCCGTGTCCCGGGAAGTGCAGGCTGCCCTGGCGTCGGCGTGTGCCGCGGGTGAGGGCGGGACCGAAACAGGCGGTCGGAACGACCCCAGCGGGCTCAGCGCACTATCTTAGCGCACTATCTTGAAAATCCAGAAGATGGTGTTCTTGTCCCAGCCGAGGTCCCAGGGCACGTGATAGCGATCCGCCGTATGTGTGTTGACAAGGCAATATCCGGACGGGTCCTTCGCCGTGACCACGGCGAAGTGTTGTATCTCGCCTTTCTCCTCATAGGCGATGATGTCGCCGGGCTCGAGTTCACCCAGGGCTCCCCTGGGAAAGCGCGAAGTCGGGGCCTGAACGTCCCGGAACGTGCCGCGGGCCAGAAGACGCGCCATGCCGCTTTCCGTGAGGTGGGCGGCGAAGGCGTCGGTTTCCACCCACGCCTTGCTTCCGCCTTTTGGAGAACTATAGTCATAGTTCCAGATTGAGTCGTGCGGAAGGCCTCCGGCCTTGCTGTCGCCGAGCACCTGCGAGACGAAGTTGGTGCAGTCGCCGCCCATGTCGGTGTAATCGTGATACAGTGGGTTGTAGCCGAAGTCCCTGCCTGGCGCAACCTTGACCCCGCAGTATCTGTCAGCGTATGCCACGGCGCTCTCACGGCTATACAGCTGGCCCCGCGTCCTCCCGCTTGGAGAGCGGGCCGCGGCCGGCTCGAGAGGCTGGGCGTCGGGACCGTCCACAGGGTAGACGAAGTCCACCGGGTCTGCGGGATCAAGCAGCGCTGCCGGGGCGACCTCGGGCACGAGGGTGTCCTCGCCGAGCGGATCGGTATACTCGTCGGAGCGGACGAGCCACCTCCGGCCTTTGCGGGCAAGCGTGATGTTATGGCGGGTCCGGATCCCGAAGACGTTATCAGTTGCGGCCGGGCGGGTCGATGACCTGTAGCGCACGTTGAGGCTCTGCCACACCACAGCGCTCGCGACCTCGCGCCCGAGCGCGACCGACTTCACCTGCAGATGGGCGTCTGCCCCTGTGATGGTGACCCTGCGTTTCGACGCCCAGGCCTGCACGTATCGCAACTTGCGCGCCTCGTGCTCGAGGGCCTTTCGGGCGCTTGGCGGCCCGTCCGTCTCATAGAGCGGCTCGATAACCGACTGGTCGCCTCTTGCAAGGGCCGCGGCCCGTGCGTCGAAGATGTCGTGGAGCGCGGACACGACAGCCCTCGCGGCAGGCTCGCGAGGTGGGGTCGCTTGCCCCGGCCACACGCCGGGCGCAAGCCTGATGCCCGCTGCTGCGGCCAGTGCAAGCGCCGCGCCGACGAGAAGCCACGCCCATCTGCGTTCGCTCGGGTCATGCCCATCTGCCGTGTCTGTCATCGTGTATCCCCGTCCTCTCACGGTGCGGTTTTAGTATAGTCTCACCCCGGCGAGCCAGAATGATGACAGGCCGGAACGACGATAACGAAGAGAGCTTGCTCTATCAGATGTTGCGCGTGGGTGCAACAGATGTTACAATGGGGCCGGTGAAACATCTGTTGCACCGAAGGGAGGGAGGACCATGTCGGATGGAGTCCTGGGTCGGCAGCCGCCGGAGCACGGGCCGTCCGAGCCTGAGTCTGGGTTGTATTGCCAGCCTGACCCCGGGCCCAGGGTAGAGCCAGGGCCGGAGTCGGAACGAGAGCCCGAGGCGGAGCCAAACTCTGAGTTTGGGCGGCAGCCCCGGGCGGGGTCGGAGCGCGCGCGGGAACCGGAGCTTGAGCGCGGTGTCGCGGGAAGCGAAACCATGGAGGAAACGAAATGGCTGGTCCTGGTGTACCGCGCGCCGGTGGAGCCTTCGACCGCGAGGGTCAGGGTATGGCGCAAGGTGCGCGAGCTGGGCGGGCTATACATTCAGCAGGCCGTGAGCGTTTTCCCGGCAAGGCCAGACACCGAGCGGGCGGTGCTGCGCCTTTCGAAGGAAATACATGAACTGGGCGCGGAGTCGTTTCTGTTTCGTGCAGAGGCAGAACCCCAGGAAGCGGTCGAACTCATCGAGAGGTTTCGCGCTCAGAGCGACCAGGAGTACAGCGAGATACTCGAGCAGTGCCGGGGCCTGCTGGAGGAGCTTGCCGCGGAGACGGAAAAGGGGAAGTTCACCTTCGCCGAGATCGAGGAGAACGAGGGCGATCTCGCCTACATTGAACGCTGGGTGGAGAAAGCCATAGCGCGGGACTTCTTCAAGGGCGCGCTGCATGACGAGGTGCTCCGAAAGGTGGAGGAGTGCAGGGCGCGCATGGAGGAGTTCGAGTCGGAGGTCTTCCGCCGCCATAGCCATGAGCACTGAACTTTCAAGGGGGATGGTGACATGTTCAACATAATCATCCTTGGTATGGTGAGCCTCCTCACCGACATCAGCACCGAAATGGTCTATCCTTTATTGCCCCTTTTCCTCACGACACGCCTCGGAGCAACGCCAGCTGTGGTGGGCCTCATCGAAGGGATAGCCGAGAGCCTGGCGAGCCTGTTGAAGGTGTTCTCAGGGTACCTGGCCGACCTTTTCGGACGGAAAAAGCCTCTCGCGATCCTGGGGTATGGCTCATCCACCGTGGGCAAGGTGGTCCTTTATCTTGCCGGTTCGTGGCCCGTGGTGCTGGCTGCCAGGGTCATCGACAGATTCGGCAAGGGCATCCGCACGGCGCCGCGCGACGCCTTGATCGCTGACTCGTCCACTCCCGAGACGCGGGGCCGCGCATATGGGCTGCACAGGGCCATGGACACCCTTGGCGCCGCGGTCGGGGTGCTCCTTGCCTATTACTTCATCACAGCCTATAAGGGCGACTACGGGCGCGTGTTCCTGTGGGCCATGGTTCCGGCTTTCCTGGGGGTGGCCGTCCTCTTCCTCGCGCGGGAGACCAGGGCGCGGGCGCGGGAGACGGCCACCGACGGTCGCGGTGACGGCGACGCACATGCCGGTGTCGGGGCAGGCGCCGATGCCGATGCCGGTGCCGATACCGATGCTGGTGCTGATACCCGTGCTGGTGCTGGTGCTGGTGCTGATGCCGGTGCCAGCGCTGCTCCTGATGCGGGCGCCAGTGCTGGTACCCGTGGAGGGGCCGGACCCGACACGGGGACCCCAGGTGAGGGTGCAGAAATGCTCTGGACTTCGGAAGGGGCTGCCGGTGATCGCACGAGCGGTGCCAAAATCCGGCCACTCGCCCAACGGGCCGGATTTTGTCAAGGCGCCTCGCTTGGGGCGCCGTCTCCGAGTGCAACACTGGCAGCCCAGCAACTACGAGAAAACGGACAAGAACGAACGCACCCTCATTCAGTTCCGACGGTAAGGCGCAGGAAGCCGCCGTCCTTTCAGTGGTCAAAGCTGGACCGGCGGCTTCGGGGATTCCTCGTCGTGGTATTCCTTTTCGCCCTGGGCAACTCGTCAAACCAGTTCCTTCTCCTTCGCGCCGGCAACCTCGGTTTCAGCCCGGCGACAGTGCTCCTCGTGTACTTCCTGTACAACATGGTTTATTCTGTGCTGTCGTACCCCGCGGGACGCCTCTCCGACAGGATAGGTCGGAAGACGCTGCTCGTCGCGGGCTATGCCACATACGGCCTCGTCTACCTGGGCTTCGCCTTTGCGAGGACGCCGTGGCACGTGTGGGCGCTTTTCGCTATCTACGGGGCGTACATCGCGCTCACGGAGGGCGTCGAGAAGGCGCTAGTGGCGGACATTGCACCGCTAGACCTGAGGGCGACCACCATCGGCCTTCACGCGACGTTGGTCGGCATCGGCCTCCTCCCGGCTTCGCTCCTTGCGGGGTTCCTCTGGAACCTCTTCGGCCCACAGGCGACGTTCCTGTTCGGGGGCGTGATGGGCCTGCTCGCGGCGGTCGGGATCTGGGCCGTTGTCTAAGCGGTCGGCTGAGGCCGAATCGGTGGCCGGGTGGGTAAGGGCGCGAGTAAGGGCGCGAAGCCAGGGGGAGTCGCGTTGTGAGGCCCGGTCCGCCTCTGGTCTTGTAGATGGCCGACTCAGGAGTTGAGAGATAGTGCTGTCATGCCGCCGCTTGGCGGCCGAGCGGGCCATGTACGGCTCGCACGTGGCCTAGCCCCGAGCTTGGGCATGAGCTTGGGCATGAGCTTGGGCACGTGCATGTTCAGGTGCAGGGCTCAGAGCTGCTCAGGTGCAGGGCTCAGAGTTGCGTCCGAGGTGATGCCGGGGCGGCCGCCTTTCGCGGCCTCTCTATGTTGAGTATGATCGACCCGTGGTCAGGTGGCCGCGCGGCAGCGTTCGTCGCTGGGTGGTCCCTGGGAGCCCAGGATCCCTCGCGTGGGTGATCCCCCGGGGACCAATCCCGCGCGAAGTGTGGTCACTGAGGACCCACCCTCCTGGCGCCTCACCCGGCGGAGGGCCGGCGCTGGTCTTCTGGTGACCAGGCTTCAGGCGGAGA
>JACIXY010000035.1 GCA_014360195.1 Bacillota bacterium
GGTGGGTCTCTGGTAACCAGATTTCGCACGGGGTTGGTCCCCCAGGGACCATCTGCCCGTAAATCCTGGTCCTTTGAGGACCAGCCGCCCATGGGCATCTGGGAAGGTGGTTACCTGGGGACCAGGTGGTGCTCGAACTTGGCTCCCTGGGGGCCATCTCCGCGTGGGTCCTGGTCACCAGGGGACCAGTTCCGGCTTTCTGCCGGCTGAACCGCGAGGAGGGTGGATCTCTGGTAACCAGATTTCGCACGGGGTTGCTCACTGAGGGACCACCCACACGTAAATGCTAGTCCCTTGGGAACCATCTGCGTGTGGGCCCCTTGAAGACTGGCTAGATGGGGACCAGGTGGTGCTCGAACTTGGCTCCCTGGCGCCGATCTCCGCCGGAGCCTGGTCAGCAGAGGACCAGCCCCGGCCTTCCGCCGGCTGAGGTGCCAGGAGGGTGGGTCCTTGGTGACCACAGTTCGCGCGGGGTTGGCCCCCGGGGGATCACCCGCGCAGGAGATCCTGGGATCCCAGGGACCACCCAGCGACAAACACTGCCGCGCGACCACCTAACCGCAGGTTGATTATGCCCAACATAGAAAGGCCGCGAAAGGCAGCCGCCCCGCCATCGCCCCAGAGGCAACTCTTAGCTCTGTACCTGAATAGCTCCGAGCCCTGCACCCGAACACGCACGTGCCCAGGCTCATGCCCAAGCTCGGGGTTAGGCCGTCTTGCGAGCCGTACATGGCCCGCTCGGCCGCCAAGCGGCGGCATGATGGCACCATCTCTCAACTCCTGACTTGGCTATCTATAAGACCGTCGGGATATACGTCATCCGGGGACAGGCGTGGGGAGCAGTATAGTCAACACCGGCCTACGGGAAAATGCGAGAAAGAAGATCCCTCTATATGACTCTGCCGTGGTCCTCTAGAAGCCATAGAGGGAACGTTGCGCCCGCGAGTTCGTCCTGGTCGCGCAGCCTCTCCTTCGCGGGTGGCAATCAGTAGCAACAACAGCAGGCAGGCAGGCAGGCAGGCAGGCAGGCAAACCGCTTCTCGTAGCAAGGCCTGGCGCAGTGCTTGCTGGTTCCAACTGAATGAGAAACCCCAACTTGGCCCACCGCTTCTCAAGTGGGTTGAACGGCTCCCTCCCTACTCACGAGACCCTCCCTTTCGACCTGGCAGCATAACGAGCCGAGCCGCTGCCCGTGATCGTCAACATGAATCCCGCAAATCGTAAACATGCCATCGCCTCAGCCCACAGCGAGGATCACCTGACAAGTTCACCGGAACAGGCGGTCGACGTCGAGCGCAAATCCCTTCAAGACCTGGCTCTCCGCGCTGGCACCTGTCTGGTAGACCTGCACAGTGGCAAGTTCCCGGCCGTCGTGCACTGCCACCTCAACGCTCCGACCTCCCGGGTCCACCAGCCACAGCTCGCGCACACCGAACTGCCCATAGATCCTGCGCTTGGTTATCCGGTCCCACTCGGCCGTGCCGGGCGACACGACTTCAACGACCAGGTCAGGAGCGCCATTCACGTTGGCCTCCTCGACGATTCCGAGACGTTCCTTCGACACGTAGAAAAGATCTGGTTGTACCACGTTGTGCTCGCTCAGTACCACGTCTGCAGGAGCAAAGAACACCTTGCCGAGGTCCTGGTCCTCAACCCATTCAAGCAGTGCCCTCGCGAGCCGCTTGCATATCTCCTGATGGACCATGCTGGGAGATGGCGTCATTTGCCTAAGGACCCCCTCTACGAGCTCGTACCGCAGCCCGGATGGCAGACGTCTATAGTCGTCGAGAGTCAGGCGCACGCATTGCGCTATGTACTCGGGTGCCGTTTCCATCATTCGCTTGGGACCCTTCACCGCCCTCGGTACCTCCTTCGCTCGCCTCCGTCATGCGCCCCCTGCACCCTGATTTTACCAGGAGGGCACAGGGCCGTCAAGCCTGCAGCGTATGCTCCGCATGAGGCGCACACAGTTGCGACATCCATGCCACAGTGGCGTGCGCATGCGACGAAGCTAGCCGCCTCCAGGCCGACGTAATCACTAGAGACCAACGATAGGTTTGGCACGCCGGAGTGGCTTGAAACCGTCCCGCACCCTGTGGTAAGATGTGCTCACACCTCCACCCGGTGCAGTCGCGGTTGGCTGGCCGGACGCCTGCGCCATTCGCCAACCATCTGGTAGCCATCTGGTAACCTTTTGGCGGCCGTTTGCATCCGGCGGCCATTTGGCAAAGCACTTCTATGGCTAGCCACCGTTGGTGCATTCGACTGGTTGGCCGGCCGCTCGGAGTGCATGGCACACTCGGCACAGAGAAAGGTGGGGCAGCAGTGGCAGCGGCAGTGGTAGCGGCAGCGGAACAAGCGATCACCGTGAGGAATCTGACGAAAACCTTTGCCGTGAGGCAAAGGGAGGCCGGGCTGTGGGCGAGCGTCCGCTCCGTCTTCAGGCCCCAGGTATCGCATGTCCGCGCCGTGCGGGGGATCTCCTTCGCGGTGAACCAGGGTGAAACGGTGGCCTTCATCGGCCCCAACGGGGCGGGCAAGTCCACCACCATCAAGATGCTTACGGGGATACTTTTCCCGACATCCGGGGAGGCGAGCGTCCTCGGGTTCACCCCATGGCGAGAGCGGGAGCGTCTGGCCTTTCACATCGGCTCCGTCTTCGGCCAGAAGTCTCAGCTCTGGTATCACCTGCCCCCGCTGGACACCTTCGACCTATTGGCGAGGATATACGAGCTCGACCGTAAGGAATACCTGGCCCGGCGGGACCACCTCATCGAGACGTTTGAGATAGGAGAGTTTCAGCGCACCCCCGTCCGCAAGCTCTCGCTCGGCCAGAGGATGCGGTGCGAGATCGCTGCATCCCTCCTGCACAGGCCGCAGCTCATTTTCCTGGATGAGCCCACCATCGGGCTCGACGTCGTGGCACGCCAGAGCATCCGGGCTCTGATAAGGCAGGTCAACGAGGAGGAAGGGACGACGGTTTTCCTCACATCCCACGATGTCGGAGACATCGAAGGTCTCTGCCGGCGCGTCATCGTCATCAATCACGGCGAGCTCATCCTCGATGAGAGCACGTCCTCGCTGAAGAGGAGCTACCTCAAGAGCAAGGTGGTTGACTTGAAGCTCGCCTCTCCCGTCGGCGACGAAGACATTCCGCTGCCGCGAGTGCGCGTCCTGAAGGCGAAGGGGTACGGCCTGAAGCTAGAGGTGGACACAAGGGAGCAACGGATCGAGAGCGTGGTCAGCTTCATCCTTGAGCGATTCAGCGTCGTGGACATGAACATATCGGACCCGCCGCTCGAGGACATCATCGCCGCGATATACCGGGAGGTCGTCCCAACTCCCGTCCCTGCCCCTGCCGCAGCCGTGACTCGGACTACAACTGCAGCTGTGGCCGTAACCGGAGGCGAAGGCGAAAGCGAGGGCGAGGGTGAAGATAAGGGCGAGAGCAAGGGCGACAGGGAAACGGAGGGCAAAGCCGCGCTGCGTGTTCCGACAAGCAAGCACAGTACGCCTGATGGCGCCCCTCCGCCAGGGGACGGGGATGGGGCCGCATGATCACACGGTCTGGATCCTTAGAAGCGCAGGGCTTGCATTGGACAGCGCGTGGCCATGGGCGCGGCCATGGCCACGCGCAGGAGCACGGGCACGGGCACGGGCGCGGGTGTGGGCGCAGGTGCGGGCATGGGCGTGGGCGCGGGTGCGGGCGCGGGCACGGCTCGATCGTGCTGGGCGTCCTCCGATCTGCCAACAAGTACCTCGCGGTGCTCGCGCTCTCGGTCGAGAACGCCACGGCGTACTTCCTGGACACGCTCGTCCGCACGATCTTCATGGCGGTCGTCATCTTTGTGTTCGTCCACCTCTGGCGCACGACCTACTCGGTGACCGACCGTCCGACCATCGCGGGGTTTTCCGTGGCGCAGATGATCTGGTATCTTGTCATAACGGAGAGCATCATCACCGGAAGGGTCCGCTACTGGCGCAAGATGGACGAGGAGGTCCGGTCGGGACAGATCGCATACTCCCTCAACAAGCCCGTGAACTATCTCATCTTCCACTATGCGACCTTCCTCGGGGAGTCCGTAGTCAAGGTCGGAGCCAACCTCCTTGTCGGCGGCGCGGTTGCCCTCCTCATGGTGGGACCGATCCGCGTGCCGCTGCAGGCGGCGCCGTTCGTGTTCGCATCAGTGCTCCTGGGCCTCACCGTGGATTACATCACGGCAGCAGCCATCGGCCTTCTGGCCTTCTGGGTCGAGGATACTGCCCCGTTTGGGCTCATCTACAACTGCCTTGCGCTGATCCTGGGCGGGACCCTCCTGCCTCTCGACCTCTTTCCGGCCGCGCTGCGCAGGGTGGCCGCGGCGCTGCCGATGAACCAGGTGGTCTACGCGCCCGCCAGGATGTTTGCTGACTTCGCAAGCTCACAGCCGTTTACCATCCTGATGCGCCAGGCCGCCTGGGTCGCCGTGATGGGTTGCGTGCTGTCCTGTGTATTCCGCCTTGGAAGGAGGCGCCTCGATGTTAACGGCGGATAAGGCAGACAAAGGGGACAACCGCGATCGCAACCGCGATCGCCCCGTTCGCGTGGAACACGCCACCAAGGACGCGTCCGGTATTAGGGCTGAACCTGCTCTTGAGTCCGAACTCAAGCTTGAGGTTGGGGTTGGGGTTGGGGTCGGGGTTGAAATTGAGCTTGAGCCTGAGGCTAAGGCTGAGGCTGAGGCTGAGGCTGAAGCTGAAGCTGAGGCTGAGGCTGAGGCTGGGACTGGGACTGGGACTGGGACTGGGACCGGGGGTCGGCTTGATTCTCGGCCTACGCTAAAGCCTGGGTCCGGGCCTCGGCCTGGGTTCGAGGGACGGACGGGGGCTGCCGGCCGTCCCGCCGATCACACCGCGCATGTGCCCCCGCGCACGGTCCGCCGCACGGCGAGCCTCTCCGCGAACGTGCAGCTTATAGCCGCTTATGCTCGACTCAACCTCCAGGCTGCCATGGAGTACAGGGCGAGCTTCATCTCGCAGGTCTTCGGGATGTTCCTGAACGACGGCATCTGGCTTGCGTTTTGGTGGCTGTACTTCACGAAGTTCCCGGTGCTCGGGTCATGGCAGCGCGAGGATGTCGTGGTGCTGTAGGCGGTGCTGGCCACGTCCTTCGGTGTGGCCACGGGCCTGTTCGGAAACGCGCTGGGCCTTTCGGGCATCATCCTCCGGGGCGACCTCGATTACTACCTGGTGCTCCCCAGGGACGTGCTCCTGCACGCCCTCGTGAGCCGCATGAGCACGTCAGCCTGGGGCGACATCGCCTTCGGCACCCTGGTTTTCCTTGCTTTCGGCGGCGCGACCCCGGGCCGCCTGGCCCTTTACGTGCTGTCGGTGGGCATCGTCGCCGTCTTCTTCGTGAGCTTCTTCGTGCTCGTGAACTCACTCGCCTTCTTCATCGGCAGCTCTCAGGGGATCTCGGAGCAGCTTCAGATGACGTTGGTCCACTTTGCGTCCTACCCGACCACGGTCTTCCAGGGCATTACGAGGGTCATCCTCTTCACGCTGATCCCGGCCGGGTTCATCAGTTCGGTTCCGGTGCACGTCTTGCGCCGTTTCCACCCGGGCTTCTTCGCGGCGCTGGTCGTCGCGACCCTGCTCCTGGCGGTCACTGCGCGCGCTGTCTTCGGGTGGGGCCTCCGCCGCTACGAATCTGGGAACCTCATCGCCGTGAGGATCTAAGTGTCAGTTAGGGCGACCGGGGCAGAGCAGTAGGAGGCCGCCGGGGCGAGGCCGCAAGTGGTAGGAGACTCACCAGCTATAGGTAACCGAGTCCGAAGCTATAGTAACACCTTTTCGCGTGCTGCACTCACCCGGGTGCCCCCGCGCCGTCAGGTGCGGGCGTATCTTTCAATCTGGGGCTTGGGTAGCTATAAGACGCAATATGACGTGCCACTGTCGGAGCAGAGGTGGTGGAACTAGCATACCAAAATGGTTGCATGCACCCGACTTCCCGCGCTCGTGACCCTGTACTCACCCTTGACAGCTGGAATAAGGCGTGGAATAATGGTGCCGAAACCGTAATACCGTAATGCCGGTGAAGCCTGCCAAGGCCACGGTTGTCCACAGTTTTCCAGGGAGGCGAGCAAGGCAGCCAGACCGTCGTGATACCGGCCTATAGCACCGTCTGGCTTGCGCAGCGACATGAGCGAGTACACAGAAAGGCTGGAAGTCCGCTTGCGTCCGGGCACATATCGGTTGCTGAGGGAACAGGCGTATGTCCGGGGCGTGTCAATGGGCCAGCTTGTCCGGGAAGCGCTGGAGAGACAGTATGGAACAGAAGCCCGTGCGGTCGACCCGGAGAAGCAGCGCGCCATGGAAAGGCTTTTCGAGCTTGAAGCGCCGGTTGCCGACTGGCTCGAGATGAAGCGCGACATCGAGAAGGGGCGCGTCGGAGAATGACAGGGCCAGTCTTTATCGATACGAACGTGCCGATGTACGCAGCCGGGCGTCCCCATCCCTGCCGCGAGGCAGCCCGCGACACCATCCGGGGGATCGTTAGTGGGCACATCGATGCCGTCACCGACTCCGAGGTGCTCCAGGAAATCCTGTACCGCTACTTCGCCATCGGCGAAAGAGCCACGGGGCTTGCGGTGTTCGACTCCTTCGCTGCGATAATGAAAGACAGGGTGTTGCCGGTAACAGAGGCGGACGCCATCCTTGCGCGGCAGTTCGCGGACTCATTTAGTAACCTCAGTCCACGAGATCTCATTCACCTCGCCGTCATGAAAAACCACGGCATAACTCGAATAGTCACCGCAGACGCCGCCTTTGACACGGTGGATTGGGTGCGGCGGTCCGACTTGCAGGCGGTCGCGAAGTAGTCGGGCAGCTCGCCGGCGTCGCGGCGTCGGCAACGCTCGAACGTTGCGGACGCAACCTGGAGCATCGGAACATTGCAGGTGGCTTACGTGGCCTGCCCAGGAAGGCAAGCTAGAGTGATACGAAACCCGGGGGCAGTATGGTATGAGCACGACGCATAGAATAGCCACACGCGTCTATTGCGTTACCGTACGCAAACATGACCGAAGTGCTCTGGAGGTAAGCAGAGGCTGCTAGAAGAGTGCTCCAAGACTCCGCTTGGAACCGGCAACGACGCTGTCACGGGCTTACCCCCCCCTAGCTAGGCGACATGAGGGTTACCCGACATGCGCGGCGCGCCTCATTTCGGAGCAGGCTTCTAAGCCGAATGATCTTCTGAGACGACCTGGAGGGGTTGAGGTGTGATAACTGAAAAGGCGTTCCGCGAAAAGCGTGACGAGATCCTGCGTATTTGCGCCAAGTACGGGGCGCGGAATATCCGGATCTTCGGCTCTCTGGCCCGCGGGGAAGCTGACGAGTTGAGCGATATAGACTTCCTCGTGGAACTGGAACCCGGAAGGTCGCTCTTGGACCTCGGGGGACTTCAGTACGAGCTGGAGGCACTTCTGCAGTGCCGGGTCGATGTGGTGACAGAGCGCGGGCTGAAGCGACGCATCCGTGAACGCGTGCTGCGGGAGGCGGTACCTGTATGAGAGACCCGAAGGAACGCCTGCGCGACATCCTCGAGGCCATCGCTGCTATCGGGCGGTACTTGGATCGCGACAAGGCCGCCTTCGAGCGTGACGAGCTACTCCAAACGTGGTTTCTGCGGCACCTCCAGATCATTGGCGAGGCGGCCCGGGCTCTGCCCGATGACGTGCGGGCGATGGCACCGGACATCCCCTGGTCAAAGATTATTGGAATGCGCAACGTGCTGGTTCACGGCTATTTTGAGATCGACACCGACATCGTTTGGGATGCCGCAAGCCGTCATGTGCCAGCCCTCAAGCCGGCCCTGGAGCACCTGCTCAGAACATTGGAGAGCCAGGACCGATAACCGACCTCCGATGGGTGGATTGTTTGACGAGACGGGGTGTGGCGGGTAAGTTCCGAAGCCGACTCTCAAGCACGTTCAACAAGGATGGTTGGCAGGACTGGCGCCTGCGCGACGAAAAGCCCTGGAGGTATGCAGCGCACCAGGTGGGCAACGCCAACTTGGCCTGGGCGCAAGGTATCGTTCCGGACAATGGCTCGATGGCGTCCGACAGCATGATTCATCTTGGCACGGCTATGGTCACATGAGGGAAGATTGGCACGTGAGACGAGATGAAGCGCAAACACTGAGATGCCTTTGACACGAGGGGCTAGCTGCGGTGATCCGACCTGCAGCCGATTTTGAAGTAGTCGCGCAGCTCGTTGACATCGCCGACGCTCCAAAGTTGCGGACGCAACCGGGAGCATCGCAGAACTGGGGGCGGACCTAACACTACTTTGCCACATGGGCAGCCAAACCCCATTTCGCGTGGCCTTGCGCCTGGCCGCCCCACGTTTGGAGGGTCCGGGTTAGCAGTTTGGGCAGCGGGACTGCGAGGAGTTGCATATGTAATGAAGTATAGATAGCCAACTCAGGAGTTGAGGGATCGTGCCGTCATGCCGCCGCTTGGCGGCCGAGCGGGCCACGTACGGCTCGCAAGACGGCCTAACCCCGAGCCTGGACATGTGCATGTTCAGGTACAGGGCTCAGACCTGCCTCCGGGGTGATGGCGGGGCAGCCCTTTCTACGTTGAGCATGATCGACACGTGGCCGCGTGGCTGCGTTCGTCGCTGGGTGGTCCCTGGGATCCCAGGATCCCTCGCGCGGGTGGTCCCCCGAGGACCAACCCCGTGCGAAATGTGGTCACTGAAGACCCACCCTCCTGGCGCCTCACCCGGCGAGAAGCCAACGCTGGTCCTTTGGTAACCAGGTTCCACGTGGAGATGATCCCTGGGGAATCAACTTCGCCCGCCACCTGGTCCTCGCGTAACCATTCTCCCAGATGCCCCTGGCCAGCTGGTCCCCAGAGGACCAGGATTTGCGTGTGGGTGGTCCCTGGGGGAGCAAGCCCGTGGGAAATCTGGTTACCAGAGACCCACCCTCCTGGCGCTCGGGCCACGACGATGCTGGATCTGGTCCTTTGGTAACCAGGCTACGCGCTGAGATGGTCCCCCGGGAACCAACTTCGTCCGGCGCCTGGTCCCCACGTAACCACCTTGCGAGATGTCCAAGAACGCCTGGTCCCCAGGGGACCAGGATTTGCGTGTGGGTGGTCCCCAGGGGATCAACATCGCAGGCAACCTGGTCCCTTAGGGACCACCCCCCGCGGCGGTCAAGGCGCCCTGGTCACGACAGGACCAGGACGTGGTGCCAGGCTGGTCCTCAGAGGACCATCTTCACGCCAGATCTGGTCCCGGGCGTTCCACCTCGCCCGGTCTCGGCGAACGAGGGTGGCAGGGATGGTTCCCAGAGGACCAGATTCCAAGCCGGGCTGATCCCCACGGGACCAGGTCTACCCGCAGCCTGGTCCTCGGAGGATCACCCGCATCCCGGCTGCTGGCTGGTTGGCTGGCACATGCCCGCCTATAAACACGCAATACCAAACTTGAAGGCAAGTCACGGGCGACATCATCAATGCGCCTACGACAGCCTGCTACGCTTGCTTGTAAACGCGCCACATCGAACTCAAACCCTCGGGCGGCTGCATGGCGCGGTGCGCCCGACTGCGCACTCATGTAGCCGTACGCTCGTTCAAGTTTGAGGTTGGGCATCTATAGTACTAAGCGGCTGCTTGGCTTGGTCCACACCTACCTCGGCTCCGCACCCGGCGCCCCACCAGGAGCAGCACAACCGCGGTCCCCCGCCACTGCGGGTCACCCGCGACTTCCAGGTCCGGCAGGAATTAGAAATACTTCAGCGAATAATGCCACAGAAAGAGGACAGGTTCGTGTTTCACTGGACCGCTACTTCCCAGCATAATCAGCAATCCGGAGCGAGGGCGCCTATGCCAAAGGCAAGAAAGAACTCAACCAAGCCAAACGGCACTGCCACGATCGGCTACGAGGCGGAGCTGTGGCGCATGGCCGACGCCCTGCGCGGCAGCATGGACGCGGCGGAGTACAAGCACGTGGTGCTCGGCCTCATCTTCCTTAAGTACATCTCCGACGCCTTCGAGGAGCAGCACGCCCGCCTTGAGGCCGAGCGTGCTGAGGGCGCCGACCCCGAGGACCCGGACGAGTACCGCGCAGTCAACATCTTCTGGGTTCCACCCGAGGCGCGCTGGGCGTACCTCAAAGCGCAGGCGAAGCAACCCACGATCGGACAACTGGTGGACGACGCGATGCGCGCCATCGAACGCGACAACCCCGCGCTCAAGGGCGTGCTGCCCAAGGAGTACGCCCGCCCGGCGCTCGACAAGCAGCGGCTCGGCCAGCTCATCGACCTCGTGAGCAACATCAAAGTGGGCGACGCGGAGAGCCGTTCCAAGGACGTCCTCGGCCGGGTCTACGAGTACTTCCTCGCCCAGTTCGCAAACGCCGAGGGCAAGAAGGGCGGTGAGTTCTATACGCCCCGCTGCGTCGTGCGCCTCTTGGTCGAGATGCTCGAACCCTACAAGGGGCGCGTCTACGACCCCTGCTGCGGATCCTCCGGCATGTTCGTCCAGTCGGTTGAGTTCATCGAAGCCCACGCCACTGGCAACGGCAACGGTGGCAGAGCCCGCGGGGACATCAGCATCTACGGCCAGGAGCTGAACTACACGACGTGGCGCCTGGCGAAAATGAACCTGGCCATCCGCGGCATCGAAGGCCAGATCGCGCAGGGCGACACCTTCCACAACGACCGCTTCCCCGACCTCAAGGCCGACTTTATCCTGGCAAACCCGCCCTTCAACATGAGCAACTGGGGTGGCGAGCGCCTGCGCGAGGACAGGCGGTGGAAGTTCGGCTCGCCGTCACTAGAAAGTATGCGACCTTTTTTGGAGGAAAGTTTGACATGGAAAACGGCCAACTCACCTGGATCACCAATTTCATCTGGGGCATCGCCGACGACGTGCTGCGCGATCTCTACGTGCGCGGCAAGTACCGCGATGTCATTCTCCCAATGACCGTTATCCGCCGACTGGATGCGGTGCTAGAGCCCACCAAGCAGGCCGTGCTCAAAATGAAAGCCGCGCTCGATCGGGCAGGGATTGTCAACCAAGACCAAGCCTTGCGACAGGCAGCTGGCCAAGCCTTCTACAACACCTCCCCCTTCACGCTACGCGACCTCAAAGGCCGCGCCAGCCGCCAGCAACTGGAGGCGGATTTTCGTGCCTACCTCGATGGCTTCTCGCCCAACGTCCAAGAGATCATCAACAACTTCGAGTTCCGCAACCAGATCCCGCGCCTGGCCAAAGCCGACGCCCTGGGTACCCTGATCGAAAAGTTCCTCGACCCCTCGATCAACTTGAGCCCGCAGCCCGTCCTCAACAGCGACGGCAGCGTGCGCCTGCCAGGCCTCGATAACCACGCCATGGGCACCATTTTCGAGGAGCTGGTGCGCCGCTTCAACGAGGAGAACAACGAGGAGGCTGGCGAGCACTGGACACCGCGCGACGCCGTGAAGCTGATGGCCCGTCTCGTCTTCGAGCCGATCGCCGACCAGATCGAATCCGGCACGTACCTTCTCTACGACGGCGCCTGCGGCACCGGGGGAATGCTCACGGTGGCCGAGGAAACCCTACTGCAACTCGCGAAAGAACGCCGCAAACAGGTCTCGGTGCACCTTTTCGGCCAGGAGATCAACGCTGAGACCTACGCCATCTGCAAAGCCGACCTACTGCTCAAGGGCGAGGGCGACGCCGCCGACAACATCGTCGGCGGTCCCGAGCACTCGACGCTCTCCAACGACGCCTTCCCCGGCCGCGAGTTCGATTTCATGCTCTCCAACCCGCCCTATGGCAAGAGCTGGAAGAGCGACCTCGAGCGCATGGGCGGCAAAAGTGACGTCAAGGATCCGCGCTTCGTCGTGCAGCACCAGGGCGAGGAGCTGTCGCTCATCACTCGCTCGAGCGACGGCCAGATGCTGTTCCTGGTGAACATGCTCTCCAAGATGAAGCACGACACCCCGCTCGGCAGTCGCATCGCCGAGGTGCACAACGGCTCGTCGCTGTTTACGGGAGACGCCGGCCAGGGCGAGAGCAACATCCGCCGCTGGATCATCGAGAACGACTGGCTCGAGGCCATCGTTGCCCTGCCGCTTAACATGTTCTACAACACCGGCATCGCCACCTACGTCTGGGTGCTCACGAACAGGAAGCCCGAGCACCGCAAAGGCCGTGTGCAGCTCATTGATGCCACGCAGTGGTACAAGCCCCTGCGCAAGAATCTGGGCAAGAAGAACTGCGAGCTGTCCGAAGAGGACATCCGTCGCATCCTCGACACCTTCCTCAAATTCGAGGAGACCGAGCAGTCCAAGATCTTCCCCAACGCAGCCTTCGGCTACTGGAAAGTGACGGTTGAACGTCCCCTGCGCCTGAAAGGTATCGACCCCGAGCGTGCCTACACTCCCAAGGAGATCAAGGCGCTTCGGGAAACGGTAGAACGAGCCGACGATGCACCGCCGGTCATCAAGGAAATTCACAAGCCTGGCACGCCGCCTGATCCGTTGCGCGGGCTGTGTGAGGTTGTCATCGGTGGCAAGCCGCGCGTGGTGGAATACGAGCCGGACACGGAGCTTCGCGACAGCGAGCAGATCCCGTTCCTCGAGTGCCCGGCCTGCCATCAGCCTGGCTACCTGCCGAGCCCGGAAGACCAGCGCACGGCGATCGAGACTTTCCTGCGCCGCGAAGTGCTGCCCTATGCGCCCGACGCCTGGTACGACCCGGCAAGCGTCAAGGTCGGCTACGAGATCAGCTTCAACCGCTACTTCTACAAGCCAAAGGCCCTGCGGCCGCTGGAGCAGATCCGGCGGGATCTGCTGGCGGTGGAGAAAGAGGCGGAGGGGTTGCTGGCAGAAATCCTGGGAGGTGACCCGGCATGACCCTTCAAGATGGACAACAGATCATCAAGACTCGGGATGACCCCAGGCCGTTTGTTCTTGACCGATTGGATGCACCCCAAGACCCTTACAAGCCCTTCAAAGCCAACGTGACGTGCTCTTGGGCAAAGGCCGGAGAGGAGTTCGGTCCGGAGAAGCTACGACCCCGCATAGAGCCGTGGCTGACGGCGCTGGTCCAGTCCGAGCATTTGTCCTTGCTCGTAGGGTCGGGTCTCACCCACGCTGTTCACGGACTGGCAACGGGTAAGGCGCTTCCCGGAATGCGTGCTAAAGAATTTCAGACCCTGCAGGCGGAGATCGCGGCTGAGGCGAAGCGCACAGCGAAAGCAGCCGGACGCGACAGTGGAAACTTTGAGGACCAAATCCGTGCCGTGAATGAACTACTCCGTGGTCTGGAGATCATCGCATCCACAAAAACGGAAGACGCCCCAGAGCGCAAGCAGATCGAGGGCTTGCGACGAGAGTTGACTGAGGCCCTTGAATCCTTCGCCGCCTCGATCCTCGAAGCTGAGCGAAACTTGGCTTGCGCACCGGATGAGAAACGCGAGAACGCATTCAACTACCTCGTTAGCTTCCTCATGAGTTTCGCAAGCCGATCCGGCACACGTGACCGCCTTCATCTCTTCACAACCAACTATGACCGCTATATCGAAGCGGGTGCGGATGTCGCGGGATTGCGCCTGATCGACCGATTCGTCGGCACGCTGGCACCAGTGTTCCGCGCCTCCCGGCTTGATGTGGATCTGCACTACAACCCCCCCGGAATCCGGGGCGAGCCCCGCTACCTCGAAGGTGTTGCGCGTTTCACAAAGCTCCACGGGTCGATTGACTGGGTCGATTGTCATAAGGCGATTCGTCGATTCGGGCTTCCCTTCGGCGCAGAAGACATAAATCCCTACCTTCGCGCACCGGGTTTGGAAGGGGCCGATGCCATGAAGCTCATGATCTACCCGAACGCTGCCAAGGACCGCGAAACAGCCGAATACCCCTATGTGGAGCTATTCCGCGACTTTGCTGCCGCGATCTGCCGCCCTAATAGTACGCTGGTAACGTATGGATACAGTTTCGGCGATGAGCACATCAATCGCGTGATCGAGGATATGCTGACGATTCCGTCGGCACATCTTGTGATCATTTCATACAGTGATCCTCTCGGGCGGATCATGCGCCTTTACGAAAGACTGGGCCCCCCCGCCCAAATTACTCTCCTGGTTGGGGATCACCTGGGAGACTTGAAGGCGCTGGTGGACCATTACCTCCCCAAACCGGCCATCGATCGCACGACTTTACGAATGGCGGAACTGCTGAGAAAACGATTAGGCCAGCAAGCGCCGCAAGATCAGGACACTGGTACTACGGATAACGGAGGACAGTTGCCATGAGCCAAACTCCCTTCGAGTTAGCAGGAAGTTTCCAAGTCGGTACGGTGGAGTTCGTTGCTCCTGACGAGATCAAAGTCAGTCTCGACATCGAGGCACCGGAGTCCGTCGCCATGAACACCGGCGGACCAAGACCCTTTCCAAGGGTGAATGGCTACCTCCTCATCCCAGTTGACGAAGCATTTCTGGTCGGGCAGGTGGAGTGGGTCACAGTCGAACCAGCGCCCTTCCCGAAGCGACGCGGCCTGCAGGACTTCGGGTTGGTGGATTTGCCATATCCTTTGCGCCGCCTCCGTCTCAAGCCGATTGGCACTCTGCGTGCAAAGTCGCGCGCCGGCGAATTTGTATTCCGCCGAGGCGCTGATGCGTTGCCTTCGATCGGTGCCCCTGTCGTCCTTCCCACAGATTCGCAACTGCGGTCAATCGTTGAGTCCGGTGAGAAAAAGCGCATTTGTATCGGTACGAGTCCCATTGCTGGCGATGCGCGAGTGTGGGTCGATCCGGATCGACTCTTCGGGCGTCATCTCGCCGTCCTAGGGAACACCGGCAGCGGCAAGTCCTGTACCGTCGCTGGGCTGATCCGCTGGAGCCTCGAAGCGGCAAAGCAGGCTCGCTCAGATGGCCGGCCCAATGCGCGCTTCATTATCCTTGACCCGAACGGCGAATACTCCCATGCCTTCCCTCCGGACGACCCGACGGTCAAAACACGAGTCTTCAAAGTGAACCTTGGCAATGGAGAAACATCTCTGAAGGTGCCGCTATGGTTCTGGAACAGCGCGGAGTGGTGCTCGTTCACCCAGGCGAGTGCGAAGACACAACGTCCCGCCCTGATCCACGCCTTACGTTGGGTTCGCGAAGGCCTTACTGAACCGGCACCCGATACGAGCCACGAAATGCGGCGATTCCTCAGAACGCTTGTGACCATCATACGCACGGAGAAGAACAAGGGTACGCCATGGGCAGAATTTCCCAAGCCCAAAGCGTTTTTCGAAAAACTCGAAAAGTGGAAGAAAGGTCTTGAGTCGGAAATAGATTCATTCGACGGTGATCAACAAACTTGCCTTCAAGAACTTGTACACACAATCGAGTCTCTTTGCGCGCCCCGTCGCAAACAGCATGCGCACTATGACTTCACTCCTTCGGAAGTTGAAAAACTCCTTGCTGCAACAAGCGCGGCTCACTCGGCTTTCGGGGGTAGCGAATCCGAGACATTCCCTTCGGATGTGGACGCGCCCCGACCTTTCGAAGGGGCATCCCTTGTTCGTGCGCTCGAAGCCTCAGCAGAAATGTTGGATGTATCGGAACATGTCGAAACGCTGCTGGTGAGAATCCGCGCGCTACTTGCCGACGCTCGCATGAAGCGCATTATGGGCGGAGCAACCGAAACGACGTTAGAAGGGTGGCTAACAGATTATATCGGCAGTGACGGCGCCAAGAATGGTTGCGTGTCGGTACTCGATTTGTCTCTCGTTCCAAGCGAAGTAGTGCACGTCATTACAGCCGTGATTGCTCGCATGGTGTTCGAAGCTCTACAACGCTACGTCAAGCTGAACGGCAAAGTGCTTCCCACAGTGCTTGTGATGGAGGAGGCGCACACGTTCATCAAACGTTACAAGGAGGATGTTGAGAACCAGGACGCAGCAGCCGTCTGCTGTCAGGTCTTTGAGCGCATTGCCCGCGAGGGGAGGAAATTCGGACTCGGCTTGGTCCTGTCGTCGCAACGTCCCTCCGAGCTTTCTCCCACAGTGCTCTCACAGTGCAATACCTTCATTCTCCATCGCATCAGCAACGACTGCGATCAGGATTTGGTTCACCGTCTCGTGCCGGACAACCTTCGAGGGCTGTTGCGCGAACTTCCGTCGCTGCCGTCCCAACACGCAATTCTATTGGGATGGGCGTCAGAACTGCCGGTTCTAGTCAAGATGCACGACCTGCCTGAATCCCAGCGGCCGCGCTCCGACGACCCGGACTTCTGGGATGTGTGGACTGGCAAGAATGAGAAGGGCGAAACTGTAACGCGCGAGATAGACTGGAAGACGGTTGCAGAGGCCTGGCAGCAAGGTTCAACTGAAAGAAGTGAGGAAGAGTCATGATCGACGGACTCAAACCCTACCCAGCCTACAAAGACTCCGGCGTGGAGTGGTTGGGAAAGGTGCCGGAGCATTGGGAGGTGTTGCCCGGGCGTACGGTGTTTCGTGAAATCAATGACCGTGGTCACCCTGACGAACAGATGCTGTCGGTAACCATCACACGCGGCGTACTGCGTCAAGCGGACTTGCTCGCGGACAGCTCCAAGAAAGACTCCTCGAACGAGGACAAGTCCAACTACAAACTCGTTCAACCAGGTGACTTGGTGTACAACAAGATGCGAGCCTGGCAGGGAGCGGTGGGTGTCTCGGCTTACCGAGGAATCGTGAGCCCGGCTTACATCGTCCAGCGGCTAAGAAGCGCCGAGAACTTGCCCAGCTACATGCACTTTCTTCTTCGTACGCCCCTTTTCGCTTCGGAGGCCGAGCGATGGTCGTATGGCATTACTTCGGATCAGTGGAGTCTGCGGGCAGAGGAATTCAAGTGTATCTACTTCTCACTTCCACCCCTCCCCGAACAAACCGCCATCGTGCGGTTTCTGGACTGGGCGGAGCGGCGGATCCGGCGGGTGATTCGGGCGCGCAAGCGGCGGATCAAGCTGCTTACGGAGTACAGGCAGGCCCTCATCCACCAGGCCGTCACCGGGAGAATCGATGTCCGCACTGGCAAGCCCTACCCCGCTTACAAAGACTCCGGCGTACCATGGCTGGGCGAGGTGCCGGCGCATTGGGAGGTGCGGCGGTTGAAGTCGGCAGTCGCTCACATCAACGAACAAACGAATGCCAAGAACCCTGACGATTTGTACATCGCATTGGAGCACGTGGAGAGTTGGACAGGCCGCCTCCAGGCACCGTCCGGCGGCGTCCAATTTGATAGCCAAGTGAAACGCTTCCGGGCCGGGGATGTTCTTTTTGGAAAGCTACGACCGTACCTTGCAAAGGTTGTTCGACCACAACGACACGGGGTGTGCGTCGGCGAGTTCTTTGTCCTGCGTCCAAGCCATGCTGTGACACCTCCATATCTCGAGGTGACGCTTCGCTCGGCATCAGCAATCGACTATGTAAACAGTTCCACTTACGGCGCCAAGATGCCGCGAGCGGGCTGGGCGTTTGTTGGCAACATGCCTTTTCCCGTCCCGCCCCTCCCCGAGCAAACTGCCATTGTCGAGTTCCTCGATGACCAAACCGAAAAGATGGACGCCGCCATTGCCGCCGACCGGCGTGCGATCGAGCTGCTCCAGGAGTTCCGCACGCGCCTGATCGCCGACGTGGTGACCGGCAAGCTGGACGTGCGCGAGGCGGCTGCAAAGCTCCCGGACGAGCCGCCCGAGGAGGAAGAGGAGATCATGGAGGACGAGGGGACAAACGAAGATGGTGAGGCGCTTGCCAACGCCGAGCTGGGGGCCGTGACGGAGGAGGCGGAACCATGAAGCCAACCGACACCAGCGAAGCCGGGCTCGAAACTCTGATCTGCCGGGCGCTGACTGGCAGTGACTGCGTACCCCGACCTGCCGGCGCCCCGGCGTTCGTTGCCGAGACGCCGGCACCCTACGGCGGTGTGGGTTGGCTCCCCGGCGACCCGGCCGATTACGACCGGGAGTACTGCGTCGATCTGGTTCAGCTCGCGGCGCTTCTGCACTCGACGCAGCCTGAGGTCGCCAAAGCGCTCGATCTGGATAACGACAGCCCCACGCGGCGCAAGTTTCTGGCGCGTCTTCAGGGCGAGGTGAGCAAGCGCGGGGTGGTGGACGTATTGCGCAACGGCATCCAGCACGGGCCTTACCGCATTGAGCTCTTCTACGGCACGCCTTCCCCCGGAAACGAGCAAGCGCGGGCGCTCTATGAGCAGAACCGCTTCACCGTCACGCGCCAGCTCCGCTACAGCCGCGACGAGACGCAGCGGACGCTGGATCTTGTGCTCCTTATCAACGGCCTACCGGTTTTCACTTTCGAGCTCAAAAACCGCCTGACCAAGCAGACGGTGCATGACGCCATCGAGCAGTACAAGCGCGACCGCAACCCGCGCGAGAAGCTCTTCGAGCTTGGCCGCTGCGTGGCGCACTTCGCGGTGGACGACAACGAGGTGTGGTTCTGCACGCACCTTGCGGGTAAGGCGTCGTGGTTTCTGCCCTTCAACAAGGGATGGAACGACGGCGCGGGCAATCCCCCCAATCCGCACGGGCTCAAGACCGACTACCTCTGGCGCGAGGTCCTCACCCGCGAGAGCCTGACCGACATCCTCGAAAACTATGTTCAACTCGTTGAGGAGAAAGATCTCAAGACCGGCAAGAAACGGCGACGGCAGATCTTCCCCCGCTATCACCAGCTCGACGTGGTGCGAAAACTCCTGGCGGACGCGGCGGCGCACGGCGTGGGTCGGCGCTACCTTATCCAACATTCCGCCGGCAGCGGCAAGTCCAACTCCATCGCCTGGCTGGCCCACCAGCTGATCGGTCTCGCGAGGGATGGAAGACCCGTTTTCGATTCCATTATCGTGGTGACCGACCGGCGCATCCTGGACCAGCAGATTCGGGACACAGTCAAGCAGTTTGCCCAGGTGAGCGCCACGGTGGGGCACGCCGAGCATTCTGGCGACCTGCGGCGCTTCATCGAGAGCGGCAAAAAGATCATCGTCACGACGCTTCAGAAGTTCCCGTTCATCCTCGACGAAATCGGCAACGAGCACCGCGGGCGTCGTTTCGCGATCGTCATCGACGAGGCGCATTCGAGTCAGGGTGGCCGCACCTCGGCTAAGATGAGCATGGCCTTGTCGGAGGCCGGAGCACAGGACGAAGACGAGACCTTCGAGGACCGGATCAACCGGATCATGGAGGCCCGGAAGCTGCTGCCGAACGCCAGCTACTTCGCCTTCACCGCCACCCCTAAGAATAAGACGCTGGAGATCTTCGGTGCCCCCGAGCCGCAGCCCGACG
This sequence comes from Bacillota bacterium, assembly GCA_014360195.1. Lineage (GTDB taxonomy): Bacteria > Bacillota > SHA-98 > UBA4971 > UBA4971 > UBA6256. Next base: position 19,310 of record JACIXY010000035.1, read on the forward strand.
GTACGGTTAAACACCGGCCGTTCCACAGTTACACCATGAAACAGGCCATCCAGGAAGGGTTCATCCTGGATGTGCTGGCCAACTACACGCCGGTGAAGAGCTACTACAAGCTCATCAAGACGATCGAGGACGACCCGGAATTCGACGTCAAAAAGGCGCAGAAGAAGCTGCGCCGCTTCGTCGAGGGGCACGAGTACGCCATCCGGCTCAAGGCCGAGATCATGGTGGACCACTTTCACGAGCAGGTGATTGCCAAGGGCAAGATCGGCGGCCAGGCGCGGGCCATGGTGGTGACCGGCAGCATCGAGCGCGCTATCCAGTACTTCCATGCCTTTAAGGCGTACCTTGCCGAGCGCAAAAGCCCCTATCGGGCGATTGTGGCCTTCTCGGGTGAGCACGAGTATGGCGGTCAACAGGTCACCGAGGCCAGCCTCAACGGCTTTCCCTCGAACCAGATCGCCGACAAGGTCCGGGAGGACCCGTATCGGTTTTTGATCTGCGCCGACAAGTTCCAGACCGGCTATGACGAGCCGCTCCTGCACACGATGTACGTGGACAAGGTGCTCTCCGGGGTCAAGGCGGTGCAGACACTTTCGCGCCTCAATCGCGCCCACCCCCAGAAGCACGACACCTTCGTCCTCGATTTCGTCAACGACCCGGAGACGATCCGAAAGGCCTTCGAGCCCTACTACCGGACGACCATCCTCGCCGACGAGACCGACCCGAACAAGCTGCACGACCTTAAGGCCGACCTTGACGGCTACCAGGTGTACGCGCCTGAGCAAGTTGATGAACTGGTGCGGCTCTACCTGAGCGGCGCCGATCGCGACCAACTCGACCCGATCCTCGACGCCTGTGTCGCCACCTACTTGGAGCATCTCGACGAGGACGGTCAGGTCGGCTTCAAGGGCAAGGCCAAGGCGTTTCTGCGAACCTACGGTTTTCTGTCTTCGATCCTCCCCTATACCAACGCCCAGTGGGAGAAGCTATCGATCTTCCTCAACTTCCTGGTACCCAAGCTGCCGGCGCCGAAAGAGGAGGACCTTTCGAAGGGCATCCTCGAGGCGATCGACATGGACAGCTACCGGGTCGAGAAGCAGGCCACCATGAGGATCGCGCTTCCCGATGCGGATGTCGAGATCGAACCGGTGCCCACGGCGGGCGGCGGACACAAGCCCGAACCGGAGCTCGACCGTCTCTCGAACATCATCAAGGCTTTTAACGATCAGTTCGGCAACATTCCCTGGACCGACGCCGATCGGGTGCGCAAACTGATCACCGAGGAGATTCCCGCACGCGTAGCGGCCGACACCGCCTACCAGAATGCACGCAAGTATTCCGACAAACAGAACGCCCGCATCGAGCACGACAAGGCGCTCGTTCGTGTGATGACCGCACTGCTCCAAGATGACACCGAGCTGTTTAAGCAGTTCAGCGACAACGAAGGGTTCCGGCGCTGGCTTGCGGATACGGTGTTCGGACTGACCTACGGCGAACGTGGCACCGCGGGATAGCCAGTACGACTTCATCGCCGGCTTCGCCCGGCACCTGCGGGACGCCCTGCCGAATGCGTTCTTCATCGGGTTCACAGGGACACCCCTGGACCGTGCGGACAAGAACACCCGGGCGGTGTTCGGAGACTACATCAGCATCTACGACATCCAGCGCGCGGTTGAGGACCAGGCCACTGTCCCCATCTACTACGAGAGCCGGCTGGCGAAACTGGCGCTAGACGAATCCGAACGGCCGCGCATCGACCCCGACTTCGAAGAAGTGACGGAGGGCGAGGAGGTCGAACGCAAGGAGAAGCTCAAGACCAAATGGGCGCAGCTGGAAGCCATCGTAGGGGCCGAGAAGCGCTTAAAGCTCATCGCGCGGGACATCGTGGAGCATTTCGAGCGACGGCTCGAGGCCTTGGACGGCAAGGCGATGGTCGTCTGCATGAGCCGGCGCATCTGCATGGACCTGCACGACGAGATCGTGAGGCTCCGGCCGGACTGGTTTCACGAAGACGACGATAAGGGGCTGCTCAAAGTGGTGATGACGGGCAACGCCTCAGAAGGCCCCCGCGTAGCGCAACACGCCCGCAACAAAGCGCGGCGCGAGCTATTGGCCAATCGCTTCCGCGACCCGAACGATCCTTTCCGCATGGTCATCGTGCGCGACATGTGGCTCACCGGCTTTGACTGCCCGAGCCTGCATACGATCTATCTGGACAAGCCCATGCGCGGCCACGGGCTTATGCAGGCCATCGCCCGGGTGAACCGGGTGTTCCGCGACAAGCCGGGCGGGCTTGTGGTGGACTACCTCGGGCTTGCGCACGAGCTCAAGGCGGCGCTCGCCACTTACACCGAGAGCGGTGGCAGGGGGAGAACAGCCATCGACCAGCAGGAGGCGGTGGCGGTGATGCTGGATCGACGCCCTCATCGCTAAGGTCCGCGAGGGCATCGACCTGCTCAAGAAATACCGCACTACGCTAATCTCTGCTGCGGTAACGGGCAAGACTGGTGTACGGGAGGAGGCCGCGTCACGGTAATCAGGCTCGATCATGAGCTTATTAAGCGTTGCAATGCTATCGCTAAATAAGCTATTCTGTTATTGAGCAAAACTGAATCAGGTGATGCACGATGAAGAGAGGTCTGACAGGGCGTTTCGAGACCTTCCACATAGGGGACGAAACGGTGCGAGCCTTCGTGCCGGACCCACTACCCCCCGATCCGCCGCTCGTTTTGGACGGGGCACGCCAGGTCCTGCTTGAGCGAGCCTTGCTGGCCTTGGGGCGCCTGGACAGCATCGCCACCTTGCTGCCTGACCCGCACCTTTTCCTTTACGGATACGTACGCAGGGAAGCCGTACTTTCGTCGCAGATCGAAGGCACCCAGTCTTCGCTCTCCGATCTCCTGCTGTTCGAGCTTCAAGAGGCACCGGGCGTGCCTATGGACGACGTGGTGGAGGTGTCCAACTATGTGGCAGCGCTGGAGCATGGGCTTGAACGGCTAAAGGAAGGCTTCCCCCTTTCGAACCGCTTGATCCGTGAAGTCCATGCAAAGCTCCTCTCCCGCGGTCGCGGGAGCGACAAGCTGCCCGGAGAGTTCCGCCGCTCGCAGAATTGGATTGGCGGCACTAGGCCAGGTACAGCGCACTTCGTGCCACCACCTCCGCATGCTGTGGCGGAGTGCATGGGTCAACTCGAGCGGTTTCTCCACGGGAGCGATACAGGTCTACCGGTCCTAGTCAAAGCCGCCCTGGCGCACGTCCAGTTCGAGACGATCCATCCTTTCCTTGACGGCAACGGGCGGGTGGGGCGGCTGCTCATCGCGCTGATTCTGTGCGACGCCGGCATACTTACCCAACCGCTGTTGTACCTGAGTCTTTTCTTCAAGCAAAACCGCGCAGAGTACTACCGATTGCTCGACCAAGTGCGCGCGGAGGGCGACTGGGAGATGTGGCTTGACTTCTTCCTGGAGGGCGTGCGGACCACCGCGGCAGGCGCCGTCACTACGGCGCAGCGCCTAGTGGAACTCTTCAACGCCGATGCAGGCCGCATCCAGCGTAGTGGCCGCGCTGCCGGTTCAGCCCTGCGCGTGCACGGCGCGCTGCGCGAGCGACCTGTGATCTCGTTCAAGGAGATCTGCCGGCGCACCGGTCTATCGTTCCCCGCCGCGACGACAGGCATGAATGTGTTGCTGAACCTCGGCGTGGCCCGAGAGCTTACCGGAAGAAGGCGAAATAGGCTTTTCGCGTACGATCAATTTCTCAGCTTGTTGACAGAAGGGACCGAGCCGTTATGAGGCCGAACGTCTTCGAACACAGTGACGCACGTGCTCGACTTTACGAACGAAGTCGACGAGATCAGGACAGCTTCCGAACCGTACTACGAAACGACATTGCCGTCCGAAGGGTCCGGCCCGAACCTGGCTTGCCAGCTTCGAGCTCTACAAGCGGATCACGGACGATCAGGCGTTCGGCGAAGCCGTCAAGAACTTTCTTTTCGAACTGTACCTGCGCTCACGCGAGCCACCAGAATGACTGGTGGCACTCCCGGAAACACGCGGCCGCCGCCCATTCCGCAGCCCGCTCGGCGATCCGAGGCCGTTCTAGCCCGGTGCTGCTGTTCGCCCAATGCTCGGGCGCTCGGGCGCTTGGGTGCGCCCGGGCTCATAGCGGCGAAGCTAAAGTGACCTGCACCGGCTCCGGCTCATTCTGAGCGCGGCCCGACCCGTCGCCCAGCCCCGGGCGCTACCAGTATCAGGAGCCCGATCGCCATGATCGCAATAGGCAGGATCCACTTCCCGATTCCGCGGGCGAGCGTCGCTGAAAGCCCGATGATGCCGACGCCCAGCGTGGGCACGGCAGGTATGAGCAACTCCACGTGTCGCCCGCCGAAAAGGTACGCCTCCAGGAACCCCACCCCGACCGAGAGCGGGAACACCGGCCAGAGGTATTCCAGGATGTCCCACCCGACGACCTGGCATGCAAGGAAGAGCGCTCCGACGATCGTGAGAAGCCCGCCCGGGATGAAGAGGGCCTCCGATCCTTTCTCGGTGAACGCGACCCAGTGCAGGATCACCCCAAGCCCGAGGGGCACGAGCGGCCACCAGAACCAGGGCAACGAGGACACGACGCCGATGTTATAGAGCAGCAACCACAACCCGACAAGCGCAATCCCAGCGCCGAGGAGAACCCGAGGCCACTTCACGACACCACTCCCCCTTCTTCCCGGCAATCGCGGGACGAGATCGTCAGGCTTTACCAACGGACGGACACCTCTCGCATACGCGCCGGCTGCAAGCCCGGTGCTGCCAACCCCTCATGCGTTTATTCTCGCCGAAATCCGGGGATACCTTCTACCTTCCAGCAGCTTGTGCAAGTCGGCGGAACGCCTCGGGTGCTGTCGTCCCCCCGCCGTTTTGCTTGCAAGCCGATTCCGTAGCAGCGACAGCGGGGATCTGAACAGGCCATGAACAGATTCTGAAATCGGTTTGAAGCGCCACAGGTGACGGACGAAGCATCGGGCACGGGCCATGGGGCTTGGGGCATGGAATATGGGCCATCGGGGCATGGGATATGAGGGAAGGACATGGCCGGCACCTAAGTGAGGGTGCAGGAGACTGCTGATCGTTCCCACATTATGGCAACACGACCCGGTTGAATCGCGTAGAACCGCCGACGTGCTCGGCCGAATTGGCAGCCCCTGGGGAAGCTCAACAGTCTCCTGCAGAAATGCTCCCGCCTTCTGGGAGGGGTTGCCGGTGATTCAAAAAGAGAGTGCAACACCGGCAACCCGGCAACTACTGGAAGAGGGGCGAAAGCTGACGCACCCTCACTTAGCCGCACTGCGGCTTCGGCTGCGGCTGCGGCTGCAGCCGCAGCTGCAGCCGCACCTTCAGCTTCAGCTTCAGCTGCGGTCGGGGCCAACCCTCTCTCACTATCGGCTCGCGCCCGCGCCGTGCAGGTCTTGTGGGCAACAGCGCCGACGGGCCACACAGGCCACACAGGCTACACGTCCTACACGGGCCGGCACGAGCCACACGGGTTACAGAATTACGGGCTACAGAACAGCGTCTATGCGTCGGGCAAGCTCATGCTTGGGCATGAATCCTACGAACTTCTGGACCAGCTGGCCGCCCTTGAACAGTCCCAGGGTGGGAATGCTCATTATGCCGTAGGTCGTCGCGGATATGCGGTTCTCGTCCACGTTCAACTTGGCGACCTTCATCCTGCCTGCATAGTCGGATGCGATGTCCTCGACCACGGGCGCCATCATCCTGCACGGACCGCACCATTCCGCCCAGAAGTCCACAAGTACGGGCTCCTCAGACTTCAGTACCTCTTCAGCGAAAGTGGCATCGCTGACCTCAATGACTCCCTTCGCCATCTCGAACCCTTCCTTTCTGTACTTTGCCATTTGGGATCTACACGATCTATGTATAGGGTCACAGCACGGACCCAAACCTATGCCTCGAGTTCCGTGGCCAAGGGCGTGCTGCCCCCGGCGCTCGGCCATTGATCGCGGATCATGGAACATGGGCCACGGACCGCAGGCCATAGGCCTTGAACCATGAGCCATGAGCCATGGTCCACGGACCACGGACTACAGACCACGGACTACAGACCACGGACCCACGGACCATAGACCGTGAACGATGGGCCATGGTCACCAAGCCACTGGCACCGGCTCCCGGCCCCGACGAGCCTTGATGCGTAGCAGCAGTGCCCGGACTTCCACGGAACCAGCCTTCAAGGTCCTGAAGGCATGTCATGGGGGACGCACCATGCCAGGCAGGTCCGTGCCGCACGCCACACCCTTGTCGGCACCCTGCGCGGCACGCGTTCAGCCTGCCCTTCGCGTTCGTCATGCCCCTCGAAGTCCGCAAGACTGTCATGACAGCTTGCTGAAGATCTTGACGAACCTGGCGAGCGCCGCCCGGCTCGCGGGGCTTGCGCCCATGTCCCGCGCCACGCAGTCCACGAGGTGAGACCCGGCTATAGCTATGCCGACCTGCGCCACCGCTGCCTTCAGCGCCGCCACCTGGATGACGACTTCCTCGCAGCTCCTCCCGTCCTCGATCATCTTCCGAATGCCCCTCGCCTGGCCTTCTATGCGCTTCAACCGCGAGAGAATGTCGCTGCGCGCGTTCTCGCTGAGCGCCAGGGCGTCGAGGTCCAGCGCGTCGGCGCCCTTGCTTTCCCAACGACCGGCTGCTACCAGTTCACCTTCACCGCGTCCGTCCGGGCCCTCGGCACGCGGATCTAGGTCCGCCTGCCTCACTTCCCTATCCGTCGGCTTCTCAGGCACGCCCTCAGCCATCCAGCACACCTCACATCGGTTGGTACTACCCTGCCGGGTATAGTATACGTCGCCGGTGTGTGACCCGTCAATAGGGCCCACATCATAAATCTCACAGTTGCAGGAATGATGATGCTACGCCACGAAGGTTTCAAGCCGATCATGCCTGCCGCCCTCCAGCAGCATGAGGGGGATCGCGCCCGGGACTGGCACCATACGCGCCTGCAACCTCGCGCCGCACAAGACGCCCGTTGAATGACGAAGCCCCACCCTATAAGACGGGGCCTTCAGCAAGACCGAGGTCTACTGCATGTGGCGGCAAACGTATGCCCGCACGCAAGCTTGCGGGCAGCGCCAGTGCGTGCCTCCGGGTCCGCGAGGTGCTTGCGGAGCCAGTCCTTCGACGGTTGATGCATCTAGAGATGTCGCAGCGGTTACCTGCAGGGAGCGGAGACCCGCGTCGTGGGACTTCTCGACCACGTAGATGGCACAGCTCAGTCGAGGGCGGCAGGTGGCTCAACAATGTACTCCACGATTTCCGGTTGACTCAGGACGTATCCCTGAAAGCTCGCCCTATTCCCTTTCTGACCTTCGACTTCCTGAGGAGTGCACGCCAGCGCCTCGATGGGCTGTCTAACCGCCGCAGTAGCCTTCCCCAGCGCTTCCCACTGCCTCCACGGGCGCATTCCGGCGAAGTCTGGCGACACTACAAGGAGGTCTATGTCGCTCCCCGCCCCGGCGGTGCCTCTGGCCTGGGAGCCGTACAGGATGATCTTACTTATCCGCAAGCCCTGCCCCTGGAGCGCGTTGACATAGGCCGTCATTATCCTTTCTGCGGCTTCTGGCAGCAATTACCGACCCTCCGGGTTCATAATGCCATGGACGGCAGAACCCGCGCAACACGTTCTGAGTGGCGTCTTTCCCGCAGCTCTGCCGTCGCCTTGGGGGCGCCAGCCACAATAGCCGTAACAACCGTGGTTCGGTAGGCCAGCACCCATTTCCAACATTCATTTAAAGAAGACGTGGTTGCCGATGACCGCAGTCACAGGTCTTGTGCGGACCCACGGATCGTAGCTCTTCCACGGGTTGTAGAAGCCGATCGCCCCAAGCGACGGGTCCTCCCCGGCGAGCGCCCTGTCGGCTGCCTCGATCGCCTCCTCCGTTGGAGGTAAGTTGATGGTGCCGTTTGCCACCGGCGTGAACTGCACATAGCCGTGATCGACCTGGAAGATGACGTCTTGCACGGTATCCGGATAGTCCGGGCTTTCTACGCGGTTGAGAACCACCGCGCCTACGGCCACCTGACCTTCGAACGGCTCGGCTTCGGCCTCCGCGCGGATCAGCCTGGCGAGAAGGAGGCGTTCCTCGGGGCTGGCCTGGTATCCGTGCCCCGGGGGAGGCAACTCTGGAGACGGGGCAGGCGGAGTCGTCGGCGGCGTGGGCGCTGGCTCCGGCGTCGGTGCTGGCTCCGGCGTCGGTGCTGGCTCCGGCGTGGGCGCTGGCGCTCCAGGCGGACCGGGTGTCTGTTCGCCTGGCGGCGAACCACCTGGCGGGAAGCCCGGCTCGTCGCCCGGGGCTGTGACTGGCTGGCCAGTCGCGCCGATCGCGGCAAAGATCAACACAAGCAGGAGGATTAGCGAGATCGTGTTCGTGCTCATGCTTCCTTATTCGGCAAACATGCGTGCGATCCATTCAAGTAAATGTTGGCTCACCTGCCACGTTTGGGACGCGCGCAACGCGAGGCGACCGCAGAATCCTCCAGTGCAGCCTCCCCTCGATGTTGCTCCAGCAGCACCCGCATGGCGTTCGCCGCCAGCCGGGATGCGGGTGATCCCCTCGGGACCAAGTTGCAGGTAGACCTGGGCCTCCGGGGACCAGCCCGGCGCAAGACCTGGTCCTCCGGGAACCACCCCTGCCACCGTCCTTCGCCAAAACGCGGCAAGGTGGAGCACCAGGGACCAGGTCCCGCGTGAAGATGGTCCTC
>JACIXY010000036.1 GCA_014360195.1 Bacillota bacterium
GTAAATGACCCGTTCGTGCCCTTCGACGGTTACGACGAGAGAAGCACAATAGAAAACCTGCTCCATCGCGAGGGCAAGCAGGCGTTTGGTCTTGGCATCATCCCCAAGAAGTGCCCGAGTGCCGTGTATGCTCATGTCTACATGGTCCTTGTCACGTTTGCTCTCGTACAGGCATATAGGGCGTATCAGGAGATGGGACGCGACCAGGACGCCGAGCTTTGGCCTACCCACAAGACACTGGAAGAGGACTCACCTAGGCCTGCTGCTTCCACGAAACCACCCACGAAGAAGGCTGACCCCTTTCGCGGAGTAGGCATGGCCCGCTGGCGCCGCCAGCTTTCAAGGGACAATATGGACAAGGTTATCGTCTTTTATCAAGGTTCATACGGCATCTTCGACGTCACCGAGCTCGGCGTTCTATCCGGGATGAGGCTCAAGGCATCCCTGGAAGACCGCGAGTCTACCGCACGCATCCTGGAGCGTTACGGAATAGACCCTTCTCCATGAGCTTGTCACGCGCAAAGTCAGCAAAGAGACCTCTCATGTAAGCGCCGCCACCTACGCGGCGCTATGGGTGCGTACCGTCATTGTCTACAGACGGCTCATTCTTGTCATCCTTGAGCCATTCCAGGCATCTACTCCAACCAGAACAGCGCCAACACGCCCGTCAATCAAGAGCCGAAGAAGTAATTGTGCGACTTTTGCCCTGTCATATGATGCCAGTAGAAACTCCCACTTAGCGCCCAATTCCCTTCTGCTAGCAGCCTATATCAAAAGCCGAGTGGGAAGTTTGTATCAGCTTGAGCGCATGGGAAAGAATGGGGAACTTGATGGGGCAGTGCGCTTTAGAAAGAAGCCAAGTGCAGATACCATTGGGTATGCTCTCTGTCATCGGGATCTCAGGGCTCTTATGGCATACAATGCTGAGATCATTCAAAAGGCAAGGCGCAATAAAGTGCACTCTAATGGGACCATTTGTGGCTGGAGGGTTTGTGCTGTAGACGGCACAGAGCCCCACCAGACGAAAAGGCCGTGTAAGAAGGCTTTAGCCTGGGCGAAGAGGCGTCGTTCAAATGGCGAGGAAGAGTACTACGAGAGGGCGGTTGCGATATCGTATATCGGGCAAGAGCCTCGGCTTGTTATAACGATGATGCGGATTATGCCTGGTGAGAGTGAGGTGGAGGCGGCGCTGAGGGCTATACATCACGCATACCAGCAGAACTGGCGGTACTGCGACATCATCTGTGCAGATGCCCTTTACGCTCAAGCGCCTTTCATAAACGCGGTGGTAGACCAGAACAAGGATGTTGTGGTCAAGGTGTAGAAGCCGGCCCAGCGTGACGTCGCCAGTGCCGGAGAAATCGTCGCCGGTGGCAGAATGAGGAAGCCCCGGCGTGGGCCAGGGCTTCATCGAGCATGCGAGTTCGCGAAGGGCACCTATGTATTGGTTTATCGGTGAGCGCGGTTTTGTTGGAGGTCGCCACCATCGGGGATGTTCTGATAGGATATCCCTTCCTGGTGGTACCATTCCGCCCAGGCATGTAGGAGCATTATCTCAAAGAGAGCAATCTTCAGGGCCCTCAAGCTGGCGAATGCCAGCCTCAGCTTGCTTGTTTTGGTGGAAATCACAAGCGTCGGTTCCACGGTCTTAAGCTTTGAGCTCGGCGTATTGGAGTAGTACTTGGCGTCTTCGGTGATGAAAACCGTGCTCAAGGTTTCTCTCCTTTCCTATAGAGCAAGTTCTTCTATCACACGCTTCAGGTTGTCGTTGCCCACAAGCTGCTGCTTGTGGGCATATGCGTCCATCAGGCACCCCTTGCACAGGCGTGCCACAAGCCATATGGCACCCCTGGAGTAGTCGTAGATGCGGTCTATGACGTCATCTGGAAACAGAGGTCTTGGGCAGCCCGCCATTTTGAGCTCGTGGATGATGTAGGGCTTAATCTCGGACCTATCCATGCCGGCAAGATGGTATTGCACCTCCACCCTCCGGAAGAGTCCCTGGAGGGAGCGCAGGCGCAGCGTCGTACGCATTTGGGGTTCGCCCACCAGGATGAGACTGAAAGGGGAGGACGAGTCCATATCGAAGTTCACAAGGCATCGGATCTCGCAGAGCATGTCGTGGGATAGCTCGTGGGCCTCGTCTATGGCAAGCACGAGATCCACTCCTTTTGCGGCAAGGCCCTCGACACACTCTCGAAACTGCCTTTTCATCCTGACCGAAAAGTGCGCCGGGATCACGCCGAGCTGAGTTAAGACATTATCATAGAAGACGCGCTCGGTTACGTTCCGGTCTGACACGTAGATGAGCTTGTACCTCGAGTCTGGAAGGGAGGCGGCAAGAGAGCGCAGCACCGTGGTTTTCCCACAGCTGACCTCCCCCGTGAGGACCGAGATGGCATGCTTTTCGATGGAATACCTGAGGCGAGCGATCGCCTCCTGGAAGCTGGCAAAGGGGAATAGCTCGCCTGTGGGGATACTGCGCTCGAAGGGATAGCGGTGAAAGCCGAAGTATTCAAGGTCCATTTCTACTCACCTCCCACCAGGTGTTTGTAGGACATGCCCTCTTTCGGGGCGGACGTGAGCAGATTGAGGCCGGTCGGCTCCTTGGGCCCACCAGATGATGGTTTCAGGCCCGCGTGACGCCGTGGCTCGTGAAGAGGCCTTGCCTGGCCATAGCCCTTGCCCTCGAAGAAGACCCGGACATCCGAGGCATCGTAGGGGTCAAATCTCACGGTTACAGTCCTTCCGGCAAGCTCAGGGCACGTCTCGTAGGTTTGGCCTCCCAGGGAGAAAAGGCCGGTCTTGTCCACCTTTCTCGTCTCCTCCAGGAGAAATGCCTCGTATAGCTCCCCGAGGTCAGCGCGGCGAATCGGATGGTCGTCGGTATCGAATCTTGTCTGTGGAGCCTGCTTCGTGGCGGAATGCCGCCTACTATTGTAGTGGTTCTTGAGCCACGCAAGGAAAAGCTCGTTCGCCTTTGCGATGTCTACGGCCTCCGACCTTGCTACCACCTCGAGTTCCGGCAGGAAGCTCCTCTGAACCGTCAAGAAAAAACGTTCTATCTTGCCACGACCCTGAGGGCGGTACGGCCGCGAATGGGTGAGATGAATCGCAAGCCGCCCGCATATCTTCGCAAAGTGAGCGCTTGAATATATGGCCCCGTTGTCCACGTAGACCTGCTCGGGAATGCCATGGGTGACGATGGCCTTCTTGAGGCTGTCTTCGAGGGCCGGCATGCGCTCCGCCGGGTACAGCTGAGCATGGACTATCTTGCGGGAGTAATCATCCATCCAGGCGATTAAGTATACCTTGCGCTTCCTTGGAGGGTTTTCGGGGTCGTCGAGGTATGTGAGGTGGCATACGTCCCCTATCCAGCGCTCGTTGCGATGCTGGGCTTGGTAGCGGCGATACACCTCCCTCGGCCCCTGCTGCGGCCGTGTGAGCCCCAGACGCGTGAAGTAGTCGTATACGGTGCTGCGCTTGAGAATTCCGCGTTCCACCTGCCCTGAGGACTCGAGTATGTCTATGATGGTCGAGATCGCGCGCCTGGGACTTTCCCGCTTGAGAGCGGCCGCAAGCTCGAGCGCTTCCCTCGGGACCCTGCCCGCGTATTTCCTTGGCTTTGGCATGAGGGCATCCAGGCCTCCTTCCCGGTATAGCGCAAGGTACCTCTGGATGGTCCTTTCGCCCACCTGTGTGCGACAGCTGCCCGGGATCGTGTAGTGGCGCGACGCCGCCTCTCGGATGAGTTCCATCGTCTCCCCCGGGCGAAGATCCTGCCTCGACACTATTGGTGAGATGAGACTGTAGCGAAACGATGCAATGTCCTGCCTGAGTTTATCGTCCATGGCAAAAGGCCTCCTTTCAGAGGCCACTATAGCACCGGCGCTGCCTGTAAACCATGACAGGGTTTGTTGTAAAGGCCGAAAGATGACCCCGGGCGGAGCCAGCCCTTGCCAAATGGCACTCTCTTTGCCCGAAGCTAAGGTAGCGCCGGACGGATCTACATCGAATTCCGGCCGTTTTCGCGACCACACCGGACTTAAATGGCGAATCCTGTACATGCCAAGCATCCCGGCGCTCACAAGACCGGACATGTTTGCATCAAAGGTAATAGAGGTTGGAGGAGTTCACCCTTGGGAAGGCCCCCGGAGCGCCACAAGTCACAGTGGCGCCGCAGAGGATGTCGCCCAGGTCGAAGAGGAGGAGCATGAGGCCCCTTGTTCCCTCGGCCTTCACTTTCGGCCAGGTCACCATGGTGGTAAGCTCCGCCACGAGGTTCGATACGAGTGACACTACACCGCCGAGGACGCGCCTTGCACGCGCCACCCATCGAGAGACGGTGCGGGCATCCACACCCGCCTCCTCGGCAGCCTCTTCAATGGTGGCCCCTTCCGAGTATGACCGTATGCAGGATTCCCGTACCTCCGTGACATGGTGCAGATACGGCGCCAGGAAATCGGGTAAAACCCCGTGGGTCTCCTTGCACTTGGCACACCGCCACCTGTAGATTGGAACGCGCCTGCGACCCCCACGCGTGCGAGGATGACGATGATAGCAGCTCCATGGGCCCATCTTGCCATTGCAGTTGGGACAGCGCACCTCGATGTCCGGCCTTGAGTGCGAGTAGTCGTCAATATAGCTATTGACTCCGTCAGCAATTGGCATTACGATGGGCATGAGGGTTGAGGTGTTTTCACCTCCACCTGTGTGAGCGAGAAGGGGTTGCATGCAGCAGACGTGCCTTCTCGCTCCTTTTTTGCTCTCTCCCCCTATTCCACGCCACTCGCAGCTATCCTGCTACCACCCAGGCAAAACAACACCCCCGGCTACCACCCCATCCCCAAGGGGGGTCCCGCCGGAGGCATGCCACCTTCAACCGGAAATGCCGCCCCACACCAACGTCAGATTGCACCGGCGCCGACAGTCAAGGTAAAGCGGGAAGAGCTACACATAGTAAGAGACATGAAAGGTCTTGTAGCCAAGAGGGGACCTGATGTTAGCCTGTATGGGGTAACTCCGAAAGGCGAGCCCGTTTCGACTGGTCATGGGGTAAGCTATGATATCAAGCTTTGGGACGAGGAAGGGCTAACCAGCTGGGAGCAGGTTCGTGTTCCCTTGAGGTGCGTTCTTGTCAGGGAGACGAAGAAGGTTACGCGTCGGGGTGAGGTTATCGAGGAGGTAGAAAGCGAGTATTACATCGTGACGACGGTACCCAAAGCTCTTATGAAGCCGGAAGTGTTATGGCAGATAGTGCATCGCAGGTGGGACATTGAGAACTCGGTTTTCTGCGACCTGAAGATGAATTGGGAATTCGGTCATTGCTACGCCCACGATGTCAGAGCTATAGAGGCGATCTATGCGCTTTACTGTATTGCGGTGAACCTGATGCTACTATTTGCATATAAGCATCTTAAGGACGCGCCCAAAAGGGGCGTGACGCTTACCGAGCTAGCAAGGCAGATCCTCGTGGGGCTGACGGCACTGCGCACTGCTCTACCGATACCGATGTGCAGATCGGGCTAGTCAGGAAAACGCTGGCTGGAGGGGGACTCGGGTAAGCACAACTCATGAGATCCACTTCTCCCGGAGCCACTCGTCTGGGGGAAAGGGGGCCCTATCTGCACGATTCGGGCTGGGCAATATTACCATTGTCTGCCCCGCTAGCGGCCTACCATATGCTGGCAGCCCCGGACGCGTTTGCGGAAATCCTGCCGCAAGTTCTGGGAAATTGCGGGCGCCGTCCCAGCGTGCTATACTGGAAAGAGCGGGACAGCATGGTAGGTCTGGATTCGTCCGGCGGCGGAGGCGGGGCGGCGTGGTCCTTTTGGATGAGTTCCTCGCATACCTCGCGGTAGAGCGGGGGCTTGCACAGAACAGCCTGGAATCATACGCCAGGGACCTCAACCAGTTCGCGAAGTTTGTGGAGGAGTCCGAGGGCAGCAGCCTCGACGGCGTCACCCAGGACACCATCATTGCGTACCTCGCGCACCTCAGGCGGCAGGGAAAGGCCACGTCGAGCATCTGCAGGCAGCTTGCGGCCATCAGGGGCCTTTACAGGTTCCTCGACCGCGAGGGAAAGATCCAGCACGACCCCACGGTGAACCTGGGGTCCCCGAAGCAGGAGCGGCGCCTGCCAGGGGTTCTCAACCTGGAGGAGGTCGGGCGGCTCCTCGAGATGCCCGGCACGCACACCCCAGCGGGAGTCCGCGACAGGGCAATGCTGGAGGTGCTATACGCCACCGGCATGCGAGTGTCGGAACTGGTGTCGCTGGACATCGGAGACCTGAACGTGGAGATGGGGTACGTCAGGTGCCTGGGGAAGGGGTCCAAGGAGAGGATCATCCCCGTTGGCCGCGTGGCGTCGGGATGGGTGGAGGCCTACCTTCGCTCCGCCAGACCGAGGCTGGTGAGAAGCCGCGCTGAGAGGGCCCTGTTCGTGAACGCCCGTGGCAGGAGGATGACAAGACAGGGATTCTGGAAGATCATCAAGGCGTACGCGGCGAAGGCGGGCATACAGAAACACGTGACCCCACATACGCTGCGCCACTGCTTCGCGACGCATCTCCTGGAGAACGGCGCCGACCTCCGGTCGGTCCAGGAGATGCTAGGGCACGTGGACATAGCGACCACCCAGGTGTACACCCACCTTGCCAGGGGCAAACTGAAAGAGATATATGATGCCGCTCACCCGAGGGCAAGGGGGGCGGGCGCACGCAGAGGTGCACCGACCCCGACCCCAACCCCGAGCGCGACCGCGACTGCGTCCGCGACAGCGATCCCGGCTGCGGCGGGGACCGCTCACGTTAGTGAGCCCGCGGCTGCCGGCGCGGGGACAGGAAGGAAGGGCGCGAAATGAGGCCTTACGACATCATCCTCAAGAAGAGGCGCGGTGAGGAGCTGTCCCGGGACGAGTTAGCCTTTCTCGTGGACGGGTTCACACGCGGGGACATCCCCGACTACCAGATGGCGGCATGGTGCATGGCCGTGTTCTTCCAGGGGATGAGCGCGCGCGAGACGCGCGACCTCACCATCGCCATGGCAAAGTCAGGAGAGACGGTGGACCTCTCTCCGATCCGCGGCATCAAGGTGGATAAGCACAGCACAGGCGGGGTCGGGGACAAGACCACCCTCGTGCTGGCACCGCTCGTGGCGGCGGCCGGGGTGCCGGTGGCCAAGATGTCGGGCCGCGGGCTCGGTCATACTGGCGGCACCCTTGACAAGCTCGAGTCGATCCCGGGGTTCCGCGTGGACCTGCCGAAGGACGTCTTCGTGAGAAACGTGAACTCCATCGGAATAGCCGTGGTCGGGCAGACCGCGGCAGTGGCGCCGGCCGACAAGAAGCTGTACGCCCTGCGCGATGTCACCGCCACCGTTGACAGCATGCCCCTCATCGCAAGCAGCGTGTGCAGCAAGAAGCTTGCGTGCGGCGCCGACGCCATCGTGTTCGACGTCAAGGCGGGCAGCGGGGCGTTTATGAAGTCCGAGGACGATGCGCTGGCCCTGGCGCGGCTCATGGTGGAAATAGTGGAAGGCGCCGGGCGCAGGGCGGCGGCCGTGGTGAGCGACATGAGCCAGCCGCTCGGCCGCGCCGTGGGGAACGCGCTGGAGGTCAGGGAGGCCATCGACACGCTGCGCGGCTCGGGCCCGCCCGACCTTGTGGAGCTGTGCCTCACCCTGGGGTCGCTGATGCTCGTGCTCGGAGGAGCGGCCCCGGATGCAGGCCGGGCCAGGGAGACCCTTGTCGGCCTGCTCGAGAAGGGGGCAGCCCTCGCCAAGTTCGCCGAGTTCGTGGCGGCGCAGGGTGGGGATGCAAGCGTCGCCGAGCGCCCTGAGATCCTCCCGCACGCAAACCACACCTTCCCCGTGCCGAGTCCTGGCGCAGGCTACGTGGCCGCCATCAACGCGGAGCAGGTCGGAGTCGCGGCTATGATACTGGGCGCGGGGCGCAGGGTCAAGGACGAGCCTGTGGACCGAGCCGCGGGGCTTGTCGTGGCGAAGAAGATCGGCGACCGGGTGGCGGCGGGTGAGCCCCTGGCCACGCTGCATACGAACAACCCGGCAAGCATCGACGAGGCGTCGCGCCTGGTGGCTTCTGCGTATGCGATTTCTCAGTCGGCTTCGTCGCCGCCGCGCCTTATCAAGCAGGTGGTCGGCGTCTAAGTGAGAGTGCAGAAATGTTCCCGACTTTTGGGAGGGGTTGCGGGTGATTGCACGAGGGTTGTCAAGACCCGGCCACTCGCCCGACGGGCGGGATTTTGGCGAAGCGCGCCCCGCTCGGGGCGCTGTCCCCGAGTGCAACACCGGCAGCCCACCAGATGTTAGCAAACCGGGAGGAACTTAACGAACTCTCACTTGGTTCGTCCTCTCTGGGCGGATGCGGGTATATACCTGCATCCGCCCGAATATGTACCTGATTGAAGGGCTTGCGATGGTCCCTGACGGTGTGGGAGGGAATGGAAGATGCATGCACGGAGGATAGCGGCAGGCGTCGCCCTCGCTGTCGTTCTGGTTGCTGCGGTCTCTATATGGAACGGCGGGACTTCGGTTCGTGTGGCGGCGCAGGAGAAACAGCTGGGTCCGGCCCCAAGCATACCGATTACAGCCGGCTCGGCGATCCTCATGGAAGCCACCTCCGGCAGGGTCCTGTTCGAAAAGGACCCTGATAAGAAGATGGCGCCCGCCAGCATCACGAAGATCATGACGATGCTCCTCGCGATGGAGGCGATAGACCAGGGAAAGGCCAGCCTGGACGATATGGTGGTCACGAGCGAGCATGCCATGGAGATGGGAGGTTCCCAGATCTGGCTCGAGGTAGGCGAGGAGATGTCCCTTGCCGACCTCATGAAAGCCATCGCCATCGTCTCGGCGAACGATGCCAGCGTCGCCGTGGCGGAGCACATTGCCGGGAGTGAAGAAGCCTTCGTGGACATGATGAACCAGCGCGCCCGGGAGCTGGGGATGACGGGCACCCATTTTGCCAACTGCCACGGGCTTCCTCACCGGGACCATTACACCACCGCCCGGGACATCGCCATCATGTCCCGCGCCCTCCTACGCTACCCGAAGGTGCACGAGTGGTTCACCACCTGGATTGATTACGTGCGGGGCGGCAAGAACATCCTCGTCAATACCAACAGGCTTGTCAAGTTCTACGAGGGAGCCGATGGGCTCAAGACCGGCTTCACCGAGGAAGCCGGCTACTGCCTCGCCGCTACGGCGAAGAGGGGAGGCCTCAGGCTCATATCCGTCGTGTTGAACGTGGCCGACTCGCAGCTCCGCTTCAAGGAGGCCTCGGCTCTCCTCGATTTCGGCTTCAGGCACTACGCCGGCGTGGAGATCGCATCGCAGGGTCAGGTGATGGCGCAACTCGACGTAGCCCGCGGCGTCACTGAGAAGGTTGACGTCGTCGCGAAGGACCCTCTCGTTGCAGTGGTGCGTCGTGGCGAGGAAGCCAAGGTGAAGAGCGAGATGACCCTTCCCGACAGGGTTAGCGCCCCGGTGCAGAAAGGGCAGAAGGTCGGGGTCCTCATCGCACGGCTGGAGGACGGAACGGAGATCGCCCACGTCGATCTGGTGGCGGCCGAGGAGGTGAAGCGGGGCAACGTGTTCAGAGTAGTGCTCCGCGCCACCCGCAACCTCTTGCGAACTCTCTTCCGGGTCGGCAAGGACTAAGCGGGAGTGCAGAAACGCTTCCCACTTTCAGGAGGGGTTGCCGGTGTTACACTCTCTCTTTTAGTCACCGGCAACCCACCAGATGTTGCCAAACTGGGAGGGACCAACGAACCCTTACTTAGGCCAGGTGCCGGCAAGTGCCGGCGAGTGCAAGGTGCTTCAGGATGCCCCGGCGACGGGGCATTTTTGCTGCCTCCGGGAGGACTCACGGTAGGGCCGTAGAATAAAGAAGGTCAGGAACGCCCAAATGGCAGGATATAGCAGGAGGGCTTCGCATGAGGACCGAGACCAGGGCCATCGGGAACGTTCTTGTGGTGCGCCTCTCGGGCGAGCTCGACCTTGGCACCGCTCCCGAGTTCCGCGCCAAGGTTGAGGAGGAGCTCGACGCAAGGCCCGATATCACCAGCATACTCCTGGTGCTGCGCGACGTCACGTTTATCGACAGCTCGGGCTTAGGTGTTATCCTCGGCAGGTACAAGAGGCTTCGCGCGCACGGAGGCCGGCTTATCGCGGTGTCGCCGTCCCCGCAGGTTCGCAAGGTCTTTGAGCTCTCGGGCCTTATAAGCATCATCCCGGTGTGCGAGACTGAGGACGAGGCCTGGACGCGGGCATCGGGGGTGTAGCGGGATGAGGGCGACCAACCATGTGACCCTTGAGTTTCCGGCCATCGCCCAGAACGTGGAGTTTGCCAGGGTGGCGGTGGCCTGCTTCGCATCGCAGATCGACTCTTTCACCATGGAGGAGATCGACGACATCAAACTCATAGTCTCCGAGGCCGTCTCCAACGTCGTGCTCCACGGGTATGACAGCCCTGGCGGACTCGTGCGCGTTCACGCTGTCATCGAAGGCAACGTCCTCACCATCACTGTCGAGGATGCGGGCCGCGGTATCGCCGACGTTGAGCAGGCCCGCCGGCCGGCCTTCACGACATCCCCCGATCGCATGGGGATGGGTTTCACCATCATGGAAGCTCTGTCCGACAGCCTCGACGTCTCGTCCAGGCCTGGGGCCGGGGTGCGAGTCACCATGACAAAGGCTCCACGCATGGCAGGGAGCGAGGAGCATGAACGACGGTCTTGAGCGCATGCGGTTCCCCGACACGCCTCTTCTCTCCGACGAGGAGGTTCGCGAGCTTGCCGCGCGCATCCGCGCCGGAGACGTCAAAGCCCGCGACGAGCTTGTCTCGAGGAACTTGCGGCTCGTGATGAGCATAGTCAGCCGGTTCCTGGAAAGGTCGAGTGACCCCGAGGACCTGTTCCAGGTCGGCTGCGTGGGCCTTCTGCACGCCGCCGACAGGTTCGACGCATCCCTGGGCGTTCGGTTCTCCACGTACGCTGTTCCCGTCATCATGGGGGAGATCAGGCGACACCTTCGCGACACGGGGGCGGTGAAGGTGGGGAGGACGCTGCGGGAGCGGGCGGTCAGGGTCGAGACGGCGAGGGCACGGCTCCGGGCTACTCTCGGTCGCGAGCCGACGGTGGAAGAGGTGGCGTCCGAAACAGGTCTATCCCGCGAGGAAGTCGTGGAAACCCAGGAGGCGTTTCAACCCGTCGTATCGCTCTCAGAGCCCGCCTCTGGTGAAAGCCCGGGCCCGCTTGAGGAGCAGCTTGCAGCGGACGAGTCCTTCGCAGACGAGAGGGTTGAGTGCATCGCCCTCCAGCAGGCCATGACGCGGCTGAGCCCCTCTGAACGCGCCGTCCTGAAGTTGCGATTCTTCGACGAGATGAAGCAAGTAGAGGTTGCCCGACGCCTCGGCATATCGCAGCCGCAGGTGTCCAAGATCGAGCAGAGAGCGCTCCGTCGGCTCAGGCAGGAGCTGGTCTAGGGGACGTCCGGTTTGGCGGCATGCCATGCCCCGGGGTTGCCTGTTCCGCACTCCACCTGGGTTTTTCCGTTGCGCATTCGAGGGACGGTAATACGCGATTGCCGGCTCTGATTTGCTGTGATCAAACGTGAGGAGGAAGCGCGGGGCGTCGGTTGGCCGAATTGCCTGCGCCTTCTCGTGCGTGTAGGCGTCAATTCCATTAGCGCGGCACGTCCTGCAAGGGGTACGAACGCGGGGCGGTGCATGACGCGGTACGGCGTATCCGCGTATTCGATGATCAACAAGATGTACCAAGGGAGACGAACAGTGAAACGCCCTGCACCGCGCGGTGTGGGGCTTCGCGCTTTGCGGCGCTCGGCCGTGGCAGCAACCTGGGACCGGGGAATTAAAGTCCAGGGCTGTGAGCATAATTAGTTGGGAGAGAGGGGGGTGAATAGCTATGCCAGTGGTCAAGATAGTCGAGCTCATGGGCGAGTCCCCCACAAGCTGGGAGGACGCGGTAAACCAGGCGGTTCGGGCTGCCTCACAGACCGTCAGGAACATCACCGGGGTCGAGGTGACGAACATGACTGCGTCGGTGGACAACGGCAAGATCACCAAGTATAAGGCCGATGTTCACGTCGCGTTCGCGGTAGACGGGACGTAGTGGCAGGGCCCGGCGTGGGAGGGATGCACGGTGGCGTCGCAGAAGGCCAAGAAGCAGGTGTCGAACCTGCCCCATATGACTCAAGCCTCTCAGGAGGAGAAAAGGCAACAGCTTGCGTACAAGGAGCTTGTCCAGAAGAGAAAGCCAAGGCCGCGCTACCTGCGCAACGTGCTGGTGGCCTTCGTGGTCGGCGGCGCTATAGCGGTCCTCGGACAGCTGGTGCTCGGATTCTTCGTGTCGCGGGGCCTTGACCTTGACGCGGCGTCCGCGCCCACGCTCGCGGTCATGATTCTTGTGGGCGTGGTCGCGACAGGGCTCGGCATCTACGACGAACTCGGCGAGTTCGCCGGCGCGGGTGCGGCGGTGCCTATCACCGGGTTTGCCAACACCATAGTTGCCGCGGCCATGGATTTCAAGCGCGAGGGATGGGTGCTTGGCATGGGCGCGAAGATGTTCATCATCGCCGGCCCGGTAATCGTGTACGCCACCCTTGCCGGGGTCGCCGTTGCGTTCATCAAGTTCATAACCTCGCCGTGACAGAGGGGGCCAGTGAACCGTGGCGGCAAAGAGGCTCGGCAAAAGCACCGTCAAATTCACGAACCCTCCTATCATCGTGGGCACCGGAACGATCGTGGGGCCGATAGAAGGCAAGGGGCCGCTGGCCTCGGATTTCGACGTGGTCCTGCCGGACCACGCATACGGCGAGAGAACTCCAGAGAGAAGCGAGACGAAGATCCTGGAGCAAGCCGCGAAGATCGCCATCGAACGCGCCAAGATCGACAAGAGCATGGTAGACTACTACATGGCGGGCGACCTCCTCAACCAGGTGATTTCGGCGAGCTATTCCGCAAGACAGCTTTCCATCCCGTACTTCGGGCTCTATGGTGCCTGCTCCACGTGCGCCATGAGCCTTGCGCTTGCAGGGATGGTTATCGACGGCGGGTTCGCCGACTATGTTTTGGTCGCCTGCTCGAGCCATTACCAGACGGCTGAGCGCCAGTATCGCTACCCGATAGAGCTGAACATCCAGCGCAAGACCACATCGCAGTATACCGTTACGGGTGCAGGGGCGGCGCTGCTGGCGTCCTCGGGCATCGGGCCGAAGGTGACGTGGGCCACCACCGGTAAAGTGGTGGACCTCGGCTCGAAAGACGTAAACGACATGGGCGGCGCGATGGCTCCCGCCGCAGCGGACACGCTCCTCACACACTTTGCTGACACCGGCCGCGGCCCCGGGGACTACGACCTCATACTCACGGGGGATCTCGCATCGTTCGGTAGCGAGATGCTGAAGGAGCTTGTTACGGACAACGGTGTCGAGCTGGGCGACAACTACAGGGACTGCGGCCTCATGCTGTTCGACACGAAGTCCCAGCGCGTGGGGGCCGGAGGCAGCGGGTGCGCGTGCTCCGCGGTGGTGACGTTCGGGCACGTGCTGAAAGAGATGGAAAAGGGCACGTACAGGAACGTGCTGCTCATCGCCACAGGGGCGCTCATGAGCCCGCTCAGCTGCCAGCAGGGCGAGTCCATCCCCTGTATCGCGCACGCTGTGGTGATCGAGGCGTGAGGTGGGAGAGACGCGAATATGTGAGACGTGAGAACGGAGGCGAGGCTGTGACCTACCTGTATGCGTTTCTTGTAGGAGGCGCCATATGCGCCATAGGCCAGCTCATCCTGGATTTCACCAACCTCACTCCCGGCCACATGCTTGTTATCTTGACGGTCGCCGGGGCGATCGCAGGGGGGCTCGACCTGTACCAACCGCTCCTCAAGTTCGCTGGAGCCGGCGCTCTCACTCCGGTTTCGGGCTTCGGGGCGTCCATCGCCAGGGGGGCGCTGGCTGAGGCGAAAAGGATTGGGATTCTCGGGCTTTTCACCGGCGTGTTCGAGTACACGGGAATGGGCGTAGCGGTCGCTGTGTTCTTCGGAACGCTGGTCGCGCTCATCGCCAATCCGAAATCGTGAGGATGTGATGGCGGCTTGGCGAAAAAGAAGGTCATCGTGGTAACAGACGGAGACGGCAAGGCGAAGGCCGCGGTGAGACAGGCCGCCCGGAACCTCGGACTGCACTATATCGAGAAGTCCGCCGGGACCCCGACTCGCGCGGGCGGGGCCGAGCTTGCGGCCATGGTGAAACAGGTTCCGGTGGAGCCCGTGATAGTCATGTTCGACGACCACGGAAAGAAGGGAAAGGGCCCTGGCGAGAAAGCCCTCGAGGACTTTGCGCGCGACGCCGAGATCGAGATCGTGGGCGCAGTTGCCGTGGCGTCCAACGCCAAGGCTGACAGGCCGGTGACGGTGGATGAGTCCGTTACGAAAGAAGGAGAGGTGACCGGGAGGCCGGTGGGAAAGTTGGGCGCTCCCGAGCCTCCCGGCCACAGGCGACTGGAAGGCGACACCGTCGGGGTCCTCTCCCGCCTCAAGATCCCGAAGATCGTCGGGACAGGCGATCTTGGCAAGATGGATAGCCAGGATGCGGTGGAGAAGGGGGCTCTCATCACGACGAGGGCGATCCGCGAGATCCTCGAACAGCAGGGTATGTAGCCCGGTTCCCCGGACCCTGAGAGGAAAACTCGGGGATCTGTCAAATGAGAGAATCTTGACGAAGGCAGGTGGCATGTGGCCGTGGGAGAGGTCGTGGGGATCCCCCGTGCTCTTCTTTACTACCACTACTACCCCATGTGGAAGGTATTCTTCGAGTCCCTGGGCGGGACCGTCGTGACCTCCGGTGAGACCACAAGGGCGGTGCTGGATGCCGGCATAAAGGTCACGGTGGACGAGGCGTGCCTTCCCATCAAGGTCTTCCACGGACACGTGCTTGCCCTCGCCGGGAAGTGCGACTACGTGTTCGTCCCCAGGCTTGTGTCGGTGGAGAGACGAGCCTTCACCTGCCCGAAGTTCATGGGCCTCCCCGACATGATCCGGTGCAACTGCCGCGACATCCCCAGGATCATCGACTCGTGCATCAACCTGAGCCGGACCACCAGGGAGTACATTCATGCCGTGTACTCAACTGGCAGGATGTTCACAGGGAGCGTGCTCAGGATCCTCGCTGCACACAACAGGGCAAAGGCTGCTCTTGCAAGGTACACCCGATACATCGAAAGCGGCATGACTCCGGACGAGGCGATGGCCGTCATGGGTATCGCGCCCCCGTGTGATGAGCCCGCCCACAGAGCCGTGGCCGCTGCATCGTCGTTGCCTGGCGCGTCGGAGGCTGTCCGCGGGTCCGGGCGCGTGGTGGTCGGGCTTGTGGGACATCCCTATGTCATCTACGACCCGTTCGTGAGCATGAACGTCATACGCAGGCTCCGCGAGATGGGGGCGAGCGTCGTGACGGCGGACATGCTTCCCGCGGCCATAACCGAGCGGGAGGCGGCGAGGTTTCCCAAGAGAGTGTTCTGGACCCTTGGCCGCAGGCTCCTTGGAGCGGGGTTTCATTTCCTGAGGTCGGGGACCGTCCATGGCTGCCTGCACATGAGGGCGTTCACGTGCGGGCCGGAGTCGCTCATCGGTGAGATCCTGGAGCGCGAGTCGGCAAGGCGCAGGGATGTGCCGTTCGCGACCATCACCGTCGACGAGCACACAGGCGAGGCCGGGGTCATCACCAGGCTGGAGGCGTTCATTGACGTCGTGACACGCAGGAGAAAGCCGTGATGCTATGAAGATCACCTTCGCTCACATGGGCAACCTTTACATAACCGTGAAGGCGCTTCTCGAGGACCTCGGGGCGGAGGTGGTGGTGCCGCCCATGCCGAGCAAGCGCACTCTCTCTATAGGTTCGCGCTACTCCCCCGAGTTCGCGTGCCTGCCCCTCAAGGTGAACATCGGCAATTACATAGAGGCCATGGAACTCGGGGCCGACACTATCGCCATGGCGGGGGGCGTGGGGCCGTGCCGGTTCGGCCTGTACGGCGAGGTGCAGAGGGAGATTCTCAAAGCTCTCGGCTACGAGTTCGAGATGATCATCATCGAACCCCCGCAGGGGAGGCTGCGCCACGTGCTGCGGCAGCTCGGGCGCTTGGTGGGGCGGAACTCGGTGGGGAAGTACGTGAGCGCGGTGAGACTTGCGTGGGCCAAAATGACAGCTGTGGACGAACTCGAGAAGGTGGTGCAGCGCGTGCGCCCGTTCGAGAGCCGGCGGGGCGCAGCGACGGCCGCGCTCGCGTCCGCACTGAAGCTGGTGGATGAAGCCTCGAGCATTGCACAGGTGAAGCGGGCGCTCGAGGATGGCCGGGAGATGCTCCTCAGTGTGCGAGCACCGGAAAATAGCGTTCCGGATCCCCCGAGGATAGGCATTGTCGGAGAGGTGTACGTAGTGCTTGAGCCGTTTGTCAATTTCGAGGTCGAACGCCGCCTTGGGGAGATGGGGGTCCTCGTGGAGAGGTCGATATACATAGGCGACTGGGTCAGGGAGCACCTTTTCAAGGACCTGCTCCGACTTCGCAAGGGCAGAAGACCCTACGACCTCGCAAAGCCGTACCTGTGTCACTTTGTTGGGGGACATGGCGTCGAGACGGTGGGGCACACTGTGGAATACGCGAAGCGGAGGTTCGACGGGGTCATCCAGCTTGCGCCGTTCACGTGCATGCCAGAGATCGTGGCCCAGGATGTGCTTCCATCTGTCTCGCGTGACCTGGGCATTCCCGTGATGACGCTCGTGTTCGACGAGCATTCCTCGGACGCCGGGGTGCTCACTCGCCTTGAGGCGTTCGTGGATCTCGTCGAGAGGTCGCGCCGGCGGCGTGCGGCGAAGGGAGCGAGGGGGTGAGCGCGCTCATGGCACGGAAAGCATACCTTGGGGTGGATGTGGGGTCGGTCAGCACGAACCTGGTGCTCCTGAACGAGCAGGGCGAAGTCCTTGAGAAACTCTACCTCCGGACCAGGGGGGAGCCTATCGCGGTCATCCAGGAGGGGATGAAGATGCTCGCCCCGGCTGCCTCGGGGTTGCAGATAGCGGGAGTCGGGACCACCGGGAGCGGGAGAAGGCTCGCGGCGGTGATCCTCGGTGCGGACTGCGTGAAGAACGAGATAACCGCCCATGCCGTCGCCTCGGCGCGCGTCGTTCCCGACGTGCGGACGGTCATCGAGATAGGCGGACAGGACTCCAAGATAATAATCCTGCGGGACGGCGCCGTGCTCGACTTCGCCATGAACACGGTGTGTGCTGCGGGCACGGGCTCCTTCCTTGACCAGCAGGCCGCGAGGCTCGGTGTGCCAATCGAGAGGTTCGGGGAGCTTGCACTCATGTCCACGACGCCCGTGCGGATTGCGGGCAGGTGCGCCGTGTTCGCGGAGTCCGACATGATCCACAAGCAGCAGATGGGCCACAGGATCGAGGACATCGTGGCGGGCCTATGCGAAGCGCTGGTCCGGAACTACCTCAACAACGTGGGCAAAGGCAAGGACATCCAGCCGCCGGTCGTCTTCCAGGGCGGGGTTGCGGCGAACGCTGGGATGAGGGCGGCGTTCGAGAAGGCCCTCGGCACTCCCGTGGCCGTGCCCGAACACTACAACGTCATGGGCGCCATAGGGGCGGCTCTTCTTGCCGCGGAGGAGATGGAACGCCGGGATGGGCCCTCGAACTTCCGTGGCTTCCAGGCCCTCGACATGGACTACTCCGCCTCCAGCTTCGAGTGCAAGGGGTGCCCCAATCTGTGCGAGGTGGTGAACATAAAGATGGGGCACGAGGTCATCGCAAGGTGGGGTTCCCGGTGCGGACGCTGGGACTCCTTCTGAGGACAGGGCCAGGACCGGCCCTGTACCGGCACACGATGCGCATCCCGGGAATAAACTTGCATCGTGGGCGGAGGGCGCGCCCGCAACCCTGACGCGTACCCGGCGTGCCGGGCGTTTTCTTGACCCGTCCCAGCCTGCGTGCTATTATGAAGAAAACCATGGCCCGTCGGCCCAACTTGGATGTGAATGGGAGCGGAGAGCGAGTGGACCTTCGTGGGACGATGAGGATCACCGGCGACGGAAGGCTTGAGATCGGCGGCTGTACCTGCGACCGCCTGGCGAGGGAGTTCGGCACCCCGCTATACGTCATGGACGAGGACGAGATCCGGGCGAGGTGCCGCGAGATGGCGGGAGTGCTCTCCCGCGCGTACCCGGACACGTTCGTCGCGTACGCAAGCAAAGCCTTCTCGACGCTCGCCATGTGCAGGCTCGTTCACCAGGAAGGCCTGGGCCTTGACGTGGCGTCCGGAGGCGAGCTGTACACCGCTCTTCAGGCGGGGTTTCCTCCTGAGCGCATTCTCTTTCACGGGAATAACAAGTCCGTTGAGGAGGTGGAGATGGGCGTCCGCGCGGGGGTCCTGAGGTTTGTCGTGGATAACATGCACGAGCTGGACATCCTGGAGGATGTGGCACGCAGGTTCCGAAGGAGGGTGCACGTGCAGATCCGACTCACCCCGGGCATCGAGGCGCACACTCACGATTATATCCGCACGGGGCAGCTTGACTCCAAGTTCGGCCTCGGGATCGCGAACGGGCAGGCCATGGCGGCGGCGAGGAGGGTGCTTGCAAGCGAGCTTCTCGTTCTCGAAGGCCTGCACTGCCACATCGGCTCGCAGATACTTGCGGTGGAGCCTTTCGGGGTGGCGGCTGCGCTGGTCATGGATTTCGCATCCGAAGTCAAGAAAGAAACAGGCTACACAGTCCGAGAAGTAAACCTCGGGGGCGGGCTTGGGGTGAGATACAAGTCGGGCGACGAGAGGGTTCCGCTCGGGAAGTACGCCTCGATGATCTCAAAGATTGTCCGGGAGAAGTGCCTTGCGCACGGGCTCGAGATGCCCCGTCTTATGGTGGAGCCGGGGCGCTACATCGTTGGCGAGGCCGGCACGACGCTTTACACCGTCGGCGCTATCAAGGAGATCCCGGGTGTGCGCAAGTATGTGGCCGTGGATGGCGGGCTTGCCGACAACCCCAGGGTGGCGCTCTACCAGGCGTCCTACGAGGCGGTGGTGGCGACGAGGGCACTTTCGCCTCCAGAGGAAAAGGTGTCAATTGCGGGTCGGCACTGCGAGTCGGGAGACATGCTCATATGGGACATCCTCCTTCCGCGCCTTCGGCCAGGCGACCTTCTGGCCGTGCTGAGCACGGGTGCATATAACTACTCCATGTCTAGCAATTACAACAGGTACCCCAAGCCTGCGGTGATCTTCGTGAAGGCTGGCATGGCAGACGTGGTGGTTGCGAGGGAAACCTACCAGGACGTGGCAGCCCGCGACCGTATCCCGGCCAGGTTCGAATTTGCGGATGATGCCTCATCGTGCGTCGGCACCGCAGGCACCGCGTGAGCGATGCGCATGAGAAAAGCGGCGGGCTGCGGGTGCCAGGCAGCAGGAAACGGGCGCCCGGCCGGAGTATAGCCCGACTATGAAAAGTGCGGAGGGGAATAGATGCTGGACCTCGCTTCCATCCTGGTAACGCTGCCCATTATACTCCTGTCCCTGACCGTGCATGAATACGCCCATGCTGCGGTGGCGAACGCCCTCGGTGACCCGACGGCGAGATGGCAGGGGAGGCTCACGCTGAACCCCCTAGCCCATCTCGACGTGTTTGGGACTCTCACCTTGATCCTTACGCAGAGATTCGGATGGGCCAAGCCTGTGCCGATAAACCCTGCCTATTTCAAGGATTGGAGGCGGGGGATGATGCTGGTGGGAGTGGCAGGGCCCCTCGCCAACGTGGCTCTTGCTTTCCTGCTGGCGATACCGTTGAGGCTGAGAGTTCCGATGCCTTATGCGCTGGGTCGTCTCGTCGTATCCGGGATCATCATAAACCTGGGGCTTGCAGCCTTCAACCTGATACCCATCCCGCCGCTGGACGGGTCGAGACTGCTGCTCGGGGTGCTGCGGGGCAGGAACCTTTACATCTACCACCAGCTGGAATCCTACGGGTCGTTTATTCTTTTGCTCCTGGTGTTCAGCGGCGCAACGAGGATCATAGTGGCGCCGATCATTAATCTCCTGGCGCTGCTGGTGCTTGGACAAAGGCTGCTATGAGAACCCGGCGCCGTTCCATGTGTGAGCTTGGAGATCACTGCAGTCAGGCTCGAGGCCGCGTGAGGGCGGCCTGCGAGGGGCCATGGAGGGGGATGCGTGTATGGCGAAACCAAGGATATTCAGCGGCATGCGACCAACCGGGAAGCTGCACCTGGGCAACCTTTTCGGTGCGCTCATAAACTGGGTCAGGCTGCAGGATGACTACGACTGCGTCTATGGGGTCGTAGACTGGCACGCACTAACCACGGCCTACGAGGACACGAGCGAGATTCGGGCGAACACCAGGGAGCTTGTGATGGATTACCTCGCGGCCGGGATAGATCCGAAGAAGAGCATCATCATACGGCAGTCCGATGTGAAGCAGCATGCCGAGCTTTGCCTGTTGTTCTCCATGATCACGCCGCTGTCCTGGCTCGAGCGTTGCCCCACGTACAAGGAGCAGCTTCGCGAGCTCGAGGGGCGCGAGATCATGACCCACGGGTTCCTCGGCTACCCTGTGCTCATGGCCGCCGATATCCTGGTGTACAAGGCCGACGCCGTGCCGGTCGGCGAAGATCAGCTGCCCCATCTCGAGCTTACCAGGGAAATAGCCAGGCGGTTCAACTTCCTCTATGGTCCCGTGTTCCCAGAGCCGCAGCCTAAACTGAACGAGGTCGTCCTTCTCCCGGGCACCGACGGGCGGAAAATGAGCAAGAGCTATAACAATGTCATCGAGATGTCTGCCAGCGCCGACGAGGTCCGCAGGGCCATAGAGAACATGGTCACCGACCCTGCCAGGATTCGCCGCACCGACCCCGGCCATCCCGAGGTATGCTCCGTCCATGCGCTCCACAAGGTCTTCTCCCGCACCATGCTCGACGATATAACAAGGGACTGTGTGAACGCGGGTATCGGGTGCGTCGACTGCAAGAGGCGGCTTGCAGATGCGGTCAACGAATTCCTCGAGCCCATTCGGCAGCGCAGGAGAGCCCTGGAGAGGGAGCCGGGCCTGGTTGATGACATCCTCGCCGACGGAGCGAAGCGGGCGCGGGTCATAGCCGAAGCAACCCTCGAGGAAGTCAGGAAGGCGATGCGGATTTGACCACGATCCCGGTGAACGTCTCGGGCTTTTCCGGCACGCTCGAGGACCTTGCGCGGGCGATCGAGAAGGGAGATGCCGATGCCCGGTCCGTGTCGGTGCACGAGGTGATTCGGGCCTGTTTTGATGAGCTGGAGCGCTCAGGGGAGCCCGGGCTCGACGAGGTGGGCGGGTTGCTTGCAGCCGCAAGCGCCCTTGTGGCTGCCAAGGCGAAGGCTCTTCTGCCGCCGGAGCCCGAGGCCGACGAACCCCCGGGTGCGTCCGGTGAAGGCGAGGGCGTGGCCGAAGGCGAGGGCGGAGACAATGGCGGCGAGGACGACGGCAATAGTGCCCTCATAGCCCATCTTATGGAATACCGCATCTTCAAGGAGGCCGTGGAGGAGCTTGCCAGACGCGATGAGGCCTGGCGCCTGGTCTACCTGAGGAACTCCTTCCCGTCCGGGCCGCGGAGCGTGCGCCCTCCCGAGGGAGTCAGCCTGTCCGACCTCATCCAGGCCCTTCGGAGGGTGCTCGAGGGGATCCCGGAGGATGAGTTCACCGCTCTTCCAACGGACGACCTCTCCATAGAAGAGAAGATGGATACCATCCTCATACGGCTCCGCCAGAAGGGCAAGCTCGTGTTCCGGGAGCTTTTCGATGGCCCTGTCATCACCCGTTCCGAGGTGATAGCCGTATTCCTCGCGCTCCTGGAGCTCATAAGGCTTGCGAAAGCAGTTGTGCGCCAGGATGCCCACTTCGGGGAGATCCTGATACTGCCTGTGGTCGGGGGATCCGACCATGGAGTATAAAGAGGCCAGGGCCGCCATCGAAGCGATGGTTTTTGCATCGCCCCGCCCTGTCACCGCGCGGGAGATGGGAGAGATCCTCGGCATCGATCCCCGGACGGCGGACACCATAGTGGACGACCTCCGGCGGGAGTACGACGAGGAAGGACGGGGCATGCAGATCGTTTTCGTCGCGGGCGGTTATCAGATGGCGACCAGGCCTGCGCATGCTGACTACATAGCCAGGCTGAACGTCGGGACCCGGCAGGCACTTTCCAGGGCTGCGCTGGAAACGGTGGCCATGATAGCTTACAAGCAGCCCATCACCAGGGCTGAGCTGGAGACTATCCGTGGAGTGAGGGTTGACGGCGTGCTCAGCACCCTCATCGAGCGGGGGCTGGTGCGGCCGGTGGGCCGCAAGAAGGCGCCCGGCCGGCCCGTCCTCTACGGAACGACCCCCGAGTTCCTTCGCTGGTTCGGCCTGGCATCCCTCGACGATCTTCCACCTATCGAAGGAGACGCAGCTACGCTGCCTGGCTTCCGCCTCCGCTCTGCGCCCCGGCGGTCGTCCCGCCGCGGGGGTGTCGAGCGGCCTGCCCGGGGGTAATACTATGATGAGGCACCTCCGACTGAGGGTGCAGAAATGCCCCCGACTTTTGGGAGGGGGAGAAGGGACAAGGGTTAACGCGCCTCCCACCTAGGGTGTCCGGGGTTCGACTGCGCAGCCTGCATGCGGAGGCGAGGACGGAGGCGACCAAGTTGCGCTGGGCTGTCATTGTCATAGCCTGCTTCCTCGGCGTCATAGCGCTCCTTTTCATCCTGGTCACGCTTCCGCTGAAGGTATCTGCGCGTTTCGTGAGAACGCGCGGACATAGTGTCATTCGCGTATGGGTGGGCGTCCTGTCAGGGCTAATATGGGTCCCGGTCTACCGCAAAGTGCCCCGCCCTAAGGAGGAGAGGGAAGGGGAGAGGGCGGGGGAGGGGGAGGACGGGACGTCCGTCGTGGCGGGATGGATATCCCGGGCCCAGGTTCTCATGCGATCTCTCGGAGATTCGGGTGACGGCAACGCGCAACAGGGAGACCGCGGACGGGCCAGCCGAGCCTCCCGGTCCAGGCGATCCGGCGGCGGCCAGGGACCGGGACCGCGGGCGGCGCGGCGCCGACACGACGTGCGACGGCGCATCGGCCGCTTCTTTTATGCCGCCCTGAAGGCGACAGGCCTCGACGTGCACAGGCTTCGGATCCACGTGGAGCTTGGGTCAGGCGAGGCTGCCACGAGCGCCATCGGAGTAGGTCTGGCATACGCCCTCATAAATACGGGGCTTGCCGCGTGTCCTGTGCCGCTCCGGTTCCCTGCGGGGAGGCCCGAGATCAGAGTCACCCCGCGCTACGACCGCGCGGGGCTCGATGCCTCCGTAGACTGCATAGTGGCTCTGACGCCAGGTTATATTATCCTCCGGGGCATCCAGATTAAACGCAGGAGGCGACGCGTGTCATGCCCGACCACCCGATAGAGGCGCTCATGAAGACGACCATGGACAGCATCAAGGAGATGGTGGACGTCAACACCATCCTCGGGGACCCCGTGGAGACTCCCGACGGGACCGTCATCCTCCCCGTATCCCGTGTGACGTTTGGGTTCGCTGCGGGCGGTAGCGAGTTCCAGGCGGCAGGTGGAGAGTCCCCTGGGCAGGACCAGGGAGGTGCGGCAAACGGCGCAGCGGGTCTTCCCTTCGGCGGCGGGGCCGGAGCGGGGATAACCGTGCAGCCCGTGGCGTTCCTTGTGGTGGGACAGGGGCAGATCCGAGCGCTGCCTGTGGACGGAGGGGCGATCATAGACAGGCTCATCGACGTGGTGCCTTCCCTCCTCGGCCAGATGTCTGGCAGAAGGCGCCAGAGCCCTGCTACCCCAGAAGACCACGCCCAGGCCCAGAGGCCTAACGTTCAGGGCGGGGCCCAGTGAGCCTACATCCTTCCTCAGGTTGCATTCCTCCCGGTTGTGCTGTAAAATCTTCCTGATAGAACAGGCCCTTTTGGCTGGAGGGCGGGGTAGCGCCCCGCTGTTTTGTGCGCTTCGCCTGCCCGCCGATTGCTGTACAGCCGGGACGGAGATGATAACCATGCGCCAGTTTGCCGTGATCGGCCTGGGGAAGTTCGGCACCAGCGTGGCTCGGACTCTCACCAAGATGGGCCACGAGGTTCTCGCTATCGACATAGACCCCGACAAGGTCCAGCATCTTGCTGACGACGTGACCCACGCCGTGCAGGCCGATGCCACAGACGAGGAGGCGCTCCGGGCGCTCGGCGTCCGCAATGTTGACGTGGCCGTCGTTACCGTCGGGCAGGATATTAGGTCGAGCATCCTCACGTGCATGATACTGAAAGAGATCGGGGTTGGGTACGTGGTCGCCAAGGCCACAGACGAGCTTCACGGCAAACTTCTCGAGAAGCTGGGCGTGGATCGGGTGGTCTACCCGGAACGGGATATGGGGGTCAGGCTGGCCAATAGCCTCGGCTCATCCAACATTCTCGAATACATCGAGCTGTCCCCTGATTACGGCGTGGCCGAGATCGTGGCGACGGAGGAATTCGCCAACAAGACTCTGAGAGAACTGAACCTCCGGGCTCACTATGGGGCCAATGTGGTTGCCATCCGCAGCGGCAACGAGGTGAAGGTTTCCCCCGGCGCTGATGACAGGGTGCGTGAGGGCGACGTTCTCGTGATCCTCGGTTCGGTCGAGAGCCTCGACAGGCTGAAGAAAATGAGGTAGCCCCGGTTGGTGGTCCTACCATGGAAAGACTGCAGAAAGTGCTCGCGGAGGCGGGAGTTGCTTCCAGGAGACACAGCGCCGATATCATCAGGCAGGGCCGGGTGCAGGTCGATGGCGTGGTCGTCCGCGAGCCCGGGGCGAGGGTGGACCCGGCGCGCGTTGAGGTTAGAGTCGACGGGAAACCCATCGTCATTGATGACACGAAAGTGTACTTGCTCCTCAACAAACCTGCAGGTTATCTTTGCACGGCTCGGGACCCGCAGGGTCGCCCGACCGTGCTGGACCTTGTCCCGCACGGAGGCCACAGGCTCTTTCCCGTTGGGAGGCTTGATTTTGATACCGAGGGACTTCTCCTTCTCACAAACGACGGCGATGCGGCGTACACGCTAACTCATCCCAGGTTTGAGGTGCCGAAAACGTACATAGCGAGGGTAGAGGGAGTGCCGGACGAGCGGGCACTCGAGGCGCTCAGGCGCGGAGTGAGGCTGGGCGATGTCGTCACGGCGCCGGCAAGAGTCAGAGTGGTGAAGAGCGACTCTGGCTCTGCCTTGCTGGAGATCGAGATCCACGAGGGAAAGAAGCGCGAGGTCCGGAACATGCTCGCGGCGGTAGGCCACCCGGTACTCCACCTGAAAAGGACGCGCCTCGGGAGGCTCGTCCTGGGCGACCTTGGGATCGGGTCATGGAGGCATCTAACCCCCGGGGAGGTCCGCTGGGTGCAGGAGCTTGCAGCGAAAGGCGCGGGAGGCGCGAAAGGCCCGAAAGGCGCTGCAGGGAAGGCCTCACGTCAGGTGCTGCTGGCGAGTAGGGATGAGGTTAGCGCACGGCAGGCAGGATATTGAGGGCCTGTGCAGAATAGTGTGGCATGTGCCACCGGGGCCTGCGCGCCTCCGGTCATTCCACGTCAGGTGCGGGGTCGGCTGAGAGTTGAGCAAGGAGTCTGGCCGAGGACGACGCGTGATCGTGATAGGGGGCGGGCCCGCCGGCCTCATGGCGGCTATTACAGCGGCTACAAATGGGGCAAGGGTCATCCTGCTCGAGCGCAACCCCGAGGTCGGGCGCAAGCTCCTCCTGACCGGTGGAGGCAGGTGCAATTTCACCCACGACACCGATGTCGAGGGCCTTGTGGCCGGAATGCCGGGGAACGGCAGGTTCCTGTACTCTGCTTTTGCCGCATTCGATTCCGCAAGGCTAAGGGGTTTTCTTGCCAGCTTGGGCGTGGAGAGCAGAGCCGAGGATGATGGGAGGGTCTTCCCGTTCTCCGGGATCGGAAGGGACGTGCTGACCGCCCTTGTGACCTGCGCCCGCAAGAGAGGCGTGGAGATGAGGTGCCTCTGGAAGGCCGAGCGGACTTTCGTGAGGGACGGCAGGGTGTGCGGGGTCATCGCTGGCAGGGTACCGATGAGCCCCGGGCTCATATCATGTGACGCGGCGATAATCGCGACCGGCGGGATAACGTATCCGATGACGGGGTCCACCGGCAGCGGTTACCGGATGGCAGCCGAGCTCGGCCACACCATAGTGGAGCCGAGACCGTCCCTGGTGCCACTCGAAATCGAGGAACCCTGGGTCTCGGGCCTTGCAGGCCTCGCCCTGCGCGGCGTGGCGGTAACGTCTTTCGTGGCGGGGTGCAAGGTGGAAACGGGGCTCGGGGAGATGCTCTTCACGCACTTCGGAGTGTCCGGGCCGGTAATCCTGGCTCTTTCGCGCGAGATCGCCCTTGCCCTCAGGCGCGGGGAGGGTCCCGTGAGGCTCGTCGTCGATCTCAAGCCGGGGCTTACCCAGGCAGAGCTCGACAGGGAATTGCGGCAGGCGTTTGACCGGTACTTTCGCCGTCGTGTTCCCAACGCGCTGCTCGGGCTTGTGCCGGCGAGACTCATATCCATCGTGGTCCGCGAGGCGGGCATACCCGAGGCCAGGCCGGTTTCACAGGTCACGCGCGAAGAGAGGCTTGCGCTGGGAGGGGTCATCAAGGGCCTCGTTCTGACGGTCAGGGGAACACGACCGGTGGAGGAAGGCATGGTCACCGCGGGCGGGGTGAGCGTGGACGAGATCGACCCGCGCACGATGGGGTCAAGGCTGGTGTCAGGGCTGTATTTCGCCGGGGAGGTAATTGACGTGGACGGCACGACGGGCGGGTTCAACCTCCAGGCCGCGTTCTCCACGGGTTATCTGGCCGGCCTTTCCGCTGCCATAGGAGAGGTGGTGGCGTGCGATGCCCGATAGCAGCGGTTCATCCGGACCGAGTCGTTTTCTCGCACGCCTTGAGTGGGCCTTTTGTGTGGCATTTCTGGTGCTCCTGACC
>JACIXY010000037.1 GCA_014360195.1 Bacillota bacterium
GGACGGCGCCCCAAGCGGGGCGCCTTGACAAAATCCGGCCCATCAGGCCAGTGGCCGGATTTTGACACCCCTCGTGCAATCACCGGCAACCCCTCCCAAAAGTCGGGAGCATTTCTGCACCCTCACTTAGTATAGGGCAAACTCTATGGGCGGAAAGCGGGGCGGCATGCCCGCTGTGACGCACACCAGGGGTGCCGGATGCGCTCTTACGGTCCCGTACGAGTATTCCAGAGCACCCTCGGAAATATGAGCCGCGTGGCGATGGGTGCGTCTCGGTGCCCTGGGGTCCCCAGAGTTCCGGTTTTCCTGTGTTGCGTGACTGTCCGTTTTCATCCGGCTTGCGATCTGATACAATCAAGTCGTCAAGTCGCAAGCGACGCTTAAGCCGACTCTGCCTGGAAGGGAGCGAATCGTGATGGTGCGATACATGAGGAATTTCGTGAGGAACTTTGTGATGATCGCCTGCGCCGTTGGACTGATGACAACTGGCCTCGCCGCGACAGCGCTTGCGAGTTCCCCCACGGAGAGGATCGACGAGGCCGTTCAGGTCCTTAGGGAGATGTCTCAGCAGGAAGACTATGAAGCAATGGCCTACATCCTCAAGAAGGCGCATGGCGTTGCCATCTTCCCATCGGTCCTCAAGGCAGGTCTCATGCTCGGCGCAAGGCACGGGGAAGGCCTCGTCCTCCGTCGCGATCCCGTCAGTGGGACCTGGTATGGCCCCAGCTTCGTCACGATTACGGGTCTGTCATGGGGACCGCAGATAGGCGTTCAGTCCACGT
The DNA here is from genome assembly GCA_014360195.1 of Bacillota bacterium. Taxonomy (GTDB): domain Bacteria; phylum Bacillota; class SHA-98; order UBA4971; family UBA4971; genus UBA6256. The sequence goes on from JACIXY010000037.1 coordinate 783, forward strand.
CGCTGGTCCTGGTCATCACGAACGAGCGCGGTCTCAAGGGCTTCGAGGAAGGCAAGATCACTCTCGGGGGCGAGATGTCGGTGGCGGCGGGCCCGGTGGGCCGCCATGCGGAGGCAGGGACCGACATCGAGCTGAAGGCGGCTATATATAGCTACTCCATGAGCAAAGGTGTGTTCGCAGGGGCGTCCCTGGAGGGCGCAAGGATCGCCCCGGACGAGTCGGCAAACGAGCTGTACTGGGAGGCGAAGGTATCGCCAGACGTGATACTCGAGCGGAAGGTCGCGGACCACAGGGTCAGGGCGCTCGTGCAGGAGCTGAACCGGTTGATCTCGGAGGCAGCGTAGCGGGAGTCCCGGGCCTGCATGGGCTGTGGGGCGCCGCGCTTGGCCTTGCCTCGGCCACCGTCGGCCGTGCGCCCCTGGCCTGCGCGCGCTGCGGGGCGACTCGTGTCACTGCCGACGCCGCCTCCGCCGGCACAGCCGTCTGGCCGCCGGCTGCCGGCTGTGGTGCTGAAGCTGACGTCGCGAGCATCGTCCGTCCTCGGCCGCTGCTTGAGGACGATACTGCTGAGGACGATGCTGGTTTCCGAACCAGGATCCCCCTTGACTACGCCCCTTGCGGGGCGTATCATGTTGGTAAGGCATAAACATACGTTTATACGTTTATGCCAACGCGCGGCGGGGAGGGGGCTGACAGATTGAAGCGGGCGGTGGAGATGCTCAAGGCCCTCGCCGACGAGACGAGGCTCGAGATCGTGTCGATGCTCGCGCGCGAGGAGATGTGTGTGTGCGAGTTGATGGAGAGGTTCAACATGACTCAGCCTGCGGTGTCATACCACCTAAGGACACTGCGGCAGGCGGGCCTTCTGGACCAACGCCGGGAGGGCAGGTGGATTTTCTACTCCGTCAACCGAAAGGCTCTCGCGGAGCTTAGCGCCATGCTCGCAGACAGGGTGTTCACGCCAGCCGAGAGCAAGGCTCCGTGCCGGAAGGTCCATCCTACCGCGAAGTGCGTTCCGGGCGAGTCCCGAAGGCCCGAGAAGGCTTTCGGTGTGTGATATGATTTTCGCCCTACAACCTACAACACACAGAGGATCGAGGGAGGAGCTATGGAAGGACGTGCGGCGACCGGTCAGGACCTTCGTGAACGTGCTCTAAGGAAAGAACGCAAACTCGGATTCTTCGAGAAGTACCTTTCGCTCTGGGTGCTCGCATGTATGGGGGCCGGCATCCTCTTGGGGTCCGCTTTTCCCGGGGCGGCGAGGTTCCTGAACTCGCTCTCCGTGGCCCAGGTCAACATCCCGACGGCCATCTTTCTTTTCTTCATGATGTACCCCATTATGGTGCAGATCGACTTCTCCGAGGTGGTTGAGGCGGTGAAGACGCCGAAACCGGTCCTCACCACGCTTGTCATAAACTGGGCCATCAAGCCCTTCACGATGCTGTTTTTCGCCACGGTTTTCATGCGCTACATCTGGGCGCCGTTCATCCCGCAGGACATGGCCACGTCCTACATCGCCGGGATGATTCTGCTCGGCATCGCGCCGTGCACGGCCATGGTGCTGGTGTGGAGCTACCTCGCAGACGGGTTCATGGGCCACACGCTGGTCATGGTCGCGATAAACTCCCTCACGATGCTGGTGCTCTACGCGCCGCTCGGAAGCTTCCTCCTGGGAGCGTCGAACATCAGGGTGCCGTTCCTGACCCTCTTTTACACCATCCTGTTCTACGTCGGCGTCGCCCTGGTGGCCGGATTCATCACCCGGACCCAGCTCATTAAGAGGAAGGGGCTGGACTGGTACGAATCGGTGTTCCTCCGCTACACGGGACAGGTTTCCGTGACCGCGCTGCTCCTGACCCTCGTGTTCCTGTTCATGCTGCAGGGTCACGTTATCGTCGAGCGTCCGCTCGTCATCCTGATGATCGCGATACCGCTCTTCATCCAGACCATGTTCATCTTCATCTTGGGGTACTGGGCATCGAAGGTCCTGGGGCTGGCCTACGAAGACGCGGCGCCCACCTCGATGATTGGGGCGAGCAACCACTTCGAGGTGGCCATCGCCACGGCGGCGACGCTTTTCGGCCTCGGCTCCGGCGCGGCGCTGGCGACGGTGGTGGGCGTGCTCATCGAGGTGCCGGTCATGCTCATGCTCGTGCGCATCTGCCTGTGCACGCGCGGGTGGTTCCCGTCGAAGGTCAGGCCAGGTGCGGCGACCCTGGCACGCGAGCACGCGTAGCCCGACTAAGTGAGAGTTCGTGAGAGCATTTCTCCACCCTCACTTGGGGACGACAGGTGAGGGGCGCTCGCATGAACTTCGTACGAGGAAGACGAATCTCCGGAAGGTGAAGAGCGCTCACCGTTGAACACTACTGGTGGAGCGAATGGCCGCAGGATTGCCGGGACAACCGGCACAGGCTGGAGGGCCTCGACTGGTGACTGATTCGACCGAAAGGTGGGGCAAGCCCGTGTGTGTGCCCGGCGATGAGGATCGTGAACAAGAGCGCGGCTCCGGCAGAGGTCTGGCGGGGTCCATGACCGACGTGGACATATACATGGATAACGCCGCCACCTCGTTCCCGAAGCCGGAAGCCGTGATCGAGGCAATGGCCGACTTCATGCGCAATGTTGGCGCCAGCTCCGGCAGGGGGGCGTATCGCAAGGCGCTCGAGGCCGACAAGATCGTGTTCAGGGCGAGGCAAGCGGTGGCGCGCCTCCTGGGCGTGGCCGACGTGTTGCGGGTGGTTTTCACGGCAAATGCCACCGAGTCGCTCAACCTCGCCATAAAGGGCCTGCTTTCGCCCGGCGATCACGTCGTGACCACGTCCATGGAGCATAACGCCGTCTGGCGCCCCCTCAAGGCGGTTGAGAGGACGCGCGGGGTGACCATTTCCCAGGCGCCCTGTGCCCACGATGGCACCCTGGACCCAGCGGACATGGAGGCGCTCCTGCGCCCCAACACCAGACTAATCGTAATGACCCATGCCTCCAATGTTACCGGCACGCTTATGCCCGTGGCCGAGGCGGCCGCCATCGCCCGGGCCAGGGGGATTCCCATCCTTGTGGATTGCGCCCAGACTGCGGGGGTCCATCCCATCGACGTCGAGAGGCTCGGGCTCGACCTTGTGGCGTTCACCGGACACAAGGGGCTTATGGGTCCCACAGGGACGGGCGGCCTGTATATTCGAGGAGGCCTCGATCTTGTGCCGCTCAAGGACGGTGGGACGGGCGGAGACTCCATGCTGGAGCACCAGCCGGAGTGGCTTCCGGACCGGTTCGAAGCGGGCACGCTCAACGTGTGTGGCATAGCAGGCCTCGGCGCCGGCGCGCGCTTTGTGCTCGAGGAAGGTGTCGAGCGCATCAGGGAAAAGGAGGCCGGCCTCCTCCGGAGGCTGCTGGACGGGCTTTCCGAGATCCCCGGGTTGGAAGTGTACGGCCCCAGGGATCCCGCCCGCCAGGTGGCCGTGGTGTCGCTGAACGTGCGTGGCGTCCCCGCCGAGGAGGTCGCGAGCAGGCTCGACCGGGAGTACGGCATCATGGTCCGGGCCGGCCTGCACTGCGCCCCCTGCGCCCACAAAACCATTGGTACCATCCAGCGCGGCGCGGTGAGGATATCCCTTGGCTACTTCAACACCGAAGGCGACGTGGACCAGTGCGTAAGGGCGCTGGCCAGGATCGCGGGGCGGCTGAGTGAGGTGCGGCTCCATGCGGATCGTAGTTGATTGTCTATTGTCGCCGATTTGCGCCGACCCGCGCCGATCCGCGCCAATCCCTGCGCTCCACGCTGACTTGCTCCGCGTCGCGGCGCCCGCTCATCAGCGCTGATCTGCGCGATCCGCCCCATTCTCAGCGATTGGTTGGTTGCCGGCGGGGTTGCCGGCCGCGGCAGAGGAGGGCTGCTGTTGCCGTTCCTTGAGGATATCGATATCGCGTTCATCGAGCCGTGCGTGGCTGACCCCGGGAGGGTGCGGCTTTATGCGGAGCCGTCGCGGGACCTTGCGGAGGTGCTGCCGTACCTCAACGCAGTGATAAACCATGCCACCTACAACAAGGACGGGCCAAGCCTGACCTTCATGAAAGAGTTCCGGCTCATAACCATCTACCCACGCCGGATCACCATGTCGAAGGCGCAAAACACAACCGACGCCTGGCAAGTGCTAGACTGGCTGAAGGACCTCATCAACGACACATACGACAGGCGCGGGTCGATTACTCCGGTCCACGGGGTCCGCTGGCGGCCGACGGCGCTCCAGATCTATGAGTGGTTGCCGCGGACGAACTGCAAAGCCTGTGGGGAGCCCACTTGTCTTGCGTTTGCAGTGAAGCTCCTACTGGGCGAGCGCACGCCTCAGGAATGCGAGCCCCTTTTCCTCCCGGAGCACGCAAGCCTCAGACGTGCGTTCTTCGAGATAGTCGCGGCATTCGGGTATCCAGCGCCCCCTGGATATCCAGCACCCCCTGGAACGTGATGGTTCGATTCCGACGCGCGTGCTGACTGCACGGGCGCCGACGCCACGGACTTGCACCGGCCGAACCGTCAATATCAGGTGCTGTTCGACGCGGCAATCGACCTTCCGGTCAAAAAACCTACACACAACGCGATGTGCAGGTGTACCGGTGGATATCCAGAGTAAGACACGGCCGGCGTTCTACACGGTGCCGCCACCGGGCCGGCTTCTCTTGAGAATCCCCTGGACGAGCTTGTAAGTGAGCGCCAGCAGCAGGAGAAGGCCGGCGTAGCCGACCGCGGGATAGAGGGTCCTCACAATGCGGCTGAAACCGAGGCGGCCCGCCAGCAGCGCGACCACGCTGGTGGCGACCACGAGCCAGCGGAACGCTGCGCTGCGCGGCTTTACAATGCGTGCCACGAATCCGTAGAGGTTACCAACGGCCGTGGTGTATATCTCAAGGAGCAGGATCAGGCTGTAGCCCACCTGGACCAGCACGGGGAACCGCCCGGCGATGTATATCATGGGGACCTGGAGCCTCGCGGACTGCGGGAGCGTGGCAAGAAGCGCAAGGTGAATCGCGAGCGCCCCGACGCCGAGGCCGAGCCCTCCGAGGACCGCCCCGAGCTTGAGTGTGCGCGGGCCCGCCGCTATAGCCCCTAGTGGCGCAAGCACCCCCACCGCGAGCACGATGTTGTAAGACACGTACACCACCGAGGAGAGCGGCCACGACGGCACCGCCGCCCGCGCCGGGTCGAGAGCCCGGATAGCGGCAGGGTTGAGGGGCGTACGCAGGAGCGTGGCGACGCTGATTCCCACCACCGCGACAAGGAGAGCCGGCACCACGAGGCTTATGGCGGTGACCACCCCATGGATCCCGGCGAGCACCGTGAGGAGCGCGGCCACCACCAGCAGCACGTTCCCAACGGCCGACGGCAAGCCGAATTGCTCGTCGAAGACGGCTCCGGCGCCAGCCGTCATCGCCACGAGCGCGCCGAACAGGAAGAACGTGATGACACCGTCAACTGCCGTCCCCACCACGTGCCCGCCTGCCTCCCGTACCACAGGCAGGTGTGACTTGGCACCAAGCTTTCTGCCGAGCTCCAGTATGAGGTATCCGTATAGCGAAAACAGGGCGACGGCCAGACCTACGGCCGGGATGCCTCTCAAGCCGAAATGCCCGAAGAACTGGAGGACTTCCTGTCCCGAGGCGAACCCTGCGCCCACGACCGTGCCGATGTAGGTGGCCGCTACCCCAAGCGTGAAAACGCGCTTTTCGGTCATACAGGCATACAGCCCGCAGCCAGGTGTGAGTTTAGAAACGGCTGCCACTTTTCCGGTGGTTGCCGGTGTTGCACTTTGTGGGCGGCGCGCCTGGGGTGCGCCTTTGCGGGACCCGGCGGTTGGGACGGCCGGATTCCGAAAGCCTTGTCGTGCCAACACCGGCAACCCCGAACCTGCTGGCAACCTGGTACGAACACATGAACCCACACTCAGGTAGTGGCCGTACCACCGAGTTCCTGGATGCGACGCTTCACCCCTTCGGCCTCGGCCTGGAGGTCGCTCAGGTAGTCCTCCAAGTACTCTTTCTCTTCCCGCTCGCTCAGATACCGCCGGTGAGCCATGCCTGTGCCGCCGCACATAGGGCACGGCCCGCCCATTCCCATCATGGGGCCCCAGTGGCGCATTCGATGGCCCATCATCGGGCGACGCACTTCACCTGGCACTGCAAAACACCTCCTCTTCGCTTCCTAGTTTGGCCCCGTGCGGGCTTTCCTAACCATAATCGAGCGACAAAGCCACACTGCTCTAATCTTCGCCGCCGAGGAGCAGGCGAGCGGGCCCTCTGTGACCGGTTCCAGAAGGAGACTTGTGCCGCGTGTAGAATCACACTGATCATAAGACGAACGGCCTCCCCATGTTGGGCGGCGCCGCATGGTTGCGGGCGGTGCTAGGCTGGCGAGAAAGGAGCGAGGACGCCCGGTCGGGGAGGCGGCCCCGCATAGCGACATGGTGACCTGTGGGGGGCGCAGTGATGCGGTTACTCGGTGATGTGGTTGCGCGACGGTGCGGTGGCGCTGCGACGCGGTTGTGTGGCAGCGCGGCGGTGCGATGATCTGGTGCGGCGATCTAGTGCGGCGACCTGGCGGACCAGATGTAACGGCGGCCACAGGATCGAGGGCCACAGGGTCGACGTGCGGGGTGGGATGGGTAGGAGACCGGTGCGGTGTGAAAATGAACAAAGGTGTTGTGTTTCTCACGCGGACCGCTGTGTTGTTGGCGCTCACACTTGCCATCCAGATGGTGGGGATGCCCCAGTATGCTACCGGACCGCTCGTCAACACCATGCTCTACATCGCCGCGACCTTCGTGGGGATCTGGAGCGGCGTGGCCATCGGTGTGGTGACGCCGGCGATCGCCTTCTGGCGCGGCATCCTGCCGCCTCCACTCGGCCCGATGATACCCTTCATTGCCCTTGGGAACGCCGTGCTCGTCATCGTGTTTGGTTTGCTTGAGCGGCGCGGCAGGCTCGCTGCGATAGCCGGCATCGTGGCTGCCTCGGTGCTGAAGTTCCTGGTCCTCTCGAGCGCTGTGCGGTTCGTGGTCGAGGTAAAGCCTGCCATAGCGAGGATGATGCAGACCCCGCAGCTCTTCACGGCGCTTGCGGGCGGAGCGATCGCGTTCGTCGTGAGCGAGGCGCTCCTTCGTACCGGTGCTGTGAAGCGGCTTTCAGATATGGGCACGCGTAGCGCCCGATAGCCTGTGCCTGGGCACGGGCACCCGGGCACGCCGACCGCGTGATCTCTCTGCCGGTGGCTCTCGGCACCACCGGCTGAAGCGCGACTACTGCCGGGCCGAGTCAGTACGGCCGGGAGCGATATGGACGACCAAGGAATACGACGGAGGGACACGAGTTGGCGCGGAACTTCTTTTTGACCGGGCCGAAGCATGCAGGTAAATCCACGATCCTTTCTGCTGCGCTCGAAGGCTTTTCCGGACCGGTCGGAGGCTTCCGCGTTGAGAGAGTCTTCGAGGGGAAGCGCCTCCGCGCCTTCCGCCTCGTGGACCTTATATCAGGTGAGTCCGCCGTGATCGCCTCAGCGCGCCGGGGTGGCTGGGACGTCTATGCGGACGCTTTCGAAGGCGTAGGGGTGCAGGCAATCAAGCGGGCTTCGACGGCCGCCGACATCATCGTCATGGACGAGCTGGGCCGGTTCGAGCTTCGCGCGCCCGCGTTTCGCCAGGCGGTAATGGATGCGCTTGCCAGCCCTGTCCCCGTGGTCGGGGTGCTCAAGGCCGACTCTAACCCGTTTCTCGATGCAATCCGCGGGCGTGAGGACACTGCCGTGGTGGAGGTCACACCTGAAAACCGCGAGGAAGCCATGCGCCGTCTTGAGGCGTGGCTGGCGCACGTGGTGTCGCCCCGCTGAGTTCTGCGGCTGCTCCTAACTGGGGGTTCGTTAGTTCCTCCCAGTTTCCCGACATCTGGTGGGTGCCGGTGTTGCACTCTCTCTTTGAGCCACCGGCACCCCTTCCAAGAGTCGGAGGCAACTCTACGCTCTCGCTCAGCACGAGCTGACATTGCGCACTGGCCCCGTCGGCAGTTCCGGATCGAACGGAATGCCGGCATCGCGTATTCCCCGCGCGCCGGGCGGTCTTGCCCTCAGGCGCGCTCCCACGCGAATACCGGCAACCCCACCTGGTGTGTGGCGCGCTCCGCGCCCCACGCACCAGGGCTGCTAAACATGCTGCTGCATCGTGCTCACGAAGTTCTGAACTCTTGCCACGTCCTGGGGCTGGGCCATGGCCGGCTGGTACCAGCCCTTCCTGTTCATGAGATCCCAGATCTCTTTCTGGTGCTTCAGGTCCGTGTCAAGGCTGCTCATGATCTGACGCCGCAGATCGGGGCTGGACGCCTCGATGGCTCCCTTTGCCAGGCTGCTGATGGCGAGCTTGTGCTCGTCCAGGATCACCTGCATGAGGTCCCGGTCAGTAAACCCAGTGTCACCTCTGCGGACGTTGACGTTCGGCATGTTCAAGCTGATTCCCCCCTTAGGTTTCGGTGCGTGGTTGTGTTCCCGTCCCGGTCCACCTGTCTAGTGGTGCTCCGGGCGCTACTGCAAGGTCGGGCGAGCCCCGACGAACGCCGAGTACGCGTTCATCTCGGCCCTGTGGTCCTTCGCGAGCCGGTCGCACAGCGACTTGATCTCCGGGTCCGCGCTTACCTGCGAGGCGTAGTCCAGTAGTTTAGTCACGGACGCGGTGGACCTGAGGTGCTCCTCGATGAACATCAGCTCCTGCGAGGTCAACCTCTCCTGAGCCACTCTATCAGCCTCCTTTCATGTGATGTTGCACGAGTTGCGCACAGGCGACCGCGCTTAGTTTGCTCCCGGAATGCGGGCGTTTATTCCGAATCCGCAGGATTCGGGGTTGTGTCACAGGCACCAAGTGAGAGTGTAAGTGAGGGACAGGGACCTGGGCGGGTTCATCCTCTAAGTATGGCGTCAGTAGGTTTCGGCAGTTTTGTGGGGGTGTTGGGGTTGCCGGTGTTACACTCGGGGACGGCGCCCCACGCGGGGCACGCTTCACCAAAATCCGGCCCGTTGGGCCAGTGGCCGGATTTTGACACCCGTCGTGCAATCACCGGCGCCCCCCAGATAGTGGCAAAGTCAGAGGAACTAAGGAGCTAATGAACGAGACTGTTGAAATTCCCCAGCAGCTGGTAGTCTGGCCGAGCGCGGCGGCGGTTTCACGAGATTCAACAGGGCTACTTTGCCATAATGTGGGAAACATCAACAGTCTCAACGAACCCTCACTCAGATAGCGATCATCGGCAACGGCGTCATCCGCGAGGAGCGCGGTCCGTCCCCTGGGTGCGAATTCCTGCCCTCGCGGTTGCCCGGTCGACGTCTATGGCGCAGTCCGGGCAATGGTCGGCGCAGGTGCGGCACGCAATGCAGCCCGCCCCGTTCACTTCCACCGTCGGCGTGCCGTAGGCACCGAGGTCCTTCGACCAGTGAAGCACGTCCTCGGGGCACGTCTCTATGCACAGACCGCAGCCCTTGCAGAGCTCCGGGAATATGACCCACCTTCCGCGCGGGACCCTGTAGACCTTTGCGGTGAACAACCTGCCCATGCCCGATCCCCTCACTTGCCTGTTTGCGGCTGGCAGCCTGCCTCCGCTCCAACCCCAGAGCGCACACCAGCGGTTGCCGCAGCTCCCATCCGTGGGGTTCCTGTGGATGCGGGCTCAGCGCGGCCGGCCGCCTCGCGGTCGCGCTTGCGGCGAATGATCTCGGCTCCGCGCTCGAGCGCCCGGTGGTTGAGATCGCGTAGCCCCGGGTCGTCCTTGAACTTGTGGCCTAGCTTAAGGTCGAGCGCTTCCTTCACCCTATCCAGGGTGACCATTCCGGTGGCCTCGACCACCGCGCCCATCACGATGACGTTGAACACCCTCGGGACGAACTCGCGCCTCGCGATGTCGGCGGCGGGCAGGCCCACGGCAAACGGCGCTACGCCGGCCCTGCCGTCCTTGTCGTCGTCCTCCTCTTCGTCCCTGCCAGGCTCCGTCCCCGTCATGTGAGCGAACGCCTCAGGCGCTATAGTGTCCCATGACTGGATGCCGATGGCGTCGTCCTCGATGATAGGCGGCTGGACGCTGGAGCTGTCGTACATGAGCAGGGTCCCGGGCCCCACAAGGGACCTCGTCCTTTCGATGGCCCGGTTGCTGAGCGCGACGAGCACGTCGGCGTGCCGGAATTTGGGAGAACCTATTGGGTGACGCGCAAGCTGCACGTATGCGAGCGACACCCCGCCGCGCTGCTCGACGCCGAAGTTCGGGATGTACAAAGCGTGCAGCCCCGACAGGAACCCGGCCAGGGCGAGGACCTCCCCGACAAGCTGGACGCCTTGCCCACCTTCGCCGGCAAGGGCGATCTTCATGTCCTCGAAGCCTGCGCGGGGGTCTGCCCGGCGGTCAGCCCGGCGGTCGGCCTGACGGTCGGCCCGGCGTTCGTTAATGGTTTGCACCTGCACCCTCGTTGCCGCCCCGGGGGATCCCGGCTTCAGCTGGTGAAGAGAGGCGGCCTTCCCTCCTCTCCTGACCCTCTGCTTTTCCCCGGGTAAACTCGCCGATCTTAAACGCCTTCCCCATTTCGTGCTCCAGGAAATGCCAGGTCTCCTTCGGACTGGTCCGCCAGTTGGTGGGGCAGGTGGAGAGCGCCTCCACGAAGGACAGGCCACGTCCGGCCATCTGGTTCTCAAGGGCGCGCTTTATGAAGAGCTTGAGCTGGCGAAAGTTGGCCACGGTGCCGCGGGCCGCGTAGACCCCTTCGGTGCGGATGCACGTCACAAGCTCTGGCCCTGATACGGGAAGCCCTGTCTCGAGGGGGTCGCGCCCGTAAGGCGTGGTCGTTGTCTTTTGGCCTGAAAGTGTGGTGGGCGCGAGCTGCCCGCCCGTCATTGCGTAGACCGTGTTGTTGCACACGATCACAGTAATCTTCTCGTTGCGGATCGCGGCGCTCACGAGGTGCTGGGCCCCGATGGCATATGCCCCGCCGTCCCCCATGTATGCGATGCCCACGAGATCCGGCCTTGCGCGCTTCATGCCGACGATTACCGGGATGGTGCGGCCGTGATGGGTCTGGACGGTGTCCAGGTTGAAGAGGTTCCAGCTCAGGAGGGAGCACCCGATGTCGCAGCCGTACACCGTCCTTGCAGCGATACCGAGGTCATCGATGGCCTCGCCCAGGGCGCGCAGGATGATGCCGTGCCCGCAACCAGGGCAGAAGGGGTGGGGCTTGGTCTCCTCACGCCATGACCGGGGCATGCGTTCCGGTCGCATCTGGACGACCTCGGGGGCGGTGTCGGGCACATGTTCCGGCAGGCATTCGGACGCCCTTTCCTGCGCCTCTCCAGACGCTTTTGAGGGATGCTCTTCGGGCGGCTCTTCGGGTGCCGCGGACCGGGGCGCGCTTTTCGGTGCCCCTTCCTGGAGGTTCGTGCGGGCCGGATCGCTCATCCTCTCGTCCTCTCCGTCCTTTCCATCCTATTCATTCTCTCATCCTCCCATCTTCCCAGCTTCCCATGCTCCCATGCTTCCATGCTCCTATCCTCTCATCCCGTTTCTCCCATGCTCCTATTCCCTCACCCCTCATCCCTTCATCATGTCGCCGTCTTACTCCCGTGGCGCTGCTCACCGGAACTCGCCTCGCGCTCCACGGCGTCAACGATCTCCTCCGCACTGATTCCGACGCCGGGCTTAAGGTACGTGCGCACGTCCGCGGCCGATTGTCCGTACAGCCCCTCGCGGACTAGGCCCGCGAGCTGGCCATACGCCGACTCCACCACGAGAAGCCAGTCCGCCCTCCGGGCAGCATTCGCAAGCGCTGTTGCAGGAAACGGCCGCAAGGTGATGGGCCTGAAGTACCCGGCCCGGACGCCCCGCGCCCGCAGCATTTCCGCAGCCTCCCGCGCGGCCCGCGAAACGATGCCGTGGGCCACCAGGACTACCTCTGCATCCTCGCACCCGTCCTTCTCGAACTCCACGACTGACGGGGTCACCTCCTCGTAGTCGCGGATGTTGCGCGTAAGCACCTCGTAAAGCTCGTCCTCGATGCTGAAAGTGTTGCGGAAGTGGGCCGGGGGCCTGTCCAGGCCCGGGGTCCCGGGCTTTCCGACGAAGGGCTCTGGGAGCGCGAGCGGCACGCCTCTGTCCTCGGGATTATACAGGGTGAGCGCTTCGAGCATCTTCCCCTGGTAGCCGTCGCCCAGCACGAATGTGGGGAACCTCGTCCGCCAGGCGGTGGAGAACGCCTTGATGGTGTAGTCGAAGAGGTCCTGGTGGGACGACGTGGAGTACACGATGCGGTGCCCCTCGCCATTGCCTCCGAGACATGTAAGGCGCACCTCCTGCTGGCTGTAGATGACCGTCGCCGTGGACGGGCCTCCCCGCTGCTGGATGATCCAGACGGCGGGGATTCGCATCATCTCCGCCATAGAGATGGGCTCCTGCATGAGGACGTTGCCGGGCCCTGCGGTCGCCGAGAAAGCCTTTCTGCCCGCCATGACGGCGCCGATGGTGGCGAAGCCCGCGGAAAGCTCGTCCTCGGTCTGGAGGAAACCGAGGCCATGTTCCTTTGCCAGGACGGCCCAGGTGTGCATGATCTCGTTCTGCGGAGTAATGGGATAGCCGCACATCATATCGGCGCCGGCCGCGAGCGCCGCCCACGCTACGACTTCGTTCCCCGTCATGAACCTGCGCTGTTCGCGTTCGACCACTCTCATCACGTCTCGCTGGTGCGGAGACCCCGGGCTTTAGCCCTGGGGCAGTTGACCTCATGACGAGTGTGCTCGAAACGGGGAAGGCCTATACAAGCATGCTATGATTGCACAGATGTTACATTGGCGCCGGGATGGGTGGGGCGCCGGATCGAGCGTTTACACCTAACACCAGGGCTTCTCACTCGTAACCACCGAGGTTACCGGCCGGCGCTACCTTGCGCCATGGGATGATCTTGCGCTCTTGCGAGCTCTTGCGAGCGCTACATTGTTAAGAGTTAGGCCACATGATATAATGGTGTCGCAGAGCAATACCAACGTAGACGAGTGCCGGAGTGGCGGAACAGGCAGACGCAAGGGACTTAAAATCCCTCGGGCCCTGGGCCCATGCGGGTTCGATCCCCGCCTCCGGCACCACCCTTCTTAGGCGCCCGGTGACAGGCGCTTTCGCAAACTCGAAGAGATCAGCAGCTACCGAGCAGCTAACGAGAGAACACTGGCCGGCGCCAGGTGGAGCTGCTGCTGTCCAAAAAGTCGGCGAGGGAGCCTGGTCTCCCACGCCCACCGGCCCCATCCGAGCCTGTCTGTCTGCGCGGCTCCGACCGAAGGCGACCCCGGTTGCTCTTTCAAAGACCTCTGATGCTGGCGCTTGACAGCGATTTCCGTAACTTTCGCCCGCGCCGAATCTGTCACGTGGCAAAGCTTCGCGAGTCAGAATCGCTCAGAGCGTTTCAGCCTCGCGATCACAGTGGACGGTGATTGCTGGCTGTCGACGCCAAGGAAGGGCAATAGAAAGCGAGGCCAGAGTCAAAATGTGAAACGCACCGAGGCAGCCGCTGCCACAGCACTGGTGATGAATGGCAAGTCAATCGTGCTGGATGAACCGCCTGTTTTCCGTGCGGTTAGAGAAACGTAGGGTCGGGAGCGAAGCGGGTCATCCGGAGGAGGAATACATGGAGCTTAGAATTGGACTTGTGGCACCGTATCCGCGTCTGGCGGAGCTTGCGATCGAAGTATGCCGTGAGCTCGGTGAGGACCTGGAAGTGCGCCGTGGTGATCTCAGCGCAGGTGTTGAAGTCGCGAGAGAGATGCAGTCCCGCGGCGTGGACGTGGTGATCAGTAGGGGTGGCACGGCACTCGCTATCGAGCAAGCGGTGGACATTCCGGTGATTCCCATCCAGGTGACGGGTTTTGACATAGTGAGGGCCATTCATGCTGCGAAACAGCTTGGAGGCGCAATCGGCGTCATCGGTTTCAAGAACGTTATCTACGGCACCGAAGGCATCCAGGATGCTCTAGGCGTCTCACTACGACTCATCTACCTTGAGCATGAATCCGATGCCGAGGAACAAATCGCGGCGGCTGTGCGAGGGGGTCTCCAGGTCATCGTTGGAGACGCGATATCGGCGCGCATCACCGCGAAGTACGGTGCGAAAGGCGTCCTGATTGAATCCGGCAAAGAGGCCATCATCAAGGCGATCGAGGAAGCCAAGCATGTCGCTACTGTCCGAAGGCGCGAACGGCAGAGGGCTGAGGAATTCAAGGCTATACTGGATTTCGCGTATGAGGGGATTGTCGCCATAGACCAGTTTGGGGTTGTCAAGGTGTTCAACCCCATTGCCGAGCGACTCCTCGGGGTGAGTGCAGCCAGGGCTATCGGTAGGCCCATCACGGAGGTCCTTCCAGGCGTTGGTCTTGATCTCGTCCGGGCAAGTGGTCGGCCCGAACTGGGCGCAGTGCAGCGCCTGGGTAGTACGCTCATCGTGAGCAACCGTGTTCCCATAACCGTGGGTGGGGAGATCGTCGGCGCTGTCTTCACTTTCCAGGATGTATCTCGAATACAGCAGGTGGAAAAGGAGGTGAGGCGCGAACTTTATCTCAAAGGGCACGTGGCGAAACACACGTTTGACGACATCATCACGGTTGACGACACTATGCGCGAGGTCATCGCGCGGGCACAAAGGTTCGCCTCAACTGACTCGACCGTGCTTATTTCCGGCGAGACAGGGACGGGCAAAGAACTTTTTGCACAGAGCATCCACAATGCGAGCCGCCGTCGCAACGGACCTTTTGTGGCAGTCAACTGTGCTGCTCTGCCTGAGAGCCTGCTGGAGAGCGAGCTGTTTGGCTACGAAGAAGGTGCGTTCACGGGTTCGCGAAAAGGTGGCAAGCCAGGTCTATTCGAGCTTGCCCACGGCGGGACTATATTCCTCGACGAGATCGGCGACATGTCCATGCAGATCCAGGCTCGCCTTCTCCGAGTGCTTGAACAACGGGAAGTTATGAGGCTAGGTGGCGATAAGGTTCTTCCCGTAGATGTGCGTGTGATTGCTGCAACCCATAGAGATCTCAGGCGAGCGGTCAATGATGGGACGTTTCGAGCAGACCTGTTCTATCGGCTGAACATACTCACCATCGCCCTTCCGCCCCTGCGGGAAAGGACCTGTGATATTCCGGCACTTGCTGAGCGCTTCATTGTAGCGTCGTGCCGCAATCTCGGTATACCGCAAAAGAGACTCAGCTCTGGGGCGATCACGGCCCTCGTGAGCCACACGTGGCCGGGAAACGTGCGCGAGCTGCGGAACGTGTGCGAGCGGTTGGCAGTCGGTGTGGAGTCTCGCGAAATCGATGAGGAGACCGTGTGGAAATTACTGGGTCGTGACGATCACGCGACCGAAATCACGCAGCCTGAGGGGACTGTTACGGTTGCAATCGAAGGCGGTCTTCGCCAGATTGAAAACGAGATCATGCGACAGGTGCTCAGAAAGGTAGGTGGCGACAGAACAGAGGCTGCGCGGTTACTGGGTATCAACCGCAGCACACTCTGGAGGAGGCTTGGGGCAGGTACCAAGTAATAGGCTGCTGTTCGGGGGAGGAAAACCCTGGAGAAGACGAGTAGACCTCGCCAGGACTTCGTGAAGCCCAGACTCGCTCGCCACTCATGTTGCAGATGGTGTTGCGGCATGCAACCACGGACCATCCCGCACGAACATCGTTTTGCGACAACATGTCCCAGTATAGTTGCATTATGCAACATCGGCCCGCGAAATGGGATGCCGCGGGCTTGTCTTGTCTTCGGGCACAGCTATCCGTGACAGGGCTCGGGTCGGTGCTCTAGCGGCTATTTGCTGCTGTGATCGCTTCCAGGTGCTCCTCAGCGCTCGGGGGCCTCGATGTTGGTACCGGAATTGCATGATCCTGTTGGCGACGACGGGCTTGATGAGGGCGGGCTCCGACGGGGCGGCATGCTCCGGATGGATATGACACCCGTGCGAGCGACACGGCCGAGCCGTCGGCGAGAGGCAGGTGACTCGTCGGGACTGAGGCGCGCACGCATTGCCCGCTTTCCCGTGCGAATGCCTAGTACGCTTGTCCCGACCTGGGCGTTGAGGGCAGCAACGAGACTGGGTGTTATTGCGGACGACCTGACGGGAGCGAACGACACAGGCGTACAGTTTGCCAAATACGGACTGTGCGCGATGGTAGTTCTCGATATCAACTCGATAGATGCACTGGCGAATCAAGCCGATGTGATTGTCATCGACACTGATAGCAGGTGGAGCGATCCCCGGACTGCTTACAACAAAGTGAGAGCAGCGGCCGAGGTGCTCAAGAAGGCCGGCATTTCAACGGTTTACAAGAAGATCGACTCGACTCTCCGTGGTAATGTGGGCGCTGAGATCGACGCAGTCATGGACGTCCTTCAAGCCGTAGTAGCTTTCGTAGTGCCGGCCTTCCCTGCCACTGGCAGGGTGACTGTGGATGGGAAACAACTGTTGAGGAACGTGCCCCTTGACAAGACCGAAGTTGCATCGGATCTTCTGTCGCCTGTCGTAGAATCCCACATTCCGACCTTGCTTGTCAGGCAAACCTGGAGAAAGGTCGGACACGTGCCGTTAGAAGTAGTAAAAGCTGGAGCCGGCGCGCTGCAAAGCGCATTCCGAGACAGGGTCCGGGCCCGCGAGCAGGTCATCGTCGTGGACGCATCTGAACAAGCAGACCTGCGGACTATCGCAGAGGCCATTGCTTCCCTCGACGTTGCGGCGGTCACGGTCGGGTCGGCTGGGCTTGCCGCAGAAATCCCGGTCGTCCTCGGGATGGTGCCGAGGAACGAAAGGCAGGAGACGAACAGAGGTCGCCGCGGGGTTCTGATCATAGGTGGCTCAGTGAGCCCAACTGCGAGGGCCCAGTTAGAGTACGCTGTTGCTGCTCTAGATCTACCCACCGTCATCGTCAGTGCGGAGGACATCCTATCAGGGCTGGACACGGAGGAGCGCAAGACCCTTGAGATAGTGCGAAAAGCTTGTTCAACCCTGTCAAAAGGTCGGGATCTGGTGCTATTCCTTAAGCCAAAGGAAGCTCTTGAGAGCCCTGGTCCCTGTCCGGATAGCTGTCAACAGATACCATCGTCCCGCTACGTCGAAGACAGCCGCAGGATCACAGGGTACCTGGGGATGCTGGCCAGCAAGATCCTGAGCATCTGCAATGTAGCCGGGCTCGTTCTCACTGGCGGTGACACAGCGGTTGCAGTATGCAAGGCCCTTGGCGCGACCGGGGTTGCGCTGCTCGAGGAGATTGTCCCCGGCGTGCCCTCAGGGCACCTCGTAGGCGGGCCACAGGCCGGATTGATGATAGTGACCAAGGCTGGTAGCTTCGGTGATAAAGACGTGATCGTCAGGGCCATACGCTATATACATCACGACACACGGTAGCCTTACAGGAAGCGTTCAGCTTCCTCGGGTGGGTCAAGAGTGGGTCGGGCTGCGGAATCCGGGCGAGTGCCGGGTTCGGAAGGCGACAGCAGTGACGGCCGGGGGATACCCGTGGTTTTGCGCCGACGACAGCCGTGCCAGGGAGGCCACGAAGTTGGTACGGGAGAGCAAAGCGTGTTACAAGCACCGAGTTACGAGCAACGAGCAGGATTCGCGCGTGAATGACAGGCTTCCGGTGATTGCCGTAACGATGGGAGATCCTGCTGGGATCGGAGCAGAGATTGCGGTGAAGGCCCTGGTTGACCCAGTGGTGCAGGCCGCGTGTAGGCCGGTTATTGTCGGCGATGCGAAAGTTGTGGCAGATGCCATCAGGTTCACCGGCAGCGCTGCCCGAGAGAAGCGTCTTTCCGACGTCTCAGAGGCGTTGTACGAGGATGGCGTTGTCAATGTCCTGGATCTCGACAACGTGGACTTGAGCAAACTCGTCTACGGCAGGGTCAGCCCTGATGCCGGGCGGGCGGCCTTCGAGTACATCAAGACAGCGATAGAACTCGCCCTAGCGGGAAAGGTTGATGCAGTAGTTACGGGTCCGATACACAAAGAGGCTCTCAACTTTGCAGGGTATCACTACTCCGGACACACCGAGATCTTTGCGGATCTCACAGGTACGAAAGACTATGCGATGATGCTGGTCGACCAGGGCATGCGAGTCGTACACGTCACGACCCACGTATCGCTCCGGAGAGCTTGCGACCTTGTGAAAAAGGAGCGGGTGCTCGTCGTCATCAAGCTTGCTGACGAGGCTGCCAGGACCTTGGGCATATCGGTGCCTCGAATCGGAGTGGCCGGGCTGAACCCCCATGCAGGCGAAGACGGCCTATTCGGGACGGAAGAGTTGGAGGAGATTGGCCCGGCGATCCAGGAAGCGCGAGGGCTCGGGATCAACGCTGAAGGGCCGATCCCGCCGGACACGCTTTTTGCGAAGACCCGTGGCGGCCAATACGACGTGGCAGTAGCCATGTACCATGACCAAGGGCATATTCCGCTCAAGACTGTGAGCTTCAGGCTGGACAGCGCCACCGGGCGCTGGACCGCCGTGAGCGGCGTCAATGTCACGCTCGGGCTTCCTATCATAAGGACTTCAGTTGACCACGGCACTGCGTTCGGTAAAGCAGGGAAAGGTACGGCCAACCCGGAGAGCATGATTCAGGCTATCAAGCTCGCGGCACTGTTTGCAGCCGGGAGGAACTCGGGTGGCAAACCAGATAGTCTAACGACGGGGTTGTGAATTCGGATACGATGGCAGCTCGGGTGAAAGTGGGACCGGTACAAGGTGCCGAATTCTTCAGGGAGGACTCCCGGCGGTTGAAGCCTCTTAACACTGTTGTCTGGGTCTCGGTAGCCGCCAGCCACGGGCTGACGAGAAGCCTATTCCTATTAGCCGGACTCCACACACTCAGGCGAGTGTTCTATCGGAGGTGAGAACGTTGCAGTCGTTCGATGTGATAAACCAGGCCCCACGCCGCATTCTCTTCGGTCCTGGAGTCTCGGCCAGACTGGCTGACCTAGCAAGGGGAATGGGCAGCCGAAAACTCCTGCTCGTTACCGATGACGGGCTTTTTCGCACGGGCATCCCTGGCGCACTCCATATAAGGTTGGCAGCGGCTGGCCTTGCCTGCGAGGTCTACCACGACTTCGTCGGGGAACCTAACGAGGCAGTCGTGGACGCGGCGATCGCGCGCTTTCGAGCAGGTGATTTCGACCTGGTCATCGGCGTTGGCGGAGGGAGTGCTCTCGACACTGCTAAGGCAGTGGCCGCCCTGGGCCGCGGTAACCTGTCGGTCGCCCAGGTGTACGGGAAGGACACGATCTCTGAACGGAGGGTGCCCCTTATCCTCATCCCGACCACCGCGGGGACCGGTTCCGAGGCTACGCCCAACGCTCTCTTCATTGATGCCAACCGGACGAAACAGGCTGTCATCAGTCCCTACCTTCTTCCAGACGTGGCCCTCTTGGACCCTGATTTGACATCGAAGCTTTCGCCCGACATTACAGCCTATACAGGCATGGACGCTCTGTCGCATTGCGTGGAATCATGGCTTTCTCTCAACGGGAACCCTCTGAGTGAGTCGTATGCCTATGAAGGGATACGGCTGATCGCCGACAGCCTAGTTGCTGCTGTGGTGAACGGGGCAGATATTGAAGCCCGTGGCAATATGCTGATGGGGAGCCTCCTTGGGGGAATGGCGCTGACCATTGCCGGCACGGCCGCGATCCACGCGCTCTCCTATCCACTCGGGAAGCGAGGGGTGCCTCATGGGATTGCCAATGGACTGCTCATGCCCCGGGTCCTCCGGTTCAATCTACCCGAAGCTGAAGAACGCCTAGCGGATTTGGCTCCGGCCTTTGGACTGGATGGGTTAACCCGCGGCGATCGGGCTGTAGCAGTGGTTCGGTTTGTGGAGGAGCTGGTGCTTCGCTTACCTGTTCCTAAGAGGCTAGGTGAAGTCGGTATTGATGCCAGCGAGATTCCTGCTATGGCCTCCGAGTCCATCCTTAACCAACGTCTGTTGAGAAACAACCCGCGTCCCGTCGATCAGGTTACTGCGGAGATGATCTACCGCGAGTGTCTAAAGAACATGGATGAGATTTCAAGAAACGGGGGTTGGACAAGTTGAGTAGAACCAAGGCGTACTGCTCACCTGCGGACATCCTGACTCAGATGATGAAGGATTGCCAGCTGATCGACCTCACGGTGACACTGGGCGAGGAGTACCCTACGAGCCCCATCTGGGGCGTCCCGTTCATGAAGACCCCGTTCAACTGGTTCACCTCGCCCCAGACCGACATGCGCGGCGAGTACATGGATTTCGTCCTCCATTTTGAGGAGCACAGCGGAACCCATTTCGACTCGCCGGCCCATGCTATTCCACGGCCGGACACAGGCCTTCCACGTGCCGCTGAAATCGGGCGGATGACTGTGGAGAAAGTTCCCCTAGAGCAATTCATGGGCCCTGCGGTAGTGATTGACTGCCGCGATCTAATCGGGACAGCTGGACCAGGCCGGAGCGCGATGATTACCGTGGCCAAGATTCAAACCTGGGAACAGGAACACGGCGAGATTCAGCCCGGCGAAGTCGTGATGCTGTATACTGGTTGGACGGATCGGTTCTATAAGAAGTTTCCCGAAGGGTACGGACTCGACCGGGACTGCAAGCTGTACAAGAAGAGCGAAGGCTGGCCAGCACCAGAGCCGGCTGTTATGAAATACCTACTCAAGAAGGGCGTCCGTCATGTGGTGATCGACGCGGTCAGTATGGGCCCGATCCAAGCGGACGAGGCGACGCACTGGGCAGGACTTGAGGAAGGGATGATCTTCACCGAGAAGGTCTGTAATCTGGGGCTTCTGCCTCCGCGCGGTGCCTACTTCATATTCTTGCCAATCAAAGTGGAGGGCGGGAGTGCGGCCCCTGGTCGGGCTATCGCGATTAGTCCCAAAGCCTGCTAATCCACCAGGAGGATATGGCCAGACATGCAGACACAAGAGTGGAACTTGTCAAAGCGGCTGTTACGCTGTACCTTCGTCTTGCTCGACGGGTACAGCGTGGTCATCGGGCTAGTGCTGGTCTCGGGCGCGATGAGCTTCCTTTCCCCGGTCTTTCTTACCTCTCCCAACTTGCTTAGCGTCATTCGTCAGGTTTCAGTCATTGGCCTCCTGGCGATCGGCGAAACGTTCGTCGTGCTGACTGGGGAAATCGATCTCTCGGTAGGCTCTCTGGTTGCCCTATCTGGTGTTGTAGCCGCGATGGCCCAGAAGGCCGGGCTCGGTCTTGTCCCAAGCATCGTGCTGCCGCTGGCCGTCGGGGGACTCACGGGAGCCATCATCGGGGTCATAGTCGCCAAAGGGAAAGTGCCTTCGTTTGTAGTTACCCTAGGCGTGATGGGCGTTGCTCGCGGCATAGCGCTGGTACTGACCAACGGCTTTCCGATCAGCGGCTTCGGCGAGAACTATAAGTGGATAGGCGGCGGGGAGGTGTTCAGCATCCCAGTCCCAATGATCCTTTTACTCATCTTGACGGTGGTGGCGGCAGTGGTCTTGCAGCAGACTCCGTTCGGTCGCAACCTATACGCGCTAGGCGGCAGCCGGAAAGCTGCATTTTACTCCGGCATCAACGTCGATCGGGAGCTGGTTAAAGTCTTCGTGTTAAGCGGTACCTTTGCTGCCCTGGGCGGCATCGTTCTGACCGCTCGCTTAGACGCCGCCGAGACCGTCGCCGGTTTGGGTTACGAACTCTCCGCTATTGCCGCTGTAGTGATCGGTGGGGCAAGTCTGTCTGGTGGGGTGGGTAGCGTCTATGGCACCCTTCTCGGTACGCTTTTCATCGGTGTCATAGCAAACGGGTTAACGCTCCTGGCTGTCTCCTCGTACTGGCAGCAAGTTGTGCAGGGGGCCATCATCGTGCTGGCCGTCCTGCTAGACCAGCTCCGTAAGAGGATCCCGAGGGGCGTCTCGCGTACCTAGGCTCCCGCCAGTGTGAAGTGGAGGGGAGGTGTCAGCACCAGAGTTGTGTGACGAACGCCTCGGCATAGAACATTTTGTGGTGAGTCAAACATCGCAGAAGGAGGGAGAATGAAATGTCTAAGAGGTGTGTGGTTTTCGGACTGGTTGCAACCATGGTTGCCGGCATGTTCCTGACTTCCAGCCTGGTCGCGGCGAAGGCCATCACCATTGCAGTCTCAGTCCCTCGCCTGTCAAACCCGTTCTTCGGCCGCGCCGTCAAAGTTGTTCAGGAGGCTGCCAAGCAACAGGGCGTCGAAGTCATTGTTCTTGATGCTGGCGATGACTCTGCCAAGCAGCTTGCGGACATCGAAACGATGATCATTCGCAAGGTCGACGGTGTGATCTTGGCGCCAAACGACCAAGAGGCTCTCGTCCCGGGCGTAGAAAAGCTGGCTAAAGCGAAGATCCCTGTCGTCACCGTGGACCGTCAAGTTGCGCGGGGCGACTACCTTGCACATGTCGGCGGAAACAATGTTGCTGGTGCCAAAATCGCAGCCAGTTTCATCGCCGACAAACTCAACGGACAAGGGACAGTCGTGGAGTTGCTGGGTCAACCCGGTTCTTCTCCCGCTCTGCAGCGGGCCAAGGGCTTCGAAGAAGTCATGAGTAAGTATCCCGGGATCAAGCTAATTGTTCAGCCGGCCAACTTCCGTCGGTCTGATGCCGTGACCGTTCTTGAGAACATCCTACAGGCCAACCCGAACATCGATGCGATCTTCACTCACAATGAAGAGATGGGCCTAGGTGCCATTCAGGTTCTGAAGTCCCGCGGCTTTAAGCCGGGACAGGTCATCGTGGTAGCATTCGACACTCACAAGGAGACCCTCCAGGCTATCGAGGACGGGTGGCTCCAGGGCAACATTGAGCAGTTTCCTGATCAGCAGTTCCGCACGGGTCTTAAGATCCTGCTTAATTACATCAAGGCAGGCGTCAAACCGCCACAGAGAGACAACTACCTGACGCCACTCCTGATCACCAAAGAGAACATCACCCAATCCGAGAAGTATGGCGAGTAGCCTGCGGGGCATAGGGGCAAGGGCTTGGCCCTTGCCCCCGCTTTACCCGAGGAGGTCCTGGTATGGAGCTGTTGGAGGTTCGCCAAGTTAGCAAGGCTTTCCCGGGGGTTTATGCCCTCAAGAAGGTCGATTTCGTTCTGAAGGCCGGCGAAGTGCATGCGCTTGTCGGGGAGAACGGAGCCGGTAAGTCAACGCTGATCAAGATCCTCTCCGGGGTACACCGCGCTGACACAGGGGCAGTATTCCTTGAAGGTAAACCGATTGAGTTCAACAATCCCAGCGCCGCCCGAGCACTTGGCATCGGGACCATCTTCCAGGACTTCGAACTCGCCAACAACCTAACGGTGGCTGAGAACATCTCACTTGGCCGGCTACCTAGAAGGCGTGGCGCGGTCGACTGGAATGCGGTCCGCGCTAGGGCAAAAGAGGTTCTGGGGGCCCTGCAGGTCCCACTTGATCCAATGGCTATGGCTGGTGGCCTCGGCGTCGGTGAGCAGCAGATTGTCGAGATCGCCCGAGTTATGTCGCAGGAGGTCAAAGTTCTTATCATGGATGAACCGACCTCTTCCCTCACCAGTGAGGAAGTAGACCGCTTGTTCGAGATCATGCGGAAGCTCACCGACCGGGAGGTCGGTATCATCTATATTTCCCACCGGCTGGAGGAGGTTTTCCGAGTTTCCGACCGCATCAGCGTTCTGCGGGATGGCCAGATGATCGGGACCTACGTGACCCGCGAGGTGGAGCCAGCTGCCATCATCTCTGCGATGTTGGGGGGCCGGAAGCACGCTGCTCAACACAAGGAACGCCAGATAAGCGGCGACGTGGTCCTGAACGTGGAAAACCTGTCAGGACCGCTACTCAGGGAACCGATCAGCTTCCAGCTGCACCGAGGCGAGATTCTTGGGCTAGCTGGACTCCTCGGCTCTGGGCGTTCGGAGATTCTGGGCACACTTTTCGGAATGGGCGGACCGACGACCGGTACTGTGCAGGTCGAGGGAACGGACGTTAACCTCAGTAGTCCTCAGCAGGCGGTAGCGGCAGGAATGGCCCTAGTTCCGGAGGACCGCCACCGTGAGGGGATTTTCCCGAATCTGAGCGTCCGGGAGAATATGGTGATTCCGAACCTAATCCGACTGACGAGAGGCGGCTTAATCAGCCCATCACGAGAGAAGCGGTTCGTCCACGAGAACATTGCGGCGTTTTCCGTGAAAACTGCGGGCCCCGAGACGCCAATCACCAACCTCAGTGGCGGTAACCAGCAGAAAGTGGTTTTCGCGAAATGGTGCGGCACGCGGCCGCGAATTCTCTTGCTTGACGAGCCGACCCGGGGCGTGGATGTTGGGGCTAAAGCTGAGCTGTACGCGATCGTCAATCGACTCGTAGAAAAAGGGCTCAGCGTGATCCTAGCTTCATCTGAGCTGAAAGAACTACTGGACGTATGCGACCGGATCCTTGTGGTGCGCAATGGGCAGATCATCACTGAGGTCCCGCGCGATCATTTCGACTACACGAACATCACGGCGATGATGATGGGTGCCAAATAAGTGGGTAAGCATGCTTAAGGAAGAACGACTTTTCGCTCGAACTGGTTTCCTACCGAGCTTGTGCCAGGTGAGATTGGTGCAGGACTTTATCGTAAGGAAAGTCGCTATGACCAACTTTGACACCTACAGGGTAACGCCGCGGTTAGACGGGGTATAGGTTTTTCATTTCGCTACTAATGATTCGGACGCTCCGACGCGGTCGGGTGTCGGTACCCCGAGCGCGTACAAGATGGCCCGCTGCCGGTCGGTAAGGGTAGTAGCCGTGATCCAGCGCCCCCGACCGATGGCAGTCTCGCATGCGCGAATCTAGCTAAGTTCCTCTATGGCCGTCTGTGTAGTGATGCCCAGGCCTGCTTTTTTAAGCGCTACGTCAATGACACGCTCGAGAAGGTATGCCAGGACGCACACGCCCTGTCAACCGCTATATGGTATTTTACTCGGTTTGTGATATAGGCTCCCAGCTTTCTGCCAGCCGCCAGCTAGACCCGATCCCCTGACATTGATGCCACGATCGAGCGCCGCGAAATTTGTTGCGAGTTCCCAGGCCTTTCCAGAGGTACTCTCTCTTCGATGTAGAATACCCAGCATAGAAAGCTCGGGGTGTGGTTGCCCCCGTGGAAGATGCGCCAGAATGAACGAAACTGAACCTAACTCCGCAATAACGTTGAGATTTGCAACCCGCGATGACCGCCGGGTGGCGAAGGCCATCTATGAGCGCGAGGAGATCGATTCCCTCCACCCCCTCGCTTCAGCCGGCCTGCTCGATGGGCTCTTGGTCTTCATGAACGATATCGGATTCATAGATGTCCTCAAGCGGTTCAATATCATCGGCTATAGACGCATGATCCTGCCTCTTGTGCAGTTCACCCTGACGTACATGGCCAAGATCCTCTTGGACATCCCCTCCATGAACGCCCTGCCGGAGATCCTCTTTGCCAACTGCGCCGCCATGGAACTTCTCGGCTTCAATGCCCAGGTGCTCAAGGAGGGCATATGCAATAGGGGCCACCACAGCCGCAAGGCGGGCAAGAAGAAGCCGACCCCGTTCTCGCCGCAGACTGTCGCAAATGTCCTGGCAAGGTTCTCTCTTGAGGAGGCCGAAGCGCTTCTTAATAACCTCATCTCCCTCATCGCAAGGAATGCGCTCCTCGACAAGGAGCTTTCCGTGATAATCGACGCAACCGACCTCATAGTCCCTGATAGCTTCCCCGAAGACGCCTGCGGCGTTGTTACACGCAAGAAAAAGGTCACGGATAAGCGCGGGAGGACCCAGGAGGTCGAGGTTACTGTCCGCGGCTTCAA
>JACIXY010000038.1 GCA_014360195.1 Bacillota bacterium
CCGGTCTCCTGCCCCACTACATTTTACACGAACGAGATTACCACGTCGCGCCGCCGATACGAGCAGGCAGCAAGCCCTATTGGCTCGCTGCCTGCTCGTATCGGCATGGCATTCGCTTTCGCGTGGTACATCGCCCGCCCATCCGCAGCCCGCGTCGCGCACTGCACGCCGCGCGCCTGCGCGTGCGCCTGCAAGAGGAGGGCGAACTACCCATGGTCACCGCCGGCAACTACCCGTATCTCGCCGCCAGGCAGGTCACTGTTCCATCTGTTTGGCCAGGAACCCAGCGGCCGTCTCGGCCAGTTTCAGCTCTAGGTCGCCCATCTTGACGTTGGGATCCATCGAGGACAGTATCACAGCCCCGATGGGGTCGCCCTCTGCTATGATCGGCGCGATCACCTGGCTGGAGAACTTGCAGTCTCTGGCATCCTCAACCACCGGGCAGGTCTCGCAGTACTCATGCTTTCCGGGTTCGTTGATGATAACAGACTTGCGGGTTTCCATGGCCTTCTCGACGGCCGGGGACACTCGCTTGTCCATGAATTGCTTCTTCGGACCCCCGGCCACCGCGATGATGGCATCGCGGTCGGCGATGCATGCGATATGCCCCGTAGACTCATACAACGAATCCGCGTACTCCTTCGCGAAGTCGCCGAGCTCTCCGATGGGCGAGTACTTCTTGAGGATAACCTCGCCCTCGCGGTCAACGAAGATCTCGAGCGGGTCGCCTTCGCGGATCCGCAGCGTTCTTCTGATCTCCTTGGGGATAACTACCCTTCCAAGATCGTCGATGCGTCTCACAATGCCCGTAGCCTTCACCGTTGTCCCTCCTCTCAGGTAAATCTCGCTTAACTTCTGTTTTCACTGATAGCCTACTGCTTTAATGACATTTTTATTCAATTTTGCCACTTACCCGTCAAGCTTTTCGGGCCTGCGGCTGCCACAGCGCTGCCGCACCCCGCCCGCCGTTGCAACTTGCCCGGACCTTCCGCCTTCTCTGCTTTCCAACCCCGGTCTCGCAGAGTATATGGTATCCAACTGCGCAACAATCATGCAGAGCTACCCGGCGGAGGCTCCCGGGCGCTCCTGGGCGCTACCCAATGGACGTGGCCCGGCCGATCCGCCTGCTGCCGGGAAGACCATGCTTCCCCTGCTCACGCTGCAGCCGCGCCTCTGGGGAGCGCGCCCGGACACGGTGGAGCGTGTCCTCGATGACGCGCAGGAGGTCCTCGTCGGATAGGCCTGCGCGCCTGATTCGCACCGACGGGCTCTTCCCGAAGTTCGCGTACACTCTGCCCCTGTTGGCCCTGACGGCCTCCATAACCTGGTCCTGGGAGATCTTCGCCCCGGGCAGCAGCTTCACGACTACCTGGTCGCGCTCGGACGCTACCTGCGCCACCCCCATCTCCTTTGCGATGGCCCGGATGCGCGCGATGGCAAGCAGGTTTCGGCAGGGCTCCGGTGCTGGGCCGAACCTGTCTTCGATCTCCTCCTCGAGGTCGCGAAGGTCCTCCACGGTCATGGCGGCGTTGATCTTCTTGTACATCTCGATCTTGAGCCTCGGGTCGGCGACGTAATCATCCCCGATGAAGGCGCTCACACCGACATCGATGAACGGCTCTACCTTCTCCTCCTCGGCTGCCGTGCCGCGTAGCTCTCTCACGGTTTCCTCCACGAGCCGCGAGTAAAGTTCGAAGCCTACGGCCGCGATGTGGCCGTGCTGCTCGGCTCCAAGGAGGTTTCCAGCGCCTCTGATCTCGAGGTCGCGCATGGCGATCTTGAAGCCCGACCCGAAGTCTGTGAACTCGCGGATCGCCGAGAGTCTCTTCTCCGCGACCTCAGAGAGCACACCGTCCCTACGGTACATGAAGTATGCGTACGCCACGCGGTTGCTCCGCCCCACTCGACCGCGCAACTGGTACAGCTGGGCAAGACCCAGCATATCGGCGTCGGTCACCACAAGCGTGTTCACATTGGGTATGTCGAGCCCGTTCTCGATGATGGTCGTGGCGACCAGCACATCGTACTCACGGTCCAGGAACTTGAGCATGACCTCCTCGAGCCTGTCCTCAGGCATCTGGCCATGAGCCACCGCGATCCTGGCCTCGGGAACGAGGCGGGAGAGGAACATCGCCGCGGAGTCGATCGTCTGGACGCGGTTGTGCACGTAATAGACCTGCCCGCCCCTGGCCAGCTCCCGCACGATGGCCTCGCGGATCACCGCGTCGTCGTGCTCCATCACGTAGGTTCGCACGGGGAACCTGTCCTCAGGAGGCGTTTCGATGATGCTCATGTCGCGGACGCCGGTGAGGGCCATGTGGAGCGTTCTCGGAATCGGAGTCGCCGTTAATGTAAGAACGTCCACGGTCTTCCTTAGTTCCTTCAGGAATTCCTTGTGTGCGACGCCGAACCTCTGCTCCTCGTCCACCACCACAAGTCCGAGGTCCCGGAACTTGACGTCAGGCTGAAGTAACCTGTGGGTGCCGATGACTATGTCTATGGCCCCCCTGCGCAGGTCCTTCAGGATCTCGCGCTGCTCGGCCTCGGACTGGAACCTCGACAGGGCAGCGATCCGCACCGGGTAGCCGGCGAACCTGTCCTTGAAGGTGGTGAAGTGCTGTTGCGCCAGGATCGTGGTTGGCACCAGCACCGCTACCTGCTTCGAGTCCATGACCGCCTTGAAAGCCGCCCGGATCGCCACCTCGGTCTTGCCGTACCCCACGTCTCCGCAGAGAAGCCGGTCCATGGGCCTCGGCCTCTCCATGTCTGCCTTCACCTCGGCGATGGCGCTCAGCTGGTCTGGAGTCTCCTCGTACGGGAACGCATCCTCGAACTCTTTCTGCCAGGGCGTGTCGGGGCTGAAGGCATGCCCCCGTATGGCCTCTCGCGCCGCGTAGAGCTCGAGAAGCCCCCGCGCCATGTCGCGAACGGACTCCTTGACCCTGGCCTTCACCCTGCTCCACTCGGTGCCGCCCAGCTTGTAGAGCTTGGGCGGCGAGTCCTCGGGACCAATGTACTTCTGCAGGAGGCCGATTTGATCCGTGGGCACGTACAGCCTATCCTCGCCCGCGTACTGGATCAGCAGATAGTCGCGCCTCGCCCCGGCGGCCTCGAGCGTCTTCATGCCCATGTACCTCCCGATGCCGTGCGCTACGTGCACCACGTAGTCGCCGGGCCGCAGGTCGGTGAACGCTGCGAGGCGTGACCCGGGACCTTGAGTCTGCGCGAACCTGCGCTTGCGCTTCTCCGCGCCGTACAGCTCGACATCGGTGAGCACCACCAGGCGCAGCGACGGGAACTCGAAGCCACTTTCGAGGGAACCCACGGTCACGACGACATTCCCCGGCTTGACTTCCTCAGCGATGGATTGCACACAGGTGGCCTCGATGCCGTTCTCCGCCATGACCTCGCGGAACCTGCGGGCGCGGTCGTCGGTGGTCACCACCACGACCACCCGGTGGTTCTTCCTGCGCCAGGCCTTGAGGTCCTTCACCAGCAGGTCGAACTTGCCGTGATAGGGGCTTGCGGGCTTTGCCGAGAACGATCTGACTCGGTCGGTATGGGTGAGGTCCACGCCCCGGGCGAGCAGCACGAATTCCACGCGCTGGTGGCGGCCCAGGCAGGCCATGGCCTCCTCTGCGGACGCAAAGAGCGAAGCCTCCGTCGGAAGCACCCTCCCGGTTTCCAGAAGCGTCGCGTATGCCTCGCGCACCTCGGCCTCAAAGCCGAGAAGCGCTTCCTTGACGCGCGCCGGCTCATCCACGACCACCACCGGGTCAGCCGCGTAGTCGAGGATGGTGCCGAGTTCAGGGTAGAATGCGGGAGCATACTGATCATCGCCGTCAAAGAAGAAGCCCTGACGAAGCTTTTCCAGGGCGGCGTCGGTGCGATCCCGCAGCGACCTCGCCTCGACTGCACGCCCGAGACCCTCGAGCCGCCTGCACTGCGAGGCAGCCTGCGCTTCGATACGGGTAAGGCCTGCATCGCGGGCGTCCGGTGAAACGAGAAACTCACGGGCCGGCGCAATGCTCGCATGCCCGACCTCGCGGCTCGACCGCTGGCTCGCCGGGTCGAACTCCCTTATCGAGTCGATCTCGTCGTCGAAGAACTCGATCCGGAGCGGCGACGCGCTGTCAGGCGGGAACACGTCGAGGATGTCTCCCCTTGCAGAGAACTGGCCGCGCCTTTCCACGAGCTCCGCCCTTTCGTAACCCATGGCCGCAAACCGCGCCGCAAGAGAGTCGCGGTCGTGTCTTTCACCGGACTTGAGAGTGACCGCAAACCCGGAGAAAACCTCCGCCGGGACGAGCCTTCTCGCGAAAGCCCTGGCTGGCACGATCACCACAGCCCGCCTGCCCCTTGCAAGGCACGCCTTGACTGCGACCCTTTGGGCAAGCACGTCGGTATTCTCCGCGGCCTCTTCGTGCGGCCATAGCTCGAGCGCAGGGAAGGTCAGCACCTCCCCCGGCGACAGGAGCGTGGCAAGGTCTTCTCCGAGCTTTTCCGCCTGCTGCGGGCTGTATGTCACTACGATGAAGGGGCGCGCCGGGATACTGCGGTACAGCGCGGACAGGACGTAGCTCTTCATCGACCCTGCAAGGCCCAGAACCACCTGGGACGGTGTCCTTCTCTCGAGGCCAGATGCGATATTCGCGAACTCCGGGGACTCCCGAAGCACTGAGAGAAAGCTATTCAAGAAGCACTCCTCCTGGGACCGACATTCCGTGTGGGCTATCGGTGTTACACCCTGGGAACGGCGCGCCAAACGGCGCTCCAAGCGGGGCGCCTTGACAACACCTGGATACATCCTAAAATGCCCATGCCGAAAAGGGCTTTAGCCCAAGACCCCCCGTCTAAAGCCCTGCTGACACCGGCGTTTTCGATTGTTGCCTGCGCTTCATTATATTATCCGCGACGAAACTAAGTCAATCTCTTGCTCATGAGCGACGGCCTGCGTCCATCAGCGCAACTATGCCGACGTTCCACAGGGCGTGGGCCACGGCCGCGGCGGTCACCGCGAGGAGCGGCTGCCGCGTGAGAGCGAGGACCGCCTGCGTCAGAACGCCGAATGCGGTATGGCTCAGCAGGCTCACCGCTCCCGCTGCAAACCCGGGCCCCGACCACGAAGCTCGCCCCCGCCGTCCCGAGGCGTCGTACACAGCTTCCGCCGCGCCGAAACCAAGGTGCACCACGACCACGGGCGCTGCCATGGCCAGCGCGAACCCCGTCTTCGCAGCCTCCTCGACGCCCGGACCCAGCACGAACGCAAGGAGCGGGCCGGGCCGCCCGCCGCGCGACGCCGCCCTGTTGAACACGAAAGCCGCCCCCGACGCCAGAGCAGAAGCCACAACGGACCGTAGCCCCATCACTAGCAAAGCCTTTCTATCATCCCTTCACGCCGCGAGGCCGCTCTTCCACGCATGTCACCCGTTCTACCTCGATTTGCTCCGCAATGGCGCGGTCCACGGCGACCCGCGTGTTCCCGACCTCGAAGACGAACGCCGGGAAGTTCAGATCCACTCTAACCTCGCTTCCCGGAAGGACGGCCATGGCAAGAAGCTTCTGAAGGAGCGGTGTGCTCGCGCTCTTGACACGCACCACGCGCCCTCGCTCGCCAACCCTGAGCGCCGCCAGCGGGCATGTGGGCCGGGGGCGCTCGCCACTTATTGTGCCGCGTCGTGCGCGGAATATCCTTGCTCCGCTGCCCCCATTCACGGCAAAGCACCGGTCCCCGTCAAGATCAGGTTGAGGACATAACCTGAGGCAAAGGCGACCGCCAGGGCCACCCCGGTAATGGCGAGCGCGGCGCGCCAGCCCCGTTCCTTCCACATCATGGCGAACTGCGCGACGCACGGGACGAATAGCGTGAGAGCCACCGACGCCACGACAAGCTGCGACGCGGTCAGCTTTCCGGCCCTCGCGAGGTCGTACAGCCCCGCTGCACCGTAGTCCCGCCGGAAAAAGCCGAAAAGGAACGCGAACGCCGCCTCCGGTGGCAGGCCGATGAGCTTCACCGGGACCTCCAGCCCCTTGAGCACAAGCTGAAACAGGCCTGTCATCCTGCCGATCCAGATAACGAGGCTCGCGCCCATGAAAAGCGGCATGACTTCGACGAAGTACCATTTCATGCGGGTGAAGGTTTTGGCGAGCACGTTCGACACAACCGGCACCCGGAGCGGGGGCACCTCCATGTAGAAAACCGGCCTTTCACCGGGAAGGAACCGAGAGGATGCGCGCCCCGCAGCGAGGAACGCGGCGCCCACCACGCCCGCCCAAAGGAGAAGGGCCCGCGGCCTCGTCGCGAGCATCCCAAGGATCACGCCAAGCTGTGCAGAGCACGGCACTGCGAGCGCCAGGAGCACTGTGGCGATGGTCCGTTCCCGCCTGGTCTCGAGGGTCCGCGTCACCATCGTGGCCATGGTGCCACAGCCGAAGCCCAGGGTTATCGGGATCACCGCCCGTCCGCTGAGCCCGATGAGCTTGAAGGCCCTGTCCGCCATGAGCGCGAGCCTCGGCAGGTAGCCGGTGTCCTCAAGGACCGAGAACATCAGGAAGAATGTGCCCACGATCGGGAGCACGATGGCGACCGAGTAGCGAAGCCCCAGCGTGATGACGCCGTATTCGCCGGCGACAAGCTCCCTTAGAGCGACGCTGTCTATGTGCCGTGTTACGAAGGCGTTCACGACGGGGTTTACCACCTTGCCGAACAGGCGCCTCTCAAGGAAATCCACCACGGTGCCGGCGCCGAACACTCCTACGAACCTGTACAACCCAAAGTAGAGCACGAGAAGCAGCAAAGGGATCGCCGCCGGCGGGAAGAGCGTTAGGAAATCCAGAGCCCGCGCGGCCCGGCTCACGCGGCGCAGACCTGTCGTGGTCACCCGCCGGACGATGAGGTCCGCCCGCTCCTGTCGCTCTAGGCCGATGAGATACGACAGGGGCATATCGTAGCGGCTCGCGGCCCGTTCCACGGTCCTGCGGATCCGTTCGTAGCACTCGCGGCCCTCGGTGCGCCGAACAAGGGCGTGGACGTCCCTGGCACCGGAGAGGAGCAAGAGCGCGATGGCCCTCCTTGACATGCGGTAACGCCCCTGGAGCACGGCCTCGATCTCACGCGCCGCATGCTCTATCGGGTCCTCGGAACGCCTTGAGATGCGTGCCGGTGATGCCGGAGATACCCTGGACACATGCCGCCACCCTGTCCTTGAGCGCGTCCACCCCGAGGCCGCGCGTGAGCACCGTGCCGACCACGGGCACACCGAGCTCGCGTTCGAGTCCTGGGATGTCTACCCTTATCCCTATGCGCTCAGCCTCGTCCAGTATGTTCACATCGAGGATCAGCGGGAACCCGGCCTCGATGAGCTGCAGGGTGAGGGGAAGCATCCGGCGGAGGTTGCGCGCGTCCACCACGTGCACCACGATGTCGATGTCCTCAGCGAGGAGGAGTGACAGCGTCACGCGCTCCTCCTCGGTGATGGGCACAAGCGAATACGCGCCCGGCGTGTCTATGACCTCGAAGGGGATGCCGCGGATCCTGACGAGGCCCCGCGAAACCTCAACCGTGGTCCCAGGGTAGTTGGACACGGTGGCGTACGCGCCAGTGAGTGCGTTGAACAGCACGCTCTTGCCGACGTTGGGAGTCCCGACGATGGCAAGCTTCCTTCGGCGCATGAGAGATCTCGCCTCCGAGCGCGGGTTCAGGGATAGAAATTAGGAATAGGTGCCGGTCTTCCGGCCTTGCCGTTACCGAACCGGCCTGCCGCAGCATGCCGCAGCGCAGAGCGTCTGGAATAACGGAGCTCACCGGCCGCGGAGGTTGGGGCAGACATATGTTATTCGTCGTCACGGGTGTTTGCTCCAGTCTCTCCTGAGGACGGGCCGGTCTGAAGGTGGGGGGGGGGGTGGGGCTCGGTTCGAGTCTGGGCCTCGCCGTGGGCCTGGGCCGCGTCGCGTGCCCCCCGCGCGGCGGCCTGACATTGCCAGCAGTACCCGTAGACCCTGAGGCTATGGTCCACGATGTCGAACCCGGTGCGCTCGGAGATGGCCTCCTCTATGTCGTCGAGAAGGTCCTCGTTGAACTCGAAGATGCCACCGCAGCTCAGGCATATGAGGTGATGGTGGTAGTGCTTCTGGAACTCAGGGTTGAACTCGTACCGGCTTCCTTCCTCGCCGAACTGCAGCTTGTGGATGATGCCGAGGTTCTCGAAGATCTCGAGGGCCCGGTACACGGTGGCAAGACCGATGTCCGGGCACTCCTCCTTCGTGCGCCGGTATATCTCGTCAGCAGAAAGGTGCAGGTCCGCATGCTTCACCAGGACGCGCAGAATGGCCTCTCGCTGCGGGGTCAATCGCAGGTCTTTCTCAGCAAGAAGCTCCTTTATGTCCGAAAGCTGCCTGGGCACCGCGCCACCTCCTGTTTGCGGCCCCTTACGGGCCTGCGGGCCCTGGGGCCTGCGGGCTTTGCGGGCTTTGTGGGCTTTGTGGGCGCACAAGCTCCTCCACGAACTTCGGCAGCACGAACGCGGCCCTGTGGACCTCAGGCGTATAATAGCGCGTCTTCAGGTCCACGGTCCGCGCGTCCCGGACCGGGTCATACTTCTTCGACGCGAGCACAAAACTCCACAGCGCTCCGGGGTAGGAGGGAACCACGGCGAGGTAAAGCCGCACTATGGGAAAGATCTGCCGAAGGTTACGAACGACCCGCCCTATGAGCTCGCCGTAGAAGAACGGCGACTCCATCTGGGCACAGAACACCCCGTCTTCGGTCAGGGACTGGTGCGAGGCACGATAGAAGTCCTCCGAGAAAAGCACGGCCCCGGCACCTACGGGATCGGTGGAGTCACAGATGATGACATCGTACTCGCCGGGACGGGACCTGACGTGCTCGGCTCCGTCGCCCACCATTATGCGGCACCTGGGGTCCTGGAGAGAGCCGGACAGGTGCGGAAGGTGCCGACGGCTTGCTTCGATGACCCCCTCGTCTATCTCGGCCAGCACGGCGGTTTCCACTGAGCCGTGCTTGAGCACCTCACGCATGGTGCCGCCGTCGCCCCCGCCTACCACGAGGACCTTCTGAGGGCACGGGTGGGTGCACAGGGGCACGTGAGTGATCATTTCGTGATACACGAACTCGTCCAGGTCGGTGGTCATGACGTAGCCGTCGAGGACGAGCACCCTCCTGTTATCGACGGTCTCAAGCACCGCGATGTCCTGGTACCTGGTCTTCTCGCGGTGGATGGTCCGGGCGACCTTCAGAGACAGCGCAACGCCCGGGGTCTGCTTTTCGGTGAACCAGAGTTCCAACTCACCGCCTCCCTTTCGGCCCGGGATTTCCTGCGCCGCTATTATATTCCTGGGCACAGGGCATGTCAACGATGGGAGCGGAGGCATAGAGGCGCGAAGGCACGGAGGAGCGGAACAGCGGAGGCATGAGGCGGAGGTGCCGCAGCCGACGGACGAGACGCGCAAGCCGGGCGCGAAGCGCGCGCCCGGCTGCAGGAACCGAGTGTGCCGTATCTGCTGCCGAGAAGAGGCGAGGTCACCGGCTATATCCGGCGGCCCTGGGTTTGAATGTCTTGCACATGGTATGTTCAGACGCCCAGGCCGTGAACTCGCCTCCGCCGAGGGCCTCGCCGCCTTCACCGATTCGGCCGGCCTCCACGTCAGCGCCTCTTGCTGCGCCACGAGCCTCTCCACGCTCACCGATTCGGCCAAGCTCCACGTCGACGCCTCTCGCCGCACCGCGGGCTCCGCTGCGTTCACCGATTCGGCCGACCTCCATGCCGGCGCCTCTTGCCGCGCCGCGCTGGGCGGGGTTTCTGTTCACCTCGATGGCGTCAGCCTCACAAACGTTGCCCGAGCCCCAGTAAACGCACTCGTTTACCGTGCACTTCACCCCAGTTATCCTGCCCATCCTCATCACCTCCACCCAAAAGGGTGCCACGGGAATGAGATTTTATGCCTTCCGGTGACGCTTGTCGCCGCGGTTCCCGGCGGACCCGTGGTGTGCGTCACCCGTCCCGGTTCGAGGCGAAGAACCCGTGACATGCGTCAACTGTCGGCCCAAGCAACTGCAGCGACGGCAACAACGGCAATATCAGGAGATCCATACGCAATTAAGGTAGTGTTAGCTACAAGCAGCCGGTGCTTTCTCGCGCCATCCTCAGGGCTGAATACGCTCCAGGCCGCAGACAATACTATGGGTGACGACGCAGCCGATGAGAGCCCCTTACCATTCCATGCAGGAGGCATCGCGTGACGTGGCCGAGTACATCCTGGAGATCGACAAGAAGGGCAGGATCACCCTGCCTCAGGATTTGCTCAGCCAGCACAGGCTGGCAGCAGGAGACAAGCTGATAGTAAGATCGCGCCACGGGAGGATTGAGGCGCAGAAGCTGACCATGACCCACCTGGAGCAGGCACAGATAGCCCGCAGGCCTGTGGAAAGGCGCATCCTTCAATAGCAGGCCGCAGCATCATCGGACGGACCGTTCGAGCCGGGCGTGCCGTCAGGGTGCGTGCGGCCTGGCGGCCGCACCCCCACCACGCCTTCCCTCCCCGGCATAGTGCTCAGGGCGAAGCAGCTTGACCAGGGCGCAGGTTATTGTGTACTCCCACGACTTCTCGCGCGGGAGTAGCCCGCATGTGAAGTATCCGATGGCCCCCAGCTTCTGCTTGGAGTTGTGGACCCCTGTGAGCTCGTCCATAACCGGGCCAAGCTCGCGCCCGGCGGCTATCTCGCGCCCGACGGCGGGGGGAAGGGGCATCGACGCGCCATGCGCGACTGACAGGGTCCCGTCCCGCGTGGCTATGGCGCACCATCCGATGAGATGGGCCTCGCGCTCGCTAACCTCGCCCTCGCCGTCACCCTCGGCCTCGCCCCTCTTTTCGAACGCGACACCGCCCTCGAGGCCGACCCCCACGTCCGCGTCGGTCGTCGCAAGCACATGCGCGGCGCGTGCCACGGCGCACCGGCGGGTCTCGTCATCGCCCAGGGGCTGGTCGGGCAGGCCCAGATCAACATCGATTCCTTCAACTTTGATGTCCCTGTCGCGAAAAGCCCGGGCGAACACGCTTCGCACCGCCCGGACCTTCACGGGGTTCGTGGAGCCGACTATAACTTTCACGTGGTGGCTCCCTCCGCATACAGTGCACAGACTAAAGAGGCATAGGCCGAGAGTCTCGCTCGTCGCGCGGCCTCATCTCAGCTGGCGCGGGTCGCGCGGATCTATGATGAGCGGCCGGTCCTCTTCGTCCTCCTCCTCGCCGGTGTCGGTTTGTTCCTCCTCTTTCCAGTCTTCGCCCCATTCTTCCTGCCAGTCTTCGTCCCAATCTTCGTCCCAGCCCTGCTCCCAGCCCTCGTCTCCTTCGTCTTCGCGGAGAGCCTGGTCGACGATGCCCTCGGCTGTCGCGGTCCCGAAGAGGGGCCTCACCATGCGCCGCCGCTCTATTTCAGCCCTGAGCCGGCGGAGCCTCCTTGCCTCAGGTGTGCCCTCCCTCACGACGCCAACGCTCCCTTCCACGAGAGCCTCGACGAACGGTATCTCGCGAGGGGGCTTACCGTCTGCGATGGCAAGCGCAGCGGCCAGAGCAGAGCGCGCAGGCTTCTCCCGGCCCTCGAGGAGCAGCAGGTACGCCGTTTCCTCCAGGCGTCTCCGGTACTTCTCCGCCACCTCCGGCGTAAACAGGGCCGCTATGGCTTCTTCGACGATTGCACGCAGACGCTCGCTCCGAACGGTCTTGCTTGTGTAAATGACGCTCTTTGCCGCGGCGAGGACTTTCTCCCGGTA
Source organism: Bacillota bacterium (assembly GCA_014360195.1). GTDB lineage: Bacteria > Bacillota > SHA-98 > UBA4971 > UBA4971 > UBA6256. The sequence goes on from JACIXY010000038.1 coordinate 11,790, forward strand.
CGGCTTCGTCTCTTCCTCATCGAGGCTCCAGGGACACGCGAACAGCAGGCTCAGAAGACGGCTCGAGTCGCGGAGCGCCGAGGCATCACCTCTTATCTCGTCGGCATCCATCTTCTCGTAGATGATCGGACGGGTGGGGGCCGGAGGCATGCGCTTGACAGCCTCGCTATACAGGAAGTACCCTTGAGGCATCTCTTTTCCGGCCTCGCGCCTGGCCTCGGCGGCCTCTTTCAGCAGGAACCTTGCGTGCTCGGTGTCGATCTCTACAAGCCTCATCTCCTCTACGGCGTCGCGCATCAATTCCTCTAGCTCGCGCTTGCCGCCGTGGAACACGTGGCACTCGTCGATTCCTATGTCTTCGCCCAGTATCCACACGATGAAGGCCCTGCCCCGGGCTGGGGCCCACACGTGGGTGACGAGCACTCGCGTGCCCATCCAGTCGTAGTACCCGGCGAACGCGCTTTCGATCCTGCCGGCGGGCACGGGGATCACCGGCACACGCTCGGGTGCAGGTTCCGGCCCGGCAGCGGGATGCACGCCGGTGGACCTCAGCCTGTGCAATGATCGGCCGGCTTCCTTGCGCACGGCCTTACTGTCCGCCAGGCCCTGTATCCTCACGAGTGCATCGGCCGCCGACTCGTCTCGCACCTCGCTCAGGGCGCGCGCCGCGGCCCTGGCGATGCGAAGGTTCTCGCCCGTCGCAAGCCGCTCGAGGCCCGGCACCGCAGCAGCTTGCATGCTCCGGGCAGCGTTGCCAAGAATGCTTTCTACCTCTTCGTCCGAACGCGCCTCAAGCTCCTCGGGCGTAGGTATGCCAGATTCACGCATCGAGGTATCTGCGTCCACTTCTTCGATGTGCCTCCTCCACAGGCAGCCGCATGATGCCGAGGGACGCCTGGCACAGGTCGTCCCCGGTAGCCTTCATGGTTATTCTTCCCCTGCTGCTGAATTCCTGCAACTGCTTATCTCCGCACCTGCTTCTCCGCATACTCGCTCCACATACTCCACGAAGACGTTCCTGTCGCGGCGGGGCCTACCCTCTCTATGTTGGAAGAGACAAAGGTTAGTAGTGCTTTGCGGCGGGGAGGCGCACCGTGAAGGTGCTGCCCTCCCCTTCTTTGCTTTCCACGGAGATCGTGCCGCCGTGGGCCTCCACGATGCCGTGGCTCACGGCGAGCCCGAGGCCGACGCCGGTGGTTCGAGTGGTGAAGAAGGGCGTGAAGATCTTGGCGAGATTCTCGCGGGGAATGCCGCATCCCGTGTCAGCAAACTCCACCCACACGTACCCGCCGCCCCTGCCGGTCGCGCCTGCGCTCCGGCCAGGGCATCTGCCCGTTCCCCGGCGCCGCCAGTCGACGCCAAGGCGAACCCTGAGGACCCCGCCGTCCGGCATCGCCTGTATGGCGTTCACGGCGAGGTTCAGGAATACCTGCTTGAGCTGGGCCTCATCCGCGAGGACCGGTGGGAGTTCCGCTCCAGGGGCTTCCGCGGCACCAGCATCGGCACGCTCCTCGCCCGGCCGCGGCCCCTCCCCTTTCGGCCTTGATCCCTCCCCTTCCACTTTCCCGCTTCTTTCTCCTCCTTCTATTTCTCCCTCTACTTCTATCCTCACGCCGGCTGCAGCCGCCTGACGCTCCACGAGGTAGAGCGTGTCCTCAACGACGCGCCGCACGTCGGTGGGCCGCAGGTGCATCTCCTGATGGCGTGAGAACACCGTGAGGTTCTTGATTATGGCCGAGCAGCGAGCAGCCTCCTCCTCGATAGCCCTGAGCGGCTTCAAGTATTCGTTGGGAGAGTCGATGGCCTTTGCGATCTTGTCCGCAAGATGCTCTGCGCACGCCGATATGATGCCGATAGGGTTGTTTATTTCGTGGGCTATGCCGGCGGCGAACTCGCCCACCACCTTCAGGCGCTCCGCCCGCCTCAGGCGCTCGCCCAGGCTCACCCGCACCGTCACGTCCTCGGCCACGATAATGGCGCCTGTCACAACGTCGCCGGCGCCGGCCGCCCCCGGAGCCCCGTCCCCGTCCCGGCCCTGGTCCCCGGCTTCCTGCTGCTCTTCGCCGGGCTGCCTGTCCTGCGCGCTCACAAGTGGGCATACCCTGCACGAAATGACGTATTCCCTGCCATCCGGCGCACGCTGCCTCATCTCGTCGCTCTCGAGGGTTTCCCCTTCCTCGAGCACCTCCCTGAGGATGTCCGCAAGGCCCGCTTCGGCCTGTTCCGGCAGGACCTCGAAATACTTCCTCCCCAGCGCCTCCTCCGCCGGGATCCCGGTAATGGCCTGCATACCGCTGTTCCAGGTGGTGATGACGAGGTCCCTGTCCACCACCGCAAGGCCTATCGTCAGGCTCTCGATGATGCTCTCGTTATACTCCTTCAGCGCTGAAAGCTCCCTGTTGGCCTGCCCGAGGTCAGCGTACAGCTCCGCGTTCTCGAGCGCGGCGGAGGCGTACGCCGCGAGGATCGTGAGGAACCTGATCTCGTCGCGGGTTCGCTCGTGGATGCTCGGCGTGTACACAGTTAGGACGCCGGTCACCTCGCCGCGCACCGCGAGAGGCACCGAAAGGGCGAACGTCATCCCCTCCCGGCCCATGTCCTCGAAGTACGTGCTTGCCTCGCCCGCGCCGTCAACGCCGGCGAGGGGCTTCCCGAGCCGGACCACCTGCCCGAGGGAGCTTGTATCAACGGGAACAGACCCGCTCTTCTCAACGAACTCGGGGGACAGGCCGTGGTGAGCCTTCAGGACGAGGTGGGATCTATCGCGGCTCAGGATGCGGATGGCGCAGCCCTGGGACGGGACGAGGCGGCTCGCAATCACCGCAATGCGGTCCAGAACCTCATCGGGCCGGCGGATGGACATGAGCTCCTTCCCGACCTCGAAGAGGCTTGCTAGTTGCAGGACGCGCCGGTTGAGCTCGGCGTTTGCGGCCACGAGCTCTTTTTGGAGGGCGAGGTCGTTCTCGGCAAGGCCCGACACGAACTCGCGCATGGAGGCAAGCTGTTTCTGGGCCTCGGCGATCCTACGCCGTGCCGCACGCCTTTCCAAATAAGCAAATGCCAGCGCCCCCGCGGCCATGGCGGCGAGCGCCGCATCTACCCAGGCACTGTCCACTGGACAACACCCCGCAAGCTGCCCTGAAAACATGCGGTGGCTGCCACTTTCATCCTTTATATGGTGGCGGCAGCCGGCCGCCATGGAGCACTACTACTCGGCTATCCCGTACTCCTTGATCTTGTTGAGCAAGGTACGTCGGCTGATCTGAAGGATCTTCGCAGCCTCGGTGCGGTTGCTGTTGGTCTCGCGCAGCACCCGCACGATGTGGGCCTTTTCAACTTCCTTCATCGACATGGGCCTGCCCGCCCCCGCAACGTCGGCCCCCACCGCGTCGGGCTTACCCGCTCCTTCCTCGCCGCGCGCGCCCTGCGTCCCCGATGTCGCGGGGGCGTTTATCGCGGGGATGCCGATGTAGAGATTGTCCTCATCGATGACCGGGCCTTTTGCGAAGATGACCGCCCGCTCGATACAGTTCTCAAGCTCCCGCACGTTTCCCGGCCAGTCGTAGTCCATGAGCATCTTCATGGCCTTTTCCGAGACGTGTGTGACCCTTCTCCCGATGGCCTCGCTGTAGTATGCGATGAACTTATTCACGAGGAGAGGGATGTCCGCCTTGCGCTCGCGCAGCGGCGGCAGATAGATGGGGATCACGCTGAGACGATAATACAGGTCCTCCCTAAACTCGCCCCGCGCGACCTTCTCTTTGAGGTCCTGGTTCGTCGCGGCGATGATGCGCACGTCAACCCGTATCGTTTGCGAGCTTCCGACGCGCTCGAACTCTTTTTCCTGCGTGACCCTGAGGAGCTTTGCCTGCATGGCCGGGCTCATCTCGCCGACCTCGTCGAGGAAGATGGTGCCCGTATCGGCCACCTCGAAGCGGCCGAGGCGTCTTGCCACCGCCGACGTGAACGCGCCGCGCTCGTGCCCGAAAAGCTCCGACTCCAGCAAACTCTCGGGGACGGCCGCGCAGTTCACTTTCACGAAGGGCTTGTCCGCCCTGTGGCTGCAGTTGTGGATGGCCCTGGCGAGGAGTTCCTTCCCGGTGCCGCTCTCACCGTAGATGAGGACCGTCGCGTTCGTCGGCGCGATGTCATCGATCATCCTGAAAATCCTCTGCATCTCCGGTGTGGAGCCCACCATCCCGAACTCGCTCTCCGCGCGGAGGGGTCGGCGGGGGGAGCGCGAGAACGACGCTCCGAGTTCCAGACCGCTTTTAACGACCATCTTAAAGTTATCGATTTTGAAGGGCTTCGTTATATAGTCGTAGGCGCCGCACTTCATGGCCTCGATGGCGGTGTCCACCGACGAGAAAGCGGTTATCATGATGACCACGGTTTCCGGGGAATGCGCCTTGATCTCGCGCAGCACGTCGATGCCGCTTGCGTCGGGAAGCTTGAGATCGAGCACGACCACGTGGAAATCGCCCGAGGTGACCCTGGCGATGCACTCGGCGCCGTCGCGCGCCACCGCCACCTCGTACCCTTCCTCGGTAAGGACGTCAGAAAGCACGGCCCTCATGTTGGGCTCGTCATCGACAACAAGGACCCTGTAGACCACCCTCAAATCACCCCGCCCCGGGTGACTCCGGCGTGCAGGAGCCCGCGGCACGCAAGTTCGCGTCATATCTACGGTTTTCGACATCTAGATGGAATATCCTTCTTGGAGTGGGCGACAGATGGCGCAAGAGGTTGACAGATGGCAACTCGCGGCTCCAGATCACCGCTCCTTGTCGAGGAACCTTGGGGCGGGTTTGGCTCGTCCGTGCCCGTTATATGCGTGGCTCGCCGTCCTCCCATGAGCAAGCTCGGCAAGCCTCGCCTCCATCTCGGCTCTTCGGGCCCGGGCCATTTCCCGGAGTTCGACATCGAGCTCGAGGGCCTGGCGGTGCATGGCCGCCGCCTTGCGGCGCGCCTCCACCACCCGGGGGTCGGCAAGCGCCTCCTGGACTTCAGTGGCGCGGCCGGTCGCAGGTCTCAGGTCGGAAAGCTCCGCCTCCAGCTCCCGCCGCCTTGCTTCGAGCTTCACGATGTCATCGATGTGCTCGCCGCGCCCTGCTAGAGAGTCACAGAGGGAGGCATAGTCCCCGGCCTGCAGAAGCTCTATCTCGCGTTTCATGTGCTGGACGACCTTCTCCAGAAGCAGTGCCTCCCGGTTGTAGCTCTCGGCGATCTCGGCCGTCCTTTGCTCACGCAGGTCCTTCTTGCTCAACCTGTGCCCTCCCCGGTTCTTCAGGTTTCACGCGATTACGGCATCCTCAAGTCCGCACCTGCCGCGGGTCCCATAACCCTATATCTGCTCGACCCCGTTGCTCTTTGGGCACCTTGTACCTCCTGGAAGTGTCACCCCGACAGAACTCGGCCTGCGTACAACCGGCAGGATTCCGCCTGGCGATGTCGCAGGTTGCACGCTCCCCATATTGCAGGCACCAGCCGCGGAAGAAGGTGACTTCCACCCCTAGAGCCGCACTTTGCGAGCGGCATCTTCACAAACGAGGCGTCCGCCGGCACACGCCGTATCCCCCCGCGCGGGGTCCCCGGGCCACGCTTCTGTCGCGCTGCCGGGCGCAAGGCTCTGGGACATGATGGCGTGCCCCCGGGGCCCCGAGTTCGCCGGAGAACCGCCAAGACTTTTGTCCACACTCGCATCCGGACACTAAGTGAGAGTTCGTCAGTTCCTCCCAGCTTCCCATTAGGTATCGGGTTGCCGGTGTTGCACTCGGGGACGGCGCCCCAAGCGGGGCGCGCTTCACCAAAATCCGGCCCGTGGGGCGAGTGGCCGGATTTTGACACCCCTCGTGCAACCACCGGCAACCCCTCCCAAAAGTCGGGAAGACTCCTGCACTCTCACTTAGTAGGCAAACAGCGCGTTCGCCTGGGCCATGAAGCTGTTGAGCAGGGCGCTCTGCGCGCTCATGAGCTGCATGGCCCGGATGAGCGACGAAAACTCCGATCGGAGAGCCTTCTCCCGTATGGCGAGGCGCTCCTCAAGGTCCTTCACCCTCGAGTCGATCCTGTCGATCTGGTTCGTGATGGACTGTTGCTGTCGCGCGATGATGCCCGTTAGCTCCTTCACAAACGGGTCCATGAGGTCCCGCATCTTGACCGCCACCCCGGTCGCGGATGTGAAAAGGTCGCGCACCGCCTCGGGCCGGTCAGACAGCGCCGCATCCAGTTTGGCCTCGTCGCTCAGGACGAGATTGCCGGCACTATCGAGAGTGATGCCGATGTCGTGGAGCCTCGTGGGGTCGGGGTAAGCAAGGCCGTCAACTCTGCCCTGGACAACCCGATTCATCTTCACCTTTAGCTCCAGGTAAGTGGCGTCACCCGCGAGGTCTCCGCGTATCCCGGCGTCGGGATCGACAAGAATCTTGTTGTTGAGATACTTGATGGTCGAGTTGTAACTTGAAATGAACGACTTGATCTTCGTCTTCAGCGTACTGGTGTCGCGCTTGACTTCGATGCTCACCGGGGCGTCACCGGCGGCCTGCGCTCTCTTGAGTGTGAGGGTGACTCCGGAAATCGCGTCCGACACCTCGTTGGATGCGCGCACGAACGCGAGGCCGTTAAGCGTGAATTTCGCGTCCAGTGTGTCGCGTGCGGCAAGGTAGCCGCCGCTCGTGCCCGAGGACTGCACCGAGGAGCTCGTCCCGGACGCCGCAAGGATGTTATCGGTGCCGCCCGCTTCCGCCAGACTGATGGCGTTGGCGCTCCCCGTGGACTTCGCGGTAATGACAAGGCGGGAGGTGCCCGCCTGCTCGCTTACCACCGCGGCGCTCACTGCGGTGTTCGCAGCAGACGCGTTGATTGCGCTCGCCATGTTCGCCAGGACCGTGGCGTTATCCTGACCTGCCGTCACCTGAACCGTGATGTTCCAGGAAGTGCTGCCCACGGTTACGGTGAAGGTCTTCGTGCCCTCGCCCGCCGCCTGGGAGATCTCCGTGCCCGTGCTGCTGAAGGTGTTCGAGACCACCACGTCGTAGCTTGCGAGCCTTTCGACGAAGATGCTGTAGGTAGCCGTGGCTGCCGAAGTGGTGGCGCTTGCCACGACCACGTTAGGGTCGCTAGAAACCGCGGTCCGGGCATCGTAGAGCGATGTCAGGTCCTCAGGGACGAGGTCGGCCGACGCGTTCTTCAGCGCGAGCAGTGAAGAGTTGAGGTCCCGAAACATCGCTGCCCTCGTAGTAAGCGCCTCTATCGCGGCCTTTAGATCAGCAACCGGCCGCGACTCGATCTCCATGTACTTCTTGATAAGCTCCTCGAGCTGATTCGTACCCGTCATGAGAGGCGGTATGCCGAGACTCACAACGACCACCTCCGCTTGCGCTCCATGTTCCATCCTCGTGCTGTGCCTGTGTGCCTACCGCTTCCTATCCACCACGAGACCCGCGAACTCTCTGAGGTGATCCATCATCGTCGCGAGTTCCTCGGGAGGGATGTACCGCACAACCTCGCCGGTGACGTTATCGATCACCTTGATGGTTACCTCGCCGGTGTCGGTGTCCACATGAAAGGTGATCCTGATATTCACGATACTCTCGGCGAGAAGCTGCGCTATGCGTTCTGCGCGCTCCTGCTCCTGCCGGGTACGCTCGGCTTCGGCCTCAGCTTCTGCCGCGGCTTCGGCCTGCGTTTCCCGCGGATCCCTCACTGCGCCCTGCCGGCGCGTGCCCTGCGCCGTCGCCCGCTGGGCCGACTCTTCGGGTACACGCACAAGGCGCGGCACTACGTGACGCGCCTGGGTATTCGCGAGCATATCCAGGTGTCTCAGCCTGACCTCTGCAACTGTGACTTCCACGCGGGATCACCTCGCGGCCGAGGCGCCCACCCTCTCCGGTCCACCTGCAACCGCGCTTGCGCCAGGCGGGCTGGCAGGGCTCCCCATGCCCTTCATGGCCGCCGCCCAGGTCTCCCGAAGCGGGCGCATCACGGAAAGCACTTCGTCGAACTTTCCCTCCCAAACCCTCTCCATCGCGTATCTATACAGTCGAAACAGTCCCGCCGCGATCTCGCCTTGGTCGAGGTCTAGGCTATCGATGAGCGTCGCGATACCAGCCGACGCCTTCTTCTTATCCTTCGCTCTGCAGCTTGTGATGACGTGGTCGTACACCATGAGCACAAGCTCCTCGGGCTTCGCCGAGAGCACCTGCTGCGCCCGGTAGGTGTCAAACGCGCTCCGGCCCCTGTACTCGCTCGTCGCCTGCAGCACGTCAAGTTCAGCGTTCATCGGCATGACCTCCAGTCGGCCCCGAGTTTCATCGGCCCTTCCTGTCGCTCCCTCTTGTCGAGGCGGGTCTCTATGAGCAAGGATCGGGCGTGCGTAAGCTAGCTTCTTGCCACCCTTGCACTACGCGTGAGTTCACGTGCTTGCGCCAGTTCTCAGGCGGGTGCCGCATTATCGATGCTGCACTCTCTTACCAGACATCAAGGTTCCCTTGTGCAATCACCGACAACCCTAGCACAATCCCCATCACCAACGGCCACGCGGACCCGCGATATCTCATTCGGCGCTCGCAGCTCACCGGTCGCTTCCCCACAACCCGGCCGGGCCTGGTATCGGGTACGACGGCCCGCCGGCACCGCGCCCTTCTGCTGACACACCTTCCGCTTGTCCTGGCCCCCGTTACCGGACGCCCGTGAGGGGAAGGTCCTCTTCCCCCCACGAGCAAAACCCACGCTGTAGACCCGATCTCGACCCGAATTCGGAGCCGAGTTACGTCAACTACCTGAACAGACCCAGCACCGCCTGCGGCGCCACGTTCGCCTGCGCCAGCATTGCGGTAGCCGTTTGCTGCAGGATCTGGTACTTCATCGCCTCAAGCTGCTCGGCCGCAATGTCGGCGTTCATGATACGGTTGTACGCTGCCTCGGTGTTGGTCTTGGCAACGATGAGGTTTTCCTCTTTGAACGTGAGACGCGATACAACAGCACCGATGTCTTTCAACTGGATGTTGACCTGCCCTATGGCCCAATCGACAGACTGCATATACGCGGTGGCTTTTGTATTGTCTGAAACATCTACGGTGTTAAGTGTGAGATCGGCTGAGTCAAAACCACTCGACAGGGACACGGTGGTCGTTGCAGTCGACTGGAAACCGGTCTGGAATTTCAGGGTACCTGCAGTGCCATCAATAAGGTTTCGCTTGTTCCACTCGGTCTCCTGAACGATAGCGTCCACTTCGTGGAGGAGCTGCTCAATCTGGCTCTTGATAGCATCTCGCTCCTCGGCTCCAAGCGTATCGTTGGCAGCCTGCTCAGCCTTGTCCCTTATCAGCAGCAGAATGTCGTTGATTTTCATGAGGCTGCCTTCGGCTACTCCCAGGAGGTTCTTGGCATCGCCAATGTTGTCCAGAGCCACGCCAAGGCCTCGGCTTTTGTAATTGAGCTTTGTTGCTATTGTGAGACCGGCCGGGTCATCTGCGGCTTCGTTTATTCTTTTACCTGTTGAGAGTCTCAACTGGTGAATCCCCAGTTGCTTGTTTACAGCCTTCAGCGCATTGAGGGCATTCAGGCCTGTAATGTTCGATGCTATTCGAGTGAGATCACCCTGTGCCATTTCTTGCTACCTCCTTGCATTTCATCCCGCGACCTGTCGCGAGTCGAGGTTCCTTCCTCTTGCCGCACTTTTGTCACGCGGGGCGCGGCCACTCCCACGCGGGCGTTTCTTGCGCTGGAGCGCCCGACACCAGTTCCATGGACCTGCTAGGCTACCATTCGACCGCCTCCTTTCATGGTTGTCAGTAGCATAGAGCTACGCAGGCCTGACGTGCTGCGTCCCTAGCAACCTTCCCTATATAAGACATTCGGCAATATCCATTCGCGCTTTAGGCCCATTTGTAAACAGTATCCGGCTGCGAAGCAAGCGTCTCGTCTCCGAGGTCGACCGCCCTTTGAGAAGCAAACCGGCGCGGCCTAGGTTGCTACCGCCTGTTGCAACGCACATTGAGTGGTGGGGTGGGGTAACTCCGATCCGAACAGTTGAGTCAGTTCAATCAGAAGGTTGAGAGTGTTGACATCGGTAGGCCTTGAACGCAAGGCTTGTACATACGCTGTGAATGCTTCCTCAAGCCGACCGCATGCAGCTTGGGCATACCCAATCTTGGCAAGCAGGGACGCGTCGCTCACATAACCGAGTCGGAGCGCATCCACGTATGCGTCCGCCGCCTCTTTGTAATCCCCTTGCTCAAAGCGCTCGTCTCCTGTAGCCGCACGATTCCCTGCTTCCTCTTCCAGAACCTTTGCGAGCGTCTCTAAGCTTGTTTGCTCTTCCCGACCAAGTTGCGTCTGCCGTTTCAGCATCTGCACGACTTCGTAGACCGCAGATACATACGCATTGCTCCTGGGCAAGAACCCTGCCGCATCAGCCAGCAACGCAGCTGCGGAAGATATGTCACCCAGGCAAAGGCTGCACTTAGCCGCCATGGCCCTGGCTTTCCATGTGCATATGGAAGGATCAAAACCCAACAAGTCAGTTGGTGGTAGCAGGTCTGCCGAAGACTCTGAGGCGAGCTCCAAGAAGACCGCCCGCGATTCTTCTATCCTACCCATCTCAAACAGCACACGGCCGTACTGAAATCGTGCTCCTCTTGACTCAGGGCAGTCGGCCACAGCCGCGCCTGCGTATCTGAGCGCTCCTTCGAGGTCTCGTCTAGCCATGCAGATTTCCGAGAGTGCAAGCCGTACCTGCACAGCGCTCGCAGTCCGAACCCTGTCGTCTGCCTGTTCGGCAAGCAATTCCAGCGCCTTCTTAAGCTCCTCAGCGGCTTCGTCTGCTCGTCCTTGCTGGAACAGGCTGGTGCCAAGCTTGTAACGATAGTAGGGGCTGTTTTCTCTGCGTAGCACGTCTCGCACTAAAGCGTCGTTTCTCCTGATTTTCTCGCGTTGCAGCACGACATCTTGCTTGTACCCAATATGGGTCACCGTGAACCCTTTCAAGAGGCACGGAGGCTCGCCCTTTCGAATGCATCCTTCTCCGGTTGGTACAGGCCGCTCGTGAATGAGACCGTGAAACAAAACTGAGCCCCCGCCTGGAAAGAACCTCGTAACTGTGTGCTCAGAAACCTCGCCTGGAGCGAGCACGTTGACTATTCGACAAGCGTACATTGCCTTCGGCGCCTTTCCATGCGCAATCGCTTTCAAGAGAGGCCCTGAACCAGGTTCGAGGCGTTCATCAGCGTCGAGCACAAGTATCCACCCGCAGGTCGCATGCTTCAGGCTCTCGTTGCGAGCGGCGGCGAAGTCGTCGTTCCACTCGTAGTGGTAGACCTTCGCGCCGTACTGGCGGGCGATCTCGACGGTGCGGTCCGTGGAGCCGGTATCGACGATGATGATCTCGTCAACGACGCCCTTGACGCTGTCGAGACACCCTGGGAGGAACTCCTCCTCGTTCTTCACGATCATGCACAGGCTGATCTGGTGCTGCTTCTCGTTCTTCACGCGTCTTGCCTGGGCTCGTTTCTTCGTCTGTCTTTTCGTTGCGTGTTTACTCGCCATCGCCGGACCGCGCTCCTCCGAACCGTGTCGTGCCGTGTCTATTCATCATATCGGCAATCGTGCTCGTCTCTTTAGCCCGGCCAACCTGAAAAGCACGCGCGATGGCCGGGCTGCCTCTGGATGCCCCCGTGGATTCATGAGCCTGTCAGCCGCCGCCAGTCCGTCGGGTGGCGCGCCTGCCGTGGTCGCCGGGCTACCAATTTGTCGCGCACGGCGGACGAACTGCTTCCAGCTGGTTGCCTTGTTGCCACCTGGCCACCCGAGGAAGGTGAGCTTACGTCCAAACGATCAACGCCTGGAGCCACACTACAGAGAGCCAACTCAGGAGTTGAGGGATGGTGCCGCCATGCCAGCGCTTGCCGGCCGAGATGGCCATATATGGCCCGCCCATGGTCAGGCCCTGAGCCTGGGCCCGACCCCGATCCCGGGCCAAGGCCAAGGCCAAGACCAAGACCAAGCCCTAGGCCTTGGCCTTGGCCTTGGCCCGGGCCTTCACTTTGAGCCTGAGCCTGAGCCAGGACCTGAGTTTGACCCCGAGTCTGAACCTGAGTCTGAACCTGAGTCTGAGCTTCAGTCTGAGCCTGAGCCTCAGCTTGAGCCTGAGTGCGTGCTTGTGCGTGTTCAGGTACACGTACGTGTTCGCACATAGCGCTCATGCCTGCCTCTGGGATGATGGCGGGGCCGCTGCTTTCCGCGGCTTTTCCTTTCTTCGAGGGTCTTCGAGGGAATCGTCTGCCTTGGGCATGATCAGCCCGCGGTTAGGGGGCCGCGCGGCAGCGGTCGTCGCTGGGTGGTCCCTGGGATCCCAAGATCCCTCGCGCGGGTGGTCCCTGGGGGATCAACCTTAAGCAAAGCCTGATTACCAGAGATCCACCCTCGTCGCGGTTCAACCGGCAAAACGCCAAACTTGGTCCCCTGGTGACCAGCATCGACCCAAAGGTGGTCCCCAGGGAGCCAGGTTCGAGCGCCGCCTGGTCCCCAGGGGACCACCTTCACGGATGCGCGCGGACGGGTGGTCCTCAAAGGACCAGGATTTGCGCGCAGCTGGTCCCCGGGGGACCAACCTCGAGCGAAACCTGGTCACCAAAGACCCACCCTCGTGACGCTCGCTCCACGAGGATGCCGGATCTGGTCCTCTGGTAACCAGGTTACACGAGAAGATGGTCCCCTGGGGACCATCTTCGCCCGTCACCTGGTCCCCACGTAACCACCTTGCGAGATCTCCAAAAACCCCTGGTCCCCAGGGGACCAGGTTTTGCGTGCTGATGGTCCCCAGGGGATCAACCTCGCGAGTAACCTGGTCCCTGGTGCACCACCCCCGACGGCGGCCGAGGCGCGCTGGTCACAAGAGGACCAGAACGCGCGCCAAGCTGGTCCCCAGAGGACCATCTCTATGCGGGATCTGGTCCCTGGTGCGCCACCCTGCCCGGTTTTGGCGAAGGAGGGCGGCAGGGGTGGTCCCCGGAGGACCAGATTCCATGCCGGGCTGGTCCTCCGAGGACCAGGTCTACCCGCAACCTGGTCCTCGG